>JAQBPN010000074.1 GCA_028287505.1 Fibrobacterota bacterium | reverse complement strand
TCATGGAAAACGTGCTCTTCAAGGTTTCCTTTCCCGCCGAGTTCCACGCCCAGACCGCGGTGGAAGCGGCCATTCTCCTGCATCCCCGGGTCAAGAACCGGATCCAGGAAATCGAAAGGGTGGAAATGACCACCCAGGAGCCGGCGCTGCGCATCATCGACAAAACCGGTCCCTTGCACAATCCGGCGGACCGGGATCATTGCATCCAATACATGGCCGCCATCGGACTCATCCACGGCCGATTGACGGCCGACGATTACTCCGATGTCTCCGCCCAGGATCCCCGCATCGACATCCTCCGCTCCAAGATGATCACCCGGGAGGATAAGGCGTACAGCGGCGACTATCTCGATCCGGAGAAGCGATCCATCGCCAACGCCCTGGAGGTTTTCTTCTCGGACGGCACCGGCACCGGGAAGATAGCCGTGGAATATCCCCTCGGGCACAAACGCCGCCGCAAGGAATCCATTCCGCACCTGTTGGCGAAACTTGAGGCCAATCTGTCCACGCGCTTCCCGGCCGATCGGGTCAAGGACCTGACGGATCTCTTTCAAGACCCGAAAAGGCTCGCGGCCATGCCCGTGCCGGCCTTTATGGAGCTCTTCAAGCCCCGATGAGAGTACATTAGGGGCATGGAAAACACGTTCGACGTGGTCGTCATCGGCGGAGGCCATGCCGGCATCGAAGCCGCCCATGCCTCGGCGCGCATGGGGATGCGCACGGCCATGGTGTCCATGGAAACCGCCGCCATCGGACGCATGTCCTGCAACCCCGCCATCGGCGGCGTCGCCAAGGGACAGTTGGTCCGGGATCTGGACGCGTTGGGCGGACTCATGGGCCTGGCCGCGGATATCGCCGGCATCCAATTCCGCATGCTGAACCTTTCCAAGGGACCCGCCGTCTGGGGGCCGCGCGCCCAGATGGATATGGAATTGTATGCGGAGACCATGCAAGGCTTCCTGCGGGCGGAACCGAACCTGTCCCTGTTCGATGGCGAACTCGCGGATTTCCGCCGTCTGCCGGATCAGAGCTTCGACCTGGATTTCGGCTCCAAGGGCCGCATGCGTTGCCGCGCCTTGATCATCACCTCCGGCACCTTCTTGGGCGCGGTCATGCACACGGGCCTATCCCAGACCGCCGGCGGGCGCATCGGAGAAGCGGCTTCCAACAGCCTGTCCACCGCCATCCGGGCCTTGGGCGTACGCACCCGCCGTCTCAAGACGGGCACTCCCGCCCGCCTGGCCGCCGACTCCATCGACTACGATGCCGTGGAGGTCCAGCACGGCGATGCGGATCCTTATCCCTTTTCCTTCCGCACGGACAAGCCATTGAAGAACCATGCGGTGTGCTGGATCACGCATACCAACCTGGAAACCCACGACCTGTTGCGCACCGGTTTCGACAAGAGTCCCATGTTCACCGGAGTCATCAAGGGAATCGGACCCCGCTATTGCCCTTCCATCGAAGACAAGATATGCCGTTTCGCGGACAAGGATTCCCATCATCTCTTCCTGGAACCGGAAGGCCTCAACAACGGCCGCATCTACGTGAACGGATTCTCATCGAGCCTGCCGGCGGATATCCAGGATCGGGCCCTGCGCACCATTCCGGGCCTCAAGGAATGCCGCGTGCTCCGCTACGGCTACGCGGTGGAATACGATTCCGTGGAATCCACCCAGTTGCATCCCACCTACGCCTGCAAGGAAATACCCGGCCTCTATTTCGCCGGCCAGGTGAACGGAACTTCCGGATACGAGGAGGCCGCCGCCCAGGGACTGATGGCCGGAATCAACGCGGCCCTGACCATCCAGGGCAAGCCGCCCTTCCTGCTCGGCCGCAGCGAATCCTACATCGGCGTCCTGACCGATGATCTGGTCTCCCTGGAACTGGAAGAGCCTTACCGGATGTTCACGTCCCGGGCCGAGTACCGCCTCCACCTCCGCCAGGACAACGCGGAAGAACGGCTCCTGGAAAAAGGCCATGCCCTGGGCATGGTGGCGGACGGCGTGTTCGAAAAGTATTCGGTTTGGAAAGACAAACTGGCGCAGGCGCGCTCCGCTCTCGGGACCACGCGCGCTTTCGGGCCCAAGGTGGACGCCTATCTTGCCTCTTGCGGTTCCGCGGCCTTGGATGAAGCCGTTCCCGCCTTGAGCCTGCTGCGCCGGCCGGACGTGGGTCTGCCCGGCTTGGCGGAGTGCCTTTCCCTGGAAACCGGCCTGACGCCCAGGGAGATGCTTATTCTGGAAGCCTCGGAACGCTATCGCGGATTCTGGGACCGTCAGCTCAAGGAAATCGAACGCAACAAACGCCTGGAAGGACTGCGGATTCCCGCGGATTTCGATTACCTGGGCGCGCATGCGCTTTCCACGGAAGCCCGCCAGAAACTGGCCGCCAAACGGCCCATGACCGTGGGCCTGGCCCAACGTACCTCCGGTGTTACCCCGGCGGACATATCGGGTTTGATTTTCCACATCAACCAAAGCACCTCGAGCCCCGCTCGCTGAAACGTCCGCAACCCAAAGCACGGTTGCTTCCCAAACAGGTTGGACTTCTTTGAAAGATTGGCCTGGGCAACCCAAGCCGCCGGAAAGCGCTTTGCTTTTTTGACCCGGCAACATCGGTAAAAACGGCAATTTCCGATGGTGAATTGCGCGCTAAAGTATGCCATATCCAACCCGATATCCAAGGTATGGGAATCAGAACGGCCCCGGTTACCCGCACGACCGGAAAACCGTCCTATCCCAGATACTTTCCCGCTTGACTAGGGTCCGCGGAAAAGTATGTTACCAATGCCGCCCGACGCGGCGCCTCGCATTAAAGGAGGGTCGGTCAGATGAACAGATTTTATCCTCAACGCAACTCATTCGCCAATTCGAAATACGCCAAATTCCTGGCCTTCTTCTGGATGTACCTGCTGACGATTTATCTGCTTTCCCTCTGGACGTAAGTCCAAGGGAGCGGATCCATCACCGTGGGCCGGGAGCGATCCCGGCCTATGGCAGGCACTACTCGAGGATTTGAAAGCAGGGGTTCAGTCGTCGATTTTCTTTTCGGAATCGGCGCCGATGGCGACCAAGCCGTTCGATCCGCCAGTGGCCAGGCGGAACGCGCCTTCTTCCCCGGTGGCAATCCCCATCATCCGTTCCACTTTCACGGGGTTCTTGCGCAACAAGGACTGCACGCGGCGGGATTGCAGGTTCTCCTTGACCGAGGTGAAGAAAAACCGCTCCATCATACGGCTCAGCTTCCATTCCGTGCTGTCCAGATTCACGTAATGCTGGAAGCCTTTCATGGCCCCCACGTTCAGCCGCTTCTGTTCCGTGTCCAGTTCCCAGGGATGGAAATAGACCATGGCGGGCAGCCCGCGCTGGTTCTTCTGCTCGATGTACCGGTCCGTGACCGCATACGGATAAAGTCGCAGGTATCCGCCCCCGGAAATCGGAAGCAGTTTGTTTCCCAATCCCAGGGTTGAAAGGGGGATTTCCGTGATCTGTTTCCCGTTCTGGAATTGCATCTGGTGGGGCAGGCGGTTGGGATATTTGGAAATGCCGTAACGTTCCCGCTTGATGGGGAAGACGCTGGAATCGTATTCGATGCCGTATTTATGCAGGATTTCCAAGGCCCACAAGGTCGATTCCACGATGGTGAAGTTCGATGCGCGGTGGCCGATGATGGTCTGCTTGGTGAGTTTGCCGATGGAAACCAGGGACTTTTCCAAATCCTCTTCGAACTGGGACGGAGTCATGTTGGTCAGCAGGTTATGGTAGTAGCCGTGGGTGCCGATTTCGTGGCCTTCCGCCTCGATCATCTTCACCACATCCGGGAAATGATCGGCGACCCATCCAAGCACGAAGAAGGTCGCCTTGGTGTCGTGGGTGCGGAACAGGTCCAGGATTTTCTTCACGTTCGCCACCACGCGGGTGGGCTGAAGATGCCAGGTGGAGGGCGGGACCTGCTCCTTGAGGTTGTATGCGTGGAACCAGCATTCCACGTCCACGGTCATGAAGTTCTTGACGGTATCCTGGGGGCGGTGGAGATCCACCACCCTGTCCATGTGGATTTCCTTCAGCATTTTCTGGACGCGCGGGCTTGAATTCTTGATGGCCACGCGGCCGCCGGTCTGTTTGACGCGGTGCACCAGATTGATCAGGAATCCCAGGTCTTCCAGATCCCAGTTCTCATCCGGGCTCACCTGCACGTCCAGGGTTTTCTTGGGATTGAGTTCCATGTCCTTCAGCGTGCGGCTCAGTTCGTATGGGCTGCTCCCCACCAGGATCATCGATCTCTTGGTCTGATGCTGGTGCACCAGGGTCTTGATCTCCGGAAGGTCCTTCTTCGACGGCGAGTTGGCCCGGAAATCGACCACCCTGGCGCGGCGGAGGCCTACCAAGTCCCGATTCTCGCCGCCTTCGAACTGGGGTTTGATCAGCAGGTAGAGGACGGTATTGACGGCCACCCAGATTTCCATCCGGATCCAGGTCAGGAAGCTGCTGGTGGCGGAGCGGTAGGAATAGTCGAAGTGGACTTTCCGGACCACGCTTTCCAGGGAGTCATCGTAGCCGAGGATGATCTGAGCCAGCCCGGTCAGCCCGGGTTTGATCCACAAGGTGCGATCGAGATAGTGGGGGATGGACTTGGAATACTGAAGCGTAAAATAGGGGCGTTCCGGGCGGGGGCCGATCAGGCTCATATCGCCGCGGAGGATATTGACGAACTGGGGCAGTTCATCGACATGCAAAGCGCGCAGCCATTTTCCGATCTTGGTTACGCGCGGATCCAGTCCCTTTTTGGCCAACTGCGGGCCCAGGCTCTCAGCATCGACGCGCATGGTGCGGTACTTGAGAATGGTGAAGAGTTCGCCGCCATAGTCCACCTGGCGGTTGGAAAGGATGAACGCACCCGCTTCGTCCGCCGCCACCGCATCTTCCTTCTTGGGCTTGAAGATCTGGTAGGGACTGGCGCGGCGATTGATGCCGATCCGCTGTTGCGAATATAGGACCGGCCCTTTGGATTCCAGTTTGATCAGAAGAGCGATGAAGGGATAGGTGACGACGAAAAACAGGGTGCCGACCCAACCGACGAACAAATCCGCAAGCCTCTTCGCAACGAGGACGACGAGGGATGGTTTCATGCGACACTCCTAAAGGCGACTCCCAGGCATCGGGAGAATTCAAAGGTGGGGGAAAATACGGACATGGCTGAATTCCTACGGGCCCGGTCGAAAAGGCGGCCCTTCGGCGAATCAAGCACAGTCATGTCCCCCATAATGCACTTCGGCGTAATTTCGACTGACAAGACAAGATGTTCAGCCACTGATTTCTCCTCGTACGCCCACGGAGAATCTGTCTTTCAATTTATGCTGGGAACAGGTCGAAGATCCGCTCCCAAAGTACCATGAAAGATAGGCTCCCGCTCTTGCCCACGTCAACAATTTGTTGGATTTCACACGTGTTGTAACCAAAACGGGATTAAGGTTTTATAGTTCCTTGAAAGATAGGGTGTTAGAACGCAACCCGCATGCCTCCAAATTGCTTGTGAACTAGGGGTTTTATACTTTCCTCTTTAAATTTTTGGCTTATGAAAAGTATGCTTGCATTGAAAAAGGGACCCTATTGCTCCGAAAACCGGATTTCGCGTCTGGACTGAAGGCCTTTTGGTTCGGCCTGGTTTCGATTTTATTGGGCCCATTTGCCCTGTGGTTTCTTTTGTTCGCCAAAATGCGGCGGAGAAACCTGCTAAAAGGCGCTTATAACCGAAACCTCGTTCTCAGTCTTGGCTTTCTGGTTTTCCAGGTTTTTCTTTTTCTGGCTCCCCTGCATTGGGCCGCGCTGCTTTTACTCTATATGGTTTTGGCGTTGGCCAGCGCCTGGTCCATGCTCCGCAAGGATCGGGCGAGCTTGTTCCGCTTTGATCAAGAAGTGAAAAAACCGGATTCCGGAGGCTTGGCGCCCGCCAATCCGTCAGCGGCGGAAAGGGCGGAAGCAATCCGATTCGATTCGCTGCAACAGTCCCTGCTGGCGGCCGCATTGGCCATCTATCCCCTGGTCTATATCATGGCCCTGCTCCACAATATCGGAGAGCTGGACAATTTTTCCATCCATCTCCCCAGCGATGTCTATACGGACGGATTGCTGTGGATGATCTATGCCACCCCCTTGGTGGGCATAGCGGGCCTGGCGGCCTGGAAGGCATCGCTGAAACCGGGATTGCGCGCGCTGATTTATTTCTACGCCGCCGTCCTGGCCGTCCTGGCCTGGATCATGATCTGGGAGCGCTTCGATCTTTTCCTGTCGGCGCAATTGCAAGGTTCCGATCGGGAGACCCTCCTTCTCCCGTTCAACCTGGAACAGAAATGGCGGACGGCGGTGAAGGCGGTGTTTTACGGCAGCGCGTTCCTGCTCGGCATCGGGTATCTGGTGGGTTCGCGGCGCACCAACGTGTTCGCCAAGCGCGCATTTTTCCTGGGGCTTCCTTCCCTGCTCATGTATGCCAACATGCTTTTCATGCTGGGGGACTGGAACTATTACCTGGCCGGGATGCGGGAGCGCAGCTTCAACGGGCACGACTACGGCCTCTATCGCTTCCTGGCAAAAGCCCAATTGGCCCGCACTCCCTCGGCCTACCGGACTCCTTTCCTCCTGGAGGAATGGGCGGAATTGGAATACCAGGCCGGTAATCCGGAAAAGGCCCGGGCGCTTTTGCGGAACCTTTCGCGCAGGTGCCGGAACAAACCCTTCTACGCCAAAATGGGCAAGCGCGCGGATCGCGCCTTGGCGCTGATGGAACGCACGGCCGCGGGGACGCCTGCCGCCGCGCCTTTGCAATTGGATCTTCCCCTCATCAAGCCCGCATCCTATCTGGATCAGGAATGGTACGCGCTGCTGAGCGCGGTCGCCTTTCTCAAGCCGGATTGGACGGATCTGGAATTGAAAAAACGCCTGCTGGATTTGTCCAATACGGTGCAACTGCATTTGCCGAAGATGGAAAACGTTCCGGAGCTGATTCCGGCGTTGCGGCAACTGCAATTGCCCGCCTCGACCTGTTTTCTCACCGCCGATCGGATCAAGGCGGCGCTCGCCGCCGGGCGGGTTCCGTTCCTGAGCCTCTACGGGCATTGGGTTCCCATTTCCGGGTACGATCCGGGCAGGGACGGGTTCTACTACTACTCGTACAATGCGCCGGGGGGCTTCGATTGGTTCCGCAACGAGGACACCGATCTTTTCTACCACCATGCCGGGGAGGCTTTCGGGGGCGAAACCGAGAAGAAGAAGACCCGCGCGTTCAAGTACAGCCTGCAGAAGTTCGTTTCCCGGCCCGATCTGGAAGAGCACATCCTCGACATCGGCGGGGTGGGCCTGATCCTTGGGGACAGCGCATTCGTCGGCCCTTCGGAGCGCAAGGCCGCCTTCCTGGTGGAGCTTGGGGACGTCTACTACCAGGACCATGAAAACTACCAGCAGGCCGCGGCCTCTTATCGGCAGGCGGCGTCCCTGCATCCGTGCGACCAGGTCTTTTCGCGCATGGTCTATCTCAAGCGCCGCTATTGGGAGTTCGCCTCGGACGCGCGGGATTATCAGAACCTGTTCTACGACTATCCGCCCGCCTGGATGGAAAAGCTGGGACCGGAAAAGAAGGTGGAAAAGGATATCGTCGCCCGGATCATGAAAGGGGAGTTGGGTTCCTACCTCATGATGAATTGGTATGTCGCTCCCATGCCGGACACCTCGGCCGAGTCCAAGGCGGCCATGGATACGGCCCTCAGCCTGTTCCGGGAATTGCATAGGATGGATCCTGACGAACCGCTGTACACCGACTCCCTGGCCACCCTGCTGGCCCGCCGCGGGGATTTGAAAGGGAGCGAAGGCCTATATGCGGAACTGTCGGGTCTGTACCCTTTCGGCAACGAATCCGCATTGTACCGGCTGGCCTGGACGAAACTGAAGCTGGGCAAGGTGGATGAGCTTCCGGGCCTGCTGGCCCGCTGTCCCGGATTCGCCGAGGATGCGAAGTATCTCACCATGAAGGGAGCCGTATCCATGCGCAAGGGGCATTACCGCATGGCCTACGCAGCCCTGGCGCGCAGCCTCAAGGTGGACAAATCGATAGGGGAGACCCACGCCTTGCTCGCCGACTACTACCGCCATCGCGGGGACAAGCCGGAAATGCAGGTCCACCTAAACTGGCAGCACCGGAGCACTTGAACCTCAGATGATCAAACCCGGTCCGCAATCCGCCGTTTCCCACCGCCCGGTCCTGGCGCACCTGCCCGGCTTCGTGTATTTCCTGATGGTGCTGGCCGGACCGTGGCCTTTCATGCCCTATGTGGGGCGCGCCCGGTCCCGCTTTTTCCGCGCCTTGATGATTCTGGCTTCGCTCGCTCCGCTTCCCGCGGTCGCATGGCTGCCCTTCAATTGGTTGTTCATTTCCATACTGCTCGCGGGCTGGAACCTGGCTTGGGGCTTCGCGGCAATGGTCATCATGCCCATCGAGAGGGGAACGCCTTCCCCGGTTCCCGCATATCGGCGCTTGCGCACGTCCCTGGCCCTGGCGGCGGCGGCGTTGCCCATGGCCGTATTCCTGGCCAGCATGGAACAGTGGTTGTCCGATCTGCTTTGGAGCAGCTACTACCCCATCAATGCATCCGTGGATTCCATCTCCTCGGAACTGGGCGTGGTCTGGCTGAACTTCGGCCTGCTGCTGTTCTTCTCGGCCATGCAGACCTCCAAGGAGGGGGAGGGCTGGTCCCTCTCGGGCCTGGTGGGCCTCATCCTGCTGGTTACCGGCGCGCATGTTTTCGTGAACCAGCTCCATCTGCTCTTGGTCACCATTCCGCTCTGGCAGGTGGAAGAATTGACCATCTTTCCCGCCTGGTTGGACAGGACGCGGCAGATCCTCTTCTTCGTCCTGTGGTTTTCCAGCATCCCCATCCTGGTGCACCATTGCATGCGGCTCTGGCGATCCGGCAAAGGCTTCCTGGGCGCGTACGCCATGGGCCTGGTCTCGGTGGGGCTGGCCATGATCGGACTGGCGGTGGTCACCGGATTGCCCATCAATTACGCTCTGCTCATGGGCCAGCATTATGAAAAATCCGGCACGCCCCAAAAGGCCATTCCCTGGTATTCCCGGGCCCTGACCTGGAGCCGTTCCGACAATCTGAAATCCTACCTGCAATTCCGCGTGGCTCTGTTGCACCGCAAGAGCGGGAACCTGGAGGAATCCAAGGAAGCCTTCATCCGGGTGCTGGTGAAGTACTATCACGATTCCCGCCTGCTTCTGGAAGCCCACGATTTCCGGGACAAGCTGGAAAAGGATAGGGACAGCACCCTCAAGCGCGTGGTCATACCCGGAATAGAAGCGCGCACCGAATACAAAAGCGCCTATTGCGTTCCCAATTCCCTGGGCCTGGTCCTCAACTATTGGGGCGACCGCAGCGGCGCCAAACGGATCGGAGCGGAAATCACCCAACTGGATCGCGGCAGCCTGATCACGGACGAAGCCTTCTTCAGCGAATCCCGCGGCTTCGCCAACATGGTGCTTCCCTTGAGATCCCTGAACGACATCTTCAAGCTCATCGATCACGGGATTCCGGTGCTGGCGTTCATTCCCGGCCATGTGATCGCCGTGTTCGGCTACGATCAGGTGTTGCAGACCTTGGTCACCTATGATGTCAACACTTACGACATCTGGGACGATCAGCGCTGGAGTGAGTTCAGCCAGGACTGGAGCCACATGTACAACACCATGGGCATCGTGGTTCCCAAGGCCAAGATTCCGGAGTTGAAGGCCATCCTGGGCCAGGATATCGATGTCCAGAACGAAGCCTACCTGCAATTCCTGATCGCCCACATGAACGAGGACGATGTCGATCGGCAGGCCTCGCACCTGGGCCGTTCCGCCGGGCACGGTTTCTTCTTCGCGGACTGGGAATATGAAAGCCTGATCGGCAAACGCCCCTTGCCCGCGGTCAAGGACTCCGTGATTTCGGGTTTCCTGATCGGCCATGATGTTTATGAAAGCCAGATCCTGGAATACCTGCAAAGCCTGTATCAGCGCGGGGACTATGCGCGCGCCATAGGCTTCATCGAACGGTATCGCAAGGAAAACCGGCTGTCCAGCGCGATGGCCACCCTGTTGGCGGGTTGCTACTACCAGATGGGGGACGATGCCAAGGCGGGCGAGGTGCTTTTGGGGTACATCGACCTGGACGAGCAGGAGTCGGTAACCTTGGAGTTTCTCCTGGGCCAGAGCTACGTGCAGGACGATCCCGAGACCGCACGCCGCATCGCCCTGAAGCTGCTGGAGTCGGAAGACAAGATCCCGGGATCAGCGGCGGACCTGGCCTTCTGGACCTGGCGCAAGCATACCACCGTGGATTTCCGCAATATCGACGAGGCCCTTACGATCATCGAGGGGTATCTGGTGAAATGGAATCCGTACGATCGCCAGGCCATCGCCGAACTGCTGGAAGCCTACAAACTCAAGAAGTTCCGGGCCGACGACGAATTCAACCAGCGCAACTGGGAGAAGAAGATCCGCATCTACCGGAACCGCCTCGAGTCCGGCGTGTGAATACCGGCCGGAAACCGCGCCGCCGGCTTGGTATATTTTCCGGATGAGAATCCATCCCGCCCTTTTTTGCGGTTTCCTGCTGCTCGCCGCATGCGGCGGTTCCGGGCCGCCGCTTCCGGAAGACCCGGCGGCGGGCAAGGATCTGGACGCCTTTTTCCTGCGCTTCCGCCAACGGGTCCAGGAAGGGAAGGCGGACTCCCTTCCCGCCTATCTGTCCCGGGAATCCCTGGATTGGATAGACGACATGCGCCGCGCCTCGCGCACGGAGGCCCCCGCTTATCTGGCGGAGCGTCCCTTTTATGAGATCCTCAGCATCCTTGCCTTGCGAGTGGAGCGGCGCCTGAACCCCGGCTTCGACGATCGCCCCGTAGCCATCCTGGACAAGCTTGTCATCCAGAGCTGGCCGGTGAAGAAAAGCCTCCTCAAGTCCGAAATCGGCGAGGCGAAGGTGCGCGGCGAGGTGGGGGAAATCGGCCTGCGGGAAGCGCCTAACGTGCCCGTGTTCCAATTCATCCGGGAAGGCGGGGCCTGGAAATTCCATCTCGTCAAATCCCTGCCGCTCATCCTCCAGGGGGCGGAGTCGCTGGCCCGCCAGCGCAAGCCGACCCATCTGGAGCAGGCGATTTTCATTTTGGAACAGTTCGGCGGGCGCACGGTACTGGCGGAAGATCTGAAACGCTGAAACACCCCCGGTCCATGGCGCCCAGGGAACGGGGAGGGGTTGCATCCCGCCCGTCGCAAGGCTTATACTAGGACCGTTATATGCCGAAGCCAGTCAACATTCACGGGCCATTCGCGGGGGCGGTGGCTCAGATCGTGGTCAAGGACTCCCGGAACGTTTATATTTTCCCCCATGCCGGAACAAGATCAGCAGCCGACCGAAAACGGAAAATTCGATCCCTCAGCCTACGACTCCTTCGGGAAGGAGGACGGCTTGGCGACAGTCAGCTGGTACCTGGTGGCGATAGGCATCGGTCTCCTGGTGCTGGCGGCCCTCTGTCTCTATCTGGATCGGACCGGGTCCAGGGAGTTTTTCAAGCACAAGGACTTCTCCCTCAATCCCAACGTCCTGGGGCGCTACCTGCTGCTGGCAGGTTTCGTATCCTACGCGGGCGGCAGGGCCATCACTTACTATCGCAGGTTCCGCAAGCGCCAACAGGGCTGACACGGCCATGATCAAGGTCGAGGATCTCCGCAAGACCTACCGGATCGGCTTCTGGCGCAAATCCGTGGAAGCGTTGCGCGGCGTCAGCTTCGAGGTCAATGAGGGCGACCTGTACGGCTTCATCGGGCCCAACGGCGCGGGCAAATCCACCACCATCAAAATCCTGTTGGGGCTGCTCAAGGTCGGTTCCGGCAAGGCCACCCTGATGGGTCTGCCGGCGGGTTCGCCCCGGAGCCGCCAGAACGTCGGGTTCCTTCCGGAACAACCCTACTTTTACGATTACCTCAGCGGCAGGGAATTCCTCTGGTTCTACGGCCAGCTTTCCGGCCTTGCATGGAAGGATCTGAAGAAGCGCGTGGCCGAGGTGACCGAGCTCGTCAGCCTCCGCCCGGAGGCCATGGACCGCAAGCTGCGGACATACAGCAAAGGCATGTTGCAACGCATCGGTCTGGCCCAGGCGCTTCTGTCCCGGCCGCGGCTGGTCATCCTGGACGAGCCCATGTCCGGACTGGACCCCCTGGGCCGCCGCGATGTGCGCGCCCTTTTGCAGAACCTGCATTCCCAGGGAATCACCGTTTTCTATTCCAGCCACGTCCTGAGCGACGTGGAAGCGATTTGCACGCGCTTGGCCATGGTGGTCGACGGGCAAATCCGCCGTCAGGGTACCGTCGCCCAGGTTCTGGAAGGCGAGGCCGAACATTACCAAATCGTGCTCACGGCGGAAGTCAAACCCGAGGACCTTCCCAAAGGCGTAGGGACTTCTCTTGGCGCGCGCGCAGTCTCCTGTCCGGACCTGCAGTCCCAGCGTTCCTTTTTGCAATGGGCCTTGGCCCAGGGAATAGGCATCGAATCCATCAGCCGCAATCGTCACTCCCTGGAAGACGTGCTCGCCGAAGAGGTTGCGAAAAACGTATGAAACCGATGTTGATAATCGCCGTGAACGCTTTCCGGGAAACCGTTCGCGATAAAATCCTCTACAACCTGGTGCTCTTCGCCATCGGTCTCATCATTTTCTCCCTCATGCTCGGGGAATGGTCCGTGTTCGCGAGGCAGACCGTCATTTCCGACTTTTCCCTGGCCGTCATGTCCCTGGTCGGGCTGCTGATGTCCATCTTCGTGGGGATAGGCCTGGTCCAGAAGGAAATCCAGCGCAAGACGATTCTGACCCTTTTGGCCAAGCCTTTGCCGCGGTGGCATTTCATCGTGGGCAAATACCTGGGCCTGTTGATGGTGCTGGCCCTCAACCTGGCTTTCATGACGCTGGTCTTCTTCCTCATCCTGATTCTTATCGGCACGCGGCCGCAGGCGAATCTGCTCTGGGCCATCTATCTCATTTTCGTGGAAATGGCCGTCATTACCGCCGCCGCGCTGCTCTTCTCCGCCTTTTCAACGCCCACCATGAGCGCGCTCTTTACCTTGGGCGTCTACGTGGCCGGCCACCTCTCCGGGGACATCGTAAACCATCTGGCCTTCATCCATAAATTCGGAAAACGGTTGCCCGGGACCCCGGTGATCAATCCCTTTACGGAAAAAGTCATCAAAGGGGTGTATTACATCATCCCGAACATGGAAAACTTCAATATCCGCGGGCGGGTGGTTTATGATCTGCCCATCGGCCATCACTACGTGCTGTACAGCAGCCTATACGGCCTGATGTTCATCGGTATTTATCTGTTGATCGCGGGCCTGTGGTTCAATAAGCGCGATTTCATCTGAATCGCGCCCGCGTTTTCATTTGAAGGCCTTCGCTCCATTTTCCTTCACTCCGCTTCCAGAATCCCTTCCAACGGATACGTTCCCTCCAGGGTGTGGATGGCTCCTTCCGGCGTGAGTTTGCTGGAATAAAGGTTTACACCCTGGATGGCCACTTCCGGAATGGAAAAAAGGGAATGACCGGCAACGTATTGCCCCACCCATTCTTCCCTGGATTCCCGGATGCGGGCCAAGGTAACGTGGGGAAAAAACTTGCGGGTATCCGGCGGCACGCCATTCCGCCCCAGCAGGCTTTCGATTCTATGCCGGAGCCGGGTCAGATCCTCATTGCGGTCCACGCCGGCCCAGAGAGTGTCAGGATCCCCGCGCAGGGGAAAACATCCCACTCCGCGCAAGGAGAGATAGAAGGAACGCGCCGACAGGCTTCCCAGGCCTTGGCGTACGGCGAGAAAAGTCTCATGATCCGTTTCACCGATGAAACGCAGGGTAAGATGGTATTGTTCCGAATAGACCCAATCCGCTCCCGGAAGGTCGCGGGATATTTCCGCCAGCTTGTCCCGGACGCTTTCGGGAAAATCCAAAGCGACGAAAAGCCTAGGCATTTCCGGTTTCCTTTTCGATCCAGGACAGATACTCAGCGTTCCCTCCGCTGAGCGGCCAGAATACCACGCAAGGAATCAAATAGCTGTGTAGTTCTTTGACCCTGCGGATGATTTCCTCATGCCGCGAGTCCACGGTTTTGGCGATCAGGATGCATTCTTCGGCCTCTTCCAGCCGGCCCTCCCACCAATACATGGATTTCATCCTATCGATGAGATTGATGCAGGCGACCAGACGGGATTCCAACAGGGCCTTGCCAATCAGCAGGGCCTGCTCGCGATCCCGGGCGGTAATATATGCGACTGTCGCGGACATGGTTCGGAGTTAAGTTGAAGAGAGATCCCGAGCGCCGGCTTCTCTACGCTAAGTTACTAAAAACGGCCTTGCGCCGTTGCAAATTGGTATGATATTGAAACCATAGCAATGCTGATTTCGCCTGGACGGCAACCTGCCCGTAACGCCCTTTGCGGCTTCATTTTCGCGGCCCTGACGCTCGGACTCCTGAGCCCCGCCTTCGCTTTTGTATTTCTGGATACTTCCGGACCGCACAAGGCATCCAAAGGGGATTCCGCTTCCCGTCAGGAATCCCCGAAGCCGCCCGAGGCCCTTCCTCCGGCCACGGCTTCTCCCGGGTCCACGCCCCCTGTTCCCGCCGTCGGAGGGAAACCGGAATCCCCGGAAGCCGGGCGGGATTCCTTGAGCGCCTTGCCGCAAGCGGCACCCGCGAACAGGACCGCGCGCACGCCCGACCACTACGGCAACGTTCTGTTCCTGAGCGCGGACAGCAAGCTGGTCTATGCCTACCTGGGCGTCTTGAAGGCATTGGAAGAATTCGGTTTGGAACCCGACGCCGTGCTGGCGGAATCGAAAGCGGTGGTGGTCGGCGCGGCTTGGGCCTTGGGCTATTCCTCCGCCGCAACCGAAAAGGAATTGATGCGCCGGCCGTTGGAAGGATATCTGCGTCCCTTTCCTACCCGGGACCGGGGCGCGGAGAGGACCTTTTACCCGCCCGGACCGGATCCCATGCAATGGGAGGTTCCCCTGGGACTGCAAAGCCTGCAGACTCCCGGATCGCGGTGGAGCGATGTGACCATGGGGGAGACGGGAGAATACCTGCACCTTTCCTGGATGGTGGCGCAACTGACCCACGACGCCCCGGGAGGGCCGGTGGAGGACCTGGCGGAAACGCCGCGGCGCCTGGCCGTGCAGGTTTCGGACCTGACTTCCGACAAGGAGGCGGTCCTGACCGATGGGAACCTCCAGAATATCGTCAAAGCTTCCCTCCTGCCCGCCGGCGTTGTCCGCCAGCGGCAGCGCCTGTGGCCCTTCGCTTCGGGCTCCCTGCTGTCCGGCAACGCCGTGATGTCCGACAAGTTGCCTTTCTCCTGCGACCGGATCATTTTGATCCAGCCCGGACACCGGTTGAGGCCCTCGTCCCTGGAGGGCGGTTCCGTTTCCTGGACCGATTCCCTGAACCTCCGCACCAAACGCCGCATTCCGGCCCCCGGGGTCGGAGGCGAGGCTTCCGCGGGACAGGCGCGGGAAAGGATGGTCATCGAACTGGAGCCGGAAGGTGAATTCGATCCGGAAGAAACGGATCCCATCCGTTGGATGAACCTGGGGTATACCTCCGCGTTACGGTCCATGGACATCCTGCAATCCGTGCTGACCCACAAAAAGGATACGCCGCCGTCCGGCCCCAAGCCCGGCGGTGAGGAACGCCTGGGGCTCAACCGGCTATCGGTCAATCCGCTGGCTTCCGGCGGCAGGGAGCTGTTGCTCGATATCGTCCGCACTTCGGATAGGAATCCGGAAGACAGCAGCGGGGAAGGGGCAATCGCCGCCCTGGTGGAGTCCGGTTTCTACACGGATCTCGATCTGGAATGGTCCCGGGGAGGCCCGGAGGAGAAGGCGTCGCTTATTTTCGACGCCAAGGAAAAATCCAAGATCGATTTCCGCGCGGGATACAACTTCACCTTCACGGGAGAGGAACTCCCCGATCGCCCGCCGGAAGTGTATGGCGGCGTGGCCTGGAGCGAACCTTTTTACATTCCTTTCGAGGCGGAAGCGGGTCTGCTGTTGGGCGGGCATCGTCCGGGGTACCAAGGTCGCTTCATGATCGCTCCGGTCTTCCCTTTGCACCTGGAAATCGGCCTGACGCGGACCAACTGGAATGAACTCTATCCCAATTTCGTCCCGCCCAAGGGGGCCCGGTACCAGGGCCCTTGGGCCTTTCGCTTGGACCGGACGCTGTCGGAGTTGTTCCTCACCATTTTCCCCTTCCCATCGGCCTATCTCCGCACCGCCGTCCAGAAACACGAGATGTCCGTCCCCGATGAAGGGGAACCTTCCTTCCTGTCCACGGATTTCCAGGAGACGGCATTCCTGGGCCTTGGAAAGCGGGATCCGGGAGGATTCTATCCGCACGCATTGCGTTTGCGTTTTCGGAACTACAATCGCGTGAATACCGTCGGCCAGGTCAAATACCCTTTTTCAAGCCTGGAATCCCGCCTGCGTTTCACATTGGGGGATTTCCGGCTTTCCGACCAATATTTCTGGTCGGATCAGGAAACCAGGGATTTCGGTCTCTATGACATGATAGAAGCCGGGCGCATCGACGCCTTTACCTTCCAGGACGAGTACTTCTTCACCTTTTTGCGTTCCCGGAGCTTCCGGGACGTCAAGCTCGAGTACGGGCCTACTTTCGGAAAGGCGGGCCTGAGGCTGATTGCGGGCGCCTATCGGAATTACGGCGGCACCTTCTTCCCCGAGCAAGCGGAACTCGGAAGCTTCGGCGGTCAGGAAATCCCGTTCCGGTTCCATTGGGAGGTCCAGGCGGGGTATGTTACGCCCCTGGGAACCCTGCGCGCAGGCTTGGGGAGCGTCGAAGACGACGCGCCCATCTATTTCCTGAGGCTGGGTTCGGGATTCGAGCTCGGCTTCGACAAGGCCGAGTGATTCCTCATCCGCCGATTTGATTCATCGGCTGGTGGATGCGCGGCAGACGCCCCGTAGGCTTGAGCGCCATCACCTCTTGCAGGATTTCCGGATAGTCCAGCCGATCCCGTCCCCGCAATTCCACGCCGGTATCCGAGAACAGGCAGGAGCGCAGTTTTCCCGTGGCGGACAGGCGCAGCCGCGAACAGGCGCCGCAAAACGGTTTCGATTCCGACGCGATGAATCCGATGCGCGCCCCGCGCGCGGTCCGGAAGCCGAAGGAGGTCGAGTCGTTGGGGGATTCCACCGGAATCAATGCATCGGTCGCGCCCAGGCGATCCATCATTTCCCGCGCGGCCACGAAACGTTCGTCATGCTCCCCGATGGCGGGACCAACCCGCATCAATTCCAGGAAGCGCACTTCCACCCCATGCTCGGCGGAAAAATCCAGGAACGCGGGGAGTTCGTCATCGTTGATCCCGCGGAATACGATGGCGTTGACCTTGACCTGGAACCCCATCGCCTTGGCGCGCAAAATGGCGGCGTGCACCTTTTGGAAGTGGGCGCTTCCCGTAATGGTCCGGAACTTCCCCTCCACAAGGCTGTCGAGGCTGACGTTGATATGGCCGCATCCCAGGTCGCGCAAAAGGGGCAACTTGTCGGACAAGAGAAAACCATTGGTGGTGAGACCGAATTTTTTCCAGGGAATCCGGGCCAATTTTTCCATGATGGCGTCGAATTCCGGCCTCACCGTGGGTTCCCCGCCGGTAACGCGGATCTCTTCCACCCCCATGGTTTCCAGAGCCGCGCAAATATCCCCGATTTCCTCCGGGGAGAGCAGACGGTTGGAGGGTTGGAACCGGGTGCCTTCAGGCATGCAGTAGAAGCAGCGGAAATTGCACGCATCCGTCAGTTGTACCCTGAGTTTCCGGATATGGCGTCCATGGGGGTCGTGAAGGGGCATGGTTTTCAAAATAGGTAAAAGTATGTAACTTTATCATTGTATAGATTGCTTAGGCCGGGCTATTGCCTCTGGATGCCGGGGATTCCAAACGGATTTCCGGCAATAAACCGACAGCCGCTGAAACTTACGGGGATTGAGCCGAAAGCTTGATCCGCGGCCCTTCCAAGGGTGTTCTGGCCCATATGTCATTGTAAGCGGGAACAATATGAATACTACAATCATCAAAGAAAAACCGGATTTGCTTTTTAACAATCCTTTGAAACAAAAAGTATATGTGTTCCTGAAAAACAATCCGGGCAAGGATTTCGAAACATTCCAGGTTCTCACCGGGGATGCGACCGTTTCGCGCCAACATTTCAATGAAGTGGAACAGGCCATCAAGGCCAGGGAAGAGCGGGAACGGGCGCGTACCGGTTCCAAAGACGTGAATGCGTTGTTCCTGATGGGGGGACTCTTCGATAAGCCCAAAACCGGACAAACCGACAATCCAGAAGCAAAGGAATCGACGTTGAAAAAGTTCGAGAAAAAGAAATTGAACGAGAAGGCCAAACAGTACATCAAGGAGCATCCGGGGTGCACTTACGAAGAACTCGTCAAGAGCCTCGACTTCAAGGAATTGTCCAAGCCCCATTTCTTCAGCATGAAGACCCAGCTCCGGAAAAAAGGCGTGATTCCGGAAGAAAGCCGCACCCGCCGGGGCCGCAAGGCCGGCGAAAAGAAACCCCATGTGGGACCCAGGGAAATCCATGTCATTTCCGCCGTCCCCACCAAAACCGTGGAGATTCTCGAATCCATCGACGCCACCGGCTTTTCCGAGGAAGTGCGGGAGCATTACAAGTCCCATGTGCTTCCCCTCCTGCAACGGTTGATGTCCCAGGGTGAAAAACTCCAGATGGTGTTTCTTTCCGATCCTCCCACAATCGAGCTTAGGCGCAATTTCATCCGCTAGACCCTCGCTTCGAAAAACGCTCCTCCGGAGCGTTTTTGAAACCTGTGCCAGCCAAGCCGCGTTATATTAGGAATCCGGTGCCGGGGGGTTTCGGAGGACTGGGATGGACATGGCGACTGCCCTGGCTCTGGCCGGGGAGGGCTATTCCCGACGTAAAATCGCCCGGATGTTGGGCGTAAGCAGAAATACCCTCAAAAAATACCTGACCGCCGGCTTCGGCTCTCATTTTCCGCAGAATCAGCCTGGGAAACTTGCAGGTTACCTCGATACCTTGTCCGGAATGCTCGGGGAGCGGCCCGCCACCAGGGCTGTTGAGGTTTTCCGGCGCCTGCAGGCCGCCGGGTATTCCGGAAGCTACGATTTGGTAAAGCGGAAGGTCCGGGCCTTGAGGCAGGATAGCCTTGCCGGCAAGCCGGAAAGCGGGCCGGGAATGCGGGCCCGGGCGGATCTGGGCAAGGTGGAAGCGGGAGGCGGCCAGATCCACCTGTTCACTTTGACCCTGGAATATTCGGGACGGATTTACGCCGAGCTGTGCGAGCACGCCGATCTGGACGCCTTTCTCGAATGGCATGCGAGGGCTTTCCGTTATTTCCAGGGCGTTCCCGCGGAAATCGAATACGAAAAATCCCGCAACCGTTTGATCAAAGCTTTCCTGGGCGGAACCGGACTCAATCTTCCCATGTCCCAATTCGCCGCGCACCACGGTTTTTCGGCAGTGACGGCCGAACCGTTCGCCCCTTGGTCGGCAGGGCGCCTGAAGAGGCCTCTAAGGATGATTGAAACCCTTTTCCTGAAAGGCTACCCCTTGCGATCGGTGGAAGGCGCCAACACCGCTTTGCTTGGGTGGCTGTTGGGCAGGGAAGGGGATTCCCAATCCGGGTCCATCAAAGACAGATTTGCCCGCGAAGCCGCCTCGTTGCGGCCGCTCCCCAAGTCCGGCTTCGCCCGGTTCCGCTTGAAGTTGCGGGAAAAACAGGAAATCTGAAGGTTCGCAATCTGATCCATCGGCCCAGATAATCCATCGCTGAATTCAAGGAGATTTTTCTTGGTGTCCGGAACCGGAATCGAGTAGATTCGAGATCAGTCGCTACCCGGTGTGCACAGGATGCACATGCAGGTTACGGGGGCGATGGGTTCCGATGCGCCGATACCGGGGGCGCGCGGCAACCAAGGCGAGGCTTGGCCTCGGAGACATCCCGGATCGCACGCGGCGCAAGCCGCTCCCAACGGCGCACGGTCGCCGGTACCAGAATCCCCCCTCGCAACGGCGAGGGGGGATTCGCTTTTTCCGGCCTTTCCCGTTCTATATTGATTGCATGAATATCAGGGATTTGGAATATTTCGCGGCCGTGGCCGAACTGAAGCATTTCCGCCAGGCCGCTGAACGCTGCTTCGTCTCGCAACCCACGTTGAGCGGTCAGTTGAAAAAGCTGGAGGCGGAATTCGGGGTCAGCCTTTTCGAACGGCATGCGCGCGGGGTTCGATTGACCGCCGCAGGGGAAGGGTTGCTGCCTTATGCCACCGGGATCCTGGAGCAGGCGCGCCGATTGACGGAAGCGGCCCAGGCTCTCAAGGATCCGCGTTCCGGTCCCTTGCAACTGGGCGTGATTCCCACCTTGGCGCCCTACCTGATGCCTTTGATGGTTCCCCTGACCCGCAAGCTCCATCCGCGCCTGGATCTTTTCCTATCGGAAATGCAGACCAGGGATTTGCTGAAAGCCCTGGCGGAAGGCCGGGTGGAAGCGGCTTTGCTGGCCACGCCGGTGGCCCAGGCGGGCCTGGTTTCCGAGGAAATCCTCCTGGAACCCTTTTACCTGGCCGTGCCGGCGGGACATGCCCTGGCGCGGAAAGCCGCCCTCACTGCGGAGGATCTGGCAGGCCAGACCTTGTACCTGTTGGAAGACGGGCATTGCCTCAAGGATCAGGCCTTGGAGGTGTGCCACCAGACCGGCGCCCGCGAGCATCCGTATTTCCGGGCCACCAGCCTGGAAACCCTGAGGCAGATGATCGGATCCGGAAACGGGATCACCTTGATGCCGTGGCTGGCGGTAAAGGCGCCCATCAGCCAGGCCGCCTCCATCCGCTATCTGCCCTTCAAAGCTCCCGGTCCCAGCCGGAAAATAGCCTTGGCATGGCGCAAGGGCGCGCCGCGGGGGGCTTTTCTGGCGAAGTGGGCCAAGGAAATCAGCCGGCATCTGGCGAAGCCGGATACCGTAAACGCCTAACCTTTCATCTCGGCCATTTCGAAATCCGATTTGAAGGTTCCGCAATCGGGACAGCTCCAATCTTCCGGGATGTCCTGCCAACGCGTTCCCGCCGGAATGCCTTCGTCGGCCAGGCCCAGGGCCTCGTCATAGATGAATCCGCATACGATGCATTTCCATTTTTTCATGTGCTTCTCCTCCGGCCTCAGGCCTTGATCCCGCTCAATGTTTGCCGATATCGGTTGGCGTGTTTTTCCTCGATGCGGGCCAGGGCCGCGAAGCGCTTGGCGGCCGTCGCCAGGGTGGCGCGGAACAGTTCCGCGTGTTCCCGGGATTCCCGGATCTGCTCTTCGAGCTCGCGCTTGGCGGCAAGGTTGCCTTCCCTTTCCGCTTCCTGACGGAAGCCCGGATACATTTCCGTGTACTCGTAGGTTTCCCCCTCGATGGCCAGTTCCAGGGCCTTGGTTGTGCCCACCAGTTGCGCGGGATAAATCAGTTCGGCATGGGCCAGGGCGTGTTTGATTTCCTGGGCGGCCGTTTCCTCGAACACCTTGGCCACTTCGATGTGGCCATTGGCCCGGGCCAGCTTGGCGAAGTGGAGGTATTTCATATGCGCCATCGATTCTCCCGCGAAGGCCGACTCCAGGTTTTTCATGGTGGCGGAATTGTCGCTGCTATTCATCTATCCTCCCGTTTGTTGCCTCGATACAAGCTACACCCAACCGCCCCCGCCAGGCCAATCGTTTGTACCGATGCGATCGATAGGCGCTGTCTATCAAAACCGATAGGCCATCCGGATTTCCCGCATGCCATCGTTGGCTGCCGCTCCGGGTACGCGTTGTGTCCAAAAGGTATTTTAGTAGGATAACCCCCGGTGCATCCGGGATTTATTCAGTTACCAGTGTATTCAAACCGACTTTCCAGGAGGCGCCATGAAAGCGTTGCGTTGGTATGATTCCCGGGATGTCCGCGTCGAAGATGCGCCCGATCCCCGCCTGCAAGACCCCAAGGATGCCATAGTCCGCATCACCGCCACCACCATTTGCGGATCCGATTTGCATCTCTATGACGGTTTCGTCGCGACTCTTGAAAAGGGGGACATTCTCGGACATGAATTCATGGGCGAAGTCATGGAAGTGGGAGCCGCCGTCAAAACCCTGAAACCGGGAGATCGCGTGGTCGCATCCTTTCCCATTTCCTGCGGGGAATGCGTGTATTGCCTCAAGGGGCAGTTTTCCCTATGCCACAACAGCAATCCCGAAAAAGAACTCCAGGATAAATTCCTGGGGAACCATACGGCCGCCATCTACGGCTATTCCCATATGTTCGGAGGCATCCCCGGCGGGCAAGCGGAATTCGTCAGGATTCCCTACGCGGATGTGGGGACTTTGAAGATCCCATCCCATCTTCCCGATGAAAAGGTGCTTTTCCTTTCGGATATCTTTCCAACCGGGTACCAGGCCGCCCTCAATTGCGATCTGAAAGGCGGGGAAACCGTCGCCATCTGGGGATGCGGGCCGGTGGGGCAATTCGCCATCCGCAGCGCTTTCCTCCTTGGAGCGGAACGCGTATTCGCCATCGATCATGTCCCGGAAAGGTTGGAGAAGGCCCGGGCGGCGGGGGCCAAGACCTTGAACTTCGATGAGCTGAAAGTCCACGATACGCTTATGGAATTGACTCGGGGTCATGGTCCCGACGCTTGCATCGACGCGGTGGGCATGGAGGCCCATGAGGGCGGGTTCATCGGCATGTATGACAAGGTCAAGCAATTGATGCGCGTCGAGACGGATCGTCCTTTCGCTCTGCGGCAGGCCATCATGGCCTGCCGCAAGGGAGGCGTGTTGTCCATCATCGGCGCCTATGGAGGCTTCGGGGACAAGATTCCCCTGGGGGCCATGTTCAACAAGGCCCTGAACATCCACGAATGCCAGGCGCATGTCCAGGCCCATTGGCGGAAACTGTTGGACCTCATCGAGGCCGGAGCCATCGACCCCAGCTTCATCATCTCCCACCGCATGCCCTTGGCGGAAGCCGCCGAAGGGTACAGGATGTTCCTCGAAAAAAGGGACGGCTGCATGAAGATTTTCCTCAAGCCGTGATCGATGGCTGCCATCTTGTCAGATGAAAATCCGCGTTGCCGCAGGTTGCCGGATTTATTTTACCGGAGCCGTGAAAATGGATTCCAGGAGAACCCGGATATGCAACGCGCCGCCATCACTGCGACTTTGTTCGGCTTTGCCATGCTGGTGTCCTGCTCGCAGGTGACCATTCGTCCGGAAGGCGGACGGAAAGATACCCGTCCCGCCCCCTTCGAGGCCCGGCAGCAGTTCTGGCTTTGGGGTCTGGTCGGGGAGGGTCATGTGGATGCCCGTGCGGCCTGCGGAGAGAAACCCGTGGAACAAATGCAGGCCGTCTATTCCGGCATGGACGTTCTCCTGAATATCGTCACCTTGGGGATCTATGCGCCCCGCTCGGCCAGGATCTGGTGCGGGTAGGGAAGGAGAATGGAATGGAAACCTGGAAGCACGCCGCCCGCGTAACCGCGATCCTGATTCCGCTGCTTACGGCGGGTTGCTCGAAAATCTATTTCCACAACGGGACGGCCCCGGCCGCGCCCGTCCCGCCGCCGGAATTCCATCATGTGGGCATTCTCGGCTTGGTGGAGTTCAGCCAACCGGAAAACCTGAAGACGATCTGCAACGACAAGGATTGGTCCGTGGTGCTGACCGAAAAATCGTTCATAACCGGTCTGGTCTCCGCGGTCACCCAGCAGCTCTATACGCCCTGGGCCTTTTCCGCCGGATGCAAATAGTCCATCTCATCAACCAATCCTAACCGGCAAGCAGCTTTCGGATCTCCTGAAGCTCCCGGGCCTTCGCCTTGTCCGCCACCGGGTACCGCATCTTCAGGCTATCCAGGGTTTCCACTATGACCTTGGAGATGATGAGCCGGGCATTCCTCTTGTCATCGGCGGGGATGGCGTACCAGGGCGCCTGGTCCGTGGAGGTTTCGGCGAGGCAGGCTTCGTACGCCTTCATGTAGTCGCTCCAGCGCTCGCGTTCCTTGATGTCCTCGAGATTGAACTTCCAGTTTTTATCCGGGCTCTCGATGCGGGACAAGAGGCGCTTCCGTTGCTCTTCCATCGATACATGCAGGAAGAACTTGACGATGCGGGTGTTGTTGCGATGGAGATGGCGTTCCGAGTCCACGATGGATTCATAGCGCCCCTTCCACAATGCCTTCCGGTCGATGCGGTCGGGATCGATGCCTTGGGGCCGCAGGTATTCCGGATGGACTTTGACCACCAGCACTTCTTCGTAATATGAACGGTTGAAAATGCCGATGCGGCCGCGCTCCGGCAACCGGCAATTGCTGCGCCAGAGAAAATCGTGCTTGAGTTCCTCGTCGCTCGGTTTTTTGAAACTGAATACCTGGCAGCCCTGGGGATCGACGCCGGACATGACATGCTTGATGGCGCTGTCCTTGCCCGCCGCGTCCATCGCCTGGAAAATTACGAGCAGGGAGTACTGGTTGGATGCGTACAGCTTTTTCTGCAGGCCGGTCAGTTCGTCCAGACCGGCCCCAAGGGAATCCCGGTAGTCCTTTTCGGATTGATAGAACGGCTTCACCAGGGTCGGCCATTTATCCAGGTCGACCTTTTTTCCGGCCGGGATCCGGAACTTCTCGATGTTTATCTTCATGCGCTAACGCTAAGTCCTTTCAGAACGGATTCCAACTGACTCTTCAAGGGAGTGACGGATCGCCGCAATAGCGTTTCGAAATCCTTGCTCTTGACGTCCAAGGCTCCCTGCCTGATTGCGGCATGGATTCCCACCGCGAAGGGGATCATTTCATGAGGCACGCCCATCCCGGCCAAGGCCGTGCCCAAGGCATTGTCATCCGCTTGTCGCACGGGAACCTCGCGTCCCAGGACCTTGGAAAGGGCCGCGGCCAGATCCATATAGGTGGCGGATGGACCCGATAGCTCGTAGGTCTTGTTCTCGTGTCCGCTTCCGGAAAGAACGTTGGCCGCCGCCAAGGCATAGTCCGCGCGCGGGGCCCAACTGACGCGGCCGTTCCCGGCCGAAGTCACCAAAGGCCCTCCCGATGCGATGCTTTGGATGAGATCGAGTTCATTCTCGATGTACCAGTTGTTCCGCAGCAGGGTATAGGGGATGCCGGTTTCCCGGATGGCCTTTTCCGTGGCGCGATGGACCTCGCCCAACCACAGCGTGCTGGAATCCGCTTTGGCGAGGCTGGTGTAGGCCAGGTACCCGACTTTCGCCTTTTTTGCGGCGGCCACGGCGTTGAGATGCAGGCGGGTGCGGGTTTCGTTGTCCCCCATTACCGAAATGATGAGCAGCCGGTCTATGCCTGCGAAGACATTTGCCAGGGAGACCGGATCCTCGAAATCGCCTTTGCGGATTTCCACGCCCCGGGCGCCCAGGGCCGCGGCCTTTCCAGGGTCCCTGACGCTGACCGCCACGTTTTTGGCCGGAACCGTCGCCAGCAGATGCTCCACCACTTTCGAACCCAAATGCCCATTCGCACCGGTCACCAGGATTTTCATAACTCGCTCCTTGTTTTTTACGGATTTTCCGGATTCTTTCAGGCGATGCCCGAATCCGTCGATAGCCGGTTTTAACATAGGTGTTACCGGTTCCCACGGAAATCAAAATCGTTGCCGCCGCGGCCGTTCCATACTGAAAAATTCCGGGATTTCGCCGCAAAAAACTTATTTATCGTGCACATGGATTCCGTGGTGCTACAGGCGGCCGGGCCGGTCCTTACGGCCATAGGTTCCATCGTGTTGGGAATCCGCTTGGAAGCCATCATAGACGCCATTCTGATCGGGATCGAGTCCAACCGAAACGCCATCCAAAAGGTTTCGAGGGGAAACGGAGAGGACATGGCCTTGGACCTGTCGCATGAAAAGGTACGGCGGGAATTGAGAAAGGGAAAGAAAATCCTTTTCTGGGGATTTTCTGCCCTGGCCATCGGGGGCATTTTGAATGCCCTATCCTATTTCATCAACTAGCGCCCCGACAGCTCAATGGCGAGACGACGACGGCTCACCATTGGGACCCAATAAGTGTTTCGTTGTGGAAAACGTGCGAAACCCCTCTGGTGGCTTCGGAAGCCTCAAATGCGATAAAAACGCCAATAGTATTTGGATTGGATGGAAAATTAAATAATTGCAGGCATTTTAATCGACTATTCCGGGGCGGAGTCCACATTATGGAGAGCAGGCGGCGCCTTTCACGGTGCCAATCCGGCCGGTTCCGGATATAATCCTGATTCGACGGTCGTCGGATTGTGCCGCCATCATTCGTCGTAGGGAGTATCCGGTCAATGCCATTCAAGAATTCGCAAGTCGCATCCAGGTGGAACAAAGGTCTTTTTTTCCTGGGATTGGTTTCCATCCTTTCCCTTTCCGCCATGCATTGCAACTCGGGGGAGTCCGATTCCGATCAGGCCGCCGTCCAGATTATCGCTCCGGTGGCCGGGGCCAAGTTCAAGATTACGGATACCAATTACATCATCATCCAAACCGATACCGCGCGTTTTTTGCGAAGGGCCTACTATGTCGCCTTCAGCACGGATTCGGGCGCGTGCTGGGCTCCGGATTGCGGGAAGGGAAACTCCCTGACCCCGATCGTACTCAAGGGAAACAAAGGCGCCATCAGAAGAGACACGGTCAAATGGGTTCCCGGGGATGATTTCTTCATCAAGGTCGGTCAGAGCGTGAAGGTCAGAGTCGTCGACTATCCTCCTTCCACCATCACTTTGTATTCGGGATTTTTCACGATAACGGATTGAGTCGAACCCGGCTCCGGCAGCGGTGCCGCGGTGGGGAACGTTTTTTGCCATAAAGGAGCAACTATGAAACAAGGCATTCTCGTTTCCATCATGATAGGCGGGGTCCTGGTACCGGCTTTTTCCCAAACCCCGTCGCCGGTGCGAAAGCAGTTCGGCCCGGTGACGGCCGCCAAGATGACTTCGATCCCGAACTTCGTCCTGCCCGCGATGTATAAGGACAGGACCGCCCATCCGCTTCCCGCCACGGCGGATATCACCAAGCAGAAGTGGATGCCGCCGGTGGGTACCTGGGGAATAAACGGTTGGGCCTGCGCGAACGCTTCCGCGGTCTCCTACGCCTACACCTATGAAGAGCAGATGGCGCAGAACCTGGCCACCAGCGGAGGCACTCCCAAGTATACCTTCGAATACACCTATCATTTCCTGAACAGCGCCAATGAGTCGGAAGGCGGCGACGGCTGGATGTTCGTCGAGGCTTTCGACATCCTGAAGGCGACCGGGGGAATGGCCACGACCGATTTCGGCGGCATGTCCTGGGGCAACGGCTTCGGCGGATGGACCAGCGGCTACGCCAAGTACTACAACGCCATGAAGGTCCGCGCCAGCGAATACTACAAGATCGACGCCAGCCTGGCGGGCAGCGATGAGTTGATCAAGCAATACCTTTACGACCATGCCGACGGATCGTCCGCCGGCGGGATGCTGGTTTTCCAGATGAACAGCGACGATATCGATAAGCACATGACCACCGTGAGCGGCAGAAGGGTCATTTCGTCGATGGGCAACGCGGGCGGACATGCCTTGGATATCGTCGGGTACGACGACACTTTCAACGGAGGCTCCTACCTGCTCGTGAACAGCTGGGGAGAGGGGGGCGGCAACGATTATTTCTGGGCCAAATACTCCCTTTTCAAGACCGGCGCAGGATTGGCGAATGCCCAGGGAACCCCGGTCATGTTCGTCAACGTGAAGAAGAACTACTCGCCCATGTTCGCGCTCAAGGTGTCCATCACCCATAACCAGCGCAACAACATCGCTATCATGACCGGGGTGGCTCCTTCCGCCGCAGCCACCACCGCCACCAAGAACATGGACTACGCCGGCGCATTCAACTTCGGTGGCGGCCCCTTTCCCATGATGGGCATCGGGCAGAGCTCGACCATCGAAATCGGCCTGGACGTGACGGATTTCGTCCCGCTTCTGACCGGTTCGGACGCGCGCTTTTTCCTGCATGTCATTTCCAAAGGCGGCGCCGGTACCATCAATAGCGTCACTTTGATGGATTACACCTCGGGCACCGCCAAGGAAATCGCCTCGACGGAAACCAACAAGACCATCGCCGCCAACGCCACCACCACGATTTCCATCCCCTGGACCGGAAAGGTTTCCACCCTCGTAGGCGGGAACGGCCTGTCCCGGACGCAGGGCGCATCGGATTGCTTCGCGCAGCCCGGACTGGCCCATCGCGGCGGCAATCCCGTCCGCATCACCATGACCGGTACAGGCGCCTCCCAGGCCCGCCTTACGGTGCGCGATATAGACGGCCGCCCGATTTTCTCCAGCGCCTCCGCTTTGAATCCCGCCTCCGGGTCCGCGGCCATGTCCTGGGAGATGAAGGATTCGCAGGGTGCGAGCGTCGCTCCCGGAATCTATTTCGCGTCCATCCAGCTTCTGCAGGGGAGCAAGGTCGTCAAATCCGGATCGGCCAAGATAAGCCTCATAGATTGATCCACGCGCACCCCCGTCCCATCGGGACGGGGAGCCGATTCCCCGGCGGATTTCCCTTCCACCGGGTCCCTCCGAACCTTTTGTAAAAACATGTAATGGCCTCCACGTCAGGGGGCCAAATATTGTTTTTTGATAAATGGAGGGATGTCCCTATGATCGCGCATCAAGATTCCCTGACGCCGTTCCTTATCAAGGTTTCCCGGAAACAAAAAAGAATCTCCTTTTGGGTCATCCATGCGGTTTGCCTGGGGGCCATCTGGACCGGGGTCAGCCCGGTTGCGGCCTTGGTCGGGCTGGCCTTCTATCTGGTCCGCATGTTCGCCATTACGGGCTGGTATCATCGTTACTTCTCCCACCGATCCTTCAAGACCGGAAGGGCCACCCAATTCGTCTTCGCCTGTCTGGGTTGCATGGCCTGCCAGAAGGGCCCTCTCTGGTGGGCTTCGCATCATCGCGAACATCATATGTTTTCCGATGGACCGCGCGATCCCCATTCTCCGGTGAGGATGGGCTTCTGGTACAGCCACGTCCTTTGGTTCTTCAACCCTTCGTCCTACGCCGTCCGCGAGGAGCGGATCCGCGATTTGCTAGCCTACCCTGAACTCAGATGGCTGGAACGGTATCATTGGGTCCCACCGCTTATCGCCGGGGCCTGTATGTGCGTCTTGGGGTATTTCCTGCAGGCTTGGCGGCCAGCCCTCGGGACCGGAGCCATGCAAATGCTGGTCTGGGGTTTTTTCGTTTCCACCGTGATGGTGTACCATGGGACCTTCAGCATCAATTCCCTGGGGCACCTGATGGGCAGAGCGCGGTACGAAACGGGCGACGAGAGCAGGAACAGCCCGTTGCTTGCGCTTTTCACCTTGGGAGAGGGGTGGCATAACAACCATCACCATTTCCCCGCTTCCGCCAGGCAGGGTTTTTTCTGGTGGGAGGTGGATATCACCTTCTATCTGCTCAAAGCGATGGCGATGGCCGGTCTTGTCCGGGAGTTGAGGCGCGTACCGGAAAGAGTCAGGGATTCCAAGAAACTGCCGAAGTGGAAAGCCGGTTCGAGGTTGGCCCACGGGATGGTCTTCTGATCCTGGGTCTCCAGGGTGATTGCATCAAGCCGGATTGCTTGGGATGGGCGAGGCGATAAATTGCCTCACCTGCGACAGGAATTCTTTCTTATCGACGGACTTGTTGATCAGGGCCGATTTTTCGACGCAGGCTTTGAGGAGCGCCGATATTTCCAGCGAGTAGCCGGAAACGAAAAGCACCTTCAGGTCCGGACGGAGGTTCAGAATCCGTTTCGCCAGATCGCTGCCGTTCATTTGGGGCATGCGGATATCGGTAATCAACAAGTCGATACGGACAGCCGCATTCCCGGCCATGGTCAGCGCCTCTTCGCCGTCCATGGCTTCCAGCACCCCATAGCCTTCGGATTGCAGATACCGTCTCATGCGGCTCCGGTCCTCCGCATCATCATCGGTGATCAGAATAACGGAATTAATGGATTCGTCCATGGGCCTCGGCCTTCGGGAATCTTCGCGGAAAGCACCACTATATTCTTGCTTAAAAACCCGGGGCCGAAAAGGGGATTCGGGCGGAGGCACCATTAAAAAAGCCCCCTAGTTTCCTAGGAGGCTTTTGGAGCGGGTTAAGAGACTCGAACCCTCGACCTTCTCCTTGGCAAGGAGATGCTCTACCAACTGAGCTAAACCCGCATGAATCCAGGGGTTACATCCGCGCTTGGTGATGCGGAAAATCCCTGAAGAGCGTTATAGTTTAGAAAAAGGCGCCTCCGGCGTCAAGACAGCCCCAGCATCTTCTTCAAATCCGGTTCGGAAATAACCGATACGCCCAGCTTTTTGGCCTTTTCCAGCTTGGATCCGGCGGCCTCGCCCGCCAAAAGGAAGGAGGTCTTCTTGCTGACGGAGTCCGTGGTTTTGCCCCCGGCCTTTTCGATAATCTCCTTGGCCTCTTCCCGGGACCAGGTAGGCAGGGTTCCCGTCAGGACGAAAGTCTTGCCGGCCAGCTCATCCGAGCCTTCGGCCCCCTGATATTCCAGGCTGACGCCGGCTTCCGCGAGTTTGGCGATCAAGGCGTCCGTGATGGGATTCCGGAAGAATTTGAAAATGCTTTCCGCCATGCGGTCGCCGATTTCATGGATGGCCAGCAGGTCTTCCAGGGAGGCCGCGCGGAGGGCTTCCAGCGTCTTGAAATGCCGGGCCAGCAGGGTTGAGCTGGTCTTGCCGATAAAACGGATGCCGAAGCCGTGGATAAGCCTGTCGAGGCCGCGGGTCTTGCTTCCCTGGATGGACTCAATGACGTTGGCGGCGGATTTCTCGGCCATGCGTTCCAGGGATTCCAATTGTTCCTGGTTCAGGAAGTAGAGATCGGCCACGGACCGGATCAATCCGTCCTTGAGCAGGGACTCTACAAGGGCCGGGCCGATATGTTCGATGTTCATGGCGGGACGGCCGACGAAGTGCAGGATGGAGCGCGTGACCTGGGCCGGGCATTGCAGATTGTCGCACCGTAGGGCCACCGCCTCCTCGTCTTTGGTGAGATCGGAACCGCAAACGGGGCATTGGGCCGGGGGCTCGATAGTCTCCGCATTCCTTGGGCGCTTGGACTCCACCACGGAAACGACCTTGGGGATGATTTCCCCGCCCTTTTCCACGATGACGTGGTCCTTGATCTTCAAGCCCAGGCGTTCGATTTCGTCGAAGTTGTGCAGGGTGGCGCGTTTGACCAGGGTGCCGCCCAGAAGAATGGGTTTGAGATGGGCCACCGGGGTAACCGCGCCGGTACGTCCCACCTGGTAGCTCACGGATTCCAGTACGGTTTCCACCGCTTCCGTCTTGTATTTGTAGGCGATGACCCACTTGGGGCTCTTGGAAGTGCGTCCCAGCTGGATTTGCTGGCGCAGGTCGTTCACTTTCACCACGGCGCCGTCGATATTGTAGGGGAGGTCGTCGCGGATTTTCAGCCAGTCGGCGCACACTTCCATGATCCCGGCCACGTCCTTGACCTTGGCGCGCTTGTCGTTCACGGGGAAACCGGCCTTTTCCAAGGCGTTCAGGTTGCCCCAATGGGTGCCGTCGGGTTTATCCACCAGGATGGCGTAGGCGAAGAAATCCAGCTTGCGCAGGGCGCTTTCCTTCGGGTCCTTGAGCTTCAGGCTGCCGGCGGCGGTATTGCGCGGGTTCTGCTGTTCCTTGCCGTAGGTCAGCAGGGAATACTCGTTGAAGGTTTTGAAGTTCTGCCGGGTCATATAGATCTCGCCGCGCACTTCCACGCGGTCGTCCGGAAAGGAAGGCGGGAGCTTGGTCGGGATGCTCTTGATATTGAGGACGTTCCGGGTCACTTCGTCGCCCACGGTCCCGTCCCCGCGGGTCACGGCAAGGTTGAGTTTCCGGTTCTCGTAGACCAGGCTCATGGCGACGCCGTCGATTTTGAGTTCCACCACGTATTCGAGGTCCGCCGGGTCTATCTTTTCGGTGACCTGCCGGTGCCAATCCGCCAGCTCTTCTTCGGAATAGGTGTTCTGGATGCTGAGCATGGGATACTTATGCTCCACCTTGCGGAAGCCTGGGCTCAAATCGCTCCCCACCGCCACGGTGGGGGATGCTTCCAGGGCGAATTCGGGATGCTCGGCTTCCAGGGCGGCCAGCTCCTTGACCTTGAAATCGAAATCCTCATCGGACATGGGGGAGCGGCCCAGGCGGTAATACTTTTCGTTGGCGTCCACGAGGACGGCCCGCAGTTCCTGGATCTTTTTCTGGACTTCCTTTTTGGTCATCATTTCGGCCCGGATCTCTGCTTTGAAGGGAACGGCGACTGCCAGGGAATTCATGCGAAAATAGCAATTTTTACTATTTTCAAAGGGATACGGGACGCGTTGCTTCCCGTGATCCTGGAAGCATAGAGGACGGAGCCCGATGACGCCCATGACCTTACTCGACCTGGTCGGCAACACTCCCATGGTGGAGCTCAAGCGGATCAACCCCAATCCCAACGTGAAGATTTTCGCCAAGTTGGAGGGAAACAATCCCGGCGGTTCGGTGAAGGACAGGCCCGCGCGTTCCATGATCCTCAAAGCCCTGGAGCGGGGAACCCTCAAACCCGGCATGAAGCTGATAGAGCCCACCAGCGGCAACACCGGCATCGCCCTGGCCATGATCGCGGCGGTGTCCGGGTTCGAAATGCATCTGGTGATGCCGGAAAGCGCGACCGCGGAACGCGTCAAGACCATGCGGGCCTACGGCGCCATCGTGCATCTTACTTCGGCGGAGAAGGGCATGGAAGGCACCATCGATTACGCCCGGGCCAAAGTGGCCCAGGGCGGTTTCCACATGCTCGATCAATTTTCCAATCCCGACAATCCCGCCGCCCATTACGAGACCACGGGTCCGGAGATTTGGAAGGATACGGAAGGGCGCATCACCCATTTCGTGTCTAGCATGGGCACCACCGGAACCATCATGGGCGTCTCGCGCTACCTCAAGGAGAAGAATCCCGAGGTGCGCATCGTAGGCGCCCAGCCCACGGACGGTTCCTGCATCCCCGGCATCCGCCGTTGGCCCGTGGAATATCTGCCCAAGATTTACGAGAAGTCCCGCGTCGATGAAATCCTGGACGTCAGCCAGGCCAATGCGGAGCTCTGGACCCGGGAGCTTTCCCATAAGGAAGGAGTCTTCGCGGGCATTTCTTCGGGAGGGGCCGTCTATTGCGCCCTGGAAATCGCCAAGCGGATCAAGTCCGGAGTGATCGTCGCCATCATTTGCGATCGCGGCGACCGCTACCTATCGGGAAACGTGTTCGCCTGATTCCCGGCGGGCGCCGACCGGAGCTTACAAGTGCTCGTTGGGCGCGGGCTCGCTTCCGTCCGGGGCGTTGATGCCTCCGTCTTCCAGATGCCGGCCGGGCCAGGTAAAGAACTGCCGCATCAGCATGTCCTTGTACCTGGCCAACTGTTCGATCATGTTGATATGCACGGTTTCCTTGACGGCTCCCGGAACCACGATATCGCCCACCCAGGTGGTGAGATAGGCGTCAGCCTGGATGAGGAATTTGGCATCGGTCTGGGTCCAGATTTCCGGCGGCAACCGCTTGAGCAGGGTGTTGGGAAGGTCCAAAGTGGTGCGGAGCATCATCGAGTCCTTGGCGGCCACGGTCTGCTTTTCCGGGTTCCAGCCGGAGAGCAGGGTATCCGCGTTATACAGCAGGGCATAGCGCATGCGGGTAAGGGTGACGTCGTGGTCGTTGGGATTGGATACGGCCACATCCACCTGCCAATGGGTTTGTCCCGCATCCATGCCCAGGAACGTGAAGGTCTGGAAGCGGTACTGGCAGGATTTCAGCCCCCGTCCCGGATGCAGGGTGCATGCGCCCAGAAGCAGCAAGGCGAGGACGGCCCAGGCGCAGGCCAGGAATCGCGTCGGGGAATCGGCGCCGTCTCCGGGGAATCGGTTGACTTTGGTGCTCATGGCGAATAACATACTCAAATAAACGATTTACGGACCCGGAAGCCATAGCCAATCCACCGGGCAGGACAGGACAGCGGACCGCATTGCCATCCCTCGAATTCTACCTCAATTCCGATTTCGACCTCAGCCTGCGCGGCCGGCCGTCTTTGTTGGAATCCCCGGATCCCACCTTCGTCCATGAGATGGCCTGGCATTTCCTGTTCGCGGGCGGCAAAAGCGATAGCCTGATTGTCCACCGTCCTCTGCCCGGAGACTTCCTGGCCTATCTGGCGGAAAAGGGATTGGCGTTGCCGCGTATCGTGGTGCATCCCGACTATTCCGCGCAATCCGTCTTCACGCCTTTCGGGTGGAACGCGCATGCGGAGGGCCTGGCGGAACGGTATGCCGGGCAGCCGGCCCATCCCGATTCGGCCGCGGTGAAAACCGCCAACTCCAGGGTCTTCAGCCTGGCCTGGGAGCGGGAATGCGCCGGCGCCGAGCCACCGGGAGGATACGGTAGCTTGTTCGTTTCCCTGCCGGAGCTGGAGGATTTCCTGCATGGCCGCGCCGAACCGGAGGGCTGGGTGGTCAAGGGCAATCACGGTCATGCCGGTACCGCCAACCGCCGGGTTCCCTCCGGCCCCTTGGCCGAGGTGGACAGGCAAGCTCTGGCGCAGCTGCTCGAGGAACATGGATGCGTGGTGGCGGAACCCTGGCAGCAAAGGCTCATGGACATGTCCGTCAACTTCAGCGTGGAAAAGGGCGGTGCGCTCAAGGCCTTCCGCGGCCATCAGCTTTTGAATTCCCGGGACGGGGCATTCCTGGGCGTTAAAATCCTGCCGACGCGGATGCCGCCGGAACCCTGGTCGCGGGATTTGCGCGCCTCCGCTTCCGCATTGGCGAAAGCCCTGGACGCCATCGGATATTTCGGTCCCGTCAGCGTGGACGCTTATGTTTTCAGCAGTCCGGCGGGCCCTCGCCTGCGGCCGACCGTCGATATCAACGCCCGGCACTCCATGGCCCTGCCCGCCCACGGCCTGGCCGATCGCCTCCCGGGCAAGACCCTTTTGTGGATGTGGTCCAAGCCCCGGAAACTGGATCTCCCGGGCGACTACCGATCCTTCGACGCGCGCTTGGGTGCGCATGCCTTCCGACGGGACACCGGGACCGGCATCCTGGCGGTATCGCCGCTGGCTTTGGAAGCTCCGGGCGGGACGGGCCCGGTCGCCGCCTCTAAGGGCCAAGCCCTGCGGCCCAAGCGGGTGGGGATCCTGTTCAGCGCGGAGGATGAGGAGGGTTTGGCGCGTTTGCAATCCGGATTCTCCCGGGCCATGGGGCGCTCCTGATGCGGTTGCTGGTCATTTGCGGACCCACGGCCACCGGCAAGACCGCCTTGGGGGCTGGACTGGCCCACCGCTTGGGAACGGAATTGATCTCCGCCGATTCGCGCCAGATCTACCGGGGCCTCGATCTGGGAACCGGCAAGGACCTGCAGGAATACCAAAAATTCACTCCCCCGGTGCGCTATCATCTTATCGATATCGCGGAACCGGAATCCGGGTACAGTCTTTATCAATATCAACGGGATTGCTATCGGCTGATGGACGCATGCGCACAAGCGGGAGGGCGGACAGCGGAAGCCATGGTGATGGCGGGCGGCACGGGGATGTACATGGAAGCGGTGTTGAGGCATTACCGCATCGCCAATGTGCCGGAGAACCCGGCCTTGCGGGAAAGCCTTGCCGGCCGGAGTCGGGATGAGCTGGAAGCGGAATTGAAGCGGAAGGATCCGGACCTGGCGGCGCGATCGGATCTGAGCAGCGGCAAGCGCATCATCCGCGCCCTGGAAGTGTGGCATGCGGGGCAATCGCAGCCGGTGGAGTTCAGCCGGCCGCCCGAGCGCGGGTTTTCCTTCACCGTGTTCGGAACGCGCATGGATCGGACGGCCTTGCGGGCCCGCATCGATGCGCGCCTGGAAGAGAGGCTGGCGGCCGGGATGGTGGAAGAGGTGGAAGGTTTGCTGAAGCGGGGCGTGACCCGGGAACGGATGCAGGTGCTGGGCATGGAGTACCGGGAGATCTCGGACTATCTGGCGGGAGACAAATCGCGCGACGAAATGGCGGCGAGCCTGCGCCATGAAATCCACCTGTTGGCCAAACGGCAGGAAACATATTTTCGCGGCATGGAAAGGCGCGGCGTTCCCATCACTTGGCTGGAGCCCGGACAAGGGGTCGATGGGATCCTGGAGCTCTGGAATCGAGGGGAGGCTTCCCATGGCTGAGGACCTTCGATCCCCGGGCATTCCGGATCCTTCGGGGCCGCGGGAGTTCGCGGCCGCCATCATCGTCAACGAAGCGGACGAGATCCTGTTGCTGCGCAGATCGCCGGGCACTTTGAGATGGCCGGGAAAATGGGGAATAGCCGGCGGAGGCGTGGAGGCGGGCGAGACTCCGGAACAGGGGTTGACGCGGGAACTCCTGGAAGAGCTGGGTCCGGACATCCGTCTGGTGACCAAGAGGGGACCGGACACCTTGAAGGCCATCGGCGGATACGGCGGTTTCATCCACTTGTGGCACATGCTCTGGTCCGGAGGCGAGATCCGCCTCAGCGCCGAACATACCGCCTATGCCTGGGTGGATCGGGCGGCTTACGCCCGCCTGGAGGTCATGCCCGGCGTGGACGAGGATTTGACCCATTTCGGGATCTGGCCCGAGCGTGCGGAACGGCCCAGTTGACTATATTTTCGAGATTGGAAAGGATGCCATGAAGACGAGTATCACCAGGGCGAAATCCGCCGCCGACCTGGCTTGCAAGGCCGCCCTGATCTTCGCCGCGCTTGGCCTGTTCCAATGCGAGCGCTCGGCCGTTTTCACCCCCAAGATCCCGGACAAGGCGCATTACCGCATTTTCCACCTGGGGACCTATTCCAGCAAGCTCGACGAGGAAAAGGAAATCGAAGGGACCATCTTCCAGACCACGCTTTCCTTCGATCTGGAAAAGCAGGGGACCGGGTGGAGCTTGCGGCGCAAGCTCGATACCTTGATAGCCAAAGGCTACCACAAATTCTCCATGCCCAATGAGCTGGAGAAAAAGGTCAATCTGGTCTTCACCATGGATTCCGCCTTCGTTCCCTCCCGCGTGGATGGGTACGATTCTCTCAAGGCCATCCTCGCCCGCATCCAGCAAAAAGACGAATACCGCGCCGCGCTTCTCAAGGCGAGCGATACCGCCCACTATCGCGCCGAATGGCGCGACTGGTGGCGCATGAACCGCTTCCTGCCCCGCGGCCGGAAGATCGAGGCATTCCAACCGCTCCCCGTCGAGGAGCTGAACAAGACCCTGGAAACCCTGAAAGCGGATTCAGCCCGCTTCGATGGGCCGCGTCCGCGCCTCAAGAAATCCTGCCTCGACTACACCCTGTATTACCATCGCACGGACTCCCTTTCCCTGCTGATGGAGCAGTTCTACAACTCTTCCAACCAGAACCGCAAGTACAAGAAATATTCCTGGAACGCCTCCGTGGTCCACGGTATCCTGCAGTATTCGGTGGAGCGGGAGACCGGCCTGCCTTGCTTCGCCTCGAAGTCCGAAACCTCCGACCTGACCCTGGAGTTGAAAGAGGAAAAGGCCACCATGCCCGTCCACCTCTATCGGTATGAAGAAGACCTTTACGAGTACTAGGCAGCTTCTCCGGAGGGTTCCCCGGGCGATCCTCCCGCCGTCGTTTCTCCTCGCCGCCGTCCTGCTGTCCGCCTGCGCCTTTACCGAGTATGGAAACCGGATCAATCAGGAACAGTTGGATATCGCCCGGATGGAGGACAAGCGCCACACCCTGGAGACCCAATACATCATCGTTCTCAACAACCTGGAAATACATCCCGGGGAAGAGAAACTGGTCAAGGAACGGGACGAGGTCCGCGCCAAGCTGATCGACGTGACCGGCATGATCGATCAGAAACGGAAGATGCTGGATCAGTCCTACCGGGAATGGGAGCAGAAGATCGTCGAGGAGAAGATCGAGAAGCAGATGATCGACAACGAGGTCAAGGAAAACGAAGGCAAGAACGAAGACGTGGAGTTCGAGAACAAATAACCGTTCTCAGATTCCGTAAATCCGGCGCGTGTTCTCCCGCGCCGCCGCATACACTTCCTCCACAGGCACTCCCTTGATCTCGGCCAGCTTTTGCGCGATGAACGGGATATGTCCCGGGTGCGCCGGTTTTCCCCGGTAGGGAATGGGCGCCAGGTAAGGGCCGTCCGTTTCCAGCAGCAGGCGATCCATCGGCGTGGTTTTGGCCACCTGTTGCAGTTCCTGGGCGTTCTTGAACGTCACGATTCCGGTAAAGCCCAGGCAGAGGCCGGGAAACCCCGCGAGCAAACGTTCCGCCATGTCCTGGGAAGAGGTGAAGCAATGCACGTGGATCTTCCAATCCTTGGGCGCTTCCCGTTCCATAATCTCCAAGGTATCGGCTTCCGCTTCCCGGGTGTGGATGATGAGAGGCTTGCCGGACTCGACGGCCATGCGGATCTGGCGGGCGAAGACCTCCCGTTGCACTTCCGGCGGCGACATGTTGTAATGGTAGTCCAGACCGATCTCGCCCCAGGCCAGCGTCTTGGGGTTGGCCATGGCCGCCCGCAGCTTGGCTTCCAGCTCCGGTCCGTAGGCCTTGGCATCGTGGGGGTGGATGCCGAAAGCCCCGTAAACCCCCTCCGACCGCATCAGGGCCAAGGCCGGTTCCACGGAATCGGGGTCGCAGGAAATGGTGATGCATCCGCCGAAATGGACCGGCGAGACGCCGGTTTCGGCCGGTGAGGCGCCGGCTTCGGCGGGCGGGACGCCCCCTTCCGGGCCCAGGTTCGCACCCATGTTCGCAGAAAGATAGCGGGATTTGAAAGCGGCGAAATCCGGAAGCTCCAGGCGTTCCAGGATGCTGTCCATGTGACAATGGGTATCGATGAAGTCCATCCGGGAAAGATATATTTATCCCTGTGCCGTACGAACGGGATGCGCCGGCAGGTCCGGTTCCGCCCCGAGGAGGTTGTCCATGGAAGGCATTTTGAAACGCTTGCAAGACCTGGGGCTGCATTTACCCCCCGCCCCCAAGGCCCAGGGCTCATACGTCCCGGCCGTGCGCACCGGAAACCTGGTTTTCGTGTCCGGGCAGTTGCCCATGCGCGACGGCCAATTGGTCTACAAGGGAAAGGTGGGGAGGGACCTGGACGTGGAAAAGGCCCAGGATGCGGCCCGCATCTGTTTCCTGAACGCCTTGGCGGCCCTGGTTTCCATCAGCGTCGATCCGGATCAGGTAACCCGGGTGGTACGCCTGGGCGGCTTCGTGCAATGCGTGGACGGCTTCGCGGACCAGCCCAAGGTCGTCAACGGGGCTTCCGATCTCTGCCGCGCGATTTTCGGGGAAGCGGGCGCCCATGCGCGCGCCGCCGTGGGCGTGAACGCCCTGCCCCTGGACGCTCCCGTCGAGATCGAAGCCTTGTTCGAGGTGTTCGACTGATGCTTCTGATCTTTCCCTTCCAACTCGAGTTGGAAGCTTTTCTGGCGGGCATGGAGGGCCGCACGGAAACCAAGGTGCGCGGCATCCGCGTATTCTCCGTCCCCGCGGAACCCGCTTGGCGCCTGGCCGTTTGCGGGCAGGGGAAGGTGGAGGCGGCCCTGACCTGCCAGATCCTGTCCGATGCCTTGGAATCCCGCACCATCATGCTTCTGGGTTCCGCCACGGCCCTGGATCCGGGATTGATTGTCGGCGATATCGTGCTCGCGGATCCGGGAATCGAATGGGATTTCGATGCCGACAAACCGCCTGAATTCCGTCCCCGACGGGGGTTCCCGGAATCGCGCCGGGTCATGACCGGTCCCATCCTGTCGGGGGACAAGGATGTTTTCGATCCGGCGGAAAAGGCGGCGTTGTTCGAGCGCTATGGGGCCAAGGCATTGGCCTGGGAAGGGGCGGGCTTCCACCGCTTCCTGAGGCGCAGCGGAAAAACCGGGTGGGAAATCCGCGTCATCACGGAAGAGTCCAAAGAGGGCCGGCCGACCCTGAGCATGCTCAAGGAACGCATGGCGACGGATTTCCCGTCCCTGCGTCCCGTGGTCCGCGCGGCCCTGCTTTAGGGGACTCTCTCAGCAGAATTCGTTGAAGGCTTCCGTCATCTCGGCGGCGATATCCTGGGCGCTGCGCCCGGCGATATTGTGCCGTTCCAGCATGAACACGACTTCCCCGTCCTTGAGCAATGCGATTTGCGGGGAAGAGGGCTGGTAGCCCACGAAGTAGGACCGCGCGCGCGCCGTGGCTTCGGCATCGTTGCCGGCGAACACGGTGATGGCGTTGGCGGGGAGCTTCTGATGGCGCATGGCCAGGCTTACCGCCGGTCGGGCGTTGGCCGCGGCGCAGCCGCAGACGGAATTCACCACCACCAAGGTGGTTCCCTTGGGTTCCTTCAGGAAGCTGTCGACTTCGGGAGCCGTGCGCGTTTCCTTGATGCCGAGTTCGGTGAGTTCTTCGCGCATCGGGGTGACCATTTCTTCATCGTACATCATAATCCTGTTTCCTTTGCTGCTTGTCTTTGGGACCGCCCGGGACTTCGCGTATCCGCGGGAGGAAGCCGGCCTTCGAACAATTGTACATGGGTTTGGTAGAGAATATAAAAAGTTTTCCCGCCTCTGCCGTTTTCGGAGGAGCCGCTGACGGGATTGTTGGGGTGTTTGGGCCCGGACCGGTACCCTTGCGGTAACCTGCCGGACAGAATGGGGGAAATGGGCAGGCTAAACCGGCTGCAAAGCCGCGGAGGCCCGTTCCGGAAAGGGTTGGAAGCCTTCCAGCGCTTTCAGGCAGTTTTCGATTTGCGCGCCTTTTTTGTCTTTTTTCGAAGCCGTTTCCACCTTGGGCAGCAACCCGAAATTGAAGTTCATCGGCTGGAAATCCGGATTCGGATCCGTGAGATGGCGCGTCAGGGCACCCAGGCAGGTGGCTTCCGGCCAGGTGAAGCCTGCTTCCCCGCGCAGGTGGGCCAGGATCATGGAGGCGGTGTACATGCCGGTGCCGATGGCTTCCGTGTAGCCTTCCGCGCCGGTGAGCTGCCCCGCGCAGAATACCTGCGTGTTCTTGATGCGCAGGGAGGGTTCCAGGACTTGCGGGGAGTTGAGAAAGGTGTTGCGGTGCATGGCTCCGAAACGCGCGAAGGCGGCGTTGCGCAGGGCCGGAACCAGGGAGAAAATCTCCTTCTGGGTGCCCCACTTGAGGCGCGTCTGGAAACCCACCAGGTTGTAAAGGGTCCGTTGCCGGTTCTCGGCGCGCAATTGGATCACGGCGAAGGGCCTTTTGCCGGTGCGCGGATCGTGCAGGCCGATAGGCCGCATGGGGCCGTAACGCAGGGTTTCCGGACCGCGCCGGGCCATTTCCTCCACGGGCAGGCAGCCCTCGAAGAGCTGCCCTTTCTCGAAAGGCTTGGGTTCCACCGTATCCGCCTGGCGCAGGGCTTCGATGAATGCGAAATAGGTTTCCTTGTCCAATGGGCAGTTGAGGAAGTCCGGCTCCGTGCCTTTGTCCCAGCGGTTCTTGGCGAAGGTCTGATCCAGATCGAGGCTGTCGAGCTCCACCACCGGGGCGATGGAGTCGAAGAAGTACAAGCGTTCGGATCCGATCAGGGAAAACAGGGACTTGGTCAGGCGATCCGAACTCAGGGGACCGGTGGCCACCAAGGTGAGCTCTTGCGGATCCAGGTCCGCGGCCTCTTCGCGTCGCAGGCTGATGCGGGGATGGGAGGCGATGGCGTTTTCCACGGCCGCGGAAAAAAGATCGCGGTCGATGGCCAGGCTTTCCCCCGCGGGCACGCGGGTTTCCATGGCCATGGCGATCAGGCGCGAGCCCATGAGGCGCAGCTCTTCCTTGAAGATGCCATGGGCGGAGGTGAAGGCCAGACCTTTGAAGGAGTTGGAGCAGACCAGTTCGGCGAGGTTGCCGGTTTTGTGGGCGGGCGTCGTAACCTGTGGGCGCATTTCCCAGAGTTCGACCTCCAGGCCCGCGTCCGCAAGTTGCAGGGCGGCTTCGCAACCCGAAAGCCCGCCGCCTATGATTTTGACTTTTGCCATGGATGATGTGCTCGACGATGAAGGAGGGAAAGAGGAAAGTTCAGAAAAAAATACGAAGCGGCGACCGCATCAATGGCTGGAACCCAGGCCTTGCAATTCCAGGTTTTCCGCGAAGGCGCGCAGGGCCATTTTGCCGATCTGCTCGCGTGTGGCCGGTAGCGAGGTCAGGAAGGCGCAGTTTTCGATCAATTGCTCCAGTTGGGGAGGCCCGATCAAACCCAGGCGATACAGTTCGAGAAGATAGTCGTAGGCTTCCACGGAAATGAATTCCCGCTCCATGGGATGGAGGACGCGGATTTTCACCGGAGACTGCCGGCTTTGTTCCGCCTGGGAGGCGGCCCAGGAAACCAGAGCGTCCGCCGTGGTCTTATGCAATCCCAGCCGATTCAGGTCCGCTGCCAGGCTGTCCCATTGCGGCGAGGAATCCGCGGCGGGGGCGGGCCGCGCGGATTTTCCCGAAGGAACCTTCCCTGCCGCGACCTTGTTCCGCGGGGTTTTCCCGCGCACGATGGCCGCGCGCGATGCCAGATGCCGCGAGCCTTTCCGTTCCGCCTTCATGTGCAACAGCAGCGAGTCGAAGATCTTGGACTGCAGTTGCGGATTGATATCGATCATGCCGGCATGCTTTCAGTGGCGGAAATGCCGCGTCCCCGTGAAGACCATGGCCACGCCCAATTTGTCCGCGGTGGCGATCACGTCCTGGTCCCGCAGCGATCCGCCGGGCTGCAGGATGTACCGGATGCCGCCTTCATGCGCGGCCACCACGTTATCGTCGAAAGGGAAGAATGCATCGGAGGCCATGACGCATTTGGAGAGGGCCGCATTCACATAGGCGTCCGCGTCGGCGCCCGTCAATCCGCTGTGTTCCGCCTGGCGCCTGAGATTCTCCCGGGCGCGGGGCTGGCATAGCTTGAGGTTGGAGTCGATGCGATTGGGTTGTCCCGGACCCATGCCCACCAAAGTGTACTGGCCGGGGGCGTATTCCTGGCCGATGACGATGGCGTTGGACTTGACGTGCTTGCAGGCTTTCCAGGTGAAGAGCGCCAGGGCTTTCAGCGATTCGGGAAGCGCGGTCCGGGTGGGGGATTCCCACTTGCGGTTGAGTTCCACGTCCCGGTCCTGGACCAGCATGCCGCCGAGGATGTGTTTATACACCTTGCGCTCCGAGGCCGGAACCAGCTTGCCGATGTCCAGCAAGCGGATATCCTTGCTTTTCTTCTGCAGGTATTCCAGGGCGTCCGCGGCGAATCCCGGGGCGATGAGAAGCTCTACGAAGCGGCCCTTCAGCTTTTCGGCGGTGGCCAAATCCATAGGGCGCGTTACCGCGATCACGGAACCGAATGCCGAGACCGGGTCGCCGTCCCAGGCGGCTTCGAAGGCTTCCGCCAGGGTGGCGCCGGTGGCGTAACCGCAAGGATTCATATGCTTGATGATGGAGACGGCGGGGGTTTCCTGCAGCTCCCGCACCGATTCCAGCGCGGCATCCGCATCCACCAGGTTGTTGAAGCTGAGTTCCTTCCCGTGCAATTGCCGGGCGGAACCGATGTTGGGTTCCTTGCCGGATCGGACGTCCTTCTCCAGGAAGAAGGTGGCCTTCTGGTGATCGTTCTCGCCGTAACGGAGCGTCTTGCCTTCCACGAAGGAGAGGCGCAGGGACGGGGACTTCGCCAGGGTTGCCGACAGATATTCATCGATGGCGGAATCGTAGTCCGCGGTGTGGCGGAACACTTTGAGGGCCAGGGCCTGGCGGGTGGCCGGGGAGGTGTCGCCCTCGCGCTTGAGTTCCTGGACCACGTTGCCGTAATCGGCCGGGTCGCATACCACGGTGACGAAACGGTAATTCTTGGCGGAGGACCTGAGCATGGCCGGCCCGCCTATATCGATGTTCTCGATGGCGTCTTCAAGGACCACGTCCGGCTTGGCGACGGTTTCCCGGAAGGGATAGAGATTGACCGCGACGATATCGATCGGCTCGATGCCGTTTTGCCGCATCTGATCCTGGTGATCGGCGCTGTCGCGCACTCCCAGCAGGCCCCCATGGATCTTGGGATGCAGGGTCTTGACCCGGCCGTCCAGGATTTCCGGCGAACCGGTGTACTCGGAGATGGCAGTGGCGGGGACGCCCTTGTCCTTCAGGAATTTCAGGGTTCCTCCGGTGCTGAGGATGCGGATGTCCATACCGGCCAGGGCCTGGGCGAACTCCAGCAATCCGGTCTTGTCGGAAACGCTGATAAGGGCTGTTCTCTTCATCGCGCGTCGCTCCGGAGTTGCTGAGGCAACTCCACGCTCCACGCCTTTATTGAATTCACTCACGAAATTCCTTTCCGGTCAAAAGCGCGAACGCTTCCAGATATTTGCGGCGGGTGTTCTTCACCACTTCCGCGGGCAGTTCCGGACCGGGATAGGTCTTGCCCCAGTCGAGGGTGTTGAGATAATCGCGCACGTATTGCTTGTCGAAGCTGTCCTGTTCCCGGCCTTCCGCGTATCCGTCCGCGGGCCAGAAGCGCGAGGAGTCCGGGGTCAGCACTTCGTCGATGAGGATGGTCTGTCCGTCCACCACGCCGAATTCGAATTTGGTGTCCGCGATGATGACGCCCTTTTGCAAGGCGAAGGACCGGGCCCGCGAGTAAATCTCCAGGGTCAGGTCCCGCAGGCGTTCCGCGTCCGCGCCGCCCACCATGGCTGCCATGGTCTTGAAATCGATGTTCTCGTCATGCCCGATATCGTTCTTGGCGGCGGGCGTGAACAGGGGCGGTTCCAGTTTGCAACTCAGCCTGAGTCCGGGGGGGAGGGCATGCCCGCATACCGATTCCGTGGCCAGGTAATCCTTCCAGCCGGAACCCACCAGATAGCCGCGCGCCACGCACTCCACGTCGAAGCGCTTTGCCTTCTTGACGAGCATGAAACGCCCGCGCAGGTAGTCTCGATGGCGATCCAGGGAGGCCGGCAAATCCTTCAGGTCCGCGGAAAGGAAATGGCTGGGCACGCCCAGGTGGTTGAACCAGAAAACCGAGAGCTGGGTGAGGATCTTGCCCTTGTCCGGAATGGGGGTGGGCAACACCACATCGAAAGCGGACAGCCGGTCCGTGGCCACCATCAGGAGTGTATCTCCCAAATCATAGACGTCGCGCACCTTTCCCCTCGAAAACAAGGGGATTTCCGTGATCGGGGGCGGGCTGGAGGTGACCGGGTTATTCATGGCCCAAAAATAGCCCTGTGGGGGAGGGGCGTCAATTTGAGCCGGAACAAAATCGGGTCTATTTGCGCAGGGTGCTGTCGGGCAGAACCCCGGTGGGAACCGGGACCGCGGCCGTGGTGTCGCTTTTTACTCCGCTTTTTACTCCGAAATGATACCAGAGATTCAGGGAGGCCAGAATGGCGGAGCTTCCCCAATGGACCTTGCCGGCCGGCGGACTGAACACGATGATATCGGACCAGGAATTGCCTGATTTGAAATCCTGCTGGAGAAAGCCGATGCCGCCGGACAATTGCCATGGCCCGGATAAGGTCTGTTGGATGCCCATCTGGATTTCATAGGCCGAACCGGTCGCGTCGAAGCGCGCGGGCGCGGAACCGTAAGGCGTATACATTTCCGAGTTGCCCAGATTCCAGAAATAGACTCCCTGGGCGTACAACCCCAATCCTCCCGTGACCGAGAGCAGGGAGGGAGGGATGTAATAGCGCACCCCGATGCCGCCCAGGTTGGCTTGCACGGCGAACCATTCGTCGTCGGCGTGGCGGGAGTTCCGGTCGCCCAGGATGGCGGTCTGCTTGTACCAATAGGAATGGGTTTTGACCACCAGGTCCAGGTACCCGTTCAACGGCAGAATCGCCTGCAGTCCGATCGGGAAGGCCAGATGGACCGGGTCGTAGTTCTGGAGCACTTTCAGGCTGTCTTTGGCCACCCTGGCCGTGACCACGGCCCCCAGGGCCTCTTTGGCATCCAGGTCGAAAAAATCGATTCCCAGGTAGGCGGAAACCGCGGGGTGCCGCCGCCGTAGCCTGGCGGTTACGGTATCGGTCTGGGCCAGGCTGTCGGATTTGCTTTTGGGCGCGGCCGCGGTGGGATTGGCGGACCAGGCGGAAGGTCCGGCTTCGACCTTACGGAAAGGATCCTGTACGGCGGAGTCCGGCTTGAATGCGGGCAGGGAATCTGCGGATTGCGCCCGGGAGGGGCTGGCTGGAATCAGGATGTATGCAAGCGCGCACAGGATTGCCGGATGCAGGGCGGGCTTCCAGGCCGTGACCCGAACCGCCATCCTAAGCGGCGTCCCGGGATCCGACTCCATAGAGCCCATGCTTGGTGATGTAGTCCCGGATCTCCGGCATCACTCCCGCCGCTTGCAGATCCTTGGATTTCTCCAGAGTCTCGCGGATCAGGCGGGACTCACCGGGAAACGGTTGCATTTGCAGCTCCTGGACGCCGTGGGGCAGTTTGTTGCCCATGGCGTGGCCTTCCCGGGGGTAGACCAGCATGGTGACCTCCCTGAGGATATCCTGCCAACGGTGCCAGGTGGGGAAGATGGCCCAATTGTCCGAGCCGATCAGGAAAAACCATTGGTGCCCGGGGCCGTTCTCGTGCTTCAGGGCCTTGATGGTATTCAGGGAATAGGAAGGGCTGGAAAGCTGGGCTTCAACGTCGGAAACCGCATTCCCGGGCATGCCGGCGGTGATCAAGCGGACCATGGCCAAGCGATGCTCGAATGGCGTCCCGGGCTTGGATTTGAGCGGAGGATCCTGCGCGGGCACCCACAAGATCTTGTCCAGCTCCAAAGCCGAACCGGCGGATTCGGCCAGATGTTTATGGCCTTCATGGGGAGGATCGAAGGAACCGCCGAAGATGCAGTATTTCACATCGCTTCCTGGCGCTTGCCTTGTTCCACTTCTTCTTTCTTTTCCCGGGCCAGCTTGGTGCGGGCCTTATCCAGATCGCGGTAGGCGTCCTTCACCTTTTCCTTGAAAGGGTCATCCTTGGCGATGCCGTCGAACTTGCTCAGGTAGGATTCCGCCTCGTCGAATTGGCCCATGGCGATATAGCATTGGGCCAGGCGCAGATTGATGTCCCGCTGGTTCACACGGTTGCCGAATTCCTTCAGCATGTTCTTGTAATAGATGGCCGCGGCTTGGGGCTCGCCCATGCGGCTGTAGAGCCGGGCGATTTGCATCTGTTTTTCCACCAGCAGATCCCGCAACTTGTCCAGCTCCGCCTTGGCGCTGTCGGAACGCGGCCCTTCCGGGTATTCATCCAGGAAATTCTCGTAGGCCGCGATGGCGTCCAAGGTCTTGGTCTGGTCCCGGGACGGCGTTTCCACCTGGTTGGCGGCGACTTCCGCGCTACGGTAACGCACCAGTTCCCCGTATTGCTTGGAGGCCGGGAAATCCTTGAGGAAAGAGGAGTATTCCTGTTCGGCTTCGTCCCATTCCTTGAGGCCATAATGGGATTCACCCAGGTCGAACATGGCTTCTTCCGTAAACGGGGAGCCCGGGCAGGAGGTCACCAGTTCCGAAAGCAGTTCCTTGGCCTGGACGAATTTCTTCTTGTCGAACTTGGGCTTCGCCTTGTCCCACTTTTCCTGGCAGGATTGTTCCTGGGTCAGCTTCTTGCTCGAGGAGCAACCGAGCAAAGCGAAGGCGCCCAAGGCGGCCATCGCGAGAACGGACAACGCCCTTTTGGGCGGGGAATCATTGTCTATGGCTGCTGTAGCGGAAAAAGGCATTTGGGCCCCAATTTCAAGGTTCGCGCAGAAGGGGTTGATTCAGGCTCATGACAAACGAGGGGCGCAAGCGCGTGCCCCGTTCATTCCAATTTGGCCAATTCTTCCTTAGCACGTTCTGTATATTCACTATCGGGGTACAAAGATACAACTTTTTTGAATTCCTCGGCAGCCACCTTCTTGTCCCCGAGGCGCAGGTAACAATAGCCCAGTTTGAGCTGCGCATCGTCGGCCTTTTCGGTTTCCGGAAAGGTGAAGACCTTGCGGAATCCCACGATGGCCTTGGCGTAGTTGCCCTGGGCGAATTGGCATTCTCCCATCCAGTAATAGCAGTTGTCCGCGTAGGTACTGGAGGGGAATTTCTTCAATAACTCCTCGAACCTTCCGATGGCCTGGGCATAGTCGCGGCCATAATACAGATCGAAGGCCTTTTTGTAGAGTTGGGCCTCTACATCGCTGGCCGGAGGCTTGCGGACCGCGGGTTTGGCGGCCTGGGGCGCCTTGACGACGATTTTGGAAGCGGGGGCGGAATCCGCCTTGTCGGCCCCTTTTTTGGCGGCGGTGGTATCGAGGGCGGTGGGGGAGAAGGTGGGCATTTCCTTTTTGGCGGGGCCGGAACCGCCTTTGGCCAGACGGTCCTCCAGGTTACGCAACTGTTCCGTCATCAAGGCCATCTGCTGGGTGAGCTCATCGAGCTTGGACACGGGGAGATTGGCCAGTTCATCGCCGAGGGAGGAGATGCGGTTCTCAAGCTCCCGGACCTTGGTCTCCAGGCTCTGAAGGTCGAGCTTGTTTTCCTGGGCGAGCTTCAGGGCCTCGTCCGAGTTTTCCTTCAGCTGCAACACGTCGATTTCCGGCAGGGATGGATCGCCCACGCGGGTCTTGGGGGCCGAGGCGCAGGCGGTGAGAAACGCAAGAACGGAAGCGATCGCAAGCCAGCGCGGCGCGGAATCGAAGGGGCGGGGAAGCAGGCCATCCAGTCGCAATTTCGTCGGTATCCGGTTCCCGTTTCTCATGTTATATCGCAATCCTGTTTACTTACTTTAAGATGTAGTATATTCAACTGAAATGATACTAGCAAGGTATATCCTGAAGGAGCACATAGCCCCTTTCTTTTATGCTTTGTTCGTTATCACGTTCCTTTTCCTCGTCGACTTCCTCATCCGCATTCTCTCCTCGATTCTCTCCAAAGGCCTGGGCTGGCGCGTGGTCCTGGAGATCCTGGTTCTTAACCTGGCGTGGATGCTGGCCCTGTCCATTCCAATGGCGGTGCTGGTGGCCACCCTGATGGCCTTCGGCCGGTTTTCCTCCGATAACGAAATCACGGCCATGAAATCCCTGGGGATATCGCCGTTCAAGGCCATGATGCCGGCCCTGATCGTGGCCGCGCTGCTGGGCGTGGGCCTGGTGTATTTCAACAACGATATCCTGCCGGAGGCCAATTTCCGGGCGGCCGCCCTCCGCAACGACATCGGCCGGAAGAAACCCACCGCCCTGATTACGCCGCGCACCTTGATCCGGGACTTCGAGAATTACCTGATATGGATTGAGAGCCTGGACCGGAATACGGGACAGTTGAGCGGCGTCCGCATCTACAACGTGGAAGCGGGAAAGCCGGTGCGCTATACCTATGCCGATTCCGCTTCCATGGAATACGCCAATGGGGGCAAGAGCATCGTCATCCACCTCCAGGGCGGGGAAAACCATTTCGTGGACCCCAAGGAAACCGCCAACTATGTCCGCGTGAAGTTCCGCACCCAGGATGTGGCCATCGACAACGTGGACGCCACTCTGGAACGGCACCAGCGTTCCTACCGGACCGATCGGGAGATGTCCATCCAGGAGATGGTCGGCATCGTGAAGGCCAGCGAGACCCGTTTGAAGGGATTGCGCCAGGAATACCGGGAAAAGATTTTCGATGAGCTGCGCGCCCTGGATATCGTGCTTTCCGCGGATACCGTCAAGGATGTGCCGCCCAGGCTGCTTCAGGGAAAGTGGTGGAAGGACGATCCCATCGGGACCATCGCCTACGCGGAAGTGAAACGCCAGGAGAAGGACAAGATCTACCTGATCGAAAGGTATGAGCGCCGGGAGGAAAACGAACTCAAGGAAATCAGCCAGTTCATGGTCGAAATCCACAAGAAATTCTCGATACCGGTCGCCTGCCTGGTATTCGTCTTCATCGGCGTTCCCTTGGGGATCATGGCGCGTCGCGGCGGAATCGGCACCGGGGTCATCTACAGCGTCGCGTTCTACCTGCTGTATTGGGTGTGCATGATTCGGGGCGAAGTCCTGGCCGACAAGCTCATCATCCGTCCCTGGGTGGCCATGTGGGCGCCCAATATCATCGTGGGGCTGGGCGGCCTGTTCCTGGTGTTCCGCATGTCGCGGGAGAACTACCTGAACAACATCTCCCTGCCGCAGAAGCTTTACCAGATGGTGCGGCGCAAGCCCCGGAGCGGAACCGGCGCCGGGGGCGCGAACGCCGCCATGGGCGGGAGCGTTCCATGAAAATCCATACCCGCCACGTCCTCAAGGGCTTTCTGGGGCTGCTGCTCCTGACGGTGGTTTCCATCGTGGTGATCTTCGTGGTCATCGATTTCGTGGGCAACAGCAAGGTCTGGCTGACGCGGGCTCCCAAGGAAGTGCTCCGCTATTATATGGACTTCCTGCCCCATATCCTCTATCTGATCCTGCCCATCGCGGTCCTGCTGGCTTCCGTGTTTTCCATCGGGAACATGTCGCGTAACCTGGAACTGGTGGCCCTGCGCGCGGCCGGCATTCCGGTGACGCGCATCCTGGCGCCCATCCTCCTGTTCGGACTGGTGGCCAGCGGGGTCATGTTCTGGTTCGAGGACGCCGTGCTGCCGGATGCGAACCATCGCCGGTACGAGATCAACGAGCCCAAGTCCCAGGACGGGGATCAGGGGGGCGATCCTCTGGAAAAGTTCAACTACCTGTTCACGGCCTCGGACGGGACCGTGCTCTACTTCGATTTCTATTCCGGCCATCGCAACACGGGGCAGGGCATCACGGTGATTTCCCAGCCCAAGCATGGTCCCATGGCCATGCGCATCGACGCCCGGTCCATGGTCTGGGAAAAGGACATGTGGATGCTCAGGGACGGCACCAAGCGGGTCTTCTACAAAGGCGTGCTGGATTCCCGCCCGTTCAAGGAATTGCCCTTTCCGGAATTCAAGGATAAGCCCAAGGACCTGCTGGACGACCGTTCCTACCCGGAGGAGATGGGCATCAACGAGCTGGACCGACGCATCGCCATCCTGCAACGCTCGGGCGAATCTTCGCGCGTACTGGAAACGGAGCGCCATTTCAGGTTCTCCAGCAGCCTGGTGAACCTTTTCATGGCTCTCATCGGCACCGCCATGTCCGTCCACACCGTCAAAGCGGGATTGGCCCGGAACTTCGGCGTGGCGCTCCTGATCACCTTCCTCTACTATGTCGCTCTCCGCCTGGGCCTGGTCATGGGCCAGAACGGAAGCCTGTCGCCGGTGGTGGGAGCCTGGTTGGGCAATCTGATTTTCGCGCCGCTCGGATTCCTGCTCTTATGGAAGGCGGCCCGCGTGTGAGCGGCGTCTGGTTTTTCCTTGCAGGGCTTTTCGCCGGCGTGGGATTTCTGGGCGGAAACTGGCGGCTGGCATTCGTGCCCGCCGCGGCTTGTATCGTGCTTGCGGTAACGGAGCGCTTGGCCGGCCGCCGTCCGGCTCCAGGGCGGACGAAAAGCGGGGGCTCAGGCACCCGCAAGACCACCGTGATCCCCCAGCCCGCTTTCCAGGAGCCGTCCACGGAGGAGCGCCGCCAGGACACCACGCGCGCCTTTTTGAAGGGCGATATGGCCTTGGTGGGCAACGAGGCCCAGGCGCGGGAGGCCCGCAAGCTGGCCCTGCGGGAACTGGAAGACAACATCGACGGGGCCATCTTCGACGGCCTGGCCCTTCTGAAGCAATCGATTCCGGGCGGGCATACCTATGCCGTGCTGTTCCCGGGGAAAAACGACGGACTCTACATGCGCGCCTGGGTCACGGACAGCGAATCGCTCATCGCGGGCGCCACCCTGAACAGCAACCAGGGCCTGGTGGGACAGTTGAACAAGGACGGCGTGCGGCGGGTTCTGGAAGGGGACATCATCGCCGATTCCACCCAGTTGCATTACTACTCACGGCACGACAATGTGCGGTCCCTTGCGGGCGTCCCCATTCTGGTCAAAGGCGTGCGCCGCGGCGCCGTGATCGTGGACAGCCTGAAGGAAAACGCCTTCGATGCCCATACCGTCGAGAGGTTGGACGCCCTCGCGAATCTGCTGGGACATCTGGCCTATCACGCCTATATGGCTTTCGAACACGGATACCACAAGGAGCAGCTGGCCGCATTGACCAATTACCAGCGCAAGTTCCTGGAGAACATGTCCGTCGAGAACATCGTCACCCACGTGCAGAACTACATGGCCGAGTGCCTGGAAGGCGACAGATTCCTGGTGGTGGAACGGACGGTTCGCCATGGGGACGATGCCCGCATCGTCAGTTGCATCGGAGCGGACGACAAGGAGATGCAAGGGTTCGAGTTCCGGCTTTCGGAAAAGGGCCTGGTGGCGCTCGCATTCGAAAAGGAACAAATCATCAACCGCGCGTTTCCTCCCACCCCGCACGTGCCCCGCTTCAGCCCCAAGGAAAAGGCCCATGGGCGCATGGCCAGCCTGCTGGCCGTTCCCGTGCCCACGGACATGGGCGTGGACATGGCCCTGGTGGTGGAATCCGTAAAACCCAGGCGCTTTTCCGAGCATCATCAGAACATGCTGTCCACCATCGCGCGCGCGGCGGGTTTCGCGCTGTCCCGCGCGCGGCTTTACCAGGAGAAGGAACAGCTCGCCAGCCGTGACGGCCTGACGGGGGTGGAAAACCATCGCACCTTCCAGGAACGGTTCCTCAACGAGATCCTGCGCGCGCAACGCTACGATCACCAATTGGCCGTGATGATGATGGATATCGATTTCTTCAAGAAGGTGAACGATTCCTACGGCCATCCGGTGGGCGATCAGGTCCTCAAGGAAGTGGCCAAGATCATTTCCCAGAACATCCGCGGCGGCATCGATCTGCTGGCGCGATACGGCGGCGAGGAGTTTGTGGTCATGCTGGCGGATACGGATCGGGCCCGGGCGGGCGAGACCGCTGAGCGGATCCGGGAAAGCATCGCCGCCAAGGTCTTCGAGTCCGGCACCGTTCGCTTCCAGGTCACCATGAGCATAGGCGGGGCCATCTATCCCACGGACTCGCGCCACGGGCATGAAATCCTGGAAAAGGCGGACAAGGCCCTTTACCGGGCCAAGGAAACCGGCCGGAACCGTCTGGTGTTTTACAACTAGGTCGGGGAGAAGAGAGAATCCAGCCGCCTACCGTTTCGCTTCACATCGCCCATTGGTCGTAAACCTTGACTTTTGCGCTTTGAACTTTGACTTTTGAACTCTATCCGGAAGACCACGATGTTACAGCCTCCCGATGACGAATACTTCATGCGCCAGGCCCTGCGGGAAGCGCAAGGCGCCTACGACGATGGGGAGGTGCCCATCGGCTGCGTCATCGTCAAAGAAGGGAAGATCCTGGGCCGGGGCCGCAACCATATGGAGACCCTGAAGGATCCCACCGCGCACGCGGAGATCCTGGCCATGGGAGCCGCCAGCGGCGCTCTGGACAATTGGCGCCTGGACGGATGCACCCTGTATGCCACCCTGGAACCCTGCCCCATGTGCGCCGGAGCCATCCTCAACGGCCGTGTCGCGAAGGTGGTCTATGGATCAAGGGACAAACGTTTGGGGGCCCTGGGCTCGGCCTATGATATCCTGGAGGGAAATCCCCTGAACCGCCCCGTTGAGGTGGTTGGCGGCGTCCTGGCCGACGAATGCCTCGACTTGTTGCGGTCCTTCTTCCAGGAGATGCGGAAGCGGCCTTCCAAAGCCGAAGATCCCGAAGAATAAAGTTGGCGGGCGGCGCTGCGGGCCTCGCCCCGCTCCCGATCGCCAAGCGCATTCCAGACGTACTCCTCCATGTCTGTCTGGGCGCGGACCCTGAAGGGGACGTGCTTCCAGATTTCCGGATCAGAACCGGCCTGGAAAAGGGAAGGGACATGGGACGCTTCCAAGGGAGCCAGGCGGACATGCCGGCCGGGAAGGCGGAAATCGGGAGATATCCAGGGTGGGGTCATACCCCAAAAATGGGTACGCCGGAATGGATCCGCAAGGCTTGGGAGCATGCGCGCCAATAGGTATATTGGTCCTGCTCATCCCGGAAAGCCCGGACCTCACGCAATTGACGAGAGCTGAACCCCGCCAGGACGAAAGTAGCAACGGTAGGCATCAACTCAATGTGCCGTGTCAAAGTCCGCCGCCAACCGGGATGAGCACCCCAACTTTAGACCTGCCGTTGGAGCGCTGATCGGGCTGGGCACCCAAGTCTGTGCAATCCGGTTTGCCTCCTGACCGGTATCTACGCTCCATCCTTCTCTCCCTATCCCGAAATCGCAGCCGTCTTTCCTCGTGGCCCGTGCGGGCGCCTTTGGGGAATCGGGGTTTCTTTGGAAGATAATTCCCTGGACGGTCCCTTTTTCATAGGGTCCTCGGCCGGAAAAGAATACCTAGGGTATTGGGCCCAAGCCCGGGTTCCGCCGATGAGGTTGAATGGCGCCTGAAAAAACGGATCAGTTGCTGGAATGGTTCTCCGACATGCTCCGCACGGTGAGCGAAGCCGTCATCGCCAGCGACAAGGTCGGCGCCGTGCGCCTTATGAACCAAGCCGTCGAACAGCTAATGAATTGGAAAGAGGAGGACAAGAAGGGGCATCCGCTGACCGAGGTGGCTCCGCGGAAGGGCGCTTCCCCGTCCAAGGAGCGGCGCTATGAAGCCGTAAATGGACAGAGAGGCGGGGTGGAAGGCGGCGTATTGGCTTTACGCGACGTCACCGAACGCCACAATCTGGAAAGGCAACTGGCCCAGAAGCACAAGATGGAAGCCATCGGCAGGCTGGCGGCAGGGGTGGCCCATGATTTCAACAACCTGCTCACGGCCATCATCGGATACAGCAACCTTGCATTGCAGAAGATGGGGGACCGCGACGCCTCCCGCGACGATATAGTGCAAATCAAGGAGGCAGGGGAGAGGGCGGCGGAGTTGACTCAGCAGTTGCTGGCTTTCAGCCGCAGGCAGATGCTTTCCCCCAGTGTGGTGGATTTGGGCGTGATGTCCCGCAACATGGAGAAGCTTTTGCGGCGCGTCATCGGCGAGGATGTGGAAATCCTTACTGTGGGCGATCAGCCGCTCCTGGCCGTCAAGGCTGATTTGGGGCAGATGGAACAGGTGCTGATGAATCTGGCCGTAAACGCGAGGGACGCCATGCCGGACGGGGGAAAGCTTGTCGTGCAGACGCGGAATCTCCACCTAGACGCCGGAGACCGGCCTCCGGAAGAAGGCATGTGTTCCGGCGACTACGTGGTGCTGGGCGTCACCGATACCGGGACCGGTATGGATGAGGATACCCGATCCCATTTGTTCGAGCCTTTCTTCACCACCAAGGCTCCCGGCAAGGGGACTGGATTGGGCCTGGCGACGGTTTACGGCATCGTAAAGCAGAGTGGCGGCCATCTTTCCGTGCAATCCGAACCGGGCCGGGGAAGCGTTTTCAAAATCTATCTGAAAGCCAGTTTCGAAACGCCTTCCCGCTCCGCAAGCGCGGCGCCGGCGGATAGCTCGCCGGTAGCGGACGGCAACGAGACCATCCTGGTGGTGGAGGACGAGAAGGCCGTGCGGGGCTTCCTGCGCGAGGTGCTGGAACGGAGAGGTTACCGGGTGCTGGAAGCCGGGAACGGACATGATGCCCTGGAAATGGCCGCGGAAGCGGCTTCCCGGGGCGGGACGCTTCCAGGGAACGAAGGCGAGATCCGATTGTTGTTGACCGATGTGGTGATGGCGGGCCTGAACGGTCGGGAATTGGCCGACGAGGTTACCGGGCTGCTACCCGGCATCAAGGTGCTTTACATTTCGGGATATGCGGACAGTGCGATAGTCCATCAAGAGGTTATCGAAGAGGGGCTCGATTTCCTGCGCAAGCCTTTCACTCCCATGGACCTCTCCCGTAAGGTAAGGAGCGTCCTGGACGGCAGGTGAAGGCTGCCGCTTGGCAGCCGGCCCGGGCTGATCCCTTCAGCGCGGCACGACGATGCCGGTCTGCGCCGTGAATTCTTCCAGGGTAATCAGGGCTTCGCCCTTGTCCAACCGTTCCGGATAGAGAATCCCTTCCAGGTGATCGAACTCGTGCTGGAACAGCCGGGCCATGAAGCCGTTGAACCGCTCCGTGCGGTTTTGGCCGTGGCGATCCGTAAAGGCCACGTCAATCTCGAGATGCCTCGGCACCTTGGCGCGGAAACCGGGAACGCTCAGGCAGCCTTCCCATCCCGTTTCCTTCTCTTCCGAAATGCGTAGGATTTCCGGATTGATGACGGCGGTGGGCTCCATGGCGGGGGCATCGGGATAGCGCGTATTGGGTTGCGAAGCCATGATGAACAGCCGGAGGGATTTCCCCACCTGGGGAGCGGCGATGCCCACTCCGAGGTTTTCACGTCCGCAACGGATCAACTCATCGATGAAAGCCTGGAAGTCGGGATCGGCGATATCCAGAATGCGCCCGGCCTTGAGGGTCAGGCGTTCATCGCCCCGGTCGAGCAGGGAAAGGGGCTTGGTCGGTTCCACATCCATAATATATACAGTCCCCGGCGGTCATGCAGCCCTGAGCCCGCCGCACCTGGGCGGTAAGGCCTCAATCGCGGGGAGGTTCGGGATTCACGCCCAATCCCGGGGCGAAATTGGGTTCAATCCGGCCCTGGACCATTTTCAGGCCCCGGAAGGGATCGTCCCGCAACAGCCAGCTTCCGTCCAGGTCGGCATAATCGGCCCCTTGGGCCACCACGGCGCCGGCGGCGATCAGCAGGCTGCTTTCCAGCATGCAACCTACCATGACCTTCAGCCCCAGGCGCTTGCCTTCCCGCAACATGGCCAGGGCGGGAGTGATGCCGCCGCATTTGACCAGCTTGATATTGAACCCGCTGAATCGGCCCGGCAGCCTGGCCACGTCATCGGGGCCGGCGCAGCTTTCATCCGCGAAGATCGGGAGGCGGGAAACGCGCAGGATCGCTTCCATGCGCGCGTCTTCGCCAGGCGGCAGCGGCTGTTCGATGAACTCCACTCCCAAGGCTTCCAGACGCGCGCTTATATCGGCGATGTCCAGGCCGCCCCAGGCCCCGTTGGCATCCACCCTTATGGCCGCGGGCGTCCGGGCGCGAATGGCCTGGAGCAGATCCATATCCACCTGGGCATCGAGCTTGACCTTGACCGCGGGGAAGCCGGCCACCTCGCCTATCCGTTCCGGCCATTCCTCGCGCGGGCAGATTCCCAGGGTGGCCGAAGTGGGAACGGCATGGGCAGCCGCGCCCGTCGCGGATTCCGTCGCGCTCTCGCCGGCCAGTTTGGAGTGGAGATCCCAGAGGGCCACGTCCACGGCGCATTGGGTGGCGCGGGAGGGGGCAACGCGTTCCCAGATCTCGTTCCAGATCCGGCCGATATCGCCGGGGCCGGAAAGCGTCTGCCTGCGGAAATAATCGTGCAGTCCCGCCAGCCGCATGTTGACGTCGAAGAAGTCCTCCTTGAAGAACGAGTTGGGAGAGGCCTCGCCGTATCCGAGCACGCCGTCCTGTTCCAGGACCAGGAAGACATTGTCCACCTGCGGCCGGCTGGCGCGTGAAATACGGAACACATGTCTGGGGTGGAGGACTTTGCCGACGTGATAGATGCGTATCATGGAAGCATTCGATCGACTGGTTGAATATACATCGAAAAGCCTTCTTCGCGATACGGGCTTTTTTATGATATTATGGGACAGGAAAGCCGTATCAAGCCATGCGAAACATCATAGGCAAATCCGTGGAAGGCCGGGACCTGGTCCTGCACGCCAACTTTCCCTTGCGCGGCAAAACCGATCCCGGCGCAGCCCGGAAATCCACCCTGCTGATCGGCGGAACCCACGGGGATGAGCGCGCCACCGTTTCCATCCTGGACAATTTCGTGGCCAGCCACATCGATTCCGGCCGCATCGCCGAACCCGTGGCCGTGGTAAGCCTGCACAATCCAGACGGCCACGCCGCCGATACCCGTTACAATGGGCGCGGCGTGGATCTGAACCGCAACTTCGCCCATAACTGGAGCCCCGATTCCGACGAGCCTCCCGGCCACGTCCCTCTTTCCGAACCGGAGACCCTCGCCGTCCACGCCTTCATCCTGGCCCACCGGCCGGCGAAGATTGTCAGCCTGCATTGGGCCCTTTCCGAAATCGACGCGGACGGACCGCAAAGCACCGCATTGGCCCTCAGGATGTGGGAGGCGTTGCGGGAAGAGGAGCGGAAGCCCTACCGCCTGCGCGTGCATAGGCCGGAGGTCCCCGTGGCGGCGCATTGCCCGGGTTCCCTGGGCCAGTGGTGCGGGCACGGCCTGGTCTATCCGGACGGGTCCCGTCCGGCCATGGTAACCTTGGAGCTTCCGTACCACGCGAATGTCTTTTCGCGCCCGGAAACGCTTCCCGCCAATCACCTGGAAGGAGTCAGGGATTTGTGGCGGACCCGCCCGGAGGCCTATCTGGCCGGGGTCCAGGATGCGGTCCACCGCATGCTGGAAGCCGCTTGCCGTCTGGACCACGTCTGGCCGCGCGCTGCGGACGCCGCCGGATGAGGATCCTGGTATGCCCCTTGGATTGGGGCCTGGGCCACGCCACCCGTTGCATTCCCCTCATCCGGGCCTTGCTCGAAAACGGGCATCAGGTCCGCATCGGCGCGGCCGGCGGCGGCCGGAGCCTGTTGCAAGCCGAGTTTCCCGCCCTGGATGTCTTCGACTTTCCCGGCTATCGGGTCCGCTATTCCCGTTCGCCCGCCCTCTTCCTGCCCGTCCTGCTTGCGCAATCCCCCCGGGTGCTTGCCGGTCTGTTCGCCGAGTCCCGGCGCTTGCGGCGAATCCTTTCGGAAAACCCGTGCGACCTGATCATTTCCGATGGGCGTTACGGAGTCCATAGCTCCCGCGTCCCCACGGTATTCATCACCCATCAGGTGTTCATCCGCATTCCCGCCCGGTTCCCCGGCGCCGCCTTCGCCGAGCGTCTGGTCCTGGCCTTGAACCTGCGGTTGCTGCGACGGTTCGTGCGCGTGTGGGTTCCGGATTTCCCCGGTTCCGATTCCCTATCCGGGGATCTGAGCCATAAGCCCTGCGGTCTCGGGAATCTGGAGTTCATCCATCCTTTGTCGCGTTTTTCCGGTAACCGAAAAGTAACCGGTGACCCAGCTGTTTCCGGCAATCCGGCCTCTGGCGTCGACGTGCTCGCGGTGGTGAGCGGACCGGAACCCCAGCGGGGATTTTTCGAAGGCGCCTTGCGCAAGGAATTGGGGCGCATGCAAGGAACCCGGGTACTGGTGCGGGGACTGCCCGGGGCGGTTGAAGCTTCCGGTTCCGCGGGCGGGGCGCCCGGATCCGCGGGCGGGGCGCCCGGATCCGCCGCAGGCTTGGGCGCCATCCGTCCCGGCGGCCTCACCGAGTTCGCCCACCTGTCCGGAGAGGATCTGTCCCGGCTCTTCGCGGGTGCGGGACTGATTGTGGCCCGCTCCGGGTACACCACGGTGATGGAGTTGGCGGGATTGGGCGCCCGCGCCGTCGTGCTGGTTCCCACTCCGGGACAATCCGAGCAGGAATACCTGGCCGATCATCTGGAAAGGACCGGGGCCGGGATCAGGATGGAACAGGATGCTTTGGATCTTCCGGGCGCCGCGGAAAGATTGCGGGAGCGGGAAGGTTTCGTCCGATGGAAACGGGAAAGCTGGCGGACCCGGGACGGCGGGCCATTCTCCCTGACCGAATTCCTGGCCGACCATCCGGTTTTACGCACATCCTGATCGCACAAAGAAGCAGGCGGCGTGCAGAAGGGTGGCTAACAATAGTAGATTGTCCCTAGGGTTGCATGAATTCATTTCCACTCCATAAATACCTCCGCCCCGTTTCCCGATCATTCCGTTCCGCGTCCGCTTCCGCCGGCATTTCATTGGCCGCCTTTTTCTTTCTGGCCACCGTGGGCCATACACAGGGGGGGCAGGGAGGCAGTCCGAATCTCGCGGCCAAGGCTATGGGAAAAAGCGAAGCCGCCCCCGCGAAAATCGTTACCGAGACGGACGAGGGAGGAAAGACGGATGTACGCTTGCGGTTTTACCAGGATCGGCTGAAGAAATACCTTTCCATCCTGCAAAAATCCGACTCCCTCAAGCCTTATTTCCTGGCCTACAGGATCAATGACACCCTCTTCCACAGCTTCTTGGCCAACAGCGGCGGCGTGATAGAGGATAAGAGCGGCGTATCCCGGTACCTGGGCGTGGAAGCGCGCGTGGGCAGCGGCAAATTCGACAATACCCATCCCATGCGGGAGAATCTGGATTTCACGGCCTGGGACGGCTATCAGAATATCCGCCTGCCCTACGAGCCGGAAGGCAAGCCCGCCGAGCAGGCCTTGAAGGTGGCCACCGATTTCGCGTTCCGGTCCGCAAAGGATCAATTCATCAAAATCAAGGCGAACGTGGACGTGCGTCCGGCCGAAGACGATACCGGCCTCGACTTCGCCTCCGCGCCCCCAGTGCGCCACAGTGATCCGCCCTTCCCGCTCCCGGCCTCGCGCAAATCCCTGGACGGACTCTATGCGAACATCAAGAAAGCCTCCCTGCTGTTCGCCAACCGGCCGCACTTGTATTCCAGCCAAATCGATTTCAACTACCGCAAGGTGAAGAAAATCCTGGTCAATTCGGACGGCACCGCCCTGTCGCATACGGAAACCCTCGGGAACATCGGCCTCTACGTGGAGACAAAGGCCCAGGACGGGATGATCCTCTGGCTGACCAAGGATTTCTTCTTCAAGGAAATCCCTCTCGATTTCCCCTACGACTCCCTGGCGCAGGCCGCCGATCTGCTGCTCCGCCGTCTGGACACCTTGCGGGCCGCGCCGGTGATGGAAACCTACGTGGGACCCGTGATCCTGCAGAACATCGCGGCGGCGGTCTTCACCCATGAGGTGTTCGGACATCGCGTGGAAGGCCATCGGCAGAAGGCCGTGGACGAAGGGCAGACCTTCGTCACCAAGATCAACCAGAGCCTGGCCGCGCCGTTCATATCCATCATGGACGATCCCACCCGGGAGTTCGCGGGAGGCGTTCCCTTGAACGGATATTACCGCTACGACGACGAAGGGGTCGCGGCCCGTCCCACTCCGCTCATGGTCAAAGGCGTTTTCCGGGATTTCCTGTTCAGTCGTTCGGTGATTTCCCCCAAGGGCGCCTCCAACGGCCACGGCCGCGGCGTGCTGGGTCTGTCGCCCACCGCCCGCATGGGCAATACCATCCTGGAAGCCTCGCGCACCGTGCCCGCCGCTTCCTTGCGCGACAGCTTGAGGGCCATCCTGAAGAAGTCCGGCAAGCCCTACGGCCTCCTGCTGCACGACATCTCCGGCGGCTTCACCTATACCGGGCGGGACCTGCCGCAATCCTTCCGCGTAGAACCCCTGTACGTATCCCAGATCTTCGCCGATGGCCGTCCCGACAAGGTGGTGCGCGGCGTGGACGCGGTGGGCACGCCTCTGGTCAGCCTGCGGCAGGTGGCCCTGGCGGGCGATGATCCCGCCGTCTTCAACGGGTATTGCGGGGCCGAATCGGGTTGGATTCCGGTTTCCGCCGTCGCGCCTTCCCTGCTTTTGGAATCGATGGAGTTCGAAAGCCGCGCCAAGGACCAGAACATGCCGCCCATCCTGCCGCCCCCGGAGGTCAGGCGATGATCCGCCCGATCCATTCCGACCCGGCCCGGAGTTTCCTTTTCCGCTGCGTCCCGGCATGGGCGATGGCGGCGGCCTTGTGCCTGGGATTGGCCGCGGGCAAAGACAAAGCCGCTCCCATGCCGCCCACGGAACCCCATGGCCCCGTGGACGTTCCCGGAAAGCCCCCTCAGCCCACCCAGTCCGGCTCCAGTAACCTGTCCGATACCTCCAGGGTCCGGCTGGAAGCATCCACGATGCTCAAGGCCATGGGACACGAACTGAAGCGGTCCATGGACAGCCTCCGCATCAAGGGCCGGCCCCGGCCTTATTTCCTTTCCTACCTGTTGTGGGACGTGGAATCCCATCATATGCAGGCTTCCCTGGGTTCCTGCGAAATGGCGGACGACGATCGCCAGCACATGGCGGAAGTCGATTTGCGGGTCGGGGACTATAACGAGGACAATACCAACTTCCAGGGCGGGATCGTTTTCGGCCCGCGCCTGCGCCTGCCCTTGCCGCAGGAAAACGACACCAACCTCCTGCGCCTATCCCTCTGGGCCGCCACGGACGCCAAGTACAAGGTGGCGGTGGAAATGCTGGCCCAGAAGCGCGCCTTCCTGGCCAATCACAGCGGCCGCGACAGCCTTCCGGATTTCTCCCGCCAGCAGGTCCTGACCCGCTACCGGGCCGAACCCGGGACTCCGCCGGACACCGCCAAGACCGCCGCTTTGGGAAAGTCGCTCAGCGGGTATCTGGCGGGTTTCCCCTGGCTGCTGGAATCGCGGGTGGGCTACCAATATTATTACACGACTTTCTACTACGTGGATTCGGAGGGCGCCAGGTTCATCGAAACGGTCAAGGAGCATACTTTGACCGTCGCCCTGTTCACCCAGGCCAAAGACGGATCTCCGCTATGGGATTACCTGAGGATCTCCACGCGCGATCCGCTCACCCTGGGGGAAGGGTCCGTGAGCCTGGCCGCGCTCAAGGATTCCCTGGCGCCCATCCTGAAACGCATGGAGTATCTCCGCGGCGCGGCGCCTTTGGCGAACTATCGCGGCCCCGTGCTCTTTACCGGCCGCGCCGCCGGAGAGTTGCTCAACAAGGCCCTCCTCGTTCCCCAGGCGCGTCTGCGGGAACCGGCCGGCACCGGATCCGAGCCCAATTTCATGATCAGCCTTGCCGGCAGGAAATTGTTTCCGAACGAGGTGACCGTCATAGATACTCCTTCCATGGAGGCCTGGCAGGGGAGAGCCCTGTTCGGGCACTACATCCTCGATCAGCAGGGCCAGCCGGCGGAAGACATCGTGCTGGTCAAGGACGGCCGGGTCAAGGATTTCTTCCAGGGCAAGGTTCCCGTCCTCAAGGCGAAAGGCCATAAGAGCAACGGACATTGGCGATACGGGGGCGGGTTCCCGGGAGTCACGCTATTGCGTTCCTCCAAGCCCGTGTCCGACGCGGATCTGCGCGCCAAACTCGGCGCCATGGGAGCCGACGAAGGAACGGGGTACGGCCTGATCGTCTCCAAAGTGCTGGACGAGGACGCCTTCAAACTGCTGCGCCATCCCCTGGCTGCGCAGTTGGCGGTTACGGACGGGCTGGACGGACGCGGTTCCTTTTCCCTGACCCAGCCCTGCGAAGTGGACATGTACGATTCCCGTACCGGCAAGGTTACCCCTGTCCGGGGCCTGTCCTTTCCGGCCTTGGACACCAAGTCCCTGCGCGATATCGCCGCCATCGGGGATCATCCCTATCTGCACGAGCCCCAGGCGGCCTTTTCGATCCTGTGTCCGTCCCTGCTGTTCAGCCTGCTGGATTTGAAAGGCAGCCGCAACACCCAGCCGCGCCTGCCTTATATTCCCTGAAGGATTCCGCCGCGGGGTCAATCCCTTCGGCGCCTTGCCCGGAACCGTAGCCTATTCCCGAACCTATTCCTTTGCGGTTCCCGGCATTCCCGTCCACCCCGCCAATTCCGGGCTGATGGCCCAAAGGCCCGGTTCCGTGAGCGTCGCGATGCGCGCCGCTTCTCCCCGTAACGCTTCCAATACGGGGACCGTCTGGGCATGGGCCCAGTCCCGGCCGACAAGGGAAAGCACGGTCGCATCCCCGGATGCCGAGTACGGCACCACGTCCACGTTCCGCATCGGTCCCAGGCCCGCCAGTTTCACGGCTTCCTCGATGGCGTCCTGCAAGCCTCCCAAACGGTCCACCAGGCCGTTCCCCAGGGCCTGGGTCCCGGTGTAGATTCGGCCCTGTCCCAGGCTGTCGACGGCCGCCTTGGTCTTCCTGCGGCCCGTGGCGACCTTGGAGATGAAGTCGTCGTAGAACTGGTCCATGTGGCTTTGCAAAACGTCCACTTCCGAGGAATCCCAGGCGCGCGCCATGGAATTGGCGTCCGCATGCGGCGACGTCTTGACCGCTTCCGTGTTCAAACCCAGCTTTTCGTACAGGCCTTTCAGCACGAATTTGCCCCAAAGCACGCCAATGCTCCCTACCACGGAGTTGGGTGCGGCAATGATCCTGTCGGCGCCGCAGATCAGATAATAGCCGCCCGATGCCGCGTCATGCCCCACCGATGCCACCACGGGCTTTCCGGCCTTTTTCAACAGCTCCACTTCCCGCCACATGATGTCCGCGGCCTGGGCCGAGCCGCCGGGGGAATCCACCCGCAGCACCACCGCTTTGACGGAAGAGGTGAGCCTGGCCTTGCGCAATTGGCCGGCCACGGTTTCCGAACCCGCCAGGTCCGGTCCCGCCAGCCAGGAACGGGCGCTTTTCCCCAGCACCATGTCGCCGGTCACTATCACCAGCGCCACCTGGGGCGGGATGTCCCACGTCACCCGGGCGTTACTCTTGGGGTCGGCGTGGTCCAGGTCGGCTTTTTTTCCGCCCGCCAGCTGCAAAGCCTGATCCTGATAGATGAGGGTATCGATCAAATCGGCCTTGAGCGCGTGGGCCAGGCTGATTTCCCCGGTTTCCAGCGACGCCCGCATCAGGTCCTTGGGCATGCCGCGGCCTTGGGAGACCGCGTCCAGGTAATGGTCCCAGAGCGCGTCCAGGAATCCTTCCAAATCGGCCCGCATGGGCGCGGACATTTCCTTGCGGGTATACGGCTCCTCGAAGGATTTGAATTTCCCGTGGCGCAGGAACTGGGGTTCCACTCCCAGCTTGTCGAAAAGCCCGCGGTAGAACATCACTTCGGCCGCGAATCCGCTCACGGCGAAATAGCCTTGCGGTTGCATGGCGATCACGTCGGCGGCCGAGGCCAGGAAATAATTGAGGGGCGTGACCTGTTCCATGTAGGCGACTACGCGTACGCCGCGCCCGCGCAAGCGCAGCAAACGATCGCGGATCTCCTCGCCCATGGCCCAGCCGCAGCGGGCCTTTCCCAGCTTCACCAGCACGGACTTGATGCGGGGATTGGCTTCGATGGCGTCGAACCGCTTCTGCAGATCCAGGAATCCCAGTTGTCCGCCGGGAGCCAGCCAGCCGTCGGGCGATTCCCCTTCCACGATGGTGCGGTTCAGATCCAGTTCCGCCACGTTCCCCCCGGAAAAAAGGAACGGTGTTTTCTGATCGGCGCGGAACTGCACTGCCGCCTGGCGATGCCGGCCCTTATCCAGATTGGACGCCAGGCGGCTTTCCATTCCGGCTGCGCCTTCCGTGGATCCTTTCGCCCAACCGAACGCCGCCGCCCATCGGCCCGTCGCCTGCAAAACCAGGCCCAGGGAACCCTCCCTGTGCTTCGGATCCAACTGCGACTCCAGTTTGAAACCGAGTCCAAGGGGCACTTGCGCGAACAGGAAACTCCGGCGTTTCCCATCTTCCGGCTTGGTCACTCCCACGCCCAGGTTGAAATCGGAAAGGGCGCCGCTCCGGGAGCCCCAAGGCCGCACCGCGGCGGCGAATCGATGGACGGTAGCTTCGGAGACGCCCGACCATAGGTTTTCCCCCCAATATCCCAGCAGGAATTGGGGTAGGGGACGGAAGTCCAGGCCTGCGTCCAGAAGGAGATGATCCGGTCCCGCCCCATCCCAGACATAGGCGGGCCGGATTGCCGGGGAGAATATGCCCAGCGCTTTCCAGCCCAGGGCCAGATCGAAACGCGCCTGGTACGGTCCGTTTCCCTCCCAATACCGGAATCCTTCCGCGTGTCCGGACCCCTGGTTCTGCACGGCCCATAGCCGTTGCGGTCCGCCGGTAAGCGCTTCCCAGTCGGACCAGGCCAGATCGACCCGGTTATCCGACCCGAAAGCGGTGCCGGCGGGATTGGCGAATGCGGCCTGGCCGGTAGTGGCGGCAACCCCGTTCGAGAAGGGTAAAATGGAGTCCCAAGCCTGTAGGGCAAAGGGGAGCAGAGCCAAAACGGGACTAAAATGGAATTTCATCGATTATACTCGTTTTCCCGAAAAAAAGATCGTGTCCGACCCTTCTACTTCGTAAATTAAAGGATAGAGGGTTTAAGCTTATTAGCTATTGGAGCCCAGGAAAATCCGCCCAGGCTCTTGGATTTTGCCACTATTTTTCTTTCTTTGAAAAAAGAGGAACCAAATTGGATAACGAAAAAGCCAAACTGATCAAGGGAATTATCGCCGAGGTGGTGGGCTTCGATCTCGAAGACATCAGTGACGAAGATAAGTTCATTGTCGATTACAAAATTACTTACGGCGAACGCAAAGCCTTGCTGGAGAAGCTGAACCAGACTTTTCAAAAAGAGTTCGGTTTCGATGAGTTTTGCAAAATGGACAAAGTGGCCGATGTCGTCGACGCCTACAACGTGAGTTCGGTAGGCCAGTCAGGCTGAATTTCCCCGCTTAGTATCAAGTAGGTAAGGAGCGTGGAGTTTGCGAGAGCAAACTCCATAGCGACGAGCCAAACTCCGGCCTTCATTGGCCGGAACCTTTTTCCACTCCCGGTTTTCCGACTTCTTTCGAAGACGGCTCTCCTGAGTCGGTCGAAGGGTTCATAGTGTCGGATTTTGCGCCTTCGCCGTTTTGGGATACCGCCTTCAGCCTGAGAAAGTCGGTGCATTCGAGAGGTTCCAACCTCCCGGCGTAACCGGCTTTGCGTTGCGCTGTCGTGGGTCGAGACTCGACCGTATAGCAAACCGACTTCTCACCACCGATATCCAATGGGATATCGAGCTTGATGATGCGCAGGCGCTCGGTGGAGTTTTCCGGGAAGAACTCGCAATAATCCATTTTCGACTTCAGGAAGGTGCGGCGCAGCTTCTCATCGAAGAGGATTTTGCCTTCCAGGTCCGAAGGCAGATTGATGGGCAAGGTGTTCTGCAACCGCAGTTCCATCTCCTTGCCCTTGCGCACGATTTTGGCGCCCTTGGGCAATAATAGGTTGCGATGTTCCGGGATGTTCTTGTAGGCGCGGTAGTTGCGCGTCTGGACGCCGCATTCCTTCTTGATATCCGCGCCCGCCTGGTTGAAATCGATGTCCTGGCAGATTTCGGGCATGTCCTCCGGGGCGTAGACCTTGGGTTGGGAGGAAGAGGAAGATTGGGATGCCGATCCCCCGCACCCGGCCAAGGATCCGGAAAGGACGAGCACTGGAAAAAGCCAACCGGCTAGAAGTCGCGCGTATCGATCAATCAGACCGCACTCCCCGTTGAAGTGTTGGACCGGTAAAATGAGCTAAATTGGAAATATAGCAAGTGGAGGGACAAGCATGTCCGATGAAAGGCACCGGGCGCTCAAGCGCTGGGAGCGCGCCAAGCAGATGGCCGCGGTCCGCGCCGATCCGGACCTGGTGGGCCCTCCCGCCTATTGCCGGGTGCGCACCCCTGCAGGCGACCGGGAACGGATTCCGGTCTACATCGTCACCCTGTTCGCCAAGGACCTGACTTGCGTTAAGGCTTGCCGCGAACCTTTGCCGGATGGCTTTACCGGGGCCTGGTGGCTTGTGCGCGGAGGCATCCTGTGGGAAGAGCATCTGCGGGGTATCGTACGACATTATGCGGGCGGTCTGCCGGTGCCGTTCCAGTTCCATCCCATCCGGAAAATAGGATCGGAAATAGTGAATCATCTCGGGTCCCTGCCCGACGAAGCCTTGCCGGCCGTATTCGCGAAGATGAGGGACTCGGGTCTGCTTCCCGCCTTGCCCACGCTGAGCAGGGAAACCTGCCCGCAGGCCCTTCCATGGGAAGATATCCGCGCCTGCTTCCAGGATTTCGCCGTAGGCGGCTGAATCCCGGATTGGGCGCGCATGGGCCGCGGCGTTAGGGATAGTCCACCTCGATTATGTCGTAAGCAACCGGTCCCTTCGGGGTCTGCACTTCCACGCGTCCAGTGGGCGGCATTCCCATCAGGGATTTGCCGATGGGGGAATCCATGGAGATCCTGCCTTCCACCGGATTGATTTCGTCCACGCCCACGATTTGCACCAGCATTTCCCTTCCGTCCCCCCGGCGCAACCTGACGCGCGCTCCGAAAACGATTTTGCCCGTTTCCCGGCCGCCTCCGCCGGAAGCGCCCCCGACCACGGTACTGTGGGAGATTTTCTCATCAAGTTGGCGCAGGCGTCGATCGATTTCGCGCAACTTGCGCTTTCCGTAGATATATTCGGCGTTTTCGGATCGGTCGCCTTGCGCGGCGGCCGCCGCGATCTCCTCCAGAAGCTTGGGGCGGACCTCGCGCCAGAGATGCTCCCACTCCTGTTTCAGGTTTTCCATCCCGTCCGGGCTGATGGGTCTTGATGGGGTCATGGAGTTTCCGATCGGGATGGATGCGCCGCTACCGCAGAATGGTAGCCTAACCGGGTCGCCGGAGGCAAGTGGTTACCGCATGGAAGTGTTGGTGGGGAAGCCGCTTACGCGCGGCGGGGAAAGGAAATTTTAGCTGGTGGCCCCTCGCAGAATTGAACTGCGGACACAAGGATTTTCAGTCCTCTGCTCTACCGACTGAGCTAAAGGGCCATCAGCGGGACAAAATTTAAGCCAAGCCGGGACCTATGTCAATGATTCCTTGGAAAAGAAGCCGGTTTACGCTCAGGAACGGCCGTATGCGGGCCCCATTCAGTTTTCCGGAGCGGGCGGCTTGGGCAGCAGGAAGTGGATTAAGGTGCGGTCCAGGGTGTCCCGGAACTTGAGGTCCGCCTTTTCATGGATGAACAGGGTGAGACGGACCATGCGCTTGATGCGGGGAGGCTTGCCTTTTTCCTTGGCGCCGTTGTCCTTGTAATAGAATTCATCCAGGGAGCTGGCTTCCACCGCGCCACCGCGGATTTTGGAAAGCCGCATGGAAGGCTTTCCGGTATCGTAGAAATCGATTTCGATCCGATCGGCAAGCACGCGGACGCTTCGCTCCGAAGGCTTGCCCCGGAACAGGACCTGCACCATATAGGATTCGAACCCGCCCTTGTCCTGGCGATCCAGGAGCACCTGCACCACTTGGCTGGACGGATCGTCGATGGTTTCGCCCGGCTTGGGGAGAAAGGTGCGGAAATTGCGGGCGTGGATGTCCGGCGCGCCATCCTTGGCCCAGGTCGGACTGAAAGTGAGGACGGACGAAGCCACCATGATCCAAAGGGCCCTGAGGGGCTTTTGGGCTGGGGCCATTGTTCCTGCTCCGCGAAGGTCGAATCTGTCCATTAATACCGATGGAATCCGTTTATATACATTTTTAGGTGCGGGGAGGCTAGGAAGCCCGGCCGGGGTTGCTTGCCCCGGATCGCCTGCGTTAAAGCGGTCACGCCGCATTGGATACCATGGGCATCGCCATTCAAAACATGTTCGACGGCATAGCCCGTCGCTACGATTTTCTCAACCACTTCCTCAGCGCCGGACGCGATCGCGCATGGCGCAGGAAAGCCGCCGGATGCCTCCAAGGGGGAGGTTCCCTGAGGGTGCTGGACCTGTGCGGCGGCACGGGGGATTTCTGGAGAACCTGGAACGACTTGCAGACACCGCATGGGGCCGCGCCCGCGCAAGCCACGGAGGCGAAGCCCATGGGCATCATCGCCGACTTCTCCCTGGGCATGCTCTTGGAGGCCCGGAAAAAATTCTACGCACCGGTCCCGGAAGGGAAAGGACTCCCGCCCATGGACCAGGTCCTGCCCGGGAATGGTCCGGCTCTGGTCCGCATGGATGCCCTCAAGCCATGTTTCAAGGAGGGAAGCTTCGACGCGGTCCTGTGCGCCTACGGCATGCGGAACCTGGATTCCATCGTCTCCGGCATCGATGAGATCGCCCGTCTTCTCAAGCCCGGAGGCATGTTCATCACTTTGGAGTTCTTCCGGCCCACTACCGTATTCACGCGTTTCTTCTACAATGGCCTGGCTCCGCTTTCCATTCCCTTTCTCGGATGGTTTTTTTCGTCGCGCCGGCAGGCTTATGCCTATCTGGTGGAATCCATCCGCGGGTTCAAGTCGGTGGGGGAGTACCGCGACTGTTTCCGGCACAAGGGATTCCGGGACGTTTCCGTCATTCCCTGCGACTTCGGCATCTCCCACATCGTCACCGCCGTGAAAGGATAGGGTTCCTGATGGGTCGATACGTCGTGGGAGTGACCGGGGCCTCGGGCGCCATTTACGCGGACAGGCTTATCGGCCATCTGAAGGATTTGGATCAGGAAGTGCACCTGGTCCTGACCGACATGGGCAAGAAGGTTTGCGCCTACGAAGGCTTCCCGGATGCGGCCAAGCGCGCCGATCGCGTTTATGACAACAAGGATTTCTTCGCGCCCATCGCCAGCGGCTCCTATCTGCACCAGGGCATGGTGGTGGTTCCCTGTTCCATGGGGACCCTGGGAAAGATCGCCCACGGCATCGGAGATTCCTTGTTGACCCGCGCCGCGGACGTTTGCATGAAGGAGAAGCGCGCCTTGATCGTGGTCCCCAGGGAGACGCCCATGAGCTCCCTGCATTTGCAGAACCAGAAAGTGCTGGCGGATTACGGCGGCATCATCATTCCGGCCAACCCGTCATTCTACCACAAGCCTGCCACCATCGAGGATTTGGTGGATACGGTTCTGGCGCGCGTGTTGGACCATCTTGGACTGACGCACCATCAAGTGGGGAAGCGCTGGAAGGATTCCTAGCGCTTCACACCGAGGTCGTTTCCGTTCCCGATCCAGGTTTTGTTTTCATGTTGAGAACATATGTCGCCGATGGTGTCTCAAAGGCGCGTGGAAGGCATATTTGGTTTCCATTTTGAAAACGGTCGAAAACCTGGATTTTTGGAGCTGTCTCATAAAGACCATATAATACGGCCAGTTATGCAATCTTAGGAATTGGAGCGTTTTCATTATTTACCTCAAATGAGCGGGATAATGTGCCATGCTGAAAACGGCTGCCAAGAGGTAGATTGGGACGAGGGGGCGCACCGGCACATGGTCAACATCTACGAATTCACGGATTACAGGCAGTACCTTCAGGAGTATTACAATGAGCGCAAAACCCAGAACCCCGCGTTCTCCTATGAGGTTTTCGCCCGCAAGGCCGGCTTCAAGTCGAAGGGATTCCTCCACCATATCCTGACGGGCAAGCGGAACCTCTCCAAGAATGCCATGTTCGCCATTTCCACGGCCATGGCCTTGGATGAAAAGGCGTTTTCTTTTTTCCAGAACATGGTGGCATTCAATCAGGCCAAGGCTCCCGGTGAGAAGGCGTTTTTCTTCAAAAAGCTGATGGAAACCAGTCCAAAAAGCCCGGCGAAACTGCTTCAGGAAGGCTTTTACGAGTTCTATTCCCACTGGTATTACAACACAATCCGGGAATTGATTACCTTGGTACGGTTCAAAGAGGATTACGCGCTTTTGGGAAGCCTGCTCAACCCCCCTATCTCCGCCGCCCAAGCCAAAAAGGCGGTACAGCTCCTGCTGCAACTGGGGTTGGTGGAAAAAACGCGCACCGGATACAATGCCACCCACCAGGCCATCACCACGGGCGATGAAGCGCAGGCCATGGCCACGCGGGATTTCCACGGACAGAACATGGACTTGGCCAAAACCGCCATGGATACGGCCGATCCGGAGGAACGCGATTTGTCCTGTCTGATCGTGGCCTTGCCGGAGGCGGGATTCCAGACGTTGAAAACGGAGATCCAGGCTTTCAGGAAGAGACTGATGCGCATGGCGGACGGCATGACCGGACCCAATCGGATCTACCATATCAATTTCCAGTTTTTCCCGACCAGCATGAACCTGACCGGAAAAGAAGGCCGTCCATGAAGCGGACGGCATTGCTAGGCTTTGTCCGCAGGCGCGCCCTGGCCTGGCTGGGAGCGGTCTTGCTGCTTGCCTGCGGCTCGGACCGGCTCGCTTCTTCCGAGATTGGGAATCCGCCCAAGAAGGGCACGGTGATGGGAGTCATCTATACGGAGGACGGACAACCGTCCCCGGGCACGCGCGTGGGATTGCTGCCGGCGCACTATGATCCCGTGCATGATACGGGATCCAGGATCTGGTTCGACACCACGGATGCCATGGGGTCCTTTGCCATCGACAGCGTGGACTCGGGCAGTTACAATATCCAGGCGCTCCAGCTTTCCGCCCGCACCAGCCTGCTCATCCAAGGGGTGGAAGTGCGATCGGATACCACGGTCGCTTCCGCGCGCCAATATCTGCAGGAACCGGGAGCCATCTCCATCCTGATCCCCGATTCGGTGCCCACCAAGAATGCCTACGTCTACCTGCCCGGAACCGAAGTCCACACGGCCACCACCTCCCTGGTGGGGGAATCGCGGCTCATCTACCTGGATTCCGTTCCCGCCGGGCTCAGTCCCGAGATCACCTATCGTTCCTCCGCCGCGGATTCCGGATCCCAGAACAGGCGCATCCGCCTTTCGGAAGGTGTGACCGTGGTCCCCGGGGATACGGTTCCCGCCTCGGTTTTCCAGGAGTGGGCGTACTCCTCCCGCATTTTCCTGAACACCACCCCCGCGGGCGCGAACGTGATCACGGGCCCGGCCTTCGGCTTTCCGCTCCTGGTGCGCCTGGGACCCGGCGCATCCGTATTCTCATCGGCCGCCGCGGACGGCCATGACCTCCGCTTCACCAAGGCGGACGGCAGACCGCTCCGGCACGAAATCGAAAGCTGGGACAGGGCTGGATCGCAGGCCGTCATCTGGGTCAAGCTGGACACGGTTTTGGCCGACGACAGCGATCAGTTCATCCGCATGTACTGGGGTAACCCCTCCGCTACGCAGCCGGACGCGAAGCCGGTTTTCGATTCGGCCTCCGGCTACCAGAGCATCTGGCACATGGAAGCCTTGGGAGCCGGGAACCCGCCGTCTTTCACGGATCACTCCGTGGTCGGAAACTCCCTGTCGGCCGGGGGCGGTTTGTCGGAAACGGATCTGACTGCCGGTCCCATGGGCTTGGGGGCGAACCTGAGCGGGGATTCCACCACTTTGTACACGTCCAAGAGCTTCGACAGTCCCTCGGTCTTCACCATTTCCCTCTGGTTCAAGACGACCACGGTTTCCGGCGGAAAACTGATCGGATTCGGGGCGGATCCCCTGATGGTGGACACTTCCAGGGACCGGCACATCTGGATGGATACGGTGGGCATGGTCCATTTCGGCGTCCTCCCGATCATCGGCGGCAAAGGAACGCAGAAAATCCTGAGCAGTTCCAAGGCCCTCAACGACGGCCAATGGCATATGGTGGCGGGAGTGCTCTGGTCGGGAGGCCAGGTCCTTTATGTGGACGGGAACAAGGCCGGGGAAGATCCGACCGTCACCACCGCCCAACCGTACCCCAAGGGGTATTGGAAGATCGGCTTCGATTTCAAGTTCTACGATTGGCCGTTTCCCCCAAGTTCCCTGTATTTCAAAGGCACAGTGGACGAAGGGCGCGTGGCCAACAAGTCCTTTTCCAGGGAATGGGTCAAGCTTTCCTATGAAAGCCAGCGTCCGGACAGCCGCTTCCTGAGGTTCGATAAGCGCTGACAAGAAAGCTACTTTTGCCTGCATGTCCAATGCCTTGAATCTCAAGAACTATCTGGGTCTGGTCCGGTTCTCCCACACGCTGTTCGCAATGCCTTTCGCCCTGGCCTCCATGGTTTGGGCGGCCAATGGCCTGCCTAGCTTCCGGGTCTTTCTGCTTATCGTGCTCTGCATGGTCACCTGCCGCAATGCGGCCATGGCCTTCAACCGCCTGATCGATGCGGATATCGACAAGGACAATCCGCGCACGGCGCGGCGCCATCTCCCCTCAGGAGTGCTGAGCCGGGGCCAGGTGACGGCGTTCCTGGTCGCCAATGCGGTGGTTTTCATAGCCGCCACCTGGTTCGTCAACGGGCTCGCATTCGCCCTCTCGGTCCCCACCCTGATGGCCGTATGCGGCTATTCCGTCACCAAGCGCTTCACTTCCCTTTCCCATTTTTTCCTGGGGCTGGCCATCGGCATTTCCCCCGTAGGCGCTTGGATTGCGGTGCGGGGAGGATTCGCCTGGGAACCCATTCTGCTCTGTCTGGCCTTGCTGTTGTGGATCGGCGGCTTCGACATCATCTACGCCACCCAGGATCATGAGTTCGACAGAAGCAGGGGATTGCATTCCATGGTGGTCCGCTTCGGAGTCAAGGGCGCGCTGGCCGTCTCCAAGCTATCGCATCTGGCGATGTGGGCGGTTCTGCTGGGGTTGGGTTGGTACGGAGGACTGGGGATGCCTTACCGCATCTGCCTGGCCGCGGTAGGGGCTATGCTCCTTTATCTACATCTGTTCCGCCGCAGCGATTCCCTCGACTCCATGAACCAGGATTTCTTCCTGGCGAATATAGCCGTGAGCCTTTGCGTCATGGTCGGCATCGGCGCCTGCGTTTTCTAAAAGGGTATTCCCGCCGCAAAGTGGCCTATGGGGGCCAGAACGCTGATGCGGTTTTCCCGGGTGTCCCAATTCCCGTTGGTGACTTCGGACTTGTAGAAAGCGGCTCCGGCGCCCGCCTCCATGGTCATGATGTTCCATCTCCATTTATAACCCATGCAGAAGCTGGGGACCACCACCAGGACATCCGCTCTGGCTTCCGGACCGGACGAAAAACGGTGGAGATTCACGATTTCGATCTCCGGCGAAATGAACGTCCCTTTGCCCGGGTCCACAAGGTATCTGCGCACCCCGAGACCGGACCCCGTGAAGAGCGTGGCGTTGGTGGAGTAATGCTCGGAGTAACCAAGGTAGAAGGGGATTTCATACGCCCAGCGCTTGTCCTTGCCAAAGCCGCTTTCATAAGAGACGTGAAGCCCGGAGATGGCCAGGCTGAGGATGGGATGGATCATGAACGCATCGGTCTTTTCGGCCGCGGCGGCTTTGGAGGCCAGCATCAACCCCGCCATGGCGGCGGAGGCGAGCAAGGAGCGGAGGGGATGCATATTCCTGTCTTTCTCGCGGAAGCTAGAAGCCGAAGGTTTGCGCGCTGAAGGGGAATCCGACGTTGGCGGCGGCGATGAAATTGGTGGCCTTCTCGGCGTCCTGCGCATAGAACGCGCCGCCACCGCTCAGGTCAAGGGTGAACTCCCTCCAACCCCACTTGTAGCCGAAGGAGAGTTGGGTTATGGACAGGAAATCATCCCTCTCTACCGAGAGGTCGGTGGAGTTATTGTAGTTGTATTCCATCCGCCGGGTGTAGCTCTTGATAAAGTCCGATTGTCCGGTGATGTAACTGCCGGTAAAGGCGGTTCCGAAATACTTGCGCAACCCGATTCCGGCGCCGATGGCGACGTCTTTCTCGTCTTGATTCTCCAGATACCCGCCATGCATGGGGATGAACAGGGAGTATCCGGTTTCCGACAGCGATCGCTCGTAGGCGATGGAAATGACCGGGAAATCCAGGAATCCCGTGTTCACGATCATGGTGACAGGAGAAGCGAAGAGGGCATTGCGGTTCTTGTCGGGAACCGCCTCTCCGCGGGCGATTGCCGTGATCAGGGTCAGGGCGGCCATGGGCAAAATCAAATTGAGTTTCATTGGAACTCTCCTTCTTAAAGGAAAGGTAGCGCAAATGCCGTACCATTTCAGTTCGTCAGGAAAATCGATGATTAGGGAGGGTTTTCGAACGGCACTATTCGCGACTGCGCAAGGGATTGCGCAGTCCGGGAAGGGTCAATAGGAGGTATTGCGCAATACGAACTGCACCAAAGTGTCTAATTGACCGGGTAGCCCCCCGTCGGAAGGATCCAGTCCGTGGACGTGTCCGGTGTTGGGCTTGGGAAGAAGCTTCATTTGCCAGCCATGGACCTTGAGGGAGTCGTTCGCCTTGAGCACGTTTTCATTGGGCGGCGCGACGTCGTCCGCTTGTCCGTAGACGTGGATGATGGGAATCTTGGCCGCGGCGAACGGGGCCATGTTCTGATATGGATTGCCGCGATATGCCTTGGCCACGGCATCGCTGGCGAAACCGTATACGTTCTTCGCCGCGCTCCAATCGCCCGCGCTGCCCACGCCCGTCCCGTAACAGCCGCAGGGCCAACTGACGAGGTCCATGCCGGCTCCGTCGCCATACAGGGTGGAGATCTTGGCGATGTTGTCCCGGCCCCAATTGTAGGCGTAGAATGCGCCGCGGCTGATGCCGACCAGGTTGGTCTTCTTGCTGAACCCGTATTTGGTCGTGAGCTCGCCGTAAAAGGAATTCATAGAGGCTACGGCGCTCGGGGCTCCGTAAAGATTGGGATCATCCATGAAGGCCAGGTAATACCCGTTGGCGCACATGATGGAGTCGAAGTGGGGCTTGTGGGCCCAGAAATACGTCCTCCAGATCCAGGGGCTTCCGGCGCGGACTTTTTTGGGAACCACCACCAGGCAGGGCTTTCCCGCCACGGTGAAATTGTATTGGTCGAATCCCAGGAACTTGCCCGGGGCGCCCGTGAACGCGGGATGCAATACGATGTCGCCCAGATTGGTGTCCGCGCTGGTCGGCGCGATGCGCTCGGTCAGGTAGGCCGTTTTAGCCAGGGCGAGGGTGTCGTTCCAGGCGGCGGATTTGAAGGCGACGGCAGCCGGCCCGGATTGGGGAACCGGGGTCCCGGAACCGCCGTCATCCAGCCAGCGGCCTTGCAAAGAATAGGCGGCATCGCTTTCGCGGTCGCTTCCACTCTCGCCTCCATGAAAGGCCGATTCCATGCGCCCATTCCGGAAAAAGAATCCGGGCGCGGATGCCCGATTCGGAATGGGGAAGGCCGGGGAGGATTTTGACAGGGAAACCGTCGCCAGGGAAAATTTGCCTTGGGCATCAGTGACGGCGGCGGCGCCGCTTCGGTCCAGGGACACGGCAACCCCGGCCACGGGCAGCCCCCCGAGATCCACCACCCGCCCGGATAGCGCTCCCGCGCTGGCGCTGCCGCAAAAAATGAACAACAAGACTGCATGCGTGGATGATGTCATAGGTAGGGGTCTCCGGATTAAACCTAATCCTGGAGCCGTATTACAAAGGTTGCGGCAGGGTTGGCGAAAGGGTATTTCCCTAGCCTGGGTATTTCCGGGATTCGGGAATCATGCGGCGGGTTGCCAGCCCCGGGTCCGTTTGTAGTTGATCCACTTCATGTACCCTTGGGCGATCACCTTCCATCCGATCAGGCCCATTTCTCCCGCCGCCAGGGAGCGCCCTTTTACCACGGCCTTGCCGGCTTTGATGGCGCGCAGGATGCTGACCGTGTCCTTGCCGCACTCCACCTCGCTCCAGGTCTTGCCGAACTGTTCCAGGGTGTGGGTGTCCGAGTTGCCGATCAGGGGAAGGCCCAGGCGGTTTGCGGCCTCCACGGCCTTCAGGTTGGGGTTCCAGAGGCGGTGGTAGAAACCGGATACCTCGACCGCGTCGAAAAGCTCTTTATGGTCCCAGAACTTTTCCTGAAGGGCCACGCCGCTCGGAAAGAAGGGGTGGGGGGCGACCACGAGGCTTTCCGGGGCTCCGGACCGGACCAATTCCGCTTTTACCCTGGCCAGGTCCGCGAAAGTCCGAATGCCTTCCGAGGCTTCTTTGGGGAAATTGATAAGGAGGACATGGCTTTCCTCGATATCCTGTTCCACGCCCGGAATGAGGAGAATACCCCGGTCCTGGGCGTACTTTTCGGCATCGCGGCTGGAAAACTGGCGGGTATGCAGGGTAATCGCCATGGCATCATAACGCAATGAGGCGGCTTTATCCAAAAGCTCGAATACGGTATGGTACACATGATGGTCGATGGGATCGTCCAAAGTGTGCATGTGGAAATCGAATTTGACCGAACTTTGGATATTGGCGCCGAGGGGGGTTCCGGGGCCCGTTTGGGGAGGGGTGGATCCGCTCATATGCGTTTTCAAATCTATTTTATAACCTGAGCATTGCCAATAACTTAATGAAGGTATAAATTTTCCGCCATGAACCTCGCAACCGTCGTAATCGTGGGACGTCCCAATGTGGGCAAGTCCAGTTTTTTCAACCGCGTCCTGGGCCGAAGGGCGGCCGTCGTGGCCAACCGGGAAGGGGTCACCCGTGATCGGCATTATCAAATCGCCGATTGGAATGGCGTCCATTTCCAAATCGTGGATACGGGAGGATTCCTCTCCAAGGATCTGGACGCTTTGAACGCTTCCGTGCGCGATCAGATCCTGGTCGCCGTGGAAGAGGCCGACCTGGTCCTTTTCCTGGTCGACGGCCGGGTGGGCATCACGGATATGGACCTCACCTTCGCGCGCCTGATCCAGAAAACCAATCAACCCACTTTGTTGGTGGTGAACAAGGCCGAGTCCCGGAACGTGTCCCTGGAAGCGTCCCAATACTGGTCCCTGGGCCTGGGCGAACCCCTTCCCATCTCCGCCCTCCAAGGCGACAATGTGGCCGATTTGCTGGACGCGGTGGTCGAGCGCCTGCCCACCAAGCCGCGCCACGTGCCCAAGGAAGACAAGATCCGCGTGGCCATCCTGGGCCGGCCCAACGCGGGCAAGAGCACCATGGTGAATTCCCTGGTCGGCGAGGAACGCGTCATCACCTCGGAAATCGCCGGAACCACCCGGGACGCCATCGACACCGAATTCGAATACAACGGGCACAAAATCGTCCTGACGGATACCGCCGGTCTGCGCCGCAAGGCCCGGGTAAAGGACGAGGTGGAGTATTTCTCCAACATGCGCGCTCTGGAGGCGATACGCCGAAGCGATGTCTGCGTGCTTCTGGTGGATGCCAAACGCGGCATGGAAATCCAGGACTTCCGCATTTGCACCATGATCCAGGAAATCGGCAAAGGCCTGATCATCGCGCTGAACAAATGGGACATCATGGAGCCGGACAGCAAGACATTCGATCACGTGGTGAAGGAGCTGCGCAGCAAGAATCCGGATTTGGAAGAGTACCCGTTCCTTTCCACCTCCGCCCTCACCGGCAAGCGGCTGATCCGGGTTCTGGATGAAATCGTCAAGGTGAAGGCCAACCTGAGCCGGGTGCTCGGGCGGGACAACGTCATCAAGTTTTTCGAGGACGCCATCGTAAAGCACCCCCATCCGGCCACTTCCCTGGGTCCGGTCATCCTCACCCGATGCTGCCAGGTGCTGGTGAATCCGCCCGCGTTGGCATTCGAAGTGAGCCATCCGGAGCGCGTGACCACAAGCTATACCCGTTATCTGCGGCGTCAGGCGTATGAGTTCTTCCAACTGGAAGGCGCGCCGCTGCGTATCTGGTTCCGCAGCCGTTTCAAACTCCGTACCGATGAGGATCTGGTTTCCTGGATCCATTGGGGAGATGTTCCCGCCGAGCTCAAGGAAGAGTGGCTCGGGGAAGAGCAGAAGATTTCGGACGAAGATATGGAAGAACGTCTTGAGCCCCTGGCTCCGGCCGCCGAACTTCCCGATGCCGCCCCGGCGGAAGCGCCCGGGCTTAAGCCGAAACCCAAGGCGATGCCTTCCGCCAGGATCGGCAAGGCATCCGCCAAACCCGAAGCCAAGGCCGAACCGGGCAAGCCGGACCTGAAGCAGGAAGCCGGCTCCAAGGACAAGGAAGACGGGAACGACGACGATCAGGATTTCTGGGAGGATGAAATCCCCAAGAATGAAATCGAGGACGCGGGATAATGTTCGAGTCCATGGGGATGCGGATCGGATTGGCCATGGTAGCGGCCTATTTCCTCGGTTCCTTGCCTTTCGCGGCGTGGGTGGCGCGTCTCCACGGCGTTGACATCACCAAGGTAGGCAGCGGCAATCCGGGCATGACCAATGTGTGGCGGACCCTGGGCTGGAAGCCCGCCCTGCCCGTGGCCCTGCTGGACGCGGGCAAAGGTTACCTGGCCGCCTGGTTGGCCATCTATCTCACCGGCTCCCTGCCTTGGGCATTGGCTTCGGGACTGATGGCCGTGCTGGGCCATTCCTTTACCTGCTTCGCCTCCTTCAAAGGCGGCAAGGGAGTGTTGACCGGGTTCGGCGTCTTCCTGTATTTCACCCCCATGGGCGCTTTGGCCGGATTGGCCGCCTGGGCCGCCGTAGTCGCAAAGACGCGCTATGTCAGCCTGGGTTCGCTCACCGCCGCCATAGTGATGCCCTTGGGTATTCTCCTGGAAGCCGTTTATCGCCATCAAAGCCGCCTGTACCCCGTGTTGGCGGTGTCGGTGCTGGTGGGAGTGCTCATTTTCTATCGCCACCGCGCCAATATCGCGCGGTTGCTGCAGGGGACCGAAAGCAAGATAGGGAGCAAAGCCGCATGACCAAAGCCAACTTGAAAAGGCTCGAAGAAGGCAAGCTTTATTACTCCATCTCCGAGGTCTGCACCATGACCGGATTGGAGCAGCATGTGCTCCGGTATTGGGAGTCCGAGTTCCCCCAATTGCGGCCCAAAAAAAACCGCTCCGGCAACCGCGCCTATCGCGCCAAAGAGATCAAAATCATCCGGTATATCAAGTACCTCCTGTACGAAGAGATGTATACCATTCCGGGCGCCAAGAAAAAGATGGCGGACGCGAACATGTCGGACCTCGACGGGCAGTTGACCTTGTTGCGGGTCGCGCCTACGCCGGCACCGTCCCCGGAGCCGGCGGCCATCGCCATCCCTGAATCCGTCCAGCAGCCTTCCCTGCACAGCAACGGACACGCTGAAAATGGGTCGGCCAACGGCAATGATTCCCACCTCAACGATGGCGGGCCCGCAGCCGCAAGATTGCGGGAAGAGCTGAAGCGGGTCAAACAGGAGTTGCAATCGCTGCTCGCCGCCCTGGCCACCTCCGGGAGGGAATCCCACTGAACCTGCTTCCGGCTTCGCATTTGATATCCACGCATATCCGCGGTTATGGGCACGCGCTTTTCCAGGTCCGGGACCACCGGCTGGAATTCCGCCGCCGTTCCGCCGAAGAATTGGCCGTGGACGGTTCCTGGATCAACAGGACGGGATTGGTGGCCGAAGGGCTGGCCTTGCAACCGTACATCCATCTCGACATCCGCACCCCGTTCGGGGAGACGGTGGGAGAGGCCCAGGTCCAGGAAGCCCTGGCCGAAAGCCTGGGACCGCGCAAGGACAAATACCGTCTGGGCGGCTGGCATATCCAATTCGTCGAGGACACCAACCTGGGTTCCAACCATCGCGTGTTCGCGGACCTGATCGAAACCGCATCGCCGGTCCAAGGACTGAACGGCATGGACGCGGGGTTGTCCCTGGAGCTGGCCATAGAAGCCCTGGGGGAAATGGTGGCGGCCGAAAAAGGCGAACAGAACTTCCAGCTGCTTTACGGGGGGAACCGGTTCTGCTACTCCCTCCTTTACCTGAACGGTTCGCCCTTCCACGTCCTGCGCGTGGACGAGGAAGCCGGAGCCAAGGCCGCGACGCGCCTGCGCCGCCACAGGGAGTTCGCTCCGGGCCTAGGGCGCAACGGCGGTTCCGGCCTCAAGACCTATCTGCTGAAGGACGATCCGCTTTGGGGTACCGCCGCGGTTACGGAACTCCGGGCTGAGGCGTTCGACCTCGCCGCTTCCGGGAAGCCCGCGGGAGAGGGCAATGCCTGGTTGCTGCACTTGGGCCTGGCCCAGGCCGCCAGACAGCGGGACTTTTACGCCCACAACCGCGTGGCCACGGAAGAACGCCTACGCAACGAAGTGGTCCGGACCCGTTTCCGGTTTTTCCTGGCCATGGGCGCCGCCGCTGCGGTATGCGCCCTGGCCGCGGCCGCTTTCGGATTCGCCATCCACGGTTCGCAATCGGAGTTGAAAGCCCTTAAAGCGCAGGCGGCCGTCTACCAGGCCCAGGTGGATTCAATCCGGACCTTGCGCAAGCAACGGGGCCGATTGGAAGCCGCGGTCGGGGATCTGCAACCCCTGTGGCACGGCCCTATGGATTGGAGTTCCGTGCTGGGTTCCATTTCCGCCGCCCTCCCCAAGGAGTCCGGCATAGACGGCCTATCCGTTTCCCGGCAATCCGATGGAAGCCTGGAACTCTCCTTCCGGGCCTGGGTGCGGGATTGGAACCAGGTCCAGGCCATCCAGAAAAAGCTGGCTTCCGCCAAGCGCTTTTCCGGCGTCTCTTTATCCGAACAGCGCAAGGACATGCAGACGGGCGTGGTCATTTTCCACGTCAATTGCAAGTTGGGGAGGGAGTGATGGAAAACGGACTGCCCGCGCGCATATGGGAGGATCGTTGGCGCATTCTCGCCTGGGTTCTGCCGGCATTTCTGCTGGTGGCATTCGCCGACCAGGTGGCGCTGCCCTTGGCGGTGCGGCTCCGCGACGTGCACAGCCAGCTTGCGACCTTGCGTGAAAACACCTATGTGCCTGCCTGGCTGGATTCCACCCGGGAGGCTTTGGCCAAAGACGTGGATGCCCTGGAGGCGTTCAAAGCTTCCCGCGAGGGTGCGCTCAACCGCGACAGCAGCATCCAGGCAACGGTCGATCGCATCCGCAGGCTGGCCCAGAGTTCCGGCATGGAGGTGATCAAAACCACGCCCATCCTGGGGAAGGCGGATTCCCTTCGCCTCCTCAAGGTCCGCATCGAGGGGCTGACCCGCTACCCGGGGCTTGTCGAACTATTCAAGGTCCTCCGCAGAAGCCATCCGGATCTCTTTCCCGAGGAAATGCTGGTCCGCCAAGGCGGCGAGCGCGCCGACGGGCGCCTGGAAGGCCAACTGGTGATCCACGTTTACGATCGCCGCAAGGAAAATACGCCATGAAGGACAAGCTCTGGCATTGGTGGCCCGCTCTCCCCGCCGGCCTGATCCTTTATCTGGGGGGCGCTTCCTTCCTGGAAAAATATCCCCGCATCGCGGAACGGAGCGCGGATCGTTTCGTGGGGACGGGCGGTCCGGACTCCCTGCTTGCCTACGTGCGCCAAGGTTCCCATCCGTCCGCAATCCCGGCGGCGGATTCCTCGGACCCTTCCGACAATCCCTTCCGGCCCATCCGGGCGCCGCGCGCGGAAAGCCAGGCCCATGCGGTCAAGCTGGATCCTCCGCCCAGGCATTACGTTCTCAAAGGGACGGTCGGCACCAACGTGGCCACCATCACCAACAACGCGGGACTCAAGCAAATCGTCAAGGTGGGGGACGGTATCGATTCAGCCGAAGTGGTGTCCATCGAGACCAACAAGGTCATTCTCAAGGATCGCGCCGGCAAGTTCGAACTCATTTTCCAGAAGTGATGGGGCGAAGGCGCTTCCCGTGAAACCGAACCGGCGGAAGCCCCAACCGAAGCCCCGGCATCCTGCCGGACAGAGCGGTGCGGCCTTGCTCACCGTACTCAGCGTGTTGACCGTGCTCGGCATCGCCGTCTCCATCCTGATTGATCGCACCCGGAGCGATATCAAACCGTGGGCCCGCGAAACGGAAACCACCCAGGCGGTCTATGCCGCCGAATCCGGCATCGCCTACCAATTGTACCTGGAACGATTCTCCGATTCCGCGGAGCCGTCCTTCGGGATCCCCAAGGAAACGGATCCCAAGGCCGATCCGTTTCTGAAGCCGCTGGCTCCCACGGATACCTTCGTCTACAGGATGGACACCTCCCTGGGGACCCCCGAAGTGCGGGTGGACCGGACGCGGGCATTCCTGGACATCACTTCCAAAGGCAAATATCGCGCGGCCGAAGCCACCGTCTTCGCCCGCTTCGGAAAGGCCTTGGACGACAGCGTATTCGGCCCGGCCCTGACCATGGACAACTCCGAACCGCTGGAAGCATTCCCTGCCGATCGCATTTTCGGCAGCATCCGGATGAGAACCCCTTCCGCGGGCATTCCCAGCGTTCCCTGGCCCCAGGGTTTCTCCATGGCCGCCTACACGGCGGAATTCACGGACAAGAAATATTATGCCCTGGAATCGTCTCTGCAGAAAAAGCTCGGAGAAGAAGGCGGAGTAAGCGGAAATGGGAACTTCTCCCCTTCGGATCCGCCCGATTTCGTGAAATCGGAAAACATTTTCTTTCCCCTCGGTCGCGTGGAACTGGTCAATAACGACGACCGTCCCTGGGTGATCAAAGGTCCGGGACGGATTTTCTGCGAGGGCGAAATACGCGTCAAGGGTCTGATCCGCTTGGAGAACATCCAGCTTCTGTCCGGAAAGGACATCACCTTCGAAGACAGCATCACCGGCGACGGGATTTCCGCCTTCGCGCGCGGGAGCGTTTTCATCCACGATCGCTGCCGGTTGGGCATCGAGGTGGTGGCCGGCAAGGACATCATCCTTCAGGACAAGTCCCAGACCACCCTGGGTTCCGTATTGCTCTCGGTAGGGAATAAGCATGCGGCCAAAGCGGGGGATACCCTGAACGCCATCCGCATCGTGCACCACGCGGTGGCGCGGGGATTCCTGATCGCGGGTGGCCCAAACGGACGGGTGGCCCTGGCCACCCCGGAAAACGTAGTAGAAGGGGTGGTGATGGCCGCCTCGGTCTGGCTGGCGGGGGAGGTGCGCGGACCGGTTCTCACTTCCAAGCTCCTGTGCGAAGGCACCAATACCCGCAATTGCCTGGGGACGGGCAGAATCGACCGCAGCCGCCTGCCGTCCAATTTCGTACAGCCTCTGCAACTGGGTCCTCAGGACCGGCGCCTATACACTTTCAAGCTGATGGAATGGCACCGCTCATGACGGCCCGTAGCGGACTCACCGCGCTTATCCGGAGGTGTTTGCCGCATTCTCCCGGTAAAGCGCCGGAGCGGGGCTTTACCATCGTGGAAATCGCCGTGGCCCTTACCGTTCTTTCCGCAGGATCCGCGGTCCTTTGGTATGGCCTGCGCTCCTCGGCGAAGATGGACAAGCTGAACCGCCTGCACCATGCCGCCTTGCTCGTGGCGCGATCGGACCTGGAATCCCTGCGCAGCATCCCCAAAGAAGATATCCACGATTCCCTCTACCTGTCCTCGGGAGGCTCCGGCGAATCCCTGCTGGTGGTACGCCGGGTGATGGACAGCGCCCGTATCGTGAATACCATGCAGGAGATCGTCCTGGACGATAAGCTCTCGCCCAAGGAGGCGAAAAAGCCGCTGGAAGTGCGGGTTAAAGTCTACCGCCTGCCCGCGAACGAAAACGGGACCGCTCCCGATGCGTCTTCGCTTCAGGATCCGGAAACGGACCGCGACAACGGGTCCTGGCAGGAAGACGGTGGGGAAGGAAAACCCCGGAATCTGGTCACCTTCATCCTCAAACTGCCGGAGTACAAGTGGTATTGAGGCGCGTGCGCCCCACCGTTCAGCGCTCCTCCGTCCAGGGGGGTAGCCCGGGTGTTACCTTGATCGAGATTGTCATCGCCGTGTCCCTTTCCACGGTGGTGATCGGCCTGGCGTTGGCTCTTTTCAAAGATGCCGGATTCGCGGCCCGCCTGGGGCAGAATCGGCGTGATGCCGCTTTTCAGGCGCAAGCCCTGTTCGGATCCCTGTCCGAGAACCTCATGACCGGAGGCGGTATCCTGCGCCTTGGACCCGGCCGTCTGGAAATCCTCAATTTCAGGAATCGCCGGATGGCTTACCTTTGGGCTGATTCCGCCCTTACCGTGAACGGCAAGGCCCGGGATTTCCGCCTGGCTTCCCTGGAAGTGGTCCCGGAAGGACCCATGCGGCCCGGTTGGAAGGGCTTTTCCGGAGATGCCCCTTGGGACCTGGACAGCCTGGACGGCAACCGGGACGGCGCCATCGACTTCGAGGAGTTGGACCGGGATCGCAGCGGGGAGCTGGACCCGGAGGAATGCCGTTTCATCGCCCGCATCCGCATTACCATGACCACCGTGATCCGAGAGATTCCCAGCACCCAGACCTGCGTGGTCCACCCGCGAAATCGCGTTCCGGCGGTTGCCGGCCAGGATGCGGAGGAAGTAATGGAGTCCGGCGGCATTCCGGAACAATAGACTTGAAATGGGCCCGTGTCCCCGAATTTTGCTATTTTCCCGGGGCTTTGTAAATCCGGCCCATGGTCCCGTTCCGCAGCGCGGCGGATCCTGGGAGGAAAGGATTATCCGCATTGGATGAATTGGACCTGAACCCGGCCTTGCTCGACGAAGTGGGCCGGGACATCTGCATTCGTTGCCGCACCTATCCCGTTGCGATGACCGGCAACGTGCTTTTTTTCGCGGTGCAGAACGTCAATGACGAATTGCTCCGGGAAGCCCTGCAGCTGCGCTCCGGCAAAGAGGTGGAATTCCGCAAGGCGGACGGTCCGACCCTGGAATACCAGATCAAGCGGATCAGCGGCAAGGCGGGAGCCCTGGAAGAAGGCGGCATCCTTTCGGACCTCATCAAATCGGAAGTATCCATCCAGGAAGGGTCTTCCCTGGAGGAAATCAAGAAAAAGAGCCAGAGCGAACCGGTCATCAAGCTGGTGAACAATCTGGTCAATCAGGCCATCATGGAAATCGCGACGGATATCCATATCGAGCCCGGAGAGAACCTGGTGAAGGTGCGATATCGCAAGGACGGCATGCTCAAAGACAGCATGGAGCTGCCCAAATGGGTGCAGGCGTCCCTGACCTCCCGCATCAAGATCCTGGCCGAACTGGATATCGCCGAAAAGCGCCTGCCCCAGGACGGCCGCATCAAATGGATGCATGAAGGGGAAGCCATCGACATGCGGGTGAGCACCTTGCCTACACGTGTGGGGGAGAAGGTGGTAATCCGCATTCTCAAGCATATGGAAACCGTGGGAAACATGGAATCCCTGGGGATGTCCTCGGACGTCTACGCCATCATCAAGCAACTTATCCACCGGCCCCAGGGGATGCTTTTCGTCACCGGTCCCACGGGTTCGGGGAAATCCTCCACTCTCTACGCCTCCTTGCGGGAAATCCTCGAAAAGGACATCAACGTCTCCACCATCGAAGACCCGATTGAATATCGCCTGGAAGGCGCCAACCAGGTTCAGATCAACGATAAGGCGGGGTTGACTTTCGCGGGGGCCCTCCGTTCCCTGCTGCGCCAGGATCCGGACGTGATCATGGTGGGCGAAATCCGCGATGAAGAGACGGCAGCCATCGCCGTGCAGGCGGCCCAGACGGGCCATCTCGTTTTTTCCACCCTGCATACCAACGATGCGGCTTCGGTGGTGACGCGCCTGTTGGATCTGAAGATCAAACCCTTCCTGATCAGTTCCGCGGTTTTAGGGGTCATGTCCCAGCGCCTGGTCCGCAAACTCTGCCAGGCATGCTTCGCCATGAAACCGCCTACGGCGGAGGAAAAGATGTTCCTTCCCATGCTGCCCGATCTATGTCCCACCGCCGTCGGTTGTCCTGCCTGCAACGGCACCGGCTACCGCGGCCGCACGGGCATCTTCGAGCTGCTCCAATTCGACACCCATATCCGCGAGGCCATTCTGGGCGGAAAGAGCGAGGCGCATATCAAAAAAACCTCGAATTACAAGCAATTGGTAATGGACGGAATGGATAAATTAAAACAGAATATCACTAGCGCCGGGGAATTGATCCGCGTGGCGGTTATGGAAGCCCAGACATGATGAAAAAATCCATTCTTCTCGCCGCCCTCTGCCTGCCTGCCATGATATGGGCCCAGGACGGATCAGGGGATTCCAGCAACCCGCCGTCCTCTCCGCCCCCGGAACAAAACCAAATCGCGCCTCCGCCGCCCATCCTCGATCAAACGCCTCCGCCCGCCGACAATTACTACCGGCCCGAAGAAAACCAGGGTCCGGCCATGCCGCGACGCCGGATGCCGGGCCAATCCAATCTGGGCGAACAGGAACGCGAGCTCCTGGACAAGCATCGGGAGAATGCGGCCAAGGGCAAGTCCGGACGGGGACTGAAGAAACCGCCGGAGGCCAAGGGTGCGGCCAAGGGATCCGCCTCCAAGCAGGAGGCGGGCATGTTGAACGTCGACTACGTGGACGAACCCATCCTGGACGTGCTGCGCGCAATCGCCACCGCTTTCAAGCTGAGCATTATTCCGGACAAGGATCTCGGGGACGTCAAGGTCACCATCCACCTGGAGAATATTCCCGTCCTGGAAGGCCTGGAAAAACTGTGCAAATCGCATGGCCTGGAACTGCTCGCCGACGGCAACGTGTATCGGGTGCGCAAGACGCGGGAAAACGCCTTCAGCATCATCGAGGTCCGCAACAAGCGGATGAACCTGGATGTGCAGAACCGGCCCGTGAAGGACTTCCTCCGCGAGTTCGTGGAAAAGACCAAGATCAACATCGTCCCCGGCCAAGGGCTGCGGGGAACCGTCACCGGCCACCTTAAAGAAGTGGAACCGATCGATGGATTCAAGGCCTTGATGGCGGCCAACGATTATGACGTCCGCCTCAAGAACGGCGTGTACCTGGTCGAAAACGGAGACTCCGTGGGCCAGGAATCCCAGGGGTTCCGCCGCGGCCGCAGGAACACGGGCTTCCAGGGACCCGGAGCGGGCGGAGGCAACTCGGACGTGGACGTGCACGATGGCCTGGTGACGTTGTCCCTCAACAATGCGTCCCTGGGGGATGCCATCCGTGAAATCGCGGAACAGGCCGGCCACAACTATACCATCATCGGGGACGTGTCCGGAAACGTGAATGCGCAGCTCAAAGGCGTTACCGTGGATGAAGCCCTGTCCGCCCTGTTGCAGGGCACCCGTTATGCGTTCATCAACAAGGATGGGACCCTGTTGATCGGGGATCGGAACCCGAATACCCCTTCCGGTCAGGCGCTTTCCGGCGCGGAATTGGTCTATCTCAAGTACATCAAGGCCGAGAACATCGAAAAGTTGATCCCCAAATCGATCCCCCTGGACAACATCAAGGTCATCAAGGAACAGAACGCGGTCCTCATTTCCGGAACCGTCGATGATATCGCCATGGTGAAATCCTTCCTCGATAAGGTGGATCTTCCCACGCCCCAGGTCCTGATGGAAGTGGTGGTGGTGGAATACAACCGCGGCCAGGTATCCGAGTTCGGAATAGCCCCGGGCAAGACCGCCTATCCCGGCGTCAACGGGCTCATCGATGGCAGCATGAGCGGCATCCGGGAAACCATCAAGAAGGGATCCTTCACGGCCTCCATCGGAATCAAGCCCCCGAATTTCGATCTCAGTCTGAGGGCCCTGGAGTCCAAGAACAAGGCCAAGATCCTTTCCATGCCCAAAATCACCACCCTCAACGGCAACAAGGCGGAACTCAAGGTCAGCAAGACATTCTATTACCAGGTCAGTTCCGTCACCAAGGATGGGTTCCAGAACAATGATTTCCGTTCCATCGACGACGG
>JAQBPN010000063.1 GCA_028287505.1 Fibrobacterota bacterium | reverse complement strand
CACCGCGCACAGGGCCAGGGGCAGATATCTTTTCGCGTGGGAGGCTTTCATCTCGATCTCCGATCAAGCGGCCTTGGCGCCGCGGGTCTGGTACATTTTATAGAAGACGGCCGCGTGCATGCCTATCGCGATCGGGAACCAGAAACAGTAGACCCAGTTCTGCGGATAGGAGGTCATGTATTGGAAGATCTCCCGGGAGAAATGGGAGAACGGCAGGTGGGGGTTGGACAGGAAAATCTTCACTTCCGCGGACAATACGGAGGTGAGCCCGTAGGTGTTCCAGAAGATGAGCAAGGTGCGGTACCAGCCCTTTTCAGGGCGGTAGGTAACATACAGGGCCAAGGCGCCCAATCCCGTGACCGCCTCGCTGAATCCCACCTGCAGGGCGAACTCCTCGGGAGCGTAGCCTCCGTAGATGGCGATGACGAAATGGATGCCCATGATGCGCGTGACCTGCCAGAGAAGGATTTCGCGCATGGGCACCGCGGCGACCTTGGAACTGAGGCGTCCCTTGAACAGCAAATCCAGTACGAAAAGGATCCACGGCACCTGTCCCAGAAGGATGAAGAGAGCGGGACCTTCCCAATTCAGGAAATCCCAGAAATCCATCAGGAATGCGAGGTTGAGGAACAGGAACCAGGCGACCAGGATCCACACCTTGCGCCCGAAATGGGCCGGCATGAGGGCGAATGCACCGATGCTGAAAAGGTACAGGACGAGATCGACAACAAGCTTGTCCGCGAGATCGATGTCCGACAACCAATCCAACAATATTCTCCCGGGCCTGTCCCTTGGGAAATCTAGATAAGTTGGGGGGCCGGCCGGGGCCCGGCTTAGAGCTGATTGATGTCGGAAAGCACCAGGGAGCAAGCCTCTTCCACCCGGAAGCCCTTGTCCTGCAAGCGCTTCTCCAGGCCTTCGTTCTCGGCTCCGGGATTGAAGATGACGCGGGGAATGCCGCTGGCCAGGATTGCGTCCGCCAGAGCGTCGCTGCGCCCGGCGTTCATATATACGGTCAGGACATCGATTCCCTTGGGTAAATCCTGCAAGGTCCGATACACGGGCAATCCGTCGATGGCGGTCAATGCCGGATTAACGGGGAAAACCTGGTGGCCCCTGGCCCTCAGGCGTTTGATCAGCATATTGCTGTACCGGTCGGCCTTATCCGACGCTCCCAGCACGGCGACTTTGTTCTTCCCGTCCATGTCCTTGCCTCGTAAAGAGTTCCAATGAACATATTATAGGTTGTTTTGATGGGTAAGAGTAAGAGTGCCTTTGCTGAATGTAGAGGGGAATGGCATTGCGGAGGGTTGTGGCGGGCATTTCGTCGGGCGACGGGCGTCAGGCGTCGGGCGAAAAAACCGGGAGTGCCTTGAAATAGAGCGGCACACGGTTTTTTCTGAGAGACCCAAGGGTGCGGAAAAAGCTTTACGCCCGACGCCCGTCGCCCGACGAAAAAATGCTAACGGGGCACCCGCTCCCAAGTCCCACCTCTTTCATTCACGAGAACCTCGACTTACCGGCCCCCCTTGCGGGATCCGCGCAGGAATCCGAACAGACTGCCGCAAATCCCCCCGATGATATGGGCGAATTGCGAGATGTCGTCCTGGGAAAAAGCCTGCACCGCTTCCTTGGCCAGGAACAGGACCACCACCAGCACGAAGGTGAGGGGAATCTCCCCTTCCTTGTGGTTGGTGAAGGAAGCCAGCAGGATCATCATGAAAGCCAGGCCGCTCGCGCCCAAAAGGCCCGTCGTGAAGAAGGCCGCGTTGAGGACGCCCGTGACCAGGGCCGTAATCAGCATCATCTTGATCAGGCGCGCCGAACCGTACTTCTCCTCCAGGATGGGGCCGATCAGGAGGATGACGGAAAAGTTGGCGGTGACGTGGGCCCAATTCTTATGGCCGAGCACATGGCTGATCAGGCGCACGTAAAAGAGCGGCGAAGTCCATTGGAAGCCCGGGTAGGTGGCGAACAGGTTGGGCGTCAAACGCCCGCCGGAAAGCCCGTCCGCCGCCATGATCACGCAGGCCGCGAGGGCGAACGTGAGGATGACGGGGGAATTGTAGGTAGGCCTGAGCGGAAACCGGAATTTACCCATCCGCGGACGGCCCCGGGATCAGGTCCGGCCGTGGATCAGCTGGTAGGACAGGATGCCGTGGGCTACGGATACGTTGAGCGATTCCACTTTGTTCTTCAGGGGAATCTTCACCACGGCGTCCGCCATGTCCAGGTAGGTGGCCCCGGTGCCCGCGCCTTCGTTGCCCATGATCAGGGCGACCTTCTTGCGGAGCTTGGCCTTGTCCAGGGTGATGGGCGCATGGGAAGAGGTCGCCACGATGGAGAAGCCCTTCTGCCTCAGGAATTCCATCTTGCTCCCGATGTCCTCGCCGGTCTCGAAAGGCAGGCGCAGCAAGGCTCCCACGGAGGAACGCACCACCTTGGGGTTGTAAGGATCGCAGGTCCCCTTCCCCATGATTACGGAGTCCATTCCGAGCGCCAGGGAGGTCCTCAGGATGGCGCCCACGTTGCCGGGATCCTGGACTGCGTCCAGAATGGTCACGTAGCGCGCGGTGTTGTAGTCGGGGCGCAGGGTCGCGAAATTGGCGACGGCGAGGATACCCTGGGGCGTTTCCGTATCGCTCAGGTTACGCAGGTCGTCCATGGAAATCGGCACAATATCGATGCGGTTCTTCTTGATGACGGCGAGCAAATCCTTGTCGTCGAAACCTTCCGCCAGGAAAATCGTCTGGATGATGCCGGGGGAAACGCTGAGCGCATCCTGGATGTTCTTCGCGCCTTCGAGCAGGAACTGGCTTTCCTTCCAACGACCCTTGTCGGTCTTGAGGGGAAGGAAGGGCCGGATTTCCGCGGCGACGGGCTTGTGATTTCCACCCGCCAACTCGACGGTACGCATGGCCCTGGGAGTCGGGGCTCCCGGGCCGCCGGGACGAGGCACATAGCCTCTGGGCGTTCCCGAGCTGGGGAAATTCCTGGGAGCTGCGCCATCGCCGCGGGGGCGGCCCGCATGGCGAGCGCCCGTATCCTGGGGGCCTGCATTCCTGGGTCCGCGGGGCACGAAGCCTTCGTCGCGGCCGCGGAAGTTCTGGCGCTGCGGCAGCTTTTCCCATCCGCCGCGCGGTCCGCGGGGTCCCTGGCCACCCGGTCTTTGGCCGCCGGGTCTCTGACCGTCGGCGCCTTCATTGCGGGGTCCGCGGGCGCCCGCATCGCGGGACGGTTCCCTATCGGTAGCGGGTCCGGGCTTGCGCGGCCCGCCTGGACCGGTTCTCGGGTTGTTGTAATTGAGGGGCTTCCCTACGATCTTCTTGCCCTGCTTGGGGGCATCGGCTCCGGAAGCCTTAGCGTCCGCGCCTTTGCCCGCGGAGGCGGGACGCGCGCTCGCGGAATTATCGGCGAACCCGCTGAGATCGAAATCGTCATTGTCGCCTGCATGGTCGTGACCGGCGCCGTCGTTTTTCTTCGGTTCCTTTCCCATGTCGCTCAGGTCGACTTGGGATTGAGGTTGATTTCGCCCATCAGTTCCACGGCTTTCTTCTTGATGCCTTCGGCGTCCATGCCCAGGATCTTGTGCAACACCGGGATTTCCCCGTGGGTCACGAATTCATCCGGCAGGCTGATGTGGCGGATGGAGAGATCGAAACGTCCCGTCTCGGAAAGCAGCAGGGCCACGGCCTGGCCGTATCCGCCATGGATGACGTTGTCCTCGATGGTAAGGACCGCGCGGTGGCGCGCGAAGAGTTCCGAATACGCTTTGCGATCCAGGGGTTTGGCGAAGCGGGCGTCGACCACGGTGGGCCGGATGCCGTCCTTGGCGAGCAGTTCCGCCGCCTTCTTGGCCGGCGCGAGCATATTGCCGATGGCCAGGATCAGCAGGTCCTCGCCTTCCTGCACGATCTTGGGCAGGCCCATGGGGATTTGCTGGAAGGGGAGTTTTTCATCGGGAGCGGAGGCGCTGCCGCGCGGATAGCGCAAGGCCACGGGGCCGTCATCGTACTTGATGGCGGAGTAAAGCATATTGCGCAATTCCTTTTCGTCCGAGGGAGCCATGATCACCATGCCGGGAATCATGCCCAGATAGCTTAAATCCATCGCGCCGTGGTGGGTGGGGCCGTCGAGGCCGACCAGACCCGCGCGGTCGATGGCGAAAATCACGTTGAGTTCCTGGATGGCCACGTCATGGACGATCTGGTCGATGGCGCGCTGCAGGAAGGTGGAGTAGATGGCCACCACCGGCTTCATGCCTTCGCAGGCCAACCCCGCGGCGAAGGTCACCGCGTACTGTTCGGCGATGCCCACGTCGTAGACGCGCTGGGGGATTTCCTTGGCCATGATGTTCAGCCCGCAGCCGTCCGGCATGGCGCCGGTGATGGCGATGACGCGGCCGTCCTGCTTGGCGATTTCCAGCAACGCGTCGCCGAAGACCTGGGTGAGACCCGGAGTCTTGGCGGGTGCCGCCTTCGGCTTGCCGGATTCGATGTCGAAGGGATTGGAGGCATGCCATTTGATGGCGTCCGCCTCGGACTTGTCCCAGCCGTATCCCTTGGTGGTGACCAGATGGATGAGGTTGGGTCCGGGACGCTTCTTCACCGCTTCCAGGATCTCGATCAGCTCTTCGATATTATGGCCATCCACGGGGCCGAAATAACGGATGCCCAGATCCTCGAAGAATCCTCCGGGCAGGAATATCTTCTTCAGGCCTTCATCGACCTTGCTGGCCAGCTTCTGCAGATCCTTGCCGCGGGGCAGTTTGCCCGTGAAATCCCAAACCTCATCCTTGAGCTTGTTGTAGGTGGGGTTGGAAATGATCCGGTTGAGGTACTTGGAGATGCCGCCCAGGTTCTTGGCGATGGACATCTTGTTGTCGTTGAGGATGAAGGTGATCTTCTCCTCGATTTCGCCCGCGTTGTTCAGGGCTTCGTAGACCATTCCGCCCGTCATCGCGCCGTCGCCGATCACGGCCACCACGTCGAAGTCCAGATTCTGATGGGTGCGCGCCACGGCCATGCCCAGCGCGGCGGACAGGGAGGTGGAGGCGTGGCCGGCGCCGAAGGCGTCGTACTCGCTCTCATCGCGCTTGAGGAAGCCGGAAAGGCCGCCGAACTGCTTGAGGGTGTGGAACTCCTTGTAACGGCCGGTGACGAGCTTATGGGGATAAGCCTGATGGCCGGTGTCCCAGACGATCTTGTCCTTGGGCGTGTTGTAGACCTTGTGCAAAGCCAGGGTCAGTTCCACGGTGCCCAGGCTGGATGCGAGATGACCGCCCTTGTTCGCGACCTGCTTGACGATGGTCTCGCGGATTTCGTTGGCAAGCTGCTTGAGTTGGTCGATGGACATTCCGCGCAGATCCGCGGGCGATTGGATGTTTTCCAGCATTATTGGTTGGCCCCTGGGGTCAGTTATAGATGCTCAATGCACCCGGGTGGTGATGTAATCGGCTATCAATTCCAGAATGCCGCTTTGGATGGGCAGCTTCCGCAATTCCAGCTTGGCCTCGTCGACCAACTGCCGGGCCATATCCTTGGAGGCGGCGATGCCGACCACGGCGGGATAGGTGGCCTTGCCTTTTTCAAGATCGGAACCGGCGTCCTTGCCGAGCGCTTCCGTGGTTCCTTCCAGGTCGAGAACGTCGTCCACTATCTGGAATGCCAGGCCTATCTTGTTGCCGAAGGCGCCCAGGCCCGCGATGACTTCGTCTTCCGCGCCGGCGAGTTGCGCCCCCAGGACCAGGGAAGCTTCGATGAGGGCCGCGGTCTTGTGGCGATGGATGTAATTCACGGTTTCCAGGCCGACCTTCTTGCCCTCGCTCTGGATATCCACCACTTGGCCGCCCAGCATCCCCTTGGTGCCCAGCGCCCGCGCCAGGGTGGCGATGCATTCGGAGCGTCCGGTCTTGGCCAGGAGTTCGAAAGCGTAGACGAGCAGGGAGTCTCCCGCCAGGATGGCGATGGCCTCGCCGAACACTTTGTGGTTGGTGGGGCGTCCGCGGCGGAAATCGTCGTTGTCCATGCAGGGGAGATCGTCATGGATCAGGGAAAAAGTATGGGTCATCTCCAGGGCGCAAGCGGCCAGGAGCACGGAGTCGCCCGTGCCGTGGCAGGCTTCAAAGGATGCCAAAGCCAAGGCGGGACGGAGGCGCTTGCCGCCGGCGAAGGTGGAGTAGCGGACGGCCTTGTGCAAGTCGGCGGGAGCTTCGCTTTCGGCGGGCAGATATTTTTCCAAGGCGACGTTCACGCGCACGGATGCCTGCTTGAGGTAATCCTCGACCGTGACCGTTATTTGGTTTTTTGGGGCTGACATTCTTCCTTGGGCCGCCTGATGGATATAGAGATACACGATCGCCGAAAAAAAGGCCCCTGGAAAGATACAAAAAAAGCCCGGTATTCTAAGGGGAAGCCAGGCCGGAAAGCCCCAGCAGCGCTGGAATTGGGGCTTTAAGGCTCAGGCCGGAGCCGTTCAGCCCAGGGTCATCTCGGCGCTGTGGACCGTATTAGTCAGAAGCATGGCGATAGTCATGGGACCCACTCCGCCCGGGACGGGCGTAATGTAGCTGGCCTTCTTCGAGACGGACTCGAAGTCCACGTCGCCTACCAGGCGGAAACCGGACTTGGTCTTGTCGGTCTTGACCCGGTTCACGCCCACGTCCACCACCACTGCGCCTTCCTTGACCATGTCCCCGGTGATGACTCCCGGCTTGCCCATGGCGGCGATGATGAAGTCGGCCTGCCGGGTATACACGCCCAGATCCGGGGTGCCGGTATGGCATACGGTCACGGTCGCATTCGCGAAGGGTTCCTTTTGCATCAGGATGTTGGCGATGGGTTTGCCCACGATATTGGAACGTCCCGCGATGACGACGTGCTTGCCTTCCGGGGAGAGGTTGTAGGCCTTGAGCAGCACCTGCACGCCCCAGGGGGTGCAAGGCCTGAATCCCGTCCGGCCCAGCATCAGGTTGCCCAGGCTGATGGGGTGGAATCCGTCCACATCCTTGCGGGCCGAGATCAGGTTGAGCAGTTTTTCCGAAGGCAGATGCGAAGGCAAGGGCAATTGCAGCAGGATTCCATGGATGGCGGGATCGCGGTTCTGCCGCTCCAGGTGATCCGCCAGATCCTTTTCGGAAATGGCGGCCGGCAATCGGTGCGTCCAGGCCTGGATGCCCACCTCCTTGGCGGCCGCGTCCTTGGCGGTGACATAGACGTTGGACGCGGGATCATCCCCGACAAGGGTCACGGAGAGGCCGGGCCGCACGCCTTTTTCGGCGAGCTTGATAACGCGGTCCTTCAGGGCTTCGCGGATGTCCGCGGCGGTCTTTTTTCCATCCAGGAGTATTGCTGCCATGGGGGTCAATTTAGAAAAGAGCTTTGGGAATGGGCGGAGGGGAAATGGGAAGGCGGAGGTTTGTAGATGCGTTTCGTCGGGCGTCGGGCGTCGGGCGAACGGCCTAAAGAAAAATCCGGGGACAAGGGGTCTCCTGGCGTTTGTTTTTTCTTTACGCCCGACGCCCGACGCCGAGGTGCCAAGTCAATGTTGGTAAAGTGCTATTCTGATTGCGCACCGGTCGCCCGACGAGAGACCCCGCGGTAAAGACCACAATGACCTTAAAGTCTACTGCGAGTCGAATAGAAACTCCGCCGGCTTACAGCCCATTATCTCGGACCTTGTGATCAAAAGTTTAACCTACCCCATCCAGTTCGCGCTTCCCCTCAAGCATACGGCCAGAGGCCGTATACCGGGGGCTTGCGCTAGTTGAACGGAAATGCGGTTTTGTTGATCTAGGTTTGTAAGGCCGAGACGCATGAGGCCTGCGACGGAGTTCTTTTTCCTTTCAGTTCGGATCTTCAGAGATCCGCCGGGTCCAGGGCCCGATCCAGACTTGCGTTCAGCGACCGGGCCTTCTCTTGAAGCTGGTTTTGCTGTTTGTCGAATTCTTCCACTTTGGCCCGGAGTTCGAAAAGCTCCCCGGCCAGGTTCATGGCGGCCAGAACCACTACGCGGAACTTGTCCACGTTGATGCCGCCTTTTCCCATTTCCCTGATTTTAAAATCCAAATATCCGGCCACGCGTTCAATGGTCTGAGGGCTCTGATCGGATTTCACTTGGAAGGTCTCGCCGCAAATATTGACCTTGTAGGAATGTTCCATTGCTGTCATGGGACGATGCGGCCTCCACAGCCAGCCGTGAGCGGCGGGCGCTTCTTAATATACCATCAGGCCGGCTTTGGGTGCCAGCCTATCTGGTCTGTTTTCAGGCCAGGGCGGTATCCAGGCGGCCCACAAGGTCCCGGATTCTCTCACCGACCAGGTTGATATTGTCGGACTTATTATTGATTTCGTGGCGCAGGCCGGCCAATTCCTCGTCCTTTTGGGCGACGAGTTTTTCGAGGTTTCCCGCGCGTTCCAGGGCATTGTGCAATTCAGACTGGAGGTGCTCCCGCTCCTGCTTCAACCCGTCGATGGTGGAAACGGCATGCTCGACCTTGGTGGCCAGGGCATCGAATTGACTGAAGTCCATTTTTTCTCCTGTTAATCTGGAACCGCTCCGCGATCCTGTAAAAAACTAAACTCCCCGAAGGGCCCTGTCACTCACTTAAAAACGATTCCCGGGTCCTTGGCCAATTCCTGGTTCAGCTTCTCCTGGGCCTTGTTCACTTCCTCGTCCGTGAGGGTTTTTTCGGCATGCCGGTAGATGAAACTGTAATGCAGGGCTTTTTTCCCGGCCGGCACTCCGGTGCCGCGGTAAACGCTGTTCAAACGCACTTCCTGCAAAATGGGAATGCGGCTCACGGGCATTTGCGCCAGGATTTCCCCATGGGAACGGGAATCGTCCACCACCAGGTTCAGGTCCCGGGATACCGTCGAGAAATGGCCGAATGCGGAGAACTTTTTGTCACCGGGAACCGCGGCCAGGAGACCTGAAAGGGAAATCTCCGCCACCAGGATCTGCCCTCTCAAATCGAAGTGGCTCTGGACGCGGGGATGCAGGATGCCGAACCCGCCTATGCGGGCGGCCTTCTGCCACCCTGAGGCGCGGCCGGCCCCGTAAAGCACTTCACTGCCGGAAACGGGCGGCGCCAGGTCCGCGAGGATGCTGCCGGATTCCACCGGGTGCAGATAGTTTTCCGATCCCGGGAAGGCCATCCGGGCCTTGATGCCGGCTGCGGCGAGGAGGTTTTCCAACAGGCCTTTGAGATGATGGAATTCCACGGGGGCGGCTGTGGAATCCCCGCTCCAAGGGCGGCGATCGGGCCATTCTCCCGATAGCACGATGTACAGCATCTCTTCTTCCATCACTCCCGGCGCGCGCTCCGAACGCTCCCCGGGCCGATGATAAAAGGATTTGGCGATTTCGAAGAAGCGGATGTTCCGCTCCTGGTTGTTCTGATTATAGGCGGCGGCATTGAGCAGCGCGGGCAAGGTGGTGGTGGGCAGGATCTCCCACTCTTCGCTCAGGGGATTGCGCAAAGGCACGTATGCGCCGCGCGGGTCCTCCGGCGCCAGGCCGAGTTTGGCCAAGGCCTTGCGCGAAGAGAAACGCAGGTTGAGGGTTTCGTTGAGACCCGCGTCCCGCAAATGGTGCCGCAGGGTGCGCGCCAGGTTTTCCACGGGCGGCAAAGCCTGGTAGCCCAACGGCAGGGAAGGCAGGATCACGGGGATGTTGTTATAGTCGCCCAGGCGCGCGATTTCCTCGATGAGATCGGCCTCGCGCTCGAGATCCCCACGGAAGCCGGGAATGGCGAAGGCCAAAGCCTCTTGCCCATGCACTTGCGCCGCTTCCACGCGCTTGAGCCCGATGGACTCCAAACGACGCACGCTTTCTTCTTCGCCGATGGCCATGCCCAGGATCTTTTCCGCCCGGGCGGGACGCACGTAAACGATGCGCGGCGCAAGCTGATGCTCCGGAGAGGCTTTCTCCAGGCGGCCTTTGGCCACCTTGCCGCCGCATACCTTGGCGATCAATCCGGCCAGGTAATCGCTCACCCACGCCGTGTTCAAAGGATCCACGCCGCGCTCGAAGCGGTAGGAGGAATCGCTGGATAGCCCATGGCGGCGGCCTTGGCGGCGCACCACGGAGGGGTTGAAATAGGCGGTTTCCAGGAAAATGTCCGTGGTCGACTCGTTGACCTCGGATTCCTTGCCGCCCATCACGCCGGCCAGGACCATCGGCCCCTTGGAGTCCGCGATCAGCATGTCCTCGGCGGTGATAGTGCGCTCGACGTCGTCCAGCGTCCTGAGCTTTTCCCCGTCCCGGCCCCGGCGTATGATCACCTTGCGGCCGTTGATCTTGTTCAAATCGAAGGCATGGGTGGGCTGGCCCACCTCCAGCAACACATAGTTGGTGAGGTCCACCACGTTGTTGATGCTGCGCTTGCCGATGGACTTGAGGGCCTTGACCAGCCAATCCGGGCTGGGTCCCACCTTGACGCCCTGGATGACGCGGCCCACGTACAGCGGGCAGCCCAGGATGTCGTCCAGTTCGATGCCGATGAGGCTCGCGATGTCCGCGCCCTCCTCGCGGAGGGAGGACTCGGGGTAACGCAGGGGTTTCCTGCGGAAGGCGGCCAGCTCCCTGGCCACGCCGATGTGGTTCAAGGCGTCGGGGCGGTTGGGGGTGACATTGAGTTCGAAGACCACGTCTCCCAGGCCGGGGATGCGATCCATGGGCAGCCCGACGGGAGTGGACGGATCGAGCACCAGGATGCCCTCGTGGCTTTCCCCCAGGCCCACCTCGTCCTCGGCGCAGATCATCCCGTGGGATTCCTGTCCGCGCAGCTTGGCCTTCTTTATTTTCAGGCCCGCCTCTCCCGGCTTCCGGGAGGGAAGCTCCGCGCCCACCTTGGCCAGCAGGACCTTCTGGCCCTTGGCCACGTTGGACGCGCCGCACACCACCGGATAGGTTTCCGTCCCGTCGGTCACGCTGCACACGCTCAGTTTGTCGGCCTCAGGGTGGCGGCCGCATTCCAGCACTTCCGCCGAGACCACTCCGGGAACGGCGCCCAGGATGCGCATGCCTTCCACTTCCAGGCCCAGGGATGTCAGGGCCTTGGAAAGCGCTTGCGGGTCGTCGTCCGCGCCACCCTCGGAGGAGCCGGACAGGTCGACGTATTTCTTGATCCAATTGAGACTGACTTCCATCGATTCCTCTGATTCGAATAAGACTCGGCGGGCCCGTACTACCTTCGTCGGGCGTGCGGCGCCCTTGGCGCCGACGGCGTCGGGCGTCGGGCGCGAAGAAAAAACCGGCTCGGAACATATTCCGTGCGCTCTTCGGTTTTTTCGCTCGACGCCCGACGCCCGACGCCCGACGAATTGCCAATCAAGGCGCCGATGATTCCAATTCCGCGAGCGTTCATATACCCGGTATTCAAAACTGCCTCAGAAACCGATTATCGTTCCGGGTCAAATGGCTGATGTCGGGAATCCCGTACTTGAGCATGGTGATACGATCGATGCCGAACCCGAAGGCGAAGCCCGTGTACTTCTCCGGGTCCCATCCGACTTTTCCGAACACGTTGGGATCCACGCTGCCGCAGCCGCCTATTTCGATCCAGCCGGTCTGCTTGCAGGTGCGGCAACCCTGCCCCTTGCAGAAATAGCAGGATACGTCCATCTCCGCGGACGGTTCCGTGAAGGGGAAATAGCTGGGGCGGAAACGCATGGTGGTTTCCGTGCCGAACATGTGCCGGGCCCACAGGAACAGGGTCCCCTTGAGGTTCGCGAAAGAGATGTCCTTGTCCACTACCAGGCATTCCACCTGCTGGAACATGGGCGAATGGGTGGCATCGTTGTCGACGCGATAGACGAACCCGGGAGCGATTATGCGGATGGGTTGATCCTGGTGGGTTTCCATATAATGGACCTGCACGTTGGACGTGTGGGTGCGCAGCACCACCTTGTCGTCCACGTAGAAGGTATCATGCATGTCACGGGAGGGATGATCGGGCGGGATGTTGAGCGCTTCGAAATTGTACCAGTCGTTGTCCACTTCCGGCGCCAGCGCCAACTCGAAACCCAGGCCCTGGAAAAAGGAGATGATCTCCTCGCGCACCTGGGTCATGGGATGCAGGGAACCCAACGGCACGCGGTATCCCGGCAAGGTGGCGTCCAGGGTGGAACCGGACACGCTGTCCGCGATTTCCGCTTCCTGGATTTTCGCCTGCAGGGCGGCGAACCGCGCTTCCGCGATATCGCGCAGTTCATTGACCAGCTTGCCGTACTCGGGCCGGGCCTCCGGGGCCAGCGTTCCCATCACGCGCAACAATCCGGAAATGTCGCCCTTTTTGCCCAGGTATCTGACCTTGAGTTCCTCGAACTGCCTGGAAAGCGCTTTGGCTCCCTCTCCTTCATTTGCCGGCGCGCCCGCGACGGCCCCGGGGGCGGCCACGAGGCTCTCTAGCTTCTGCATATCCCCGTCCAGGCGGACGCGGATTTCATCGATGGGCTGCATAGGGTTGGAATTCTCCGGGATGAACCGGGAGAAATATAACTAACGGCCTGTGGGTACAAACGAAAAGGCCCGAGAACCGGTCTCGGGCCTTCCCTGTTCGAATATGCCGGGGCGCGAAGCCCCGTCAGACCTACTTCGCCAGGCGGGCGGCTTCCACGACCTTGCCGAAGGCGGCGGAATCGGAAAGAGCCAGGTCGGCCAGGATTTTGCGATCGAGGCTGATGGCGGCTTTCTTCAACCCTGCGATCAGACGCGAGTACGTGGTTCCGAATTCACGGGCGGCGGCATTGATGCGCACGGTCCACAGAGTTCTGAACGCGGCCTTCTTGTCGCGGCGATGGACGGTCGCAAAGACGCGCGACTTGTCGACGGCTTCTTTGGCGAGTTTGAGATTGGACTTCTTGCGGCCGTAGAACCCACGTGCCGCCTTGAGAATCTTCTTGCGGCGGGCGCGCGAGGCTACTGCTGGTTTACTTCTGGGCATTTCTCTCTCTCCTGATTTCTGCTATGCTGCTCAGCCGCCGATGGCGAGCAAACGCTTCATACGGGGAGCCTCGGTGGGTCCGACGTAAAAGGCTCCGCCCTGACGGCGCTTCATCTCGGGCTTCTTCTTGCCCATGATGTGATTCTTGTTGGCACCCTTGCGCTTGAGCTTTCCATTGGCGGTGACTTTGAACCGCTTCTTCGCTCCGCTGTGGGTTTTCATCTTCGGCATGATAGACCTTCCTTAACGATTTCTACTGACTAAGCTTGTCCGGCCGGAGAGACTTCCCGGCTTTCGCCGGTTCCCTTGGCCGCGGCGTCAGACGCTGGCGCCACTTTGACTTCCACTGCCGCCGGCTTGGCTCCCGTGGTTTCCCCGGGAGCTTTCGGCTTCGGCGCAGCCTGAATCTGATGTTTCACGGGTCCAAAAATCGTGGTTACGTTACGGCCTTCTTGTATGGAACCCGTTTCAGCGAGTCCGATACCGGCCAGATCCACAACCATCTTCTTCAGCCACCGCGATCCGAATTCCATGTGGGCCATTTCACGACCGCGGAAAACCACCGTAGCCTTGACCTTGAAGCCCTTTTCCAGGAATTCCTTCGCCTGAACGAGGCGGTAATTATAGTCATTTTCTCCCGTTTTGGGATGGAACTTGATCTCCTTGACCTTGATGATATGCTGCTTGGCCTTGG
>JAQBPN010000061.1 GCA_028287505.1 Fibrobacterota bacterium | reverse complement strand
GCATCTCAACCTGCCGGCAGGTCGGGTCATTCCAATCGCTGGTGAAGTTGTTCGAGCGGATGCAGCGATCCTTTTCCTGCGGGGTGGACTCCAGGTTGAATTCGTCGGAGACGTTGACGACATAGTGCGCGCCGGAGTGCACGGCCCGCGGGGTGGAATACGGCTGGTCGGTGCCGACGTCTACGACGGCGGCCCAGCGGCCGTCGGAAAGCGTGTAGTAAGGGGCCATCTTGTCCAGGCGTTCCTGCCAGGCGGTCTGTTTGTCCGCGTCGACGCCGAGGATCTTGGCGGCCTGGATGGCGCGCTTGTAGAACCATTTTATCGCGGCGACGCAATCCATGGCATCGCGGCCTATATCCTGCTCCCGGACCATGGAAGGTTGGATATGATAGTATCCGTCCGCACGGGAAACGACCGAAGCGGCCATGAAATCGGCCATGCCGCTCAAGGCCGGATAGACCGAGTCCCTGAGAAACGCATCGTCCCTGCCGCCATAGTCGAACTCGTCCCATACATTCTTGAATCCCCAGCCCATGGTGCAATAGTCCCAAGGTCCATCCGGGCCATAGCCGTTCTGATATTGATGCTGGGCGACGGGCGGAATATAGCCGCGGAAATTGCTGGCGCCCGGTTTTCCCCGGGCCTTGGCGTTCAGTTTGAAACCCGGCAGCCAATAGTTGTAAATCTTGACATAGTAGGGGGCGATGCTTTCATCGAGTCCCGCCACGAAATCGCCCGTGTAGAGTTCTTCGTTGAAACAGGGCAAGCCGCCCCAGGGCTGAGTGTCGGATCCGACCATGGAATAGATGGCATCGCCTTCGAACTTGGTGGGATCGGGGCTGCTCCAATAGGTATGCCGGTTCTGCCAGCTCCCCTGGAAATAGTAGGGCAGGATGTATTTCTTGATGTCCTCGAAATTGCCCGTGAAAATGCGGCCCTGCTCCCTGCGCTGATAGAGCGCCTTGAACCACGCCTGATTGCCCGCCGTCAACGTGTCGAAGCCCTGGGTTGCCGCCGAGGTCAGCAGTCGCTTCGCTTCGGCCAAGGGGTCGGCCGCCTCCGCCGTGGTCACCACGGTCGCATACACGGTGAAGGAGAGGGACGGCCCCGGGGAAATCACCGCCTGGCCATTCGAGATCTGGACGTTCGCCGTCGCCCCGGACACCTTGCCGACGAAGTAATACTGGAATCCGTTTGGAAACGTCTTATCCGCCTTGAAGCTCCGGTTGATCCAGAAGAACTGGCCATCGCTGCCGCTGGTGACGTTGGTCCTGGATATGTTGATGGTGATGGCATTGGCGATGTTGCTGCATTCGGCCTTGATGGCCATGGTGTTGGTTTCGCGCCGGGTGCAGAGAAACTTGAGATTGGCGGTCGCCGCGCCTTTGCTCAGCGTCAAAGCATGGACGCCATTGTGGATCGACGTTGCGACCTGCGGCTGGGCCGCGCCCGCGAAATCGCCGAATGCCAGGGTGAGATTGCCCGCCCCTTTCTGCATCCCATCCCCGCCGCGGTCCCAGATATCCGTTTTTGAAACGGTAAGCCTCAGGTTGGCCGGCGCCCCCGAGAGCGCGATCTTCAGCTCGCCGTTGCTCAGGTTGATGCCGAGGGAGGACGCGGGAACATTGTTGCTTGCGCCTTCGATGTTGAGGGATCCGACATTGGTTTCGGTGGGCAGCGGCCTGGTCAGGGTGAACTGCTGCGCCGCATCCCAGAGCGACGGCTCCGCATCCCAAAGATGGGGCTGGGCGGAGACCCTGAGGGCCAGCATTAAAAACAGGACGGATTTTCCCGCCGATGATGTATTCCGTTTGCGCATGATCATTGTGCCACCGTTATTTTGCGGGTTTCCATCGCATCCCCGAGCTTCATCTTTACCAGGTATCCGCCCGGCGACACTGGACCCTTTGCGGCCGCGGCGCTTGCGCTCCAGGTAAGCGTGTGAGGGCCGGCCTTTTCGTACCCGTTGGCGCACTCGGCGACATTCTTTCCATCAATCGCGAAAAGATTCACGGAAACCCATGCATCATACGGCAGCTCGTATTGCACCACCAGCCTGTTGGAGGCCCATGTGCTCCGCACTATCGGCGTTTTCAGGATCGTCCCCACGGCGACCACGGTTCCGGGCTGGGTCGTGTCGGGCGTTACGTTCAGCCTTCCGAACTGGTCCATGGGGAAATTGACGAATCCCAATCCCAATGCGGGAGAACCCGCCGCCACGGTATAGTTGCCCGCGGAAGCGTTGGTGAACTTCGGGTCTGCCGTCACCGAATGGCCATCGAGCCCGGCGCTTTGCGTTACCGAATAGTTCACCCCGCCGCCGTTGTTCCAGAAATCATTGTAGTCGAACCAGGCCTGGTCCCCGGAGAGATTGGGCGAAGCCATTTCATAGGGGCTGCCGTTGACGATGATGTTCCGGAACACCGAGTCCGTGCCGCCGTTGAACCACGCATGGCAATGCTGTTGGCCGTTGATGATGATATTGTTGTAGCTCCTGCGCAGGAAGCCCTCGCGGAATTTCACGCCGCTGGTAATGCACAGGTTCTGATACACCTTGTAGTTCGAACTTCCATCGTCGAAATCGAAACCGAAAGCCCCCCGGCCGTTGTTGTCCTGTATGCGGTTGTTGCGGACCAGGCTCGGGGTCACCGCGTCAAGCAGGGCCATCTGCTTGGTGGGGTTGGGGACCGACCAGAACCGGTCCCGGCCCCAGGCGTTGAACGGGCCATGGTCGCCCGTTTCCCTGACGCAGTTGTTGATGTCGTTGAATTCGATGATGTGCCCGCCCCAGCAACCGTCATTGATGTTCATGCCGGCGCGGGGACTGAAGGACACGGAATTATGCCGCGCGGTCACCTGGGAGCTCATCGAGATGCAGACTCCGGACGTTTGTTTTTCGAAAATGCCGAGGTTCTTCATGAGATTGTTGTCGATGACGATGCCCTGGGGATAGTCATTCGTCAACGGGCCCGGCGTCTGGTCGGCAATGGAATTCCTCGGGGCCGCCCAGGTCGAGGGAGTCCGTACCGCGCTTTGAAGGCCTACGCTCAGGACGCACGACGCTCCCGTGTTCGTGAACTCGTTGTTGTAAACGAGATGGTTGCGGTTGTACCCGCTCATAAACACGCCGTTTCCGCCCAGCTGATCGAAAAAGCAATGCTTGACCGTGATATTTTCCGCATCCTGGATGAATACCGCCCCGGCGCGGGCTACGCCCCAATCCCCGCGCAGCAGCAACTCATAGGTTTTGCTGAAAAGCGTCCGGTAGGTGTGCGTGAAGGTAAGCCGGTTGAAGGTCAGGTATTTCACCTTGGCCGCGGCTGTCCCGGTAATCCGGATGAGCTCGTCAAGGGAGGCGAGCTCCACCGTTGCGGAGCCCAGGTTCGTGCCTGCGGGAGGGTAGAAATAGAGCTGACCCGTGGGCTTTTTGTAATACCATTCGCCGGGCGCATCCAACTCTTCGAAGATGTTTTCGACGACGCAATTGTTCGCGCTCATCGCCGAGCCGCGATTGTTGTCCCCTACCCATTTCTGGGTGACCCCGGAACCGTTTTTGCCGGTGATGATGTACGATTCGCCGCCCCAGGTCATGGAATGGAGCCCGCGAACATACCCCGGCCCTTCCGTCGGATTGCTCCAGCGCCCGACCCGGGCGGCGCCGAGGACATCCCCCGAACTCCCGTTCAGCGAGTTGATCGAGTTCGGATCAAAATTGGGATAGCGCGCCAAAACCTGGCGGGTCCCGTTGAGAAACAGCTGATCCACTTTCAGATTCGGAGCGATGGTGGTCACCATGATGTTTCCCGAACCCGCCGCCCAGGCGGACGTCACTTTCAGTCCGCCGCTGAGGATGACCTTTTCTCCGCGATAGGCCGAATAGGTTATCGGCGTCGCCGCGGAACCGCCGTCCGCGGTCGTAAAGGTGAGCGTACTGTCCTGGTAATACGTCCCGCCCCGCAGCCACACATTGATCGGGCCGGAAGCCGACGGAATCATCTGCCGCACGGCGGCTTTGGCTTTGGCCAGGGTCTTGTACGGCGCCTGCGCGCTTCCGGCCGCGTTGTCATCGCCCGTGGTCGCGACAAAAAGGTCCGCCCCCGAAGCGGCATAAACAAATGCCGCGCTTACCAACCAAAGCACTTTCTTCATGCCATTTCTCCCCGCTTCAAAACCGATATTCTAACGACTGCGAACCGATTTCCTGAACCCGATCCCGACTTCCGGTCCATGCCCCCGTTTGGACATGCGCGCGCCATTGGCGTTTATCAGGAAATAGGTCCCGGGGGCTTCCGGAACCGGGGCGACATGGCCGGTGTAGTTGCGGATCGCCACCGGCCCGTACGTATTTTTCATGCTGGTCAGGATATTCATGGTGGCCTGGGAGGTGGTCCCGTCTTCCCACAACATGATATCCAATGACAACGGCCTTCCCCGCGCGCCGGCGCGTCCCACCCAGCCCTGCACCTGACTCAAAGTCACCGTCGTATTGATGGGCTCATTCGCGCCGGTGATACCCCAACTGTTGTCCACCAGGAACATCCCATGCCCTACCAGCCCCTTCTGGGGGCCGTCGGTGAACACGCCGTTGCCGCCCACCGCGGGATCGCCCACTTGAGCCTCTCCGTGGTTGCCTTCCGCGAACCACGCATCCTGGAAATCCGTGTACCTGGCCGCGACCCAGGCATTCCAGGAGACGATGCGGTCCGGATTCCCCGTTCTGGCCGCGGCTCCGAGGCGTTCAAAAGGGGCGGGATAATAATTGCAGGCATCATCGAAAAACCATCCGTCAAGATTCGCTCCCAAACGGGTTCCGATTTCCCCGACGACGGCGCTCCAATTATTGAAGAATGTGGAGTGATCGCCCGCGCCGGTGGAATGGAAGATTGTCGGGTACTTCTGTTTCGCCTCCCAGGCCGGCTCCTGACCCATCCCGGCATGGTAATAGAGGCAGAATTTTATCCCCTTTTTATGGAGGGCCGCGGCGATTTCTCCGAGCAGATCCCGTTTGGCGGTGTAGCCGGGGGCGCCGATGATGCTGTCCACCGCATGGATCGGCGCTATGAGCCTATACGTGACCCACGTGACCGACCAGATTACGTAACGGGCGCCCGAAGCATCCATCAGGGAAACGAACTTGTTTACGTCGAAGCCGTTGGTGAAATCATCCAGGGATTTGTGATTCCCGGATTGCGGGTAACCCCAAGGTCCGTATTGGAGCATGATGCCGTATTTGGCGCCGGTGAACCAGGTGGGATACCTTTTGAAATCCGCTATCCTTTTTTCATAGGCGGGCCGGTCGGACTCGCGGATCAATTCCAGGGATTTGATTTCAATTCCGCCGCCCGTCGAATTGCGGACCAATTTCAGGATGCTCGTGCCCGCGGGGATATTGATCACCCCGGCATCCAGCTTGTCCCAACCGATGTTGCGGGTGGTGAAATCGAGCGTCGCCGTCTGTCCTTCCACGGAAAGCTTCAACGGCACCGCGGCTCCGGAGTTCAGCAAGGCCCAGACATGATAAGCGGCTCCCGTCGCCAGGCTGACGTTCCATTTGAAATAGTCGTTGGTATTGTCGTTGAAGTTCGTCATCCACATGTA
>JAQBPN010000092.1 GCA_028287505.1 Fibrobacterota bacterium | reverse complement strand
TCCATCGGCATGTGGCGCATGGATCCGGCCATCGCCGGCGGCTCCTGCTGCATGGGCGATCTGGGCACGCATTGCGAGAACCTGACCCGCTACATCACGGGGCTGGAAATCGACGAGGTCTGCGCCGAACTCACCGCCTTCGTCAAGGGCAACCGGCTCGAGGATGACGGCAACGTGCTGGTCCGATACAAGGGCGGCGCGCGCGGCATCCTCTACGCTTCGCAGATTTCGGCGGGGGAGGAGAATCCCCTGAGCATCCGCGTGTACGGCATGAAAATGGGGCTGGAATGGCGCCAAGAGGACCCGAATTACCTCATCGTCAAGAACCCGGAAGGCACCCAAACCCGCTATTCCAAGGGAAACAACAACCTTTGCAAGGAGGCGCAGGCGGCCGCCAGGTTGATCTGGGGACACCCTGATGGCTATATTGAAGCCTTCGCCAATATCTACCGGGAAGCTTTTAAGGGGATACGGGCGGTGAATGCCGGGAAAAAACCTCCAGTCTGCGATCATCCGACGGCGGATGACGGCTTGATTGGGGTCGCTTTCATCGATGCGTTGCTCGCCAGCAACAAGTCGAAGAGCAAGTGGACCCGGATGAAAGTATGAACACGAGAGACCGGGAATAACCTAGGAGAGCGGGATGGCTAAGAAGATTGGAATCGTGGGCGCGGGTTGGATGGCGGCTTATCACGTTGCCGGCTTCAGGGCCGCGGGCGCCGAAGTCGTCGCCATCGTGGACATGAACGAGGCCGCCGCCAAGGCCGCCGCCGTGAAATACGGCGTGGACAAGACGTTCGGAAAACCGAAGGACGCCTACGAAGGCATCAAAGATCTCGATGCCGTTTCCATCATCACCCCGAACGCCTACCATCATCCCCTCGTAATGGAGGCGCTGGCCCATGGCAAGCATGTCTTCTGCGAAAAGCCCCCGGCGCTGAACGCGGCGGACGTGATGGAAATGGAGGCAGCGGCGCAAAAGGCCGGCCGGACCCTCATGTTCAATTTCAACAACCGTGCTCGGCCCGAATCTTACGCCATGCGCGAATACATCCGCTCCGGCGCCGCGGGCCGCATCAACTCGGCCCAGGCCTGCTGGATCCGCAGAAACGGAATCCCCGGATTCGGCGGCTGGTTCACGAACAAAAAGCTTTCCGGCGGCGGCCCGCTCATCGACCTGTTGCACATGGTGGATCTGGCCCTGCATTTCATGGGATATCCGGAACCCAAGTTCGTGCTGGGACAGACCTTCAACGATCTCATCGACAACAAGCAGTTCAAGGGACCGTGGGGCATACCCGACGTCAAGGACGGCGTGACCGACGTGGAAGCTGCGGCCCACGCCTTGATCACTTTCAAATCCGGCCAAGTGCTTACCATCCGCAATTCGTGGGCCGAGATGAACGAGCGCGAAGTGGTCTCGGTGGTTTTCCAGGGCCAGAAGGCCGGCGGCAAGATCCAACGGCTGTTCCGGGTGGACGGCATCGATTCCACCAGCATCGACACCTGCGAGCTGTACTCGCAGGAAAACGGATTCCCGGTCAACCGCAATATCGTTTTCGAGCCGGACGAGGCCATGGGCCGGACGCGTTCCGCGAAGAATTTCGCGATGGTGATCGACGGCAAGGAAGAACCGCTGAATACGGCGGACGAGGCCGTGAAACTGATGAAGATCATCGACGGGATCTACGCTTCGGCCAAGACCGGAAAACCGGTGGAGATCGTCTAGATATCGGATGCTTCGCCGCCCCGGGGAACCCGCGGCGCGCGGGTCCGAACCGCTTCGACCCCGCCCGGGGCAGGCCGTCCCAGGCCGGTCCCGGGCTGACAAAATCGCGCACTCGCACAGCTTCCGGATAAACCCCGCGTAAAATCCGCCCCGAGAGCGGCGCCGGCAATCGCTGGCCGCGGGGTTGTTGACTATTATATTCAGGATGGATATTCAGGATGGCCGGAGGCGGCCGTCGTTTCGGTGATCAAACGGTGGAAAGGGATTCAGGAATGTCGCAAGAGGTGAACAAGAGAAGATTGCGGGCGGGCATAGTGGGCGGCGGCGCGGGCGCGTTCATCGGCGCCGTGCATCGGATCGCCTGCGAGCTCGATGGCCAGGCCTTGGTGGTGGCCGGGGCCATGTCGTCGGATGCCAAGCGGGCCCGCGAATCCGCCGATGCCTGGTACCTGGATCGCTCCTACGATTCCTTCCAGAAGATGGCGGAGGAAGAGGCCGGGCATCCCCAAGGCATCGACTTCGTCATCATCGCGACGCCCAACAACCTGCATTTCCCGGTGGCGAAGGCTTTCCTGGAAGCCGGCATCCACGTGGTCTGCGACAAGCCTATGACCTTCAACGTCGAAGAGGCGCTGGAACTGGTCCGGATCGTGGAAAAGAGCGGACTCATCTTCGCCCTCACCCATCCCTATAACGGCTACCCCGCCGTGCAACAGGCCAAGACCATGGTCGCCAACGGCGAGCTCGGCGACATCCGCAAGGTCCAGGTGGAATACAGCCAGGACTGGCTCCTGGAGCCCGTGGCCAAGACCAGCCTGAAGCAGGCGGAATGGCGCACCGATCCCGCCCGCGCGGGCGCTTCCTGCTGCGTCGGCGACATCGGCACCCATGGCGAAAACCTGTTGGAGCACATCACCGGCCTCAAGATCGAATCGCTCTGCGCGGATCTGACTTCCTTCGAGCCCGGCCGCAAGCTCGACGACGACGCCAGCATGCTTCTCCGCCTGCAGAAGGGCGCCAAGGGTTATCTCACCTGTTCCCAGATCGCCTGCGGCGAGGAGAACAATCTCAACATCCGCGTGTACGGCACCAAGTCCGCCATCGAATGGCATCAGCAGAATCCCAACTACCTGACCATCAAGCCTCACGGCAAGCCCTGGGAAACCTGGGGACGCGGCAGCGGCTACATGGGCGACCCGGCCAAAGCCATCACGCGCACGCCCCATGGACATCCGGAAGGATACCTGGAAGCCTTCGCGACTCTGTATAAGCTGATCATCGCGGACGTCCGCCGCGTCAAGTCCGGCCAGTCGCGGCAGGGCGGCTACCCCACGGCTCGGGACGGCCTGCGCGGCATGCAATTCGTGGTCAAGGCCGTGGAGAGCTCAACGCTGGGGTCCGTCTGGGTGGACATGCCCTGAGGCAGGGTTGCCGGCGGCCCGTTTGCCGGTACCGGCTCCGTTTCGACTCAGAGCTTGGTTGAGAGCAGCATTTTCGAATCGAAATGGTAGCTCCCGTACCGGTCGGGAATGTCCAGTTCCGAATACTCCGCCTCGATGGAAACTTCCATACCGGCGAATCCCTGGTAGCGCAGGCCCACGGCGAAAGTGACATCGGTAATCTGGCGCTCGGAAACATTGGGATTGTCCTGGGGCCAGAAACCGATCGTATTGACGGCATAGGTCGCATACGGATAGGCCAAAGGCGCCATCCGGTACAAGATTCCGATCTTCACGGGCACCTCGAAATCCACGACCTGGTAGGAGCCGGAGATTTTCGTGAAACTCCGATCGTCGCTGCCGTAGGATTCATAGTTGGTCCAATAATCGCCCCGGTTGGATATGGAATTCATGAAAAGTCCGATGGATGCGGTCGGCACCAGCTTCCCGATGGTATTCGAATAGCCGCCGAAGGTGCCGAGGTTGAATTGCTCCACGGCCGGAAGCCCCGCTCCCGTCGCCCATCCGCAGAACCATGTTCTGCTCTGCAATGTAATCGCGCCGCCGGCCAGCAGGGGCGTCCTGGCGATCCGGTAGCGCTCCTGGATCACCGTATCCCGTCCGGACGGCACGTATCCTTCGTCAGCGGTCGCGATTTGCCGTTCATTCACTTTCGCAGGGTACTGGCCGCCATAGCGGATCGTCTCCTGATTGTTGGCCACCGCGTATCCCGTGAGGTGGAAGCCTTTTCCCGCGGAAGCGAAAGTGGCCGGCAATTCCGGTTCCTGGAACGCGCTTTCGAGGTTTCCGAACTTGTACTTCTGGGAACAGCCGCATAGGGCCAGAAGGGCGGCCAGGCAAGCCGGGCGGGCGTAGTCGGGCAGGGTGTACGATGGATTCAGTCTTTTTCGTCCTCTCCGGGGGCCCTGTTCGCTCTCACGTACAGGTCCCCGTAGAGTTTGACGCCGCAATCCGGGCAAATGGTATGGGAAAAATCCGCGTGGGATCTTTCGTGGATGTATTCCTCAATCGGACTCCAGTGGTTCTTGCCGTCGTGGATCCGCTTGCAATTGGCGCAGACGCTGAGCATGCCCTCCAGAAGCCTGATTTTGTTCAGGACCTTGATCTGGATATACAGGGCCAGCAGGAACAGGAGGATAACGCCCACTGAGTCCAGCATCCCCGCCACCGCATGCTGCGAGAAGGGGAAATCGCTTTTCACGAATTTCGGGATCAGGTACTCGTCGTCCAGGGATATGAAGGCGACGAGGAGGGCGAAGCAAAAGCCTTCGATCCAGATCAGGCGATACATCAGGTATCGCCCGGTCAAGGCGGTGCGTGGATTGGATGTTCTGAGCTTTTTAGCCGCCATGGGGAATCGATTCGAATTTCGCCGCAATCACGAAATCGCTTTCCGTGAGTCCGTCTATCTTGTGGGTCCACATGGACAGGTCCACCTTGCCCCAGCCCAGTTGGATGTCGGGATGATGTCCCTGGGCTTCGGCGATGGCGCCCACCTTGTTGGTGAAGTCCAGGGCCTGTTTGAAGTCCGGGAAGGAAAACCGCTTCTCCAGGTGGTGCTCGTCGACCACCTTCCAATCATGGCCCAGTTGCGAGGCCAGGTTCCGCAATTCCGCGCCCTTGAGGGGCGCGACGCCGCCCTTGCAGGGAATGCAATCCTTGTCGGCCAGATTCGCGAATGCGTCCATGGAGTTCTCCTTTTTCATGGAAAACTACTTACCTGAAGGGGATGGACAAAGCGTTTTGGACGTATGCGGTCCGGGCTGACAAGGTCCGGGCGGTATCCGGTGCGAAAGCGGTTGCAATGCGTTTGCAGGGCCTTTGCGGAGCCTGCTTGCCGGTTATCAAAGCCGGGGAATAATTCTAATTTTAACCCGGTTTTCCGTTTTCGGGATAAGGAGTCGGGATGAGCAAGGTCTTGTTGATTGGCGCGGGCGGGGTAGGCGGAGTAGTGGCCCATAAGTGCAGCCAGGCGCCGGAAGTCTTTTCCAGTCTGGTATTGGCCAGCCGCACCCAGTCGAAATGCGACAGGATCCGGGATCAAATCCTCAAGCGCCGGCCGTCGTACAAAATCGAGACCGCCCAGGTGGACGCGGACAAGACCCAGGAAGTGGTCCAGCTCATCAAGCGGGTCCAGCCCAAGCTGGTCATCAACACCGCCCTGCCCTACCAGGATCTGACCATCATGGATGCCTGCCTGGAAACCGGCGTGGACTACCTGGATACGGCGAATTACGAGCCACCGGACGAAGCCAAGTTCGAATACAAATGGCAATGGGCCTACCGGAACAAATTCAAGGAGCGCGGAATCATGGCTCTCCTGGGGTGCGGATTCGATCCGGGAGTCACGAACATTTTCTGCGCCCACGCACAGAAGAACCACTTCGATGAAATCCATACCGTGGACATCATCGACTGCAACGCCGGAAACCATGGATATCCTTTTGCGACGAACTTCAATCCTGAGATCAATATCCGAGAAGTGACGGCCAAAGGCAAGTATTGGGAAAACGGCCAGTGGGTGGAAACCGAGCCCATGGCCATCCACAAGGTTTTCGACGCCCCCGAACTCGGTCCCATGGAAATCTACCTGATGTACCATGAGGAACTGGAGTCCCTGTGCCAGAATCTGAAGGGCCTGCAGCGCATCCGCTTCTGGATGAGCTTTTCGGAAAACTACCTGACCCATTTGCGGGTGCTCGGCAACGTCGGGATGACGGGCATCGAGCCCATCGATTTCCAGGGACAGAAAATCGTTCCCCTGCAATTCCTGAAGGCATTGCTCCCGGACCCCGCCAGCCTGGGCCCGCGCACCAAGGGCAAGACCAATATCGGTTGCGTGATCGAAGGGGTCAAGAACGGCCAGCCCAAGAAGCTGTACATCTACAATGTCTGCGATCATGAGGAGGCCTTCCGGGAAACGGACAATCAGGCCATTTCCTACACCACCGGCGTGCCCGCCTTCATCGGCGCCATGATGATGTTGCAGGGCAAATGGAAGGCCCCGGGCGTGTTCAACGTCGAGGAGCTCAACCCGGATCCATTCATGGACGAACTGCTCGTGCGCGGCCTGCCCTGGATCGAAACCGTCTACTACGATACCTGAGATCATGGCAAAACAGCTCGACATTTCCCTGGTTCCCACTCCCGCCTATGTCCTGGAGGAATCGCTGCTGAAGCGGAACCTCGCCCTGCTGGATCGCGTGCAAAAGGAGTCCGGGGGCAGGATCATCCTCGCCCTCAAAGGATTCGCCTTCTGGAGCAGCTTCCATTGGGTGCGGGAGGTGCTGCAAGGCGCCACCGCCAGCTCTCTGCACGAGGCCCGCCTGGCCAAGGAGGAGATGCGCAAGGAAGTGCACGTCTATTCCGTGGCCTTCACGGACAAGGAGTTCCCGGAAGTCCTGGCCATCGCCGACCACATCGTCTTCAATTCCTTCAGCCAATGGCGGCGCTTCAAGCCTTTGGTAATGGCCGCTCGCGAGTCGGGCCTCCCGACCCGCCGTCACGTCTCCTGCGGTATTCGCGTGAATCCGGGGCATTCGGAGGTCAAGACCCCCCTGTACGATCCCTGCTATACCCACTCGCGGCTGGGCGTGACCCGGGAAGAGTTCCGGCCGGATGAACTGGACGGCATCGACGGACTCCACTTCCACGCCCATTGCGGCAACAATTCCGATACCCTGGAACGGGTGGTGGCGTCCTTCGAAGAGCGCTTCGGGGAATTCCTCCCGCGCATGAAGTGGGTCAACTTCGGCGGCGGCCACCACATCACCAAGGACGGCTACGACGTGGAGCGCTTGGTCCGCGTCATCAAAACCTTCCGGGAAAAGCACGGGGTGGAAGTCTACGTGGAGCCGGGCGAAGCGGTGGGCTGGCGCACCGGACCGCTGGTCTCTTCCGTGGTGGACATCGTCCGCAACGGCATGGACATCGCCATCCTGGACACGTCCGCCACGGCGCATATGCCGGATACCCTGGAAATGCCCTATCGTCCGGAAATCCGCGGCGCGGACGAACCCGGCAAGCTGCCGCATACTTATCGCCTGGGCGGCCTGACGTGCCTGGCGGGCGACGTCATCGGAGACTACAGTTTTTCCAGGCCCTTGGCCATCGGGGACAAGCTCGTGTTCGAGGACATGATCCACTACACCATCGTCAAGAACACGACCTTCAACGGAATCCCCTTGCCCTCCCTTTGCATCTGGACCGAGGACGGCCGCTTGCAAGTGGTGCGCGAGTTCGGGTACGACGACTACAAGTTGCGCAACGGGTAACCCCTGGCGCACCCGGCGCGGCGGCTTGTTTCAATCGTGTTGCAAACCCTCCGGAAACGGCCTTGTAGGCGGGTTGCAACGGCTCGATAATCCCTCCGGCGAAAAAACCAAGCGGCGGAAAATCCTATCTTGGCATCCATGATCGGCCTGCGCCAGCATTTCTTTCCGGACATGTCCCGGCCATGAATCCCGAACCGGCACGGCCGCTCTCCGAATCCGGGGAGTTGCGCTATGGGGCGGACGGGAACGGCTTGGTCTGGGGCTATTTCTTCACGCCCGGCGGGGCGGCCAAACCCGTGGAACAGGGCGGCCTGCTGGAGCGGTTGTCGACGGTGGCGGAGAAGGAACCGGGATCTTTTTTCTGGCTCCATTTCCTGACCAGCGCAGCCTCCGAACGCTGGATCCGCGGCAACCTGGATCTTCCCGGGTCATTCCTGGATTCGCTCCACGAAGAGGCCGGTTCCACGCGCCTGGAACAGGAAGACCGCTCCCTGGTGGCCGTAATCTATGACGTGCTTTTCGATTTCACCTTCGATCCCGCTTGCGTCTCCACCGTGGTCCTTTGCATCACCCCCCAACTCGTCGTGAGCGCGCGGCTGAAGCCTTTGCGTTCGGTGGACAGATTGAGGGCCGCGGTACGCGGAGGGCATGTATTCCGTTCCTCCACCGAGCTTCTGGCGCATCTGATGCGCGATCAGGCGAACGTCCTCGTCGACATCGTGCGCCGATCCACAGCCCGCGTCAATGCCATCGAGGACCAGCTTCTGGACAACAGGATTTCCACCAACCGGAGGGACATGGGTTCCCTGCGGCGCGTGCTGGTCCGGTTCCAGCGCCTGTTGGCGCCCGAGCCCGCCGCTCTGTTCCGGCTGCTCAATAAGCCTCCGGAATGGATCGGGGGGGAGGATCTCCAGGACTTGCGGCAGGCGGCGGAGGAGTTTTCCGCCGCGGTCACGGACTCCACCGCGCTGGCGGAGCGCGTCAAACTGCTTCAGGAAGAAGTGGCGTCGCTCATCAACGAGCAGACGGGACGGACTTTGTTCATCCTGACGATCGTCACCGTGCTGGCGCTGCCCATCAATCTCATCGCGGGCCTGTTCGGCATGAACGTGGGCGGCATTCCTTTCGGCAACCAGCCCCACGGTTTCCTGGTGATTGTCGGGACCATGATTGCGTTGACCAGCGTGGTAGCCTGGCTGGCCCTGGGCCGCCGCAAAACCTGATCTCCCCTCCGATCGTCTCCGAATAAGCGGGCGCGAAAAAAACCGGTTTCGATCCGGAAGCGCAAAAGCGCGCGCGTCCCCGTTCGCGCACCGGGGATTCCGGACGAATGATATATTCGATGGGGACGAGGAAAGAGCTTGGCAATTACGACAATCTGGCCGGACCGGCGGCGGCCCTCTCCGCGCCCGACCGGCAGAATAGGGTTCGCAGTGATGGAAAGCCCCGGGTACGGATTCGCCGATCTCCTGGCGGGCGGGTTCCCGGAGGAGGACGAAAAAGCGCGTGGGGAAAAAGCGCGCGGAAAGCGCGGGGGCAAGGCGAAAGCGCGCAAAGGCAATCGCGGCCGGAAAAGAAAGCCCGGACTCTATGTGGGACCGGGCCCGAAAGGCGGGCGGCTTCCCGGAGCGGTCCCGGGTTAAAGCGGGAGAAGGACCACGAAGGGGGAATAGGGTTTCTGGTTCTCGTACATGAAGCGCATGAACGAGGAGGAGCGCGGGACGGAGGAGGCCCAGAACTCGTCCATGATCCCGTGGAACCCATAGGTACCCTTATCGTCACTGGCGCCCAGGATTGTCTTGGCCATGGGATCCAGGCCCTGCGCCCAGTCGTTGGATTCCCTGGGATACCCATCCACGTAAAAGTTGGCCTTGGTCCCATCGTAGACGATGCCCAGCAGGACGAAGCCGTCCTGCGGCAGGTAGATTTCCGTCTTGTAGGCCGCGTCGTGGCGCACCAGGCTCACCTTCTGGCCGGCGCCTTCGAAGGCGTTGATCTGGAACCTTTGCGTCGCCGCGTCGAATCCCACGGATTTGTTGAACAGGATGCTTTGCTCGGTGCCTTGGCGCTTCACCCACAAGTTCAGGGTCCACGCTTTGTCCCCGGGATCGAATTCGCTGGGGATGACGATGCAGCCTTGGCCGGTGGGGCCCTTGAAGTTCTGGCCGTAGCCTACTATCCCATCCCCGCGGCTCGGAATGATCTTGCCCGCGCCGTCGCCCGTTGCATTGTATCGTCCGGTAGCATCCTTGTATTCGCCGGTAGTGCCTTTGCTCGTTTCCCCCAGATGCCAGACGGCGGTCCAACCCGCCTTGGGCGGAAACACCTTGGCGGGATCGGCCGCGCTCAAAGCCGCGGTATTGCCCCAGAACATGAGAATGGGGCTGCTGCTTCCGTCCGAGCGGAGGGTGTCGGTCTTGATCCAGACATCCGCCTCGCCGTTGGCCGCATCCCAACGGCCAATCTCGTAGGGTAGCATCCTGCCTTCCGAAGTGGCGAAGCGCAAGTCTCTGCCGCCGTCACCCGCTTGGTACAAGGTGAAGTTGCTGCGGGTCAAGCGGATCAAGAGCGGGAAATCCGTCACCACTTCGTCGGTTCCGATGCCCATGTGGGCGTAGTCCAGGTTGACCACCGCCTTGTGTTTCCAATTGAGCAGGAGGAGGTTGAGGGCGTTCAGATCGGGATCCGGGTTGGGATTGGGAACGGAGTCGGGCTTGGTGGTATCTCCCGGCGGCGCGGCGCGGGTGGCATTGATGAAGTATTGCGTCGAGGTATCCGCGGCGGTGACCCCGATGGTGATGCGGTTGGCGCCGACATGCAGGTCGATCGGATCGGAGGGCTGGCCCGAATAGGCCTTTTTGAATCCGACCAGCATGGTGGCCGGAGAATAGGCGGGCACAAGTTTGACTCTGAAGGTCGATTGGGCGTTGGCAAGATCGAGCGCGTATTCCTTGACGGCGGGATCGAAGGGCGGCACCAGGGTGCCTGGGGAAAGCAGCAGGGAGACGAGCGCCGGGGACGGCTTGGGCAGGGCGATATCCGTCACCACCTGCCGGCCTCCCTCATTGACGATGCGCAGGTCCAAAACCAGCCTGCCGTATTGGTCGAAGCCCATGACGCGCACGGAAAGGGTTCGGGTTTCCGAATCTTCCAGGCGGAAGGACGGAATGGCGGAGGGAGCGCGCAAAGGTCCGTTCCAGACCGTTCCAACCTCCTGGCCGGTGTCCCCGTCGGCCAGCACCAGGATTTTCACGCTATCGTATCGGGCCAGGGAATCGTGCAGCTTGACCGTGACGAATTTTTCCTCGCGCGAGGAGGTCTGGTCCAGATGGCATTGGGGAAGAAAACAGAGGCAGCCCGACAGGAGCGCGATTCCCCATGCCAGCGCACGGCGGGGCCTAAGGACGATCATCCGTGAACACCTGTTCGTTCCGGGTCACGGTGGGCGTTTTCGTCCGGTCCTGGTACAGGTAGAACCCGACGCCTCCCGCCGCCGCCGCCACGGTAGCGCCCAAGGTCCAGTAAATCCATGGATGGACGCCCGAAGACGGGACAATGGATTGGGAGGATTTTCCGTTCGACTCTTCATCGTCGGAGAAATCCAGATCGACGACCTTGGGTTTGGGACGCGTATTCTTGGCGGGAGCCTTGACGGCGTCTCCCCATGCCAGGTGTGAACCCAGGCTGACTGCGATAAGGAAAGCGATGGCTTTCATCATTCCCGATGACCCAATCGGCCTCCCCGGAGAGAGGTCTGGAATTTTTGAAATTTTAGGGGGTGGCGGGGACGTGTAACAAGCTAATAGAGGCGGGTTTTATGGGGGATCAGAATGCCTCGCGAGGCGGGGCTACGCCCGCGCGGCCCAAAATCCCCAAGCTGGATCGTCTCGTTGCGGGCATTCACTTCGTTGGCGTTGGAATTGCCTGCGCCGGCTATGAAGCCGAAGATGAACCCCGGCTCTTCGAAGTAATCGGGATCCGGGAGAGGATCCTTCGGGAATTCAGGGGAGCGGTTTCGACTTGAGCCTTGGAGACCCGATAAGGGGAAGCAGCGACGCGCTGGCCAGGGCCGCCAGCAGGAATCCGGGAATGACGAAGCCGTCGGGAAGCAGGAGCATGGCGCCGTAGAGCAGGGCGATCAGGTACAACGGGCTGAGGAAAATCCACAGGACGACGAAGACGGCCGGATGGTAACCCAGGTAGAAACGGGCCCCGCAGGATCGGCAGGCCAGGGGGAAAAGCCAGGATGAAAAGGCGTAGCGGATGAAGCGCGGGAAGGCGCCGCGGCAATGGGGGCAGATCGGCTTACCGCCCAAGATGGCTTCCCGTAAAAGGCCCGGCCGCCCCGGGATGCCCGGCAATCAGCGCAGGTATTCCAGCACGATGCTCCGCAGGCGGATTTGTTCCTCGTCCGGCAGATCGCAATAGCTTTGGATTTTGCCCCGGCAATTGGCGGTGGCGCAGGTGCAGGGCACTTCCCAGCCAGCCTCGTTGATGCTGGTGCGGTAGTCCCAGAAAAGTTCCTCGCCGGGACGGATGTTCCGCAAGGCGTACATCTTGAGGGAACCGTCGGCGAAGCCCACGTTGGGGTCGCAGCTGTGGTTGATGAAATCGTCCAGGCGGGGATTGGCGAAATCCTCGGCCAGGTAGGTTTCCGGACCGATTTGCAGGGCGCGCAGGCCTTCGTAGATCTCGTCCTTGTGGCGCACGATGCCCAGGCACTCGATCACGAGCGCGCCCTCGGCGATGTCCCGGCGCGAGTAGACGCCCAGACCGTGGATGCCGGAATCCTCTGCGAACAGGTCCATGCCCGGGCCCAGGTTGCTCATGTCCTTGACGGCATCCTTCGACACCTGGTTGATGATATAAGCCATCCGGAAACCTCCCGTCGCGCGCAGGCGACGGAAGGAAATCTAGACAAAACCGGGCGCAATATGGCGGGTTATTCGAGAGTGGAGTTGACCACGGATTTCCGGGTGTCTTCGTGCATGGAGATGCCCGGCAGCGCATACCAGGAGCCGCCCAGATTGCCCCGGATCACGGAATCGGAAATGCGGATGTCCCCGGAATGATCGTTGGTCACGGAAGCGGGCGCGGCTTCGGCGGGAACGGCGCAGGCGCCTGCCGGGTTGCCGGCGGGAGGGCCCGAAATGGGATTGGTCAGGGGGTTCTTGACGACGATGGTTTCCGTCCCGTGGTCGCAGGCGGCAGCGGCGGTGATGGAAATCAGGATTCGGAGCGGCCGGGAAGGCTTGAAGGGTGATGGGAATCGCTGGGGAATCGCCGCTTGCATGGGATCTACTATAGGGCTTTCAGGCCATTGGAAAAGGGATTTCCGCAGGAGCCGAAAGGAGGTGCATTCCCCCATCAAGGGGCGGTCCGGAACCTGGTTTCCAGGGTGTCCGCCATGGGCCGGGAGAACAGATCCGTCACTCCGGAAATCCGCAGGGTGTACCCGGTGGCTTTGGAAAGGGCGTTATGATGGATGATGATCCTGGAAAAGCCATTGCTGGTCGCGTGTTCAACAAGAACGGTATCCACCGCCGGAGCAAAGACAAGATGACCCGCGAATCCGCTGGTATCAATCAGGGAGTTCCAGGTGATGATAATGTCCTCGCCGGGAGCCACCGTATTCGCTCCGTAAAAGGGCCGGATCTCCGTGGGCGCCAAGGTCTTGGTGGAAAAGGACGCGGTATCGCCTTGGTTGGACGAGGTTTTCGGGAACAGTTTGAAAGCGGTTCCGGAGGGCACGGGTTGGAGGAAACGGAAATGCAGAACGGCGTTTTCGTCCGATGGGGCCGACCATTCGGCTTGGAACGGATAGAACGGAGCCACGGAAAAGCCGGTGGCATTCATGCGTTGGTACGCGACCCGTGAACATGAGAGATTCAGGGAATCCTTGACCGGAGACAGTCCCAGCGAGACCCGGGCCGAGTCTTGGATCCGGAAGTTGGACGCGGCGGGCTGGAGGATCAGCTTTTGCGCGATCGGCGAGCCAAGGGAATCCCCGAACATGGATGACACGGACTTGATCCTGAGGGTAAAAGGGATTCCGGGCGTGGCTCCGATGAATATCCACCTGAGGCGGCCGGGAGCGATGGCTTCAAAGGATGCCTTGACGGGCGAATCGACGGAATAGTCCACGCTGGAGGAGTCTACGGGCAGGTTGAATTCCGTTTCGAATGTCTCCTCGATCGTGACCGTCAGGTAGGACAAATCGCTCAGCATCGTGAATTCGCCGACCTGGAGGGTTTTGGATATGGCGCCGCCTTCAGTACCCGCGAGGGATGCATAGCCGGCGTTGATTCCCGCCTTGAATGTGGAGCCGGGCGGCCAACGCGTATCGGGGATGAGTTGCAGGACGTTGCGGGAGTAGTCCCATTGGCTGTGGAAAGGACTGGCGGGGGTAACGTATATGCGACCGGCGACGGAAGCCAGATCCATGGACTCCGAAAAACCGATCTCGATGGGCTCAGTCGGCCCCAATAGGTAACCGGAACCGAGGAATCTGGCCAAGGGTTGGCCTGCTTGGGAATCCTTCCTGATGATCAAGCCGAGAGGCCGCTCCAAGTATTGGCCCTCGGCGGTTTTCGCGGACGTATCCAGGGTCAGTTGGTATTTTTTTCCGATTGCCAGGACCGACATGGGAAGAGTGATGCGGACCGTTTCCCCGAAATCGGACCGTACGGACGGACCTCCCCACTTGATATCCATGTCCACCTTGGGCTCGATGTCGAGGGCGGCTTCCACGCTGCTCCTGTCCATGGGATAGGCGAATTCTATGGTCACGATTGAGTCTCGGCCGCTGGTGGAGAAGACCAGGCTGTCCTGCGGATCCATGAAGGAAACCGGCCAAGGCAGCTTGACCAATTGGATGGGGCCGGTCAGGACATGTTTCGAGTTGACTGAGAGATAGGTCCGGCGTCCTCCGTAGCCCTTGGCCCGCACGTCCAGGATATACAGTCCATAGTCGACATTGGGCAATTGGAAATTCCCCTTCCGCGTAATCGTCCTGATGGTGCTGTCCCCCCGGGTAAGCATGATGTCCGCTTCCTGTTCGATGGGGAGGACAAGACCCTCGACCACGGCCTTAAGGGAGTCCCCGGAACCGGTCGTCGCAGGGGCGGAGACATGATCGGTCCCGCAGGAAAGGACCAGGCATCCCAGCGCGCAGGCGGCCGACAAGAGGGCCTTTGCCGGCGCATACCTAAGGAGTCGAATTGTAGCCACAGTATTTGCTTCCTCTCGCCGGTTTCAGTCTTTCGTCGATAAAGCGCTGATGCAGTTCGGACGCTTCCACGCCGAAATCCCGCAGGCAGATGCTCTCGTAGGTTGAATAGCTGAATTGGGCCAAGTCCCAGTAAAAGTCTTTGAACCTTTCGATTCCGAAGGTCTGCTCCAGCCATTCCACGTAGGCGCCGGCGAGCGGATAATTGACGTCATAGGAACTCAGAATCTGACCGGTATGTTGCAAATCCTCGGCCACGGATTCTTCCGTAATATCGTACCGGCAAAGCCGGGCCCATTTAGGGTTGGGGTCCAGCTCATGGGCGACCGCGAGCCCTTCCAGGAAAAATCTCAGCTTGGGAACGCCCATGGTTTCGAAGCTGATGATGTGGGCGACTTCGTGTCCGGGGTCGATCACGAAATAGGAACGGGTCTCCTGGATGAAATACGGTTTCTCGAAAAAAGCTTCTCCCGACCAGGGTTCATCCGTGGAATGGATCAAGCGCACCATGATTTCCCCGTCGAAGGCGACGTTCAATTCGGAATTGATGCGGCTGAGATGCGCTTCCTTCTCCTTGCCGTTGGCGATCACTTCCGCTTTGTTGAAGGCGCTGGAATCGTAGAAGAAAACGAAGTGCCTGGTGCGGTAATAGGTGATTAGGGAATCCGAAGGAGCCTTGGGTGGACGCGTATCGCCCTGCCATTCCACGGGGCTTTCACAAGCCATCAGCGCCAGGCCCAGTACCCAGAGGAGAATCAGGGGGGATAACGTTGGCACCGGGCGGGGCCTGGACATTCGCATCCGGAGCTCAGCCATTTTTCCTGAATTGAAAGTAGTAGCGGAACCCCACCTTGAGTTCGCTGACCGAGAAGTCCGGGCTCGAAAATTCCTGGGTCCGGTATTCCTGGTTCCGGTCATCCTGCTCCCAGGTATATTTCAGAACATTCGCTTCCAACAAAAGCGCGAATCGTTCGTAGAACCTGAATTCGGGCTGGATCCAAGCTTCCACGCCCCATTGCCGGTTTTCATGGTCCGGGGTGTAATCGTCTTTGATCAGGAGATAGGCTCCGTGGACGCCCGCACCCAACTGGGCCCGGCACTCCATTTGCCTGTATGTAAAAGCGCGGTAGGAATACATCCCGCCCAGGTGGATGGCGGACTCCCGTTGCGAGTAATAGTCGGCGTTGTGATAGCTGACGAAGGGATTTGCGTAAAGGCCGAAGTCGTTGCGGTTGAGGGTCAGGTGCACCGAATTGGCCGGCCCATAGCCGATTGCCAGGGACCGCTCCCCTGCGAATGCGCCGCCGGAGGGTATGGACATGAGCAGGGTTGTCCCAAGCAGCAATCGTCTGAGCATAGGTCGGTTTTCCCGAAAAGGATGGATCGAAAAAATGTCGGCGCGCGGCGCAATAGGCAAAAGCTAACAAGAAAGGGAATGTAGATCAGGGCCCAGGGGCGGGGGAGGCGAGGAAAATCCAGACGGGCAGGCCCTTGGGCGGATTCATCCTTCTTCCCTTGCTGTCGTAGGCTTTCCGGGAAGCCTCCGGCCGCGCGCTTCCGAAGGCCTTTGGGAGGAGGGAAGACGTGGCGCCGGTTGTCAATAGCGTGGCCTTGCAGGCGGGAGGCCCTCCGTTGTCCAGGCACAATCCAATCTTGACCTCCCCATCCTTGAACAGGAGGTCACTAATCGTGGCCGGGTCCAGATTAGGGCCTTCCGATGGCGACTCGTCCACGGTCCATTGATAGTGGAGGGCGGGAGCGGTGCTGGCGAGGATTTCGGAGAGATTCTCTATGACGGGTTTGATGGGCAGGGAGTCCTTTCCATCCCATGTGATGGACGGCGGCAGGGTGAATATGGGATCGGGCACGGTGTTGCGGACATGGACGACCACGGATTTCTGCTTGGCGGAATCCCCGAAGTCCGCGCTGAATTGATACTTGATGGCAGTGTCTTTGGAAACCCTCGGCAGGAATACGAGCAGGGTTTCCGCCTCCGGATCGAAGATGCGGGGCCCTGGGCCGTCGACGACGGACCAGAGACGATGGGACGCGCACGCCGCGGTTCCGGCCAGCTTGAGTTGGCTTCCCTCCGGGACCGTGGTGTCCCGGGCGATGTCGAACCGGGATGCGCAATTGATCCCGGGAACGAAGGTGACCAGGTTCTGGTTCTTTTTCTGGTTGGCGTAGCTCAGCCGGACCCAATCGGCGCTCCGATCGATCTTGGCCAGGCTCACTTCGTCGTACATGCCCTGGAAATAAAGGTCGCCGGGCCAATTGGACTTGCCGAGGAAGTTCTCCGTGCGGAAAGCGTTGCTGATGGGGAGGGATAGCGTGTCCGATCCCAATAGTACGCCGTCGAGGTAGTACTTCAGATTCTTGCCCTGCACCGTGACGGCGCAGTACTGCCATTTATCCGGGATCAGGGCGTTGTCGATGTGGACCGAAGTGCTCTTGGCGGTGTCCTGATAGTTGTCGAAGGCGGCGGTAGGCGTCGTGTCGTATCGGGACAGGAGGATATTGTCCGTGGCCTGCCCATTGCCCAGATCGAGGAAATGGGAATACCAGACCACGGCGGAGGAGTAGATCCAGGCGGAGAAGGTGAAGCCGGCGGTGAATTCCGTGTAGCCGTCCCCGATGTCCAGGTAGGACCCCGGCGCACCGCCCCGCAAGGTATCCGCCTGCCCGATCATGCCCGCGACCGATCCGCTTCCGACATAATTGTGCGGGACCGCCTGGGCGCCTCCGGCAACGGCGTTGGGCCGGGATCCCGTTCCTCCCAGATGCCACGCGGCCACATAGCCGTTGGCGGATCCGAATACGGCCGATCCCTTCGAGCTGTCCGCGGCGCCCGTCTTGCCCCAGTACATGCGTACGGATTGGCCCGAGGTATTGCCTTGGATCGAGTCCACCTTGACCCAGATCTCCGCGGCGCCGGAAGCGGAATCCCATCGATCAATCTGATAGGGAAGATGTTTGCCGTCGGTGTCGGAGAAACGCACGTCCTCGCCGTGGCGGAGCGCCTGGGAAAAAGGAAATTCGCCGCCGGAGAGCCGCACCAGCAGGGGAAATCCGGCGACCGGACCGGACACATCCGCGCCTGCGGGGGAGGTATCCAGTCGCAGACCGGCCTGATGCGACCAGCCTGCATAGTCTTCCGCGCAATAGATGCATGCGGGCGCCAGGACCGCGATCCGAATCGCTTTTTTGATGTCTATGAAATCCATGGTGCGAATCCTCGTGGGCGCGGCCCCGGAAGTCATGACGCTTCCGCGGCTATCCGTCCCTTCCGCACTTCATGCGGATAGGATTGAGCCGACTTAAATCTCTTTATTTTAGGGTCGAATTGAAAGACCCGGAGCGAATTTCTTTTTCACAGATGTGAGCACGCAAGCCAGGTATGGATGCGGGCGGAGGCCGCAGGAAGGCTTCAGGGGAGGAAAAAAGGCTGGTCGGACCGGATTCCATCGGCCCTTACGGAAACGATATACATACCGGACCGCAAACCGCGGAGCGGCAATTCCGTGTTCGCGCTATTTGAGAACAGGGTCTCGCAACGCAAAACTCCCGAAATGTCGGAAAGTCGCGCCCGCCCGGAAGTCCGGACGCCCGCGAAGGAGATTGCCAGCGAGCCTCCCTCCGCTTTCACGCGCGCAAAGGTCCGCTCCGGTCCGGGACGCAGGGAAACCTGGCCGGACTTGGCCACCTTCAGGATCACGGGATAGAGATAAGCCCGGTCGCCCCGGTCCTGCGCCGTCTGGTACAGGTTGGCGATGGTTCTCGGCGGCGTGCCTTCGTAGACGGGCTTGCCTTTCCAGAGCACGCGCACGGGCTTGTCGAGATTGAGAAGGGAATCGCTCAGGAGCACCACCAGGGAATCGATGCTGGCATCGACGATGCCTACTTCCTGGCCTTTGATCTCCGCGGTGACGTTGACCGGGGCGGCCGGGGGCTTCCGCTCCTGCAATCCAATCCAATGGAATTGGTACTGGGTGGGACGGCCTTTGACGGGCACCACGGGCCCGGCCGAGGGAAAGGAATTGGTGCCCACCGTGGTATCCTGCCGCCACACCACCTTGGCCGGAAAGGGGTGGCGCGTGAAATCGTCGATCCAGGAAAGCGCCACGGTATCCTCCAAGTCCATCCAATGGGGTTTGCCGGGGTGCGCCAGCACGCGGTATTTGTAGAAGCCGGGATCGGCGTCCTGCAGCTTTTGCATTTCCTTGCCGTAAGTCGCGGCGATGGTGTTTCTCCCGAAGGAGGCGTCCAACGCGCCCACGTCCATGCTGAAGCCGATGTTGCGCAGGTTGAGCGGCGAGGCGTTGTTGGGATAGCCCGCCATCATTGCGGAGGCGGCCCAGCGATCCGCCATGCGCGGCGCCATCTGGTAGGCGCCGTCCCCGCCCGCGGAGTACCCCATGAGATAGACCCGGTCCGCATTGGCGCCCAGGTTGGCGACGCACAGCTGGATGATCTGATCGAAGAATCCGTCGATGTGATCCTTGTGCCACATGTTCCAGGCGTCCGTGGGGGCCCGCGGCGCCAGGTAGACGCCGTTGGGGTGGTAGAGGATGATCTGGTTCCGCCATTGGGCATCGTTCTCGGCCTTGGTGGTTTCGCCTCCGCCGTGCATGGAGATGTACAGGTCGTATCCCTGCGCCGGCTTGCTCCCGTAAATCCGGTAGTCGAACGGCATCTGCAGATTGTCTTTGTTCACCAGTATTTTTCCCGCCCACTGGGAGGCCCATTCGCTTTTCACGAAGGCGATCCGATCCGTCCAGATAAGATCCCTGGCTTTGGCGCATTCGGAGGCGGTAAGGGCGGCGTCGGCGAAAGTTTGGGAGGCCAGGACGGGACGGGAGGCGCGCGCGGTTTTCAACCAGGCATCCAAGTCCTCCACGGGGCCGGCATGCAATCCTACTGGGCCGCCGAGAATCGCCGCCAGAAAAAACGCCTGTTTGAAACTGCTTTTCATCCCGATTCCTTCGTCCGGGTACTAAGGTACCGCGCCGGAGGAATTTCGCTTGGGAAAAGGCGATTTTTTTCCCCGGCCAGGTTTGCTCCGACAGAAACAGGTGACGATATGATCGTTCACCATGCCCGTGGCCTGCATATGGGCGTAGCAGATGGTGGAGCCCACGAATTTGAAGCCCCGCTTCTTCAGGTCTTTGCTCATGGCGTCCGACTCGGGGCTGGTGGCGGCATAGTCGCCCCTGCCTTTGAGGCTGTTGACCTTGGGTTTGCCACCCGTGAATCCCCAGATATAGGCGTCGAAGCTGCCGAATTCCTTTTGCACCTCCAGGAACCGCTTTGCATTGTTGATGGCGGCCAGGATTTTCAAGCGGTTGCGGATGATGCCCGCATCGGCCAAGAGCCGTTCCACCTTGCGCGCATCGAAACGCGCCACCTTGGCCGGATCGAAGCCCTCGAAAGCGGCGCGGTAGTTGTCCCGCTTGCGCAGGACCGTGTACCAGCTGAGGCCGGCCTGGGCGGCTTCCAAGGTCAGGAACTCGAACAGGAGCCGGTCGTCATGCACCGGAACGCCCCATTCTTCGTCGTGGTAAGCCACGTAGTCGGGCTTTTCCAAATCCACCCACGGACAACGGATCAGTCCGGTCTTTGCCGCCATGAAAAACCCTCCAATGGAAATGCCGCCGGAAGGGATCCGGCGGCCGATCTTTTCAGCCCATCAAAATAGCTATTCCGCCTGATGGGACTGGAGGAAGCGCATGAGGGTGGCGGCCAGGCCGTCCAGGCCCCCGCCGTTTCCGCCCGAGACCATCACGTCCGGAACGAAACGGGTCTTGCTCTCCGCCAACTGGGTCACGGTATTCACCAGGGCCGTGGCATTGGGGCCCAAGGCTTTCACCTGGGCCTCGAAGCCTTTGGCGCGGGCCAGACCCACCGCCTCGACCTCCGCGCCCTTGGCGAAACCGGTATCGCGGATATAGGCCGCTTCGCCCTCGCCTTCGGCCTTGCGGGCCGCGGCGTTGTTGGACTTGATGTCCACGCCCACCTTGGAGCGGGCCAGTTCCGATTGGATGTCCGCGGTTCCCTTGGAGTGTTCCATGGCGATGCGTTCTTCCTGGGCGAAGCGTTGCTTCTTGAAGGTCTCGATTTCCTGGTGGGCGATCTCGCGCTGGGTCAGCACGCTCACCAGTTCGGCGGGGAGCACCACGTCCTGGATGTACACGCCCTTGGTCTCAACCTGGTATTGCTCCAATTGCTCGCGGATGTGGGAGAAGGCCTCCTCCTGCACGTGCTGGCGGGTTTCGATGAAACGGATGGCGGGCATGCTCTGGAGCTTGTCGCGGAAATGGTTTCCCACCGCGGCCTGCAGCACCTCGTTCACCAGGTTCTTCATGGTGCCCACCATGGAGATGACGCGCGGCGCCTTGGTGTCCGGCACGTGGATCTGCACCTGGAGATCGATGGCGAACACGAAGCCCTCGCTGCTCTTGGCGATGATCTGCTTGAGCTGGGCGTCCAGGTTGTGCGCGGCCGAAACCGTGTCCGCCCAGTTGAGGGTGAGGATGGCCGTGGGCACCAACTCGGCCTCATAGCAACGGGGATTGATGGGATACTTTCCCGTGCGCAACGGTTCCTGCCAGATGCCCCGGTGGCCGGGCCGCACCAGCGATCCGAATTTGAAGTCCGCGCCCGAGGTATCCTGGGTGGCCAATCCCACGTAGGCCTTGATGACGGCCACCTCGCCCTGCTTGACCACCACCATGGGGCTCAGTTCCACCTTGACCAGGAAGGGATTGAGCGCGTAGGCGCCGTACAGCAGCGGATCGTGCTGCAATCCTATTTTGCCGCCATTGTCCAGGAAGGCCTGGAAGTCCTGATAGTTGTTGTGCAGGTTGTTCTTGTTGCCCAACAGGCTCTCGATGATCTCCAGATCGGTCGCGGTCGATTTTTCCATCTTGGCCATGTCCGCGAAGCCGCCCAGGCGGCTGGCGATGTCGCCGGAAGGCAAAGGGTCGCCCTCATAGGTGGTGACGATGCCCACCATGTCCACGATGCCGCGGTCCTTCTCCTTTGCCAGAGGCTCGATGCGCACCAGGTTCAGTTGTTCCGCCTGCAATCCGAATTGCATGGGCGTCAGCTTGCCCGTCTTCTGGCCGGCCATCTTGATTTCCGAAGACACGGGCAGGCCGTATACCTGGTTTTTGGTCACCACCAGGAATGCCACCGGATGCATGGGCACCAGCGATCCCGGAGGCAGGACCGGGCGTTGCACGCCTTTCTGGCCCTTCAGATCCATGAAGGTTTTCAGATCCGTGAAGTTGGCGAACTGGTTCTTGTACACGGCGGACTTGGCGCCTATGGGCAACGGTTGCCCCACCTGGGCGATCACCACCCCGATTTCCCCGGCGGGCACCTGCACCCAGGGGAACTTCCGCACGCCGAAGAGCAGCCAGAATCTCCAGCGCAGGCCCGGCATGAGCAGGCCGGATTGGTAGCCCGCTTCTCCGTGGAAGGCGAGGGGGTTGTCGTCGGACAATTTCTTCCATCCGAAACGCTTCATCACCAGGCCCACCTCCGTGGGGCCGATGCTATGGAAGGACGGCAGGACGGTTATGGCGGCCAGGAGTAACGCCAAGGTTACGGGCCAGTATGTGATTGCGGTTTGCATGACGCGCTCTCCTTTGTTGAACGGCGTACGGCCGTATAGGAGTGCAAAAGCGATGCCGGATTGCCGCCCGGTAACCGTCTGGATTCGCGGAAACGGGCCTCAAGAAGCCAAACGGAAAAGGATACCATTGCATTCTGCAATGAAGGCGCCGCCGGCCTTGCAGAATGCAAGGACAGCCATCCGAAGCCCGTTTTTACGGGAAAAAAAACCGGTTAACGGCTATTTGCCGGACCCGGCGGATACCTTGGCGGTCCATACTGCCGCGGTCTTGTCCACGTTTTCCAGCAGGAGCTTGGGATTGGGATCCTTTTCGGCTTCGGCGCGCGCGAGCCTGGAAAGCTTCAACGCCTCAGCGTAGTTTTTGCCCTCGGCCAACCATTCCGCCTTGGCCCACAGGTTTCCGTACATGGGTTTGATCTTGATGGATTTGTCCACCCATTCCATAGCCTGTTTGCGGTCGATGTCATAGGTCCAATAGAACTTTGCGGAGTTCAGCCAGGCGAAGGCATCGTCCGGCTTCGCCTTGGGGAGGCCGTTCCTGATGTTCGCTTTGGCCGTTTCCAGGAACTCCACGGTGATGCCCACGGAAACCTTCCGCTTATCCCATTGCATGAACAGGGAGGCGCTGCTGTCGGTGAGATCCTCGAACCCGTATAGGACCCGTTCGGTGAACTCCGCGCCCCGGGGCGGGGTCTGCACGCGCAGGGCGTCGTCCTTTTCATCGTAGGTGAATGCGCCCCAGGTCTTGGATGTCTTGCTGAAGATCAGGGTCCACTCTTTTTCATCGGGGACGATGAAGAAGCCGTATTTCCCTTTCGGCAGGGGATGCCCGTTCACCTTCACATCGGTGCTGAACTCCACCACCGTGGCCTCGTTGGCGCCCGCCCGCCAGACTTTGCCTAGAGGCACCAGTCCGCCCCAGATCTTCCTGTCCTTGACTCCCGGCCGGCTGAAGGCTACGGTAACCGTGGTGTAACCGATGGATTGCGTGACGGTCGCCGGCGGGCTGGCCCTGGGCAGGTCCACGGCAGGCTGGGCGAACGCGGCGAGAGCGGATGCGGCCAGGATCGCGCCTATGCGCAGCGGGACGGGAAGGATTCCGATTGATTTGTTCATGGGGAGAAAAGTACTAGGAAGCGGTCCGTGCGGCCAGAGTGGAGACGGTGACCTTACCCGGATTTTCGCGACGAAGCGAATCCAATCCAAAGGGCGAGCGCCAAGGTCAAGGCCCACCATCCCGCGGTTCCCACCCAGGCATTGCGGAGCCAGGTCTGCGAAGGAGTCGGTCCTGAGCCCAAGGAAGCGGCCAGCCGGGCGATGCTGGCGAGGCCGGTGAGGATGAACGCGAATGCGAAAGGCCAGGCGGCTGCGAGGAGGAGCAACGCCCAGGGAGGAGGGATTCCATCCTGATCGGGCAGGGGCATGGGCCAAAGATGGCGGGAGGCGGCCCAGGCATAGGCCAGACCGATCAAGGCGGCGCCGGCGGCGGCGCTCCAGAACAGAATCCGCTCCCGGCGCCAAAGGGCCTCCACCCATTCCGGGTTTTCGCCTCCGAAGACGGCATCCCAGTAACCTGCGCGTTCCCTCTCCAGGCGCAATTGCCGCCCATGGGCCTTGGCGGCCACCAATATCAGGGCGAGGCTTCCCGCCAGTACCGGCCATTTGGATGCGAACATGATTTTCCGGTGGAAAGAATAGCAAGTTCCGGAAAGCGCGCCGTCATGGCCTCCCATTCCCGAATAAATTTTTTTCCCGGCAGGTCCGCAAAACATATATTCGCCTTGGGAAAAACCTGAAACCTACGGCCCCTTTTAGTGTGGTCGCAACCAAGGAGATACCATGAAAGCAGTGATTCTGGCCCTTTCGGCCATACTCGGTGTTACCGCTTGCAACCGTGAAGCCAAGCGTGACGCGAAGGAAAATGCATCCGACGCCTCCGCCAAAGCCGCGGAGGAATCCCGCGAGGCCAAGGGCGAGGTTTCCCAGGGAACGGACACGGCGTCCGCCAAGGCCAAGGAAGAAGCGCGCCAGACCAAGCGCGACGTCAAGGAGGGTGCGGCCAAGGCCAAGGAAGGCGCTGGTACCGCGGTCGATTCCATCCGCAGCGAAGGCCGTCAGGCTGCCGGCGGCGTGAAAGAAGGCGCCGGTTCCGCCGCTGACAAGGTGCGCGGGGAAGCCCGCCAGACGTCCAACGATGTCAAAGGCGTGCTGCAAAAGGATGAAGGTAAGACCGCGGCCGACAAGAAGCTGACCGCGCGCATCCGCGCCGCCCTTGAAAAGGACAAGAAGGTTCCCGCCTCCGAGAAGGATGTCACCATCCGCACCGACAACGGTAAGGTGGAACTGAGCGGAACGGTGGCCAGCCAGGAAACGAAAACGGAAATCGCCCGCACCGCGGAGAAAATCGCGGGCAAGGCCAAGGTGAAGGATGATATCAAGGTGGGCGAACGGGTCGGCACCGGCAACACCGATTGAACCGGAATGCGGAGGGCGGTTTTCCGCTCTCCGGCCCCGGCCGAAGCTAACCCTTGGCCTTCTTGCGCTCTTTCCTGTTTTTCTTCAGGTCGATGCGGATGGGAAGGATGATGAAAGGGATGCCTTTGTGGTAAAGGCGACGTTGCACGGCGAACACGGTGTTGTTGTGCAACAGGCGTGAAAAGATCGTCTCCTCGGGAAACACGAGCTGCCCCATGAAGAAGATGGCCTGGGGAAACCGTTCGATGACTCCGGCGGCCACCTCCCCGGTCCCTTCCACCACGTCCGGGCTCAGGCTCATGATGCCTTCCGCGTAGATGCCGTTCCGTTTCACGAATGCGACGTATTGATCCAATTCCATGCGGACGTGTTTCTGCAGGTTCTCCACTTCCTCCACACCCTTGAAACTGCCGGCGTCCAGCACGCCCACTTCCACGAAGACGATGTTCTTGAAGATGCCGCCGAACATGCGGATGATGGCCAGCAGGGAGTGCAGGCCGATGCCGTTGAATCCGTTCACGAGCAGCACGGCGGTCTTGGCCTTGGGATCGTATTTCAGATCCGCTTCCGTGCCTTGCCCGCCGATATGCTTGGGAAGCGTGACGGAATCCTTGGACTTGGCGATGGCCACCAGGTTGTCCATGCGTTTGAGGACCTTTTCCACGAAGTTGTAATGCCCTTTCACCGCCATGGCCAGGGCGATGAGCGCGCCGGTAATGGCCAGGGTGATCCATCCGCCCTGGCGGAACTTCAAAACGGTCACGGCCACCAGGATGAAGGAACACAGGACCAGTCCGGCCCCGTTCACGGCCAGCTTCCGCCGCCAATGCGCCAGCTCGTTCCGGTTGTTGAGCCAATAGCGGACCATCCCCAACTGGGAAAGCACGAAGGTGACGAATACGGTGATGCTGTACAGCACCACCAAGTATTTGACCGAGCCCTTGGTCAGGATCAAAGTGGCCACGGAAGCCGCGCCCATGATGAAGATGCCGTTCTGGGTCACCAGGCGGTCGCTGAGGAGGCTGAAGCGGGTGGGGAACCATTTGTCCAAGGCCATGTTGGCGAGCACCCGGGGGCCGCCCATGAACCCGGCCTGGGCCGCGGCGAACAGGATCAGCGCCTCCGAAGCCAGCGACACATAGACGAACCAATGTCCGGTCGCGCCCGGCCAGGTGGAGGTGATGCCTTCGAACAGGACCGCGTTCAAGGTCTTGCCGGGCTGATGCTCCACCTTGAAGAGGAGGTAGGCCAGGGTAAGGCCGAAGACGGTGAAGGCCAGCGAGAGGGCCATGTACAGCATGGTGCGCTTGCCGGTCTTGACCTTGGGCTCGCGCAGGATGGAAAGGCCGTTGCTGACCGCCTCGATTCCCGTATACGTGCCCGCGCCCATGCTGAAGGCGCGCAAAAGCAGGAAGGCCATGCCCATCAGTCCCAGTTCCGAATGCGTCTTGGCCACCTGGGTGGCGGTCTCCGCGTAGACGGCGGGGAAATCCAGCAGATGCGTGACCAGGGCGTAGACGATGGCGAAGGCGTGGGACACGACGAACACGATGAAGATGGGCACCAGGGGCATGACGGTTTCCTTGGCCCCGCGCATGTTCAGCACCGTGAGCAGGATCAGGGCGACAACCGAGAAGCCCAATTTGTAATGCAGGTATTCCGGGGGGATGAAACTGAAAATGGCATCCGCGGCGCTGGCGATGGAAATGGTGATGGTGAGGACGTAGTCGATGATGAGGGCGCATCCCGAGACCATGCCCGCGGTGGGGGAGATCAATTTGCTGGCGACCAGGTACCCGCCCCCGCCCGAAGGGAACACCTCGATAAGCTGGGCGTAGCTGGCGCTGATCAAGAGCACGGTGACGGCGGAGGCGATGGCGATGAGGATGGCCAGATGGGTATGCCCGCCCAGGGCCAGGAATGCTTCCTCCGGACCGTAGGCGGAGGACGAGAGGCCGTCGGAGCCGAGGCCCACCCAGGCGAAGAAGGCGGCCAGCGTGATGCTGTGGAACGCCTGCTTGTTGGTGGGATCGATCGCATCGCCGATGATCATGCATTTGATTCTTTTGGCCAGGGAAGCGGGTTTCGTGACGACCATAATCTGTTACTCCGGATTCTCGAATTCAAGCAGGCAACGATAGGCGCTATGCCGCCGGTTCACTTTTCGCAACCGGGTCCGCAACGTGCGGTTCAACATCAGGCGGGCTCCCACCGCCAGCAACTGGAGATGGGAGCGGTTTTCATCTTTAGGGGAGAAAAGCAGGTAAACCACTTCGATGGGGTTTTCCGTACCGGCATCCAGGATGCCTCCATGGCTCAGGCCCAAGGCCACCAGCGGTCTTTCCAGATTCTCCATGCGGGAATGGGGGAGGGCGACGCCCTCGTTCAGGAAGGTCGAACCCTGGTTTTCCCTCTCCTTGAGTTTCCGCAACAGGAAACCCTCGTCCAGTGAGGGATGGGACGCCAATAGGGTGCGGACCAAATCCCGCATCGCCTGTTCCTTGGAGACGGCCTCTTCCCAGACCACGATTTGACCTTCGCCGAGGAAATCGCACAGTTTCAACCTTTCGCCGGCCTTGGCCGCCGGCACCGGAACGGAATCCGCGACGTCTTCCACGGGCGAGGACACGTCGATGCCGGGCCGGGTATCGATGAGGATCAAAGTGAAACCATCGCTTTTTTCCATCAGGGGCCCCACCACGTCCTTCTTGCGGGAAAACATTTTCCACCAAGGGCGAGGATGGGGTTTCCCCAGAATGATGTGGCCCACCCGGTATTCCGCGGCGAAACGCGCGAGGGTGTCCGCCACGTCGTCCCCCTTCAAGGTGAACACGGTGGCGCCCAGTTGGTTGGCCAGCAGCAGGGTTTCCGAAAGCAGTTTTTGGCCGGATCCGTCCAGGGAGGACCCGCGCCCTTCCAGAGGCTGCACATACACGGCGTACCAATTGCGATTGAGCCGGCCTGCCAAGCGGGATGCGTAGCGGAGCAGGGCGGCGTTTTCCGGTCCCCGGGCATCCAGGCAGGCCATGACCTGGTCCGTACCGCCCTTGTTACCCTGATTTTCGGTCTCGCGCCTTCGGAAATCGATTTGCGAAGCCGCTTCCCTCAGGGTGAGTTCGCGCAGTTCTTCCAAGTGGTGGAACTGGAAAAAGTTCACCAGGGCCGCGTCCACCTTGTCCAGGGGAAATACCTTGCCTGCCCGCAAACGCTTGAGAAGATCCTCGGCGGAAATGTCCACGTTGACGATTTGATCCGCCTCGGCCAGGACCGAGTCCGGCACGCGCTCGCGGACCTTGACGCCCATCATCCTTTCCACGGTATCGTAAAGGCTTTCCAGGTGCTGGACGTTCAGCGTGGCGATGACGTTGATACCCGCGGCCAGGATGTCCTCCGCGTCCTGGTAGCGCTTGGGGTTGCGGCTGCCGGGCGCGTTGGCATGGGCCAGATCATCGACGAGCACCACATGCGGTTTGCGTGCGAGGATGGCATCCAGATCCATTTCCTCCACCGAAATGCCGTGGTATTCCGTGCGCTTGACGGGAACCGTTTCCAGGCCTTCCGCGAGCGCGGCGGTTTCCAGCCTTGCGTGGGTTTCCACCAGGCCCAAAACCAGATCAACGCCTTCCTGCCGCAACCGGTGCGCCTCCTGGAGCATCTGATGGGTCTTGCCCACGCCGGCCGCGTAGCCCAGGTAGATCTTCAAGCGGCCGCGCCTGTCACGGCGGATGAGCTGGAGAAAGCTCGGGTTTCTTTCCGGCATGGCTATCCCGCTCCTTCCCAGTCGGCATCGGCGCGCCTTAGGGTGAAGGAAAAGACGCTGCCTTCCCCTTTGCGGCTATCCACCTGGATGGTCCCGCCATGGGCTTCCACGATTTCCTTGGCGATGGCCAGGCCCAATCCGGCGCCGCCGGGTTCCCCTTCGCGCGCGCCGCGGTAGAAGCGATCGAACACGCGAGGCAAATCCTCCGCGGGGATCCCCGCGCCCGAGTCGGTCACGCGGAAGGCTACGAATCCACCATCGGCTTCCGCTTCCACCTTGGCCTCTCCTCCCGGGCCAGTATATTTCAGCGCGTTGGAAAGGAGGTTTTCCAGGACCAGGGGCGCGCGGATTCCGTCGGCGAACACCTTTGGCAGATCGGCCGGAAGATTCAGGGAGAGACGGATGCCTTTGTCCTGGTACGCGCGCATGAAGGTCGCAACGGCCTGCGCCGTCATTTCCCCCGTATCGACGGGCTTCTGCTCCATATTGAGCCGTCCGGAACGGATCCGGCCCATGTCCAGCAGCCCTTCGATGATGCGATGCAGGTGTTCGCTGTCTTCCCGGGCGGCGATGAGAAGGTCGGCCTGCCGGGAATTGAGGTCGCCCACCTTTTCCCCCAGGAGCAGATGGACCGCCATGCGCACGGAAGTCAATTTCGTCTTGAGTTCATGGGAGAGCGTGGAGAGCAGATCGCTTTTGGTCTCATCCAGTCGGCGCAATCCTGTTACATCGGCCAACACCAAGGTCATGCCGGTGAGATGCCCGGCCTCATCGAGGATGGGAATGGCATGGGGCAGGAAAAAACGTTCCTGGCCCTCGCGGAAAACCTGCAGGGCGGATTCATAGCTTTGGGGATGGAAAGGCCGAAGTTCCCGCCTGGCCTTGCTGAAAAGCTCGGCCAGCCAAGGCAGGCCCAGGCCGTCGACGTGCGATCCCGGCTTGATCCCGAAATGGGCGGCGGCGGGATCGTTGGACATTTCCACTTCGCCATCCGGCCCCAGCACCGCCACCGCGTCGGGAAGGCTGCCGATGGCGGTCTGGGTGGCGCGCTGCGTCCGCACCAGCTTGGCCTGATCGAAACGGCGGAATTCCCTGAGCCGGGCGGCCATGGAGTTGAAGGCCTCGGCCAACTGACCCAGTTCATCCTTGGAACCCACCTTCAGGGCCAAATCCAGGTTTCCCTTCTCGATCTCCTGGGCGGAGCGCGTCAAGGCCTGGATGGGTTTCAGGATGGTGCGCCCCAGGAGTATGAGCAGCAACAGGATCAGCGCGCCGCCGGAGCCGAGCAGCGCCGTCATCGCTTTGCGCGCTGTGCGCGCCTGGGCCCGCACCTGTCCGTCGGCGGAAAGGATGTTGCCGGAATTCAATTCGGCGATGGCGCGGGTCTGCCGCTGGATGATCCGGAAATAGGGATTCACTTCCGTGCGATAGGCGGTCCTCCGTTGGGATATCGGTTTGCCGTAGGCGCCCGATCCAATCAGGGCGAAGTAACGCGTACGGTACTCCCGCCAGACCCGGAGCAGGCTGTCGGTGATGGCCTGTTCGCCGGCCACGGTGAGATTGCCTTGTTGGAAGCGGAGGTGGCGCTCGAATTCCCCGGCCTGGACCAAGGCGTCGGCCGAATCCGGAGCCGTCCCGTCCCACAAGGCCAGCAGCAGGTCCTCGTTCATTTCCTCCGCGGCCTGGCGCATTTCCCGGCAGGCGTTGATGCTGGTCAGGTTTTCCCGGAAGATGCGATCGAAGGATTGCGACACCCTGCCGATAAAGAGGGTACCCAGCCCGGCTACGATGACGAGGAGGACGGAAAGGCCGGCGAAGGCGATGAACAGCTTGTGGCGGAGACCTAACATTGGCGGTTATAAGGGGCAAAGTTGATGCCTGAAAAGCGACCCGAAAAGCCGGATTCCGGGCCGGAAACGGCATGCGATCCGCACGCCCATCCCGGGACCTTGCAAAATGCAAGCTGCCGGAAAAATCCCCGTGCAGACTGCAATGGGGAAAGGCTGGACCGGCCGGAGGGCCAGGGCCTGGACGTGGCGATCAAATCCCGTATTTCTTGCGCCGCCGCCAGAGGGTGGCGGCATCTATCCCCAGCACGCGCGCCGCTTCATCCAGGGATTTGCAGGACGCCAGCACGTGGCGGATATGGGCCTCTTCCAATTTGTCCAGGCTCACCGCAGCCCCCACGTGGATCGGTTCCTCGCCGCTGCCCGGCTTCAAGCCCAGTTCCGCAATCCCGATTTGCGATCCGCGCGCGACGATGGTGGATCGTTCGATGACGTTGCGGAGTTCGCGGATGTTGCCGTGCCAGGGATGCGCTTTCATCGCCGCCAGCGCCTCATCGGTGAAACCATGGAACTGCCGGTGGTTCCGGCCCGCGTAGAACGCCAGGAAGCGATGGGAGAGGAGCGGAATATCCTCCGCCCTGTCCCGCAGGGGCGGCAACTCTATCTGGAAGACGTTGAGCCGATACAGGAGATCCTCGCGGAACCGGCCGGCTTTGACCAGGGTTTCCAGATCCAGGTTGGACGCGGCCAGGATGCGGATGTCCGCTTTCCGGGTGGCGCTTTCGCCCACCCTTTCGTATTCCCGGTCCTGCAGGAAGCGCAACAGTTTGGGCTGTACCTGGATGGGCAGATCGCCGATCTCGTCCAGGAACAAAGTGCCTCCGTCATGGGCGGCGATGCGGCCCGGATGGTCCCGTAGCGCGCCGGTAAACGCGCCGCGCACGTGGCCGAACAACTCGCTTTCAAGGAGTTCCGCCGACAAGGAAGGACAGGATACCACGCCGAAAGGTTTGGCCGCGCGGTCGCTCCAGGAATGGATGAGGCGCGCCAGCACGCTTTTGCCCGTGCCGCTTTCCCCGCGGATGAGCACGCCGGCCTCGGTGGGCGCAACCTGCCGGGCCAGGGTCAGGGCCCGTTGCATGACCGCGCTCTTGCTGTCCAGGTCCATGCCCGCATCGTCCCCTTCCGACGGGGAACCCAAAGCGGCCACGTGATCTTCGGCCTTTTTGGTTTCCGCCGCGCGCGCCACTATGGCCTGCACCTGGTCGGGAGTGAAGGGCTTGGGCAGGTAGTCCACGGCCCCGCGCTTCATGGCCTCCACGGCGGTTTCCACCGAAGCGTATGCGGTGATGACGACGATTTTGATCCATGGGCTGGTGGCGATGAAATCCGGGATGAAGTCGGTCCCCTTTTCCGTGCCCAGGCGCATGTCCAGGAACACCAGGTCGGTATGCCGGAGCGAGGCCTGGATCAATCCGTCCTTGCCGTTGCTGACGGCTACGACGTCGTGTCCGTCCAGTTCCAAAGCCATTGCCAAGGTTTTGCGGATGTTGGCTTCATCGTCGACGATAAGGATGTTGAGGCCCTTGCCGGGACGGGTCTCCGCGCTTTTCGGTTTTTTCTCGGGTTTATCGGGCATGGGGAGAAATCTAGGAAGAAGGGGCTGATTTATTACACAATAAAGCATCGAAAGTACATTTACGCAGTTGTCCCCCGATGTAATTTGACTTTCATACTCCGCTCCGCCCGCCACGACGAATCCAAATTCGAGGTACCCATGACGCGTTCATTCAATCAGGCGTCCCATCCGCTTCCGTTATTTCAGTCAATGATGATTCTCGTCATCCTGCTCATTTGCTTCAAGCCGGTGGCGGCCCAAAACCCGATCCGGACCAAGGTCCTGGCCCTGAACGACTATGGAGGCTTTCCGTACTCTCAGAGTTTTGAAAATGTGAAAAGCCTGCTGAACTCAAAGGGCGCGGCTTGGAATCTGGCTGTTACCATCGATACTTCGGCCGCGGGTTTCACCCTGGAGTATTTGCGCGGTTTCGATGTCGTCTTGCTCAGCAATACCAGCAGCATCGGGACGGTATTTCCACCTTCGGCGAAATCGGCCTTTATCCAATGGATGGAGGAGGGAGGCGCCGCGGTCGGTCTGCACGGTGTGATGGATCATTCGGATACGTGGAAATGGTTCACCGATAACCTTGCCTTGACGAAATTCGCGGGCTGGGGGGATCCCGGCTGCAGCGGGGGGGCGTCCGTAACGAAATCAATGGTTCATGTCGATACCCTGCCAACCGGCGGAACGGTCCGCGCCCAGAAGGAGGAATATGCTTCGCTGCTTGCCGTATTGCCGGCTGAACCGTGGTCCATGTGCGAAAAGTGGATGAGTTTCACCTTCAATCCAAGGGACAAGGCGGATAAGGTGGACGTGCTAATCACGGTGGATGAGAAGACCTATCTGCCATCTTCGCTCATGGGAGATCATCCGGTGACATGGACGGTACGGATGCCGGCATCGTCGCCGGGAGGCAGACAAGGCCGGTACTACTACACGAACTGGGGATGGGGGATTTACTTTCCGGCGGGAGAGCATGGCTTCGGGGAATTCGAAGACCAGACTTCGCAGGACATCCTCCATTTCGGGATTTGCTGGGCGGCCGGACGGGAATTCACCCGAGGATCCTGCCTGACATCGCCCGTGTCGGCTTTGCATGCGGAAACCGGATCGGAAAGGATCGTTTTGGAAACGGAAGCCAGGGTGGGGGAACTCCGCGTGGGCGTGACGGGGCCCGGCGAACATGCGGTGGAGGTTTTCACCCTTTCCGGAAAAAAAGTGGCGGAAAAAACCGGCACGGATGCGATGCGATTCGTCGTCGGGAACCTGGCTGGGCACGGAATATACTGGGTCCGGGTCAAGACGGGAAACCGGACGCTCAGCCGGCGGACGGTTGTTCCTTGAGCAATGGTTAAATATCCTCCTTAATCGTTCTTACTTTCCAATTGATGCGCTGTATTTCATTTTGATTTCGGGATCTCAACCCTTCTTTAAAATATTTCGTCCATTAGCTAAATGATTGGAGGATGGAAGCCCTGGTCAACAATTTCAAGGCGCTGTCGGACAAAAACCGGCTCCGGATTCTGAAACTCCTCCAGGTCAAATCCCTGTGCGTCTGCGAAATCACCGAGGTCCTCGGTTTTTCCACCCCGACCATTTCCAACCACTTATCCGTGCTCGTCAAAGCCGGTTTCCTTCGCTCTGTGAAGGATGGGCGGTGGGTTTACTATCACTTGGTTCAAGACCCAAAATCTTCCGAGGTCGCCTCCCTGCTTCCCCTCCTCCATTTCTGGTTGAGCGATGACCCGCAAATGATAGCGGACAGGCAAAAGCTCAAGACGGTATGCAAAAACGATCTATGCAAGACGTGAAACCCGAATTACTTCGTCCAATGGCTAATGGTGGGTCCATCAAGGCAATGGTCGCCGAAACCCTGGGTACGGGTTTTCTCCTGGCAACCGTCATCGGGTCGGGAATCATGGGGGAGAGATTGGCCGCGGGGAATACCGCCATCGCGCTTCTGGCCAACTCCCTGGCCACCGGCGCGGCCTTGATCGCCCTGATCCTGACCTTCGGTCCGGTTTCCGGAGCCCATTTCAATCCCGCCGTGACCTTGTGCGATGCATTCGTGGGCGGGCTGTCCTGGCGCAAAGTGCCCGGCTATATCGTCGCGCAGGTTGCCGGGGCCTTTCTGGGAGTGGCGGCGGCCAACGTCATGTTCGACCTTCCCGTATTCTTCGCCTCCCATCACCCCCGGCAGGGCATGAGCCAGCTCTTCAGCGAGTTCGTGGCGACCTTCGGTCTTCTCTCGGTGATATGGGGATGCTCCCGGCGCCGTTCCGGGGCCGTCCCCTTCGCCGTGGGCGCTTATATAACGGCGGCTTACTGGTTCACAGCGTCCACTTCATTCGCCAATCCGGCGGTCACCCTGGCGCGTTCCGCCAGCGATACATTCGCCGGCATCCGCTTTGCGGACGTGCCGGGCTTTATCGTGGCCCAACTGGCGGGCGCCGCTGCCGCGACCGCGATTTTCAAATGGCTTGTTCCCGCCCTATCCCAAGCAAACCCCCAAGGAATGGAAACCATGGCCGACTCCAAAAAGAAATTGCTTTTCGTCTGCGTCGAAAACTCGAACCGAAGCCAAATGTCCCAGGCTTTCGCCAGGATACTCGGCGGGGACAAGGTGGAGACCTACAGCGCGGGCTCCAGGCCCTCGGGCGTGGTCAACCCCAAGGCCATCGAATCCATGCGTGAAATCGGATACGACCTTTCCAAGCATGAATCCAAATCCCTTGACGACATCCCCGATATCGAATACGATGCCGTGGTGACGATGGGCTGCGGGGATGCCTGCCCTTTCGTGAGGGCCAAGCAGCGGGTGGATTGGCAGATCCCCGATCCCAAGCATATGCCTCCGGAAGAGTTCCGGCAGGTGCGGGACCTGATCAAATCCAAGATCAGCGATCTTCTGCAATCCGTCTAGGATTCCGTTTTGGAGGAATTTCATGATGGCCCGGAATGACCGGGCTTTTTTCTTGTGAACTCCATTGACTTTATATCGTAGATATACGATGTTGTTGTTATGGCACTGAACAAGAAATCCGAATTTGCCCGGAAAGACCAGCTCGTAGCGGACTTCGCCAAAGTCCTCTCGCATCCGGCCCGGGTGGCGATATTGAAAGTCCTCGCCAAAAAGGGCGTATGCATCTGCGGCGAGATCGTGGAAGTCCTTCCGCTGGCCCAATCGACGGTTTCCCAGCATCTGAAAGAAATGAAAGCGGCGGGGATAATCACCGGAGAGGTGGAAGGAACCAAGTCCTGCTATTGCATCGACTGGGACGTCCTGAATGAGGCCTGGGCGGCACTCCAGGCCATGGTCCAGGATTTGGACATCGCCAGGAAAAAATGTTGCTGAATATCCGCATCGAAAGGAATCCGAAATGGAAAGCGCAGAAAGTTTGAAGGAAATCGTCAGGGAAAAATATGGACAGTTGGCGAGGGACGGCGGCTCCTGCTGCGGGCCGACGAATTGTTGCGGTCCCTCCAACGGGGAGTCCTCTTTTGTCGACTTCAGCGAAGACTATACCAAGCTTGAAGGATATGTGGCCGATGCCGACCTGGGACTTGGATGCGGCATTCCGACCGAAGCGGCGGATCTCCAACCCGGACAGACCGTCCTGGATCTCGGGTCCGGGGCCGGAAACGATGTATTCGTGGCCGGGAGCATAGTCGGAGAAACGGGCCGGGTGATAGGTGTGGACATGACGCCGGACATGATCCGGAAAGCCAGGGAAAACGTGGCCAGGCTCGGCTATCGGAACGTGGAATTCCGGCTCGGGGAAATCGAAGCACTCCCCGTGGACGCCGGCGGCATGGATCGCGTGATCAGCAACTGCGTGCTCAACCTGGTTCCCGACAAACGTCAGGCTTTCAGCGAAATCCACCGGGTCCTCAAGCCGGGCGGCCGTTTTGGAATCTCCGATGTTGTCCTGGAAGGGGATTTCCCCGAAGACCTCCGTAAGGCGGCAGAACTTTATGTGGGATGCGTTTCCGGAGCCATGCAGAAGAGGGAGTATCTGGACCTCATCCGACAATCAGGTTTCCAGAATGTCGAAGTGAGCCGTGAGAAAACCATCACCCTTCCCGATGATCTTCTCGCCGCATACCTTTCTCCCGAGCAACGGAATTCCCTGGACCGTTCAGGCATGCGAATCCTGAGCGTGACTGTGAAGGGGACCAAACCTGCCGATGTGGTTTCGGATGCTTCCGAGCCTTGTTGCCTCCCGGCCCCCAAGGATGCCGACGGAAAAGCTTCCGGAGCCTGTTGCCAGCCTTTGGTGAAAAGGACAGCCAATCCGGAATAAAAAAAATGAGGCGGATTCAGCCGATCAGCGGGTCAACGTCACCCGCTGACGGACTTCCCGCGCCCCATCGCTCAGCCGGATGAAATGGACGCCGGCCGGCAGGGAGCATTTTCGCGATTGGGAACGGCTATGGCTTGGTTGCGCCCGCCGCCACGGTCAGCTTGACGCCTTGGGCGTATGGCGTGGTCCGGAAGGAAAACCGCTTGTCGAACTTTCCCGAGTCGAACAGGTAATCCCTGTCATACTGGTACATCATTTCCGGCATTTCCCGCATGATGGGCATGAAGAGGCCGAGCACCTTCAACAGCCACATGGGCAGAACGGAAACCCCGGCGGGTCCGCCCATCTCCTTGACGAATAATGCGACCATCTCCCGGCCCGTCAGGGCATTCGGATCGGTGGGCAGATGCCAAACCTGATTGTAGGCATCTTCCGTGTTACCCAACAAGGCCGTGGCTTTGGCGGCATCGGGGGTGAACGTGAAGGAATGCTTTTTGTCCGCGTCCATCACCCAGTTCGCCTTCTTGCCTTTTTTCAGATTGTTGGAGACCACTTCCGTGAGCAGGCTTTTCGCATTGTCCGGCCCGTAGAAATCCGCCGAGCGGGCGATCATGGCCTGCACGCTCCCGGACTTGGCGGCCTGCATCACCATCTCCGCGATTTCCCGCCGCACCGCGCCTTTTTTGCTGGGAGGATCCGGAGGGGATGCTTCCGTCATGTGCGGGATGGCGTCCTTGGAGTACATGTACACGTTGTCGAAAAAGACCAGCTTGGCCTTGTGCCTGGCGCAAGCGTCCAGGGTGGCGCGCATCAGTTTGGGCCAGCGTTCCCGCCAGACCTTGAGGTTGTAGTCGAACCCCACCAACAGGTAGACGATATCGGATCCGGCCACGGCTTTTTCGACTTGTTCCGGCTGGGACAGATCGGCCGGGAACAGCTCATCGGAATCGTTGACCTTGCGGGGATTGCGGCTGACCAGGCGGATGGTATCCGTATAAGCCTTGAGTTCCCGGGCCAGGGGCGCGCCGATGGTTCCGTTCGCCCCCAAAATGGTTTGCCGTTTTCCGCCCATGCTGATCGCCCTCCGTGTCGGCCCGAAGACCCGGGCCGGCCCCAAAATAGCTTTTCGGCATTAAATAAAGGTCAAATCCCGGTTGCAATCGCCGTGTGATTAGCGGAATACTTTCCTATCAATTTCAAAGGGGTAGGTTCGCGATGAATAAGTGTCCAGGCATTGCCGCATTGATGATGGTGTTTTGCGCCCAGGGTTTCGCCCAAGTGGATTGGGATGTCACCGAAGGGCCCGTTTTCGGGACGGAACAGGATCCCGCCACGCCTGACATCTATGGGCCCATGGTGATCAAGGCCGCGCCCGGCTATAAAATGTGGTACACCCGGCGGAACGGCGATACCACCGAGAACATCGGATATGCCGTTTCCGCGGATGGCGTCACCTGGGAACTCGGTGACTCCCTGGCAATGCTTCCCGCGACGGACGGGACGCGCTTCGATTCCAAGAAGAAGCTGGGGCAGCCCGCCGTCGTCCAGGACGGGGACACCTTGCGGATGTGGTACTGGGGCAACGGTCCGCAAATCGGGAACATCGGCTATGCCTGGTCTTTGGACGGAGAGGAATGGACCAAGGTGGACGGCGCGGGCACGGGCAAAAGCGTCTATGATCGCACCATGGACGGATCCGCGGCCTTGGCTTTGACCACACCCACCGTAGTCAAGGACGGCTCCACCTATCGCATGTGGTACTCTCGCCTGACCTTAGCCGGCTCCGCCTTCCATTTCGCCATCGGGTATGCCACTTCGCCGGACGGGCGGGCCTGGACGAATGTAGCCGGTCCCGCGGCAGGGGGGAACATGCTGGGCTCCGGAGCATCCGGAAAGTTCGATAGCCATGGAACGGCGTTTCCTTCCGTGGTCAAGGATGGAGACGGATTCCATATGTTCTACGTAGGGTACGACGATTTGGATTCGAGCCGCATCGGATACGCGACATCCCCCGATGGCCTCGCCTGGACCAAGGTGGAAGGCAAGGGCCCGATGGGCTCGCTCCTGGAAGGGGGCTCGCCCTCGGTGATCAAATCGGGTCCGGGATTCATGATGTGGTTCACCGGCAAGGACGGGGTCTATCTAGCCACTTCCGGCTTGGGGACCGGAGTCCTCCCGGGCAAGCCTGCCTATGCGGGCGGCAACCGTCTGCATCCGGTCGGTTCGGCCATGGACATCTCCTACTCCGTGTCCGGGCGGGGTTTCGTCTCCCTGGCGGTTTTCGATTCCCGCGGCCGAAAGGTCCGCACTTTGGTCGGGGAATTCCAGTCCCCGGGAAGCCATTCCGTCCGGTTGGACGCGAAAAGCCTTTCCCAAGGCCTTTACTTCTGCCGCCTGAAAGTAGGCGGCGGATTCTCCCAGACCCTGAAAATGCCGGTTCCCTGAAGAAACGCCGAAGAGGCGGAGGCCACGGCCTCCGGCTCCGCTTCCAAGCGCCCGGCCCTTGTGATATACTAAGCGGACGGTTTTCGAAGGAAGGTGGCCGCCATGGGTTTGTTCGATCCTATCCGCAGACAACTCCGCTCCGTCATCGAATGGGAAAACCCCGGCGAGGATGAACTCTTCCGCCGGTGGTCCGAGGACGGCGACGAAATCAAGAATGCCTCCAAGCTCATCGCCAATCCCGGCCAGGGATGCATCTTCGTTTACGAAGGCAAGATCCGCAACGTGCTGGACCGGGAGGGCATGATCGATCTGGCCACGGCCAACATCCCCTTCTGGACCACCCTGACCAAGGCCATGCAATCCTTCGAGAGCGAGCACAAGGCCGGCCTGTATTTTTTCCGCAAGACCCGCATCCTGAACCAGAAATGGGGCACGGTTTCGCCCATCAAGTATGAGGATCCCGAATTCGGGTTCCCGGTGGCGCTCAAGGCATTCGGCAATTTCGCCTGCCAGATAGTCGAACCGGAAAAATTCTTCCTGAACATCGTCGGAGCCCGGGACCGCTACCTGGTCTCGGATCTGCGCGAAGCGCTCATCAGCCTGCTGGTCCCGATCATCAGCGACTATTTGGCGGAGAAGAAGCTCGCCTATATCGAAATCGATTCCCGCCGCCATGAGATTGCGTCCGGGGCCCTGCAACGCCTGGGCGCGGACTTCGCCAAGCTCGGGTTCGCGGTCACGGATTTCCGCATCGAGGGCACGGACTTCGACGAAGGCACCAAGCAACGCATCGGGCAGATATCCGATAAGCTGGCCGATCGGCACGCGGCTGACAAGCTGGGGATTTCCTACGGGGAATTGCAGAAGCTCATGGCCATGCGGGACGCGGCGCGCAACGAAGGCGGGGCCGCGGGCGTGCTGTTGGGAGCCGGTACGGGCGCGGGACTGGGCCGCATGCTGGCTTCCGACGCGGCCGCGCCGGACGCTTCCGAAGGATCGTTGTCCCGCTTGCGCAAGCTGAAAAGCCTGCTCGACGAGAAGCTGATTTCCGAATCCGAGTTCGACGCCAAGAAGCGGGAAATCCTGAAGGACCTTTAGTCCTTCATCGCCGACACGCGGACCAGCTTATACCCTGCCATGAACCGCTGCCAGAATTGTTCCGCGCCGCTTTTGGCCTTCCGGGGCCGCTGCGAATATTGCGGGTCCAGCAACGATATCGATCGGGACTTGCTGATCCGGGATGCGGGTGAAACCGCAGGGGAAGCTTCCAAATATCCTTGTCCCGCCTGCGGTGCGGCCATGAAATCCCTGGAGCTGGGAAAGCATGGCGGCCAGCCCTTGACGGCGGATCAATGCGGGGCCTGTTTCGGCCTGTTCTTCCCTTTCTATAAACTGGAAGCCGTCCTCAACGATCTCGCCAGCTTCGGGTTTCTCGCCGATACCAAGCGCCTGGAAGATCTGAGCCGCAACCGGACGGCGGAAACCCGCGTCACCTACCGCAAATGTCCCGTATGCGCCAAGCTGATGAACCGGATCAACTTCGGCCAGCGCAGCGGCGTCGTGACGGACCAATGCCACGGGCACGGGGTATGGCTGGACTCGGGGGAACTCAAACGCCTGGTGGAATGGCGGAATTCCGGCGGGCAACTGGTCGACGACCAATACCGCAAGGATTTGGATCAGGAACGGGCCAAACGGGCGCAGCGGGAAAAGGAAAAACTCGCCAAGCTCAAGCGGGAGGCGGACCGGCAGGGCGGTTGATTTTTTCCACCACGCATCGCGTCATGCTCAGGGCCAATTCATGTTCGCCCATGTATACCTGGCCGATGTGTTCCCGGCGCAATAAATCGGCTTCTTCTTCGGTATGCGTGCGCACGATGGTTTCGATTCCGGGATTGAGCGTGCGGGCCATCTCCACCATTTTGCGGACCAGGAAGGTATCGGGAAGCGCGATGACCAGAACGCCGGCGCGGGCGATATGGGCTTGTACCAGCACGGACGGATCGGAGGCGTCGCCGGCCACCGATTGATGCCCGGCCGCCCGCAGTTTCTCCACCAGGTCGCGGTTCTGGTCGATCACCACGAAGGGAATCCCCTGCGCGGCGAAGGATGCCACCATGCTGCGCCCCACCCGTCCGTATCCCACCAGGATTGCGTGCCCGGTAAGGTGGGCCGGCTCGACCGCGGACGGCAATCCCGCCAGCGGGTCCGCGGATCGTTCCAGAACGCGGGCCAGTCCGGAACGCGCGCGGATCCACGCCTGCACGGGTTCGATGACCCTGAAGACCAGGGGATTGAGGGCGATGGAGATGAGCGCGCCGGCCAGGATGAGGCTTCGCCCCTCGGGCGGCAGCATGCCCAGGGATATCCCGAGGCCGGCCAGGATGAACGAGAACTCGCCGATCTGGGCCAGGCTCGCGGAAACCGTCAACGCGGTATTGAGCGGATAACGGAACGCCAGCACCAACAGGAAGGCCGCGATCGATTTTCCGAACAGGATGATGGCCACCACCGCCAACACCCGCAACGGATGGTCAGGCAGCACGCGGGGATCGAACAACATCCCGACCGATACGAAGAACAGGACCGAAAACGCGTCCCGCAAGGGCAAGGACTCCTCCGCGGCGCGATAGCTGAGTTTGGATTCCCGCAGGACCATTCCGGCGAAGAACGCACCCAAGGCGAAGGATACCCCGAAGAGGACGGAGGAGCCATAAGCGACTCCGACCGCGGCGGCCACCACGGCAAGGGTGAACAGTTCGCGGGAACCGGTCCGGGCGGCCTGCCAAAGGATCCATGGGAACAGGCGCCGGCCGACAATCAGCATGAGCACCACGAAGAGGGCGACCTTGCCCAGCGTAATGGCCACCGAAAGCAAAGGGTTGCCGCCCGCCGTCGCGGGGACATGGGCGCCGGCGGGCGGATGCGCGCCCAGAAAAGCGGCCAGGGGCGGCAGGAGGACCAGCACCAGCACCATGACCAGATCTTCCACCACCAGCCAACCGACGGCGATGCGGCCATTGACGGAGTTCAGCAGGTTCAGGCTTTCCAGGGCCCGGAGCAACACCACGGTGCTGGCCACGGAGAGCGCCAAGCCGAACACGATGCCCGCTCCGATATTCCAGCCCCACAGGCCGGCGGCTCCGGCGCCCATGGCGGTGGCGACGCCGATTTGCAGGATGGCTCCCGGCAAGGCGATGCGGCGCACGGAAAGCAGATCCTGCACGGAGAAATGCAGGCCGACTCCGAACATCAACAGCATGACCCCGATTTCCGAAAGCTGGCCCGCGAGGCCCTGGTCCGCCACGTAGCCGGGGGAATGGGGGCCGATGAGAATCCCGACCACCAGGTATCCGACCAAAGCCGGAAGCTTCAGGCGCACGGCGATGAATCCGAAGATGAGGGCCAGTCCCAGGCTCGCGGCGATGGTGCTGATGAGGGAAACGCTATGGGGCATCGGATCGTTCCGGCTCATTGCGACGGGGCATGGCCGGAAGATATATTATGCGCATCTTCAGGGATATGCGGAAAGAGGATTCCGGGATCCGGAAGTCCGTCCGTCGCTTCCGCGCCTATAGGGCGCGAAGCACGGCGATGGGCGCGCCTGCCTGCCGCTGGGACTCGTAGCTGAGGCGCATCCACTCGGGAGAGCGTATCGCGGAGGCGAACCAGACCTCGTCCATATATCCCACGTATCCCGCATTGTCTCCATTGGCGGTGAAGGCGCCCAGCACCGCCCGGCCCAAGGGTTCGCCGCCCTGGGACCATATCTTGCTGTCCTTCAGCAACCCGTTCAGGTATACGTCCGCTTTGTTCCCGTTATACACCACGCCCAAGTGGTCGAATTGGTTGGCGGCCAGATACACGTTTGTGAAATAGATCGCGCCTTCGCGCTCTATGGAAACCTGGCCTCCGTTCGCGCCATTGCACCGGATCTTGAAGCGCTGTTTGCCCGCCACCATGGCTTCGCCCTTCTGGAAAATCGTGCCGTCCGCATTCGTGGTGCGGCAGATCCACGCCTGGAAGGTCCAGATCTGGTTTCCGGGATCGAAGGTGGAAGGGAGATTGATGGTTCCCTGGTCCAAGGAGGAGAACAGGGGGCCCAGGATTCCGCCGACAACGGAGGCAGGATGGAAGTCCTGTCCGTACCCGACCACGCCGTCTATCCGCTTGGGAAGATTCTTGCCGTCTCCGGAACCTCCCGTTCCGTGGTTCTTTCCCGTGGCGTCCTTGAACTCGGCGGCTTGCCCCTTGGCCTGCTCGGAGAGATGCAATACGCTTCCGAATCCGTCGTCGGAAGGGAACACCTTGGAGCCGTCCGATTCCGAGGTAGCGTTTGGGTTACCCCAGTACATGTAGATGCGGGCGCTGTCGTCATCGGATTTGAGCGTGTCGAGCCTGACCCAGATGTCGGCGCTGCCCTTTTGATTGAATGCGTCCCAGTAGGTGATTTCATAGGGCAGGACCTTGCCGTCCAGGGTGGCGAAGCGGATGTCCTGGCCGGAGGCGCCCGCCTGGCTGAATCTGAGGGTGCCGTCGGTAAGCCGGAGCAGCATCGGAAAGCCCTGGACCCGGGTTCCCTTGTTCATGCCCAGGGAATTGACTTTGATATCGACGATCCTTTTGTATTTCCAGGCCGGGTACGGTTCCACGGGAATGGGAGGATGGGTGGTGTCGGGAGGCGCCGGTGCGCGCATGGCCATTACGGTATATGCCCCGCTATCCTTGCCGGCGGCGACCGTAACCGTGATCGGGTTGTCGCCGACGTTGAGATGGATGGGCTCGGAGGCTTGTCCGGATTTCAGCACCAAGGCTCCGGCATGCAAGGATGCCTCCGCGAACGCGGGAACGGCCTTAAGCGTCAGGGTGGATTCCGCGTAGGACAACTTTATCGTGTAGTCCTTATGGGCCGAATCGAATGCCGGAACCAAGGCGCCGGGGGAGGGTTGCAAAGCGGCGAGCGCCAGGGAAGGCGGAACCGGCGGCACGTAAACGGGAAGGTTCTGGACGGTTTGCGTCCCACCGACCTTGGAAATGATCATGTCCAGGATGAGCTGGCCCGATGCATTGTATGCCCGCACCCGGATGGCCAAGGCCCGGTCTTCGGCATCGTCAAGCCGGTAGGAAGGCACCGCGGCCGGGTCCGGCAATTTCCCGCTCCACATCGATCCCACCACATTGGACGTATCCGCGGCCACCAGGATGGCGATGTCCACGCTGTCGAAGCGTTTCAGGGAATCGTTGAGGTGCACGGTGACATACTTCTCTTCCCGACCCGCGCTTTGATCGAGATGGCATTGGGGCAGGCACAGGACGAAGGCAATCAGGGGCGCCAGCAAAAGCCATTCGGACCATTTCGACCGGGAAGGATTCAAGGTCACGGGACACCCTTGGAAGGCCGCCGGAAAGTGCGGAGGCCTTGGGAGATTTTAGGGCCTGGCGGGGACTGGGGACAAGCGACTGAGGGGAACGATCCGTTCCGAAAGGCCGTGTACGGGCCAAGGGTTCCCTCCAACACCGCAAATGGGCTACCGTTTGACTAATTTTTCCCCTGACGGAGCGACGCAGAGAGCATGGAATCAGCTCCCCGGATCCAACTGAAATCGGTGAAAATGATACCTTTTCACCGCCCATGACGCGCTCGCAAACTCTGTTCGGCATCGTTCTCCTGTTGGCCGCCTGCGCGCGGCCTCCCCGGTTGCAACCGTTCACCAGCGACGGGTGCAGCCTGTTCCCGGATCAGGACTATCAGAGCGGGCAGACCTGGTGCGACTGCTGCATCGTGCATGACTACGCTTATTGGAAAGGCGGCCCCGATTCCCTCCGCCTGGAAGCGGACCAGGGCTTGCGGGCTTGCGTCCTGGCGCGCACGGGGGATTCCACCCTGGCCATGGCCGTGTTCCGCGGCACCCGGGCCGGCGGGTCCTCCTATTTCCCCACCTGGTATCGTTGGGGTTACGGGTGGCCCTATCGGATGAAGCCGATTCCCGATAGCGCGCGCCGGGAAGAGGTCCGTAAAAAAGGCGACGTGGACTTGGCCGCGGCCAAGCGGAAGAACTGCGGCAACTGAATCCGGATCTACGCTACTTGAGGTGCTTTTTCAGGAAGTCCAGGAGCAGGGTCCGGGTTTCATCGGTGGCGTTTCCTATCGTCTCCACGATCTGTTGGTGGTTCCTGTTCGGCATCACCGATACTTCGATATCCCGGGCGCCCGCCTCCTTCATTTTGGAGACGAAGGTCTGATTGTCCGGGATACGCTGCTCTTCGAGCCCCCCGACGAACAGGCGGATGGGGACGTCCACCTTCCGGATATGGGATAGGATGGCCCCGGGGGACAATCCGGTATTGGGAACGTTGAACTCGATGGCGTATTCGAAATAAGTGGTCATGTGGGTGCTGAGGGCGATGTATCCCGATATCCGGTTTTCGTCGAAACCGATCGCCTTGTACCACGGGGTATCGACGGCCATCATCACGGCCAGCCAGGCGCCCGCCGAGTATCCCATCACGAAGAAGTTGGCCGTATCGCCCCCGTACTCTTCCGCATGCTTCCTGGCCCAGGCGATGGATGCGGCGGCATCTTCCATGTACTCCGGCCATTTGCCGCGGGGCGCGCCGCCGTTGGGAAGATCGGGGTCGACGCCCAGGCGATAGTTGGGACAAATCATCAGGTAGCCTTGATCATAAATCTTGCGCACGAAATTGTTCATGTTCCCGGCGGTCCAGCCTTCCTGGCTGTCGCCTTCCTGCAGGCCGCCGCCATGGAGATGCACGATCACGGGCCATTTCCCGGCGGGCATGGGCCCCGTGGGCACGTGGACGTCCAGGGTGGTCATCTTTTTCTCGTAGTCGGAAAGGGTGATCGCCTTGAACGGCACGCCGTTGTACTGCAGGGCGTTCAACCTGAAGTCCTGGGTGCCGGTGAGGGCCGCCAAGCCGCGGCCGGCCCGCGAGTAGCCGATGGCCAGCACGTCCAGACTGTCTCCTCCGGCCGCGCCGGTTTTGTCCAAGCGCGGGGACGCGTCGCCGCCGTCCATCGCCTGCAATCGGTTGCCGTCGCCTTCGGCATTCAGCATCAGGGGCATTTTCAGGGTGAAGGTCGCCGCGTCGATGCGGACCCGCAACAAGGCGACCTGGGGCCGGGAGGATTGCCGGGACCCTTTCAGGGAGGGGCTGATCCGATAGCGGCCGGGTTGCAGGAGAGCGTTCATCACCTCGCCCAGGCTTTGCCCCGAGAGCGAGTGGAAATCGATGCGGACGTTGCGGGCGGCTCCGTCGATCCGGAAGTTAAGATCGCCGCCTTTCAGCTCCGGAGCGTTTCCGGTTCCCGGTTGCAACCGTCCGTTATGGCCCAGCCCAGTGCCCTGGGCCGTCAGGCTGTACTTGCCGTTGGCATCCGTGGCCGCCGACAGGCCCAGGCCCACAAGCCTGACCTTTGCGCCGGCGATGGGTTTGCCCGCCGCGTCCGCCACGGTCCCGGACAGGTTCACGGAGTTCGCCTGCCCGCGGCAGGGCATGACGATTCCGGCAAATGACAAAAGCATGGCGGCCAGCTTGGCATGGAATGCCGCCGGCCCCTGTTTGGCTTTGAAAATCACGATGTCTCCCGTCCCGTTTTCCACCCGGCGCCAGGAAAGCAAACAGTAGGTGAAACGCCGCGGTTAAGCGATAGGGGAAGGCGAGATATCGTTCCTATTTTGAGAACGCCCCGGCCGGACTCTTTCCGAAGGGGAGGAAATAGCGGTCAGCGGATCAGATGATCGGTGAAGCCCAATTGGACCAAGCGTTCATAGGCCTGCCAGACACCGGTCGGAATCTCCTGGAAAACCTGGAAGCCTTTTTCCGCGTAAAGACGGATGCGTTGCAAGTCGTCCACCAGGACATGGATCACCTGCTCCATGGCCAATAGGATAGCCGCTTTTACCTCAACCGTAAATGGTAATGGGATCCACGCTGCATGCCGATGGTTTCGCCGCCTATCGACAACCTGGCGACCGCATAGGAGGCGCCCCGGGCCGAGACCTGGGCGGAGGTTCCCATGCGCAGGATGCGCGAATGGCCGCGAGTGGCGGGCAGCACGCCGAAAGTGACCGGCAGGACCATGGGGGAGGGAACGTTGACGCCATTGTGGGTCACGAGAAGATCGGTTGCGTAGTCCCCGATGGCCAGGTGGGATGCATCCAGGGTGATGCCCACGCTGCGCGATCCGCCGGGAGCGAGGGTCCCGGAGGTCTCGCTTACGGTGATCCAATCGGGCGCGTTCTGGATCCGCACCGCCAAGCCGTTCTTGATATAGGTCTGGTTATAGACCGTGGTCAGGCCAACGGTCGCGGTCTGGTTCTGGATGCCCACCGTGCAGCTGGTCAGGGTTCCCGCCATGGACTTGTAGTAATAGGTGATGGTTCCGTTGCCCTGCAATTCCACCTGGAAGGTGTAGTTGCCGCTTCCGTTGTAGGCGGGCACGTTCTCGTATTGCACCACCACCTTGTTTCCGAAATCCTGGAAGTAGACGCCTCCCAGCGATATGGAAGGATAGAGATCCTCGTGGAACGGGGCGATGAGGTTGGCGGGCGCGCTGGTGCTGGGCAGGGGATAATTGACGTACTGACTGCTCCCGGCGCCGAAGGTGACGATGCCGTTGGACCCTATGTAGGCGCTGCTGTAGGCCTGGCCGTAGAAGGTGAAGGGGAAACTGAGGGCCTGGCTTTGGGAGCAATCATCGCAGGAGGAGATGGTGGACAGGCGCGTGCCCGTGGCCTTGATGTCGTTCCAGACGTAAACGGGACCGCCCGGTTGATCGGAATCGATCCACCGGTATCCGGCGGCATCCGGGCCTCCGGTGGACGCGAACACGGGCAGGCCGACGCGGGTGTCCTCGTCGCCTTTGGCGAACTCGGCGAAATGCTCGGGACCGTAAGCCGCTTCCGTGGTTTCCGAAGCGGTGGACCCGGCCCCGGAAAGGCTCCAATCCAGGGGAAGCCCGCCGTCGTTGTAAAGGGTCAGGGTGCGCGTGACGCTCTGGCCCGGGACCGCGTGTCCGGCGATGGCGGTGGCGGATGCGCGGAACATGGGCCCCAGCACGCCCAGGGCGGAAAGAGCCAGGGTCCGGACCGGATGGACTCCATCATTGGAGGTGAGCGTGAGCAACCCCGATACCGTGCCCGGGACGGAAGGCCTGAGGGCGATGGTGACGGGAACGCGGGCGAACGGCGCCAGGGACAGGGGCAGGGACGCGCCGGTGGAGAAGGCGGCGTTGTCGAAGGCGAGGCCGGTGACCACGGTGGCTTCGTTGCAACGGTTTTCCAGGGTGAGGGTGCGCGCGGCCGCGACTCCGACGAAGACGTTTCCGAAATCGAGGGTGGACGGGGTCAGGGTGACGTTGCGGCAGCCGGAAATGTCGGCGGTAACATGCACGTTAAGGGAGGGATTGGCCGGATCGTTCGTGGCCACGGCGATGTCCCCGGTCCAGCGGCCGGCGGCCAGCCCCGCGGGATTGACCGTGACGGTGATGGGCCTGTCCTGGCCTCCGGGAACGGATCCGGCGGCAGGAGCCGCGGACAGCCAGGCGGGACCCGCTTCGTCCAGGGCCCGGGCGATATTGAGACGCCCTCCCGACAAGGTTGTGCCGGCCAGGGCGGGCACGGGATCGACGGTGGCCAGCAGGATCCGCTTGACGTCGGCGGCGGCCAGGGAGGGTTTGTAGCTCCAGATCAGATAGGCGGCTCCAGCCACGTGGGGCGTGGCCATGGAGGTTCCGGAGAGAAGCTGATAACGGTTCCCCGGCTGGCAACTGTAGATGTCCACGCCCGGCGCGCCCAGGTCCACGGAAACGGCCCCGTAGTTGGAGAAGGAGGCCAAGGCGTCGTTGCGATCGGTGGCGGCCACGGCGATGATGTTGTCCAGGGTGTAGCCGGAGGGATAGTTGGGGGATGAATCGGTATTGGATCCGTTGTTTCCGGCCGCGGCGATGAAGAGATGCCCCAGGGTCCGGCCTTCGTTGATCAGATCGTACAGGCTCTGGGAATAGGGCCCGCCGCCCCAGCTGTTGCTGGTGATTTTCATGTCCATGGCGTTGGAATAATCCACCGCGTTGAGGATGGCGGCGTCCGTGGTGGAGCCGCCGGAATTGAAGATCTTCAGGGCCGCCACGTTGGCGGTCCAGGCCACTCCCGCCACTCCCACGCCGTTGTTGCCCACTCCGGCGATGGTCCCGGCGCAATGGGTCCCGTGGTAATGGTCGTCCATGGGATCGGAATCGTTGTTGATGAAATCGTATCCGTGCACGTCGTCGATGAATCCATTGCCGTCATCGTCCGCTCCCGGAGTTCCGTTCAGCTCCGCCAGGTTGGTCCAGACGTTGGCCGCGAGATCCGGATGCAGATAATCGATGCCGGTATCGATGAGTCCCAGGATGAGGCTTTTGTTGCCGGTGAAACGGTCCCAGGCTTCCGGCGCGTCGATATCCGCGTCGACCCGGCCGCCGGATTGGCCGGTGTTGTGCATGCCGTAGAGATTTCCGAAGGCGGCGTCGTTGGGGATGGCCACGAGCTCCCGGATATAGTTCGGTTCCGCGTACTCGACGTTGGCGTCGCTGCGGATGATGGCGATGGCCTGCTGCACCGTGGGAGCGCCCGCGGCGGCCAGGTGCATGAGCACCAGCTTGCGGCCGCCATGGGATCGGAGCCCGGTTCCGGGGGTTTTGGCGATGGCGAGTTCCCGCATCGATTCGGCGAAGCCGCCGGTGCCGGGATCGGCGAAGTCCTGGCGGCCGGATTTGAAGGCCACGATGACCTGTCCCGGCGCGAAGGGCTGGGAGTAATTGGCGGCGGCATAGATGAGATCGTTCCGGGGCGTCGGCAGCGAGGCGGGCATTCCCGCGAGAGCGCCCGGGTTGGCCAGGGCGGACGCGGTTGGATTGGCCTGGGCGGATACGGAAACCGTGAAGGTCAGATCGGCCGCGCCCAGATTGGCCAGGGTGGCGGTGCGGTCGGCGGGGGCATCGCTGGGAGCGAAGCTGAAGGCCAGGCTGGGGGGCGTTAGGGAGGCCTGCGGTCCGGCGGTGCCGGTCCCGGTCAGGGGCACGGAAATCGCGGGATGGTCCGCTGCGTTGCTGGAAATGGAAAGCGTTCCCGCATCCGCGGCGAAGGCATTGGGACTGTACCGGACGGACACGGGCACGGAGCCGCCGGCGGGTACGGAAATCGGCAAGGTGGCGGTGGTGGAAAAGCGCGGATTGGAAAATGCCAGGGCATTGACCAAAGTGGCCGCGGCCGCATCGTTGCGCAAGGTCAGGACCAGGGTGGAAACGCTTCCCACGCCCACGTTCCCGAAATCCAGCGAGGCGGGAGCGGCGGCCAGATGGCTTTCCATGGGAGCGATGCCGCAGGCCGTCCAGACGGCGCTGACCGTGGCCGCATCGTAGCCCAGGGTGACCGCGGCCAGGACCCACGCATCGCGCGCATCCCGGTATTGGGATGTGCTGGTCAGAAGGAACATGTTCGCGTACAGGGCGATGCGCCCCGCCGTCTGGATCCCCAGACCCGGGATGTTGTAGGCATGGCCGTCGTTGGCGGCGTTGCCGCCTTCGGCCAGCAGGAAGAGGGCGAAGTTCTGCACGCCGCTGTTGGTGTGCACGTCGTTGCCCGGAGCCCAGTAGGTGCCGCCGTAATAGGACGGCTGCCCGTAACGCATGGGATTGCGCATGTCCCGCAGGGCTTCCCCGCTGACCCAGCAGTCTTCGCCCACCAGGTAATCGGCGCGGCCGTTCAACCCGGCGGGATAGGCGGAGCGCCCGTCCGGCTGGGTGTGGAACTCCACCAGGGTGCCCATGATGTCGGAAAAGGATTCGTTGAGCGCCCCGGATTCGCCGGAGTAGTTCAGATTGGAAGTGTATTGGGTGATGGCGTGGCCGTACTCGTGGGCCACCACGTCCATGACCGTGAGCGGATTGGCCGTGGTCCCGTTGCCGTCCCCGAAATGCAGATAGGAACCGTCCCAGAAGGCGTTCACGTAACTGGTGCCTTCGTGCACGATGGCCCGGGCGAAAGCCCCATGATCGTCGAAGCTGTTCCGGCCCAGCACGTTCTTGACGTAATCCTGGGTCAGGGCGAGATTGCGGCCGAGCGACATGGCCGCGCGATCGTTCAAGGCCCAATCGGGAGTGGCTTGCTGTTCCCAATCGGCGGCATCCTCATCGTACACGCCCCATTGGTTGGCGGTATGTTGGAGGAAATACCGGTTCTGCGTGTCCAGCCATCCGTCGATGTTCTCGTCCGTGCCGCCCTCATCGGGGAGGATCAATCCGTGCACCACGGCCTGGGCGCCGCCCACCGGCGCCGCATGCAGAACGCGGTTCGCCTGGTACAGGATTTCCCCGGTGTTGGCGTCCACGTAGCTTTGCCACACGTCCGGCTTGGTCCCGGGCAAAACCACTTCGTAGGCCAGCTTGCCGTCGTAGATCACCTGCTTGGGGGCTTCCAGGGATTGCGCCGTCAGATCCAATCGCAAGGCCTGGCGTGCGGAAGCTTCCGCCGCATCCACGCTCAAGCGGGCCGAAAGGGACAGGGACAGGCCCTGGGCCGTGTTGCCTCCCAAGGCGTAGATCCGGTTCTGCGCATCCACGTGCACCACCATGTCCGTGCCGATGATGGGAATGCCTTTGTAATACTGCAGTAGGCGCACATGCCGGTTTCCCAGCCCGTCCTCCTGTACCTGGGTGACCCTCACCTCGCCGTCCACCTTGGCCAGCCTGCGGTTCAGCCTTTCCAGGATCCTTTTCTCCGCCGGGCCTTTGAGGCCGATGCGTTTGCCGCCATCCGTCTCGCCGGAGTCCAGTAAATGCTTGAACCCCAAGCGTTCCAGCTTCGCCAGCCTGTGTTCCCGGAAGGTCGCGGATCGGGCCGCCTGGGCGGCCGCGGTCGCGGAATCCCCCGGCGGGGTATCCGGCCGGATGGCGAAGGCGGAGGAGAATGCCGCCAGGGAGGCCAGCAGCCAAGTGGATTTCAGTTTTCTCATGGCACGCATCCAATCATGGTGAAAGTCCGGTACGGCATGGGTCCGCGCGTCTTCAACGGATCTGGCTCCAACCGCTGCTGATTTTCAACCAAGTGGAATTGTCGCTGTCGTTCACGTAATAACTGCCTATGGATGCGCCCGCCTTGATGGCGTTGGGATCCCCTTCGCCGTGCATGACGCCGCCCGCCAAGGGCACCAGGGTGGGGACGCCTCCCAGGGCGTATGCGGATGCGGTCAAGGGCGTCCGGGGCGAGAGTACGTCCGGGGCGGCGCCTTCCACGGTGATCTCCACCCAGAGCTGGGGATTGCCGGAGATGGCCTGTTGCAGGTTGCCGGTGGTGGTGCCTTCCCCGAGCCGGGCGACGAAGAAGCCGTCATCCACGGTAACGCCTTGCGAATTGGCGGCCAGGAAGCTTTCCGAATACGCCGCGGTCCCGCCGGTGAGCGCGGTCCACAGGCGGATGCTCACATCCACGATTTCCGGATTCGGGAACCCGATGCGGTTCCCGGAGGCATCGGACAATTCCCCGGAGATGGCCAGCTTCTTGTTGGCGGGCACTATGTTTTCAGGGATGAACTCCGCTTGCACGGTGCTGGCCCCCGTCATGGTCAGGTGGGTGGCGGGCATGGCCGGATTGGCGATGACGGCGTCTCCGGAGGGCACGCTCCAACCCAGGAAGGTGAATCCCGCCGCGGGCACGGCGCTGATGTCGAAGCTGCGGCCCGGGATCACGGAGCCGGTGCTGACGGGAGTGGTGGAGCCGCTGCCGGTGTGGACCACGGTCAAGGTGACGGGATTGGGATGGAAATCCGCGCATACGGTGGCGTTGGAGCTCAGGACCATGGACGTCGCGGGCAAGGCGGGATTGGCGATGGCGACCGTTCCGGACTGCACTCTCCAGGTTTCGAACTGGTTCCCGGCTGCGGGCGTGGCCGTAATGGGGACGGACATCCCCTCGTTGATGGGGCCGGGGAGAGGTCCCACCGGAGGCGAGGTGGTCCCGTTGCCGGTGGCGCACATGGTCAGGGAGTATTGGATGGGATTGACGGTGATGACGCGGGAGGCCGCGGAGGATCCGCCGGGACCGCTGGCGGTAAGGGTAGCGGTGAAGGTACCCGCCGTCGTGTAGGTGAATACCGGATTGGCGCTGCCGCTGGTGCCGCCGTTCCCGAAGTTCCAGGCATAAGCGTTGATGGCGCCGCCGGTGTTGGCCACCGAGAAGGACACGGTCAACGGCCGGGTTCCGGAAATGGGGGTGGCGGTGATGGTGATGTTGGGCGCCGCCACCACGGTGACGGTCAGGAGATAGGTGGAGTTTCCACCCGGGCCGGAGCCCGTGACGGAAACGTTGTACACGCCGGTAGCGTTGTAAAGGTGGGTGGGATTCTGCAAGGTGGTGTTGCTGCCGTCCCCGAAATTCCAGAGCCAGCCGGTGACGGTGCCCCCTGAGTTGTTGGCCGTGAAGGCCACGTTCAGCGGCGCGCCGCCCGTGGAAGGCGTGGCGGTGGCCGTGACATAGGGAGCGGCCTCGTTCACCGTGATGGAGACCGGGGCGGAGGTGCCCGTGGCATTCTGGTTGTCCGTGGCCACGGCGGTAAGACTGTAGGCCCCGGGCGTGACGCCGGACCAGACGAAGGTGAAGGGACTGACGGTGGAAGTGCCGATGAGGGTGGTGCCGCCTCGGTAGAAATCCACCTTGCTGATGCTGCCGTCTCCGTCGAAGGCATTGTTGTAGATATAGACGGTGGCGGGGTTGGTGAACACGGAGCCGTTCGTCGGGCTGGTGATCGCCACCGTGGGCGGCTGGTTGGGCAGGGGCGCGCCCAGGCGGATATTGTCGAAGAAGTGTCCGTCGGTGGGAGTGGCGAAATCGTCGTATTGCTGGAACTTGATCTGGAAGGTGGAGTTGTAGGCGATGCCGGCCGCGGCCGCCACGGCGTCCAGATTGACTTTGAAGATATGATAGGTCTCGCTGCCGCCCTCGGAAACCGTGGTGCCCCGGGCCTTGTACCAGGTGGCGCCGTTGGCGCTGATGGACACGCCGTCCCCGTTGATATGGCCGTTCCAGGAGGCGGGAAGGACTTCGTCCTCATCGCCCGTGATCTTGTGGAAGAAGCTCAGTTCCACGTTGGATTGCCCGGCCAGATTGATCGTCAGGATCATCTCGTTCAGATTGTAGGTGGAGACGGAAGCGCTGTTGACGTCCATGGCCGCATGATAGCTGCCGCTATAGGGGATGCCGGCGCTGGTCACGATGGTGCGGCCGAGGACGTTGGATTTGTAGAAGGACCAATAGGGAGCGAAAGTTCCCGATTCGAAGCCGTCGCTGAAAGGATACGTGGCCGCGGAAGAGCTGCTCACCGTCAGGAGGGCGGGCGCGCTGGTGACGGATCCGCCCGGAGCGGAGACTATCACGTCAAAGAGGGCTCCGTTGTCCAAATCCGTGACCGGCGGGGTCGTGTAAAGGTAAAGGGTGGCTCCCGGGATGGCCGTGCCGTTCTTTCTCCATTGGTAGGTCAAACCCCCGTTCCCGGTGGCGAAGACCGCGAATTCCGCGGTCTGGCCCGGGGCGACGGTTTTGGGCGCGGGTTGCGTGTTGATGACCGGAGGCCCGTTGACGGTCAGGACCGCGGCGGCGCTGAACACGGAACCCGCGGGATTGGCGACGATAACATCGAAGCTGGCATTGTTGTCCCCGGCCACCGTCGGCGGCGTGGTATAGGTCGCGGCGGTGGCGCCGGCTATCGATCCGCCGTTCTTGCGCCACTGATACGTCAGGGAAGCTCCGGTCGCCGTGACCGAGAAGGCCGCGGTCTGTCCGACGACGACGGTCCGGTTGGCCGGGGGGAGGGTGATGACCGGCGGGCTGATGACGGTGAGGGTGACGGGAATACTGGTGACCGTGCCGGCGGCATTGCCCACGATCACGCTGAAGGAGGCGTTGTTGTCGGCCGCTACCGTCGGAGGCGTGATATAGACGGCGTCCGTGGCTCCGGCGATCGACGCGCCGTTCTTGCGCCATTGGTAAGTCAAGGTACCCGGACCCGTCGCCAAAACCGTGAAGGGCGCGGTCTGACCCTGAGTCACCGTACGGTTCAAGGGCTGGAGCGTAATGACCGGGGGCGTGAGGACGGTCAAGACGGCCGGGTTGGTGGTCGCCGTTCCCGCGGCATTGGATATCCGGCAGGAGAAATTGGAGCCGTCATCGGCGGCGGCTACGGAGGGAATGGTATAGGAAGCGGCGGTGGCTCCCGGGATATCCGTCAATCCCCTTCTCCACTGATAACTCAAAGGGGCCGTTCCGGAGGCTGCCGCGGTGAATAACGCGGAAGTTCCGAGCACTGCGGTCACGTTGCCCGACTGGCTGGTGACGGTAGGCGGAATCCTCACCGTCAGGGTGGCGGTTCCCACGCCCATGGAGGTGACGGCATTGCTGGTGTTGGCCAGGAAAACGGCGCCGTCGTCGGCGGCCGTGACGGGGGCGGTGACATACGTGCAGGTGCTGGCCACGAGCGTGCCTGCCGGCTGGCGATACCAGGTGCATGTCGGAGTGGGCACTCCGGTCGCGGCCATGGTGAACGTGGCCGTCTGTCCCGGATTCACCGTGGCGTCGGCCGGGAACAAGGTGATGACCGGCATGGTATAGCCAAGACTCCAATTGATGGCCGACTGCAGGAAGGTATCCCCGATGCCGTTGAACTTGGAGGCGCCGAGATCCGCCAACAGGAAAGCGACCCTACGGGCCGGCGCGGTGAGACCTATCATGGCGCTGCCCGTCTCATAAGCGAAATAGGTCCACTTGGTGGCGTCTCCGGCAAGCGTCGCGACCTTGATGGCGTTGGCGTTGGGAACGCCCCATGAGACGATGTCGGCCGAAGTATAGACCGTCGGCGTACCCGTAAGGGCTCCGTAGCCGGCGAGCGCGTGGGCGGGAAGCTTAACGACGACGGTGGTTTGCGCGGCCGTAGTGCCGAAATCGGTCCCGGAAACCGCCCCGGTCATGCCCATTGGATTGAAAAGGGAAGCCTCCCACGTCAACACCGGTTTTTTCACGTTCTTGAATTTCGTATTCACATCCGCGGAAGTCACGGTGGAAGAGATGATGACCAGGTCCTTTCCGGTGGTGTCGCCGGCCACGGCCGCCAGACCGGTCTTGATGGTCACGGTATGGTTGGTCAGGTGCAGCCAATCGTTGACATGGGAATCACCCGCATTGAGGGTCGTACTCCCCACCACGAACAGAATATTGGCGCTTTCCGATCGCGACCAGCCCAGCAGCAGCGCCGCCGTCAGCAGGACGGCCCGCATCGCTCCGGTGAAAGTCCTGCTTTGCATTCCGGTCTTGTTCATGGCTTCAACTCGGGTGGAGCGTAACATGGGGATTTTTCCTGTCGATTCAATGTGCGAGAACACGTCATGGAAATCACATTGCGAACCCGCCGCATATGATCCGTCACGGTTCCAAGGAGAAGGGCCCCATCGGGAAGCGTGTTGGATCGGAAAAACGGAACGAGTGCGCGGTCAAATAGATAACAACAGGAGCGGGGATTTTTTAGTTGAAACGATTACGCTTCTTGAAAATTGGGACCCAACCGGATGGGATTGGGCGGGAGGCGGGGGAAGCAGGCACCATTTTCCATGGTGCCTTGTGGGAAATCACCGTTATTCCCGATTACTCCGGCGCAATCTTCACTACGGTGGATTTGAGTTTCTGGGTCTCGAAGGAAAGTTTGATCCAATCCGGACTCCGGACGATCGCTTCGATACGCACCTCGTCCAGGGCGCCGTAGAAGTATTCCCGTACCGGGGTCGAGAGCCAACCCTCCAGGGATCCGGTGCCCATCCTCCAATACCCGGAATAGTCTTCCGCGCCCCGGGTGGCCGTGTCCCGATCCGAAAAGGCTCCGTCGAAATAAAGGGCCATGGGGGAATCCGGCGCCATTGTCACGGCCACATGATGCCATTCCCAATCGTCGGCATATCCGTCCGTATAGGACACATAGCGCGTATTGGGCAAAACCTTCCCGGCCGTATCCGCGGAGTTCACGCCGAAGCGGATGTGGCCGTTCTTGTCGATCCAGAAATGGCGATCGAAGCGGGTGGCGGCCGTGCCCGCGGGAGTGTTCTGGAACCCCAGCAGTTTCCCCTGCGAGAAGGATTGGAACCACAGGGAAATGGTCAAGGACCCCGGGGGCCGGACCGATTGGTTCGTGGTCAGGGATCCTTGCCTGCCGTTGAAATACACTCCCTGGTACACGGGGGCCGTGTTGGTATCCGTGGCGTAGGGGACGGGGGAGACGGCATCGTTGCCGGAGGCGGTCGCGTCCAGAATCAGGCCCGCCGTGCGCGGATCTTCGTTGAGATGCCATACGTTGCGGTATCCCAGGGCCGTGTCGAAAACCGATCGCCCATACGACAAGGCTTCCGCGCCGGGCTTGCCCCAATACATGCGGATGAACTGCCCGTCGTCGTTCCCGCGCAAAGTATCCACGCGCACCCAGATGACGGCCACGCGCCGGGCCGCGTCCCAGGCCTCTATCTCATAGCGCAGGGGGGCGCCCGCGGCGCTGGCGAAACGGATGTCCGACCCGTAGGGCGCGCTCGAGGTGTCGAAGGGAAAATCGGCCGAGTCCAGATGGATGGCCAAGGGGAAATCCGCCACCGTCCCCGCGACGTTCGCCCCCGCCTTGCCGGTGCGGATGAACACCTGGCGGGACCGGGCCCACGTGGTGTAATCCTCCTTGAGGGTATCCAACAGCACCCTGCCGATGTCCACGTTGGCCTTGGCCACGGCCTGGATGCCGGGCACGTCCACGCCTCCCAGCACCGTGTCCAGGGAGGTGACGCGCAGGGTGTATTCTCCCTGGGGCAGGTCCGCGATCATGAACTTGCCGGTTTCGAATTCATTGAAGACGCGCCGCTCCAAGCCGTAAACGCCGACGGACGCATGGACCTTGAGGCCTTCCGGCCGTTCGAGCCGGCCGCTGATGGCCGCCAGGCTGAGGAGCAGCGCCTGGGGCGCGGCCCGGGATTCCCTGTCGCGGCCCAGGGTATGGCGCACCAGGGCCGCCTGGTTGCCGCTGTCCCGGATCTCGATGGCGTATGCGCCCGGCAGCAGGGAGTCCAAGCTATAGCGGCCCAGCGCGTCCGTGGTCGTCGCGCCCTGATCGTAGGCACGTCCGGTATGCGGGAAGGCGTTGGGGAGATAGCGCGCCGATCGGACGATCACATCGGCGTTCTTGGCGGGCGTTCCGTCCGGGTAGACCGCCATGCCATGCAGCCCCACGGTTTCCGTGCCCGGACCTTGCAGGGAGTCCTTGCCGTCCCGGGTATCCATGCAGGCGTCCAGGCAGGCAAGCATGAAAAAGGCCGGTAACGCCGCGGATACCCAACGGAGGTTCATGCGGGCTTCCCCCCGGCGGGCCTGGTCAGGGGAAATACCTGGAAGTTCACCTGGTAGACCGTGTCTTCCGCTTTGTCCTCCTCGGCGATCTTGAGCAGGCGGCGGCGGAAGCCTTTCAGCTCCTCGTTGATGGTATCGAAGCCGTTCTGGGACAGGCTGAAGGTGAGGGTGGACAGGCTGCGCGTGTCGCGCGGGAACCGCTGGATTGCCTCGCCGGCCAGCGCCAGGGTCTGCTGCTGGAAATCGTAGATGGAAGCGTCGGCCGCCTGATAGCCGGTGCTGTCGCTCAAGGGATCTGCGCGCACGACGGCCCCTTGGGCATCCTTGCGGGCCAGGCCCAGGCGCAGCAGCAACTGCACGGCCTGGCGGGCCTCGGAGGCTTTGATGGGCGGGGAAAGCATCTTCGCCAGCGCATCGTAGTCCCCTTTGACCGGATGGAAATAGAGCAGCTCGCGGATGGCGGGATAATACCACTTCCCGTAGAACTCGTATTGATCCGCTCCCATCAGGCGGATCTTGGAGCCTTTGAACGCCACCAGCTTTTCGAAGTGGCGCTTTTCCTCCAGGGGATCCTTGGCCTGGTTGTAGTTCACCAGGGTTTCGAAGAAATCAGCGGCCCGCCGCTTCAGCTTCAGGAACAACACGAAGCGCGCGGTCATGGCGCTGGACAGATTGGAACGGCCCGAAATCAGATGGCCGAAAAAACTGGGCGATTCGAAGCCCAGTTTCTGGGCGATGAAGCTGTAGGAGAACCGGTAATTGCGCGCCTTGTTCTCGAGGTAATAGTCCCGCAGGTACGCGCGGAAATCATTGTACTCGAAAATATTCGGCATGCTCTAATTCTACCAATCCATGCCGGAATGCAACGCGAATGACCTGGATTTGGGACTCGAGGCGTTCCCTACGAAAGTCCCGTTCGCCAGGAAATACGCCGGGGACCGGGCCGCGCGCCTTCCCGCGGCTGCCGCCAGGGGCAAGCCCCGCGCGGAGGTCGAAATACTCCCCATGGAGAAGACCATGTTGTCGCCTATGGGTCCGATATCGTACAGGCGGATGCCCGATGCCGTCCCATCGTGCCAGGCATTTCCGGTTTGCTGCATGGCCGCGGAAAACTCGGGCTGGTTCTCGCGGTAGAAATAATGCGCCGGTTCAGCCCAGTTCTTCGGGGGCGCCAGCTTGCCTTTTTCGGCCACCAGCAGCACGGCTACCTTGGCATCATCCTGGTTCTCGTTCCAGGACATGTCGAAATGGAAAATCAGGATTCCTTTGCCGTCCAGGGACGAGTAGCGCCCTGTGTTCTTCCGGTTGACCACGAAAAAGCTTTCGTTCGATCGGAGGGGATTGAGGAAGCGGTAGACGGTATCGGAATTGGCCGGGGCCGTGAACAGTCCCTGGCTGGAGGCTTGCAAATCCTTCACCTGGATCCAACCCTGGTCCGCGCTGAGCGCTTCGTCGGGAGGTGGCGGATTGTACTCGTCCGCATAGGAAGACATGAGGCAATGGGCTCCCACGCCCCCCGTGGCCGTGGGCGCATTGTACAGATCGGGCCAATTGAAAAGCATATGGCCCATCTCATGGCAATTGGTGGAGAGGATCATGCTCGATTTGCCCAGGCCCGCCCAGAACGCGCGTCCGATCCGTTTCCCGTCCAGTTTCAAATCCGATCCCGAGGTGGTTCCCCACAGATCCCCATCATGTTCGTCTCCCGCATACAATATCGCCACGGAATTGGCGGCGCTTTCCCCGGGCGTTCCCAAGGTGGAATAATCCACGTCTTTGTCGAACGCCAGAAGCACCTCGTCCAGCAGCTCATCGCCGCCGGCGTAGTTCCCCTTGGTCTCGTAGTAGGTCTTGGTCTTCAAGGCGCGGTAATACCCTTTGACCAGATAATGGATGTCCAGCTTCCCGCCGGTCACGTCCAGATAGAAGTCCCGCACGGAACCTTTGTTTCCGAACCGCTTGTAGCCGGGCGCGTTCAGCAGGGAATCCACCGCGGCCATGCTGAAGTCCGCGGGCGCATCCGAGAAGTCCACCAGCAAGGCCAGCATGGGCCTGACTCCCACGGGATGCGGCCAAAAATGGTCGGGCAAGGCGCCGGTCTTGGCCAACGGACGGATCTCGGATTCCTGCCAGGGCAATTGGCGCACCTGCTTGCCATGATAGACCACGCGGCCCTGGGCCGTGGACGCGATCAGGAAAAAAAGACAGGTCAGGAGGTATAACGCCTTCATGTTCTGCTCCTTCAAGCCGACGAATAGGATTCGGACTCCAGGAGGAGTCGATTGGGAAGGAGGGCCCCACGCCCGTGGGGAAAAGGTATGCGTTACGGGAGATTCGCGGAGGGCGTCCCGGGAGAATTTATGGAGTGATTGCTACTCGATCTGGGTTTATTGGGTTTACCGGGCCAAAAGGACGCGCCGGATCCGGCTCATTCCGGCGGCCTTGAGCCGGAGGAAATAGGTTCCCATGGCCATTCCGTCTCCGGTGAACGGGGCGCGGTGGGATCCCGCGGCAATTTCGGAATCGAGCAAGGTGGCTACCCTGTTTCCCTCCGCGTCATATATGCCGAACTCTACCCGCCCTGGCTGTCCGGTGCTGAACCCGATGGCCGATCCCGGAACGATCATGCGCCCCAAGTCCGGCGCGAACCCGAATGCCGCTCCGGCAATGGACCGGGGGCGGATGGCCGAGTTCACTTCCGAGAGGGGCCGGCTGTACACTCCATAGCCGGGGATACCCGCATAGATGGCGCCGCCGCTTACGACCATGGAGTACACCACGGGAGTGGAGCTCGGGAAGCCGGCATTGAAGGCCGTCCAGGAGGAGCCGCCGTCGCGGGATTGGTAAACGCCGCCTCCATTGGTCGCCGCGAAAATCAGTCCGCCCGTGAACTCGAATTTGATGACATCCCCGTTCGTCAAGCCGTCGTTTCCCTCCAGCCAATTCTTGCCGTTATCATACGACCGCCAGATTCCTTTATCCGTTCCCGCCAGGATGGTATCACCGCTCACGCCCAGGGTCCGGACCAGCACGCTTTCCGGCACGGCCACATTGGCTTTTGTCCAGTTGATGCCGCGGTTCGCGGATTGGAAAATCCCCCCTCGATAGGCTCCAGCAAAGAGTTTGCCCCCGCTTTCTGCCAAGCTAAGGACAACGATATTCCCGGGCAAATCCCCATCCACCCGGGTCCAGCTCGTGTCGGAGAGGGAGCACATGAAATTCCCGCCCGCGGCGGCGACCAGGATGTCCGCGCCGATCACGGAAATGGTGAGGACGTCGATATCCGGAGGCATGCCCGGTATGACCGGCTCCCAGCTTGCGCCATCGTTCACGGTTTTGTAAACCCCGCCATAGGTGTTGCCCACCAGAATGGCATTCCCGATCCGGCCCATGGCCGTGACATCGGCCTTAGGCAGGCCCGTATTGACGGCCTTCCAGGTTTTCCGATTGTCCGTGGACAGGAAAACGCCGCTATCTCCCATACCGGCGAAAACCTTATCGCCGACCACGGCAAGGGCGCGGACATTCGGGTAGGCAAGGCCGCCGGACGGATCCCAATCCGCTTGACTGACGCTGGCAGCCAAAATCGGAAACAAGAAGCCGGCGCAGAGTCGACGAAGAATTAATTTCGAAACGGTGGGGGTGGGCATGGATCGGGAATCTAGTTAAGCGGAGCGGTCCCACCCAGGTTACGGTCCGCCTGGAAGGAAAGTCCTCCCGGAATCAGGTACCATTTTATATGGTGCCTGATGGAAAGAGCGCCAAGGAAAGCGGTATTTCAAACCGATTCAGGGAAAGAAAGAGCCGTCATTGCCATTTGAAAGACAGCTTGCGATGGGTTGCGGCACAGTCCTTTAAATACAGATTGATAAGATTCTGGTAAGTAATTCCTGTCTTTTGGGACATGGTTTTGAAATAGGATATGGAATCCTCATCGAGCCGAATCGTAATTTGTTTTTTTAGCCTTTTAGCGTAAGGATTTTTTGCTGATTTCGAAAAATCGTATTCCTGTCTCATAGTTACCTCAAGTAATTTCTTGTCTCGGATTTTGTGGCCTTGCGTGCTGAAATGATTCTAATGGTGGATTCGTCCTCTCTATAACAATGGCAGACCACAAGTAGTCTTACCGCAGAACTGAAACCGAGAAGAATAAACCTGTCTTCAATTTCAGAGTGGTCCGGATCCTCGATAAGTCTGGCATTTTCATCATAAAATACGGACTTGGCTTCTTCAAATGAAACACCATGCTTTTCCTGGTTATGGGAATTTTTTTTGGTATCCCATTTGAAAACCATATCCGGCATAATTACAATATAATTAAATAATAATTAACGCAAGACATCCTTCCTGAATCCTCTTTAGGTCCTCTTTAGGCCTTTTGGGTATTTTGAATGGCCGCCAGCATTGAAAAATGGAAAACAGGCACTAAACCAATTCAGATCGGAATGGTTTTCGAAAGGATTTGGGATTTCGATCGAAGGCTAATTCTTGGTTTCCCTGAAAATGATCCCCAGCGCGAAGAGGAACGCCACCATCGCTGTGATAAGCACGATGGCCAGCGCCGTTGCATACAGGGAAAAGGACGGTTCCAGGGGCGCCCCCGCGACATTCAATACAAGAAGCGCGGCCGCCAACCACTGGCACGCCAAGGGAATCCGGATCGCGACCGGCATGGAAGTGCCCGTGACGGCCCGTCTCCGGCCCGGCAGGGTAGCCACGAAGATGAACAGGGGAATGACGATCAATCCGCTGGCGATGCGCCAAGCCAGGGTTTCCTTGTTCCCGAAGGAATGGACCACCTGGGGAATGATGGATCCGATGGTGACGATGAAACCGGTTTGGATGAAGGTGAGCACGAAGTAATTGTCGTATTTCGACATGCCCCCGCCGGCGATTTGGCGGAAGAAGATCAGCAAGGCGGAAAAGCCCACGAAGGTGATTGAGAGGGTGGCCAGGGTGTTTAAATAGGACGCGCCGGTTATTTCCATGGTTTTACAGCAGGAAATATACTTGAGGCGCTCCAAAACCGCGAGCCAGGCCTCTCCAAGGACTTTCAAAGGCACTAATCGGGAACGGTTTAAGGTTGGGAACTATCTAATTTATAGGGATACCCATCAGACCTAAATCAGGTACGTACTTAGGGAAAGCAGACGGAAAATGAAAATCTGGAAATTGGTTTCCCTCGTTATCCCGGCAATCCTTGCCGTGGTCTCCTTGGCCCCCGCCAACCCGCATTCCCACCGCAGGGTCGTCGTCGTCCATCACCCCCATGAATACGTGCGGGTCGTGGTCCGCGGCGGCGGCAACCCATATTATTACCACTATGGCCATTTCTACGGGAGAAGGAGACATGCGTATTTCCTTATGCCGCCACCCCTGGGAGTCACGGTAGCCGTCGTCCCCTCCGCGGCAGTACGTCTGCGATACGGGCCTTCCGTGTACTACTACTACGAAGGCATCTACTACCGGACCGCTCCGGAAGGATACGTTGTCGTTCAGAAGCCGGATACGGTCTATGTCGAGAAACAGTCCGATGCGGTAAAGCAGGAGGAAACCTTCCAGGAACCCAAGGCGACCACCATCGAAGTCGTCAACAGCAACGGCTCCAAGACCCCGGTGCGTCTGGAAGAGTTGGCTGGGGGGAAGTGGAGGGGTCCGCGTGAAGAGGTTTACGACACCATGCCGACCCAGGACCAGCTGCGCTCGGCCTACGGGTTCTGAACGGTCGGCACCAACGTTATAGACACCCTTATATATCCCGATTCAAAGGCCGGATTTTCACGGTGGACGGTCCGAACCGTTTCCGGGACTCCTCCATGGCCTTGGCCTTTTCCACCTCGCGATTGCGGGCAGGCGCATTGGTAACCAGGGAGCGGACCAAGATCGTGGCGGCCCCCACAACCTGCTCCACGGCGAGGTTGAACGCGGCCTCGTTGGCCTTGGACGGGATATTGAAGCCGCTGAGCTTGCGGACGAATTGCAGGGCCGAGGCCTGGATCTCACCCTCGGTGGCTGGAGGGTCGAAGTTGAACAGGGTTTTGATGTTGCGGCACATATGGCTATGGAACGTTGCAGGGAAGGCAAAGGACGCCGCCGCAATCGGGACCCGTCTCATCCTCATCCATGATGTCGTTGTTGCAATGGGGCGTGTGCAGGGCGACTTTTTCGGCCATTTGCAGTCCCACGTTTACGGTGGCCCGCACGGGAGTGCCGTTCGGCAGGAACAGGGTGTATTTGACGCTGAGCGATGAGATCACTCCCTCGAACCTGGGCAACGCATTTCCCCAAATGATTGAGACCCTGGGCGGACGCTTGAGGCCTTCATCGCTCTTGGCCATCGCCTCCAGCGCCGCGATGAATTTATCGTACACATTCTCCTTGGTCTCGAAGGTGTCGAACATCAATTCGAAACTCATGGTCTTGGGTTCCGCTGCCTTGAATTCCAGGCTGGGAGCATCGTCGCGGCTGTCCTTGGACTTTTCCCAGTCCAGACGCTTGTCGACGGTGATTTCCTTCGGGTTGTATTGGGCTTCGATGCCGGGAAGTTTGCCTTCCAGGGGCTTGATCCTGAGTTTCGCCGCTTCCTTGATGGGGGACGCCGCTTGCGCAAGGGCCGCAAGCGTGAATCCGGTGGCGATCGCCAGGCATAAGGACTTGGTCATGGGACTCATCTCCTTGCGCGGAGCCCGGTCAGGGAACCGCTTTTCCGGCTCCGGGAAATCCAAAGTCTCCCGGATACCGGCCTTTAAAACATAACATCAATCGCAAACCCCGGGGCGGGTCCTTGCCCTTTGTTTGATAATTATACCCGGGTAATATTGACAAATGTATATTACCCGGGTATAATTAAGTCCGAGGTGAAAATGGAAAACGTGAATACCTATACCGCATTCGAAGGCCACAAGCTGGTTTCCCAGGGACCGCTGCCGGAGGTGATCCTCGGCATAAAGCGGCGGATTGGAAAGGCCGAAAACAGTTCCACCCTGGTTTTCAGCGATGCCACCGGGAATACCATGGACTTCAACTTCCAAGGCACCGAAAAGGACGTCCTCAAGCGGCTCGAAGTTTTCGTCAGGGAAGACGGTCCGGAAAGTTCGGGACCCGGCAGGCCCAGGCTGGGGGTGGTTTCCCGCGAGGTATCTTTGCTGCCTCGCCAGTGGGAATGGCTCGCTTCGCAATCGGGAGGCGCGTCGGCAGTTCTGCGGAGGCTCGTTGACGAAGCGAAAAAAAAGTCCCTGGAAGGCAATTCCATCAAGCAAATCCAGGAAAAAGCCTACAAATTCATGTTCGCAGTCGCCGGAGACCTGAAAGGATACGAAGAAGCCATACGGGCGCTCTACAAGAAGGACAAAAAAAACTTCCTGCTGCAGATGGAGGACTGGCCGCACGACGTCAAGGCGCACGCCCTCGATCTGGCGAACCCGGTATTCGAGGGAAAAGCGAAATAGGGCGCCGGGGCCATCGGCCTCGCGTCCCCTCGGCCCGGCGTCCCGTCAAGGCGAGTCGAAGCGCTCGGGCATTCCGATCATGACGAACGAATCCACCAGCTTGGCCAGATCGGCGTTGTCACGCCAGGCTTGCAGGGCTTCGCGGCCGGCATCGGGGACATCCACGTATTGCGGATGATACGCCAGCATCCCGTGATTCTCGTAGGCGTACCAGGGGAGGGGGAACTCGAAACGCAGCAGGGTCCGGCCCTGGGCGCGCCGGGAGACCCGGTAGATGGGGTTGATGCCTATGCGACCCACGGCATGGGGCGGATCGTCCTTGGCGGGCGCCCTCTCGCGCAGTTCGGCGCCGATGTTCCAGGCCAATGAGAGCCACTTCACCCGGTCGAGGCCGGGAGGGACGCGGTCCGGCCGCGTCAGGGGATTCTTGCCGCGCAGGTAGGCCTCCACCAGTTCCGCTTCGCTGTATGCGTGCACGCCCTCCCCGAAGCGGGAGCATTCCCCCAGGTAACCCAGCAGCGACTGTTCGGTCCCTTCGTTGGGCATCACTTCGCTGTTGCCCACGCGGATGATGAAAACGGGCCGGCCGGGGGCGCAGCGTTCGATTTCCCCGAGCAGGCCATGTCGGTTGGGAATGTAGTGGAAGGCGTCGGCGCAGAGGGTGGCGGAAAAGGATCCGTCCGCGAAGGGCAGTCCCTCGCTCGCATCGGCGCAGACGTAGGCCCCGGCGGGCGCGAACCAGTGGCGCGCCATCCAAACATGGAAGAAATTCATATCCGTGCCCACGGATGCTGCGGGATCGGCCCGGCCCGTGAGGTAATGCTCCAAGTGGCCAAGGCCGCAAGCGATGTCCAGGATCGGTTTACCGCCCGGGGAACCCTGCTGCTTGCCGCCGGGAAGGGTGGCCAGTAGTGAAAGCGCCGCCAGATTGCGGGGCTGGCAGAAGCGCATGATGAAGAAGGTGCCATAGAGTTGACCGAGCGCGGATTCGGGCGTGAAGAAGAATTCCAACACGGCGCGGGCGCTCAGGCTGTCGCGCTTGGCCAGGAGCCGGAGCAGACGCCACTTGGCGGGAAATCGCAGCAACCGGCGCATGCCCTCGCCGCGGGCGATGCGCTGGGGCGCCAAGCGTGAAACCGCCGCCGCAGCCCGCCTTCCGGGTACCGCCAGACATTCCAACAACGCATCGACGGCGCGTCCGGCCTCCAACAAGCGGACCAGTTCCGCAACGGGAACCCCATCCGCCTGGTCGAAGGGCCCGCCGTTTTCCAGCGGACTGATAGGCGTTTTTTTCAAAATGGGAATTCCGTCGATTACCGGGAATGCCCCGCAACCGCAGCGTAGTATGCCGCAGGCGGCGGCCAGGGGTTTGGGGTGCGGCGTTTCCGCGAATACGAAGGTTCCGCGGCAATAAGGACAGCGCAGGATGGACAGGATTTCCGGGGTCATGGGAGCCTTCCGATTTTGTTTCGAATATAAACTTTGGGCAGGGTGCGGGGGATTTTTGTAACCAAAGGTCCCTTTCTCCCATCCAGACTCTGGAATGGGAACCGGTTTGATTACTTTTTTCCAGGATTTTCGTCCAAGAGTGATAGAGGAACCCGCGTGCTTGAATCCATTATTCCACCTGAAGTCCTATGCGTGGAGGGGCCCATCCTGGCGGACGGGTGGGAGGTGGCGCCCGCCGAAGCCGAGTGGGCATCGGGCTTCGGGCCCAAACGGAAGGCTGAATTCCTGACCGGCCGGTCCTATGCGCGGCGGGCCCTGGGATTGTCGGGAGCGGATTCCCCGCCCATCGGCGCGTATCCCGATCGCAGCCCGATGTGGCCCGAGGGGATTGCCGGTTGCATAACGCATACCCGCGACTATTGCGCGGTGGCGGTCGCCAGGAAAAGCCTGTTCCGCGGCATCGGTCTGGATATCGAGTCCGTGGGTCGGATCACGGATTCCATCGCTTCGAAGGTGTTTACCGATTCGGAACGGGAAGCATTGCAGGCGGGGCCGGACTCGACCCGGAATGCGAGGATCAGCGCGATCTTCTCCGCCAAAGAGGCCTTCTATAAAATGCAATTCCCGCTGACCCACATTTGGGTGGGATTCCAGGACGTGTCGGTGCGCTTGGAGGCGGAGGGGCGGTTCACTTTGGAATTGGCCAAGGACATCGGGGAATTTTCACAGGGGCGGGTTCTGGCGGGAAGGTTTCTGGTGGCCGGAGATCGGGTGGCGGCCTTGATGGTGGTGTGAGCAGAACGAATAAGATTGTTTTCATGGTCAGTTGTATTTGAAAAGGTATGCCAAATCGCAATGCAGCCGGAAGGTCGGCCCTATTTCGATCTTGACCTCGTCATCATAATCACGCGGATAGAAGGTTTTGTTGTAGCCCGCATTTATCCCTATGGCATAGATCGCGGTGCGGATCTCATGTTTCCTGTCGCCGTAGTGGGTCATGCCGACGCCGGCCGAAAAGCCGAGGCTGAGGTTGATGCCGGGTTTGGTCCGATAATACCACTGATAGTCGTAGAAGAATTCATGCAACAAACCGTACCCATCGATATGGGTGAGCGCATACTTCAGTCCGCTGAAATTTTTTCCGTTCCGATAGTAGAATCCGGCCGTGCTCCCATACCCCTGGACCAGGCCATATCCCAACAAGGGCTCTGCCACCAGGCCGAATTGACTGGTGACATCCGCTTTCAGCGACAGGATGCGGGAGGGAAAAACCCTGGCGAATCCGTTCCCAATCATGGGGATTTCCATATAGATGTTCTTATTGTCGTTCGCATGGAAGGATTCATCGTATTCCTCCTCATAAGCACGCACACTCATTGCAAGTGACAGAACGAGAAGGAGTGTAATCTTTTTCATGGATCCGTTATTTTGAATCAGGGCTGCGGCGGGATATTCAAGAATATCGGGGTTTTAAGGTAGCTAACCCTGCCCGGAATCCAAGGACCATACCTAATGGTCCATTTCCCGCCATGGGTCCTGTGCCCCTTTATGGAAGGCTGATGGTTCAACGCCGCCCCGACCGAAGGTGAATTGGTAGGCGAGATAAAGTTGAGAGTCCGTCGGGCCGTCGATCGAACGTCCGGCGGAAAACAGCAGATGTTGATGTACGGTGAAATCGATGACCGTCCCGATATTGAAGCCCGTGTCGCCGCGTCCGCCGGTCTCCATTGGTGTGCGATGATAGGCTTCCGCGCCGAGCAATCCATTTTTGGTGATTTGCATTTGCACGACCAGGCCGCCAAAGCCCCAATTCTCGTTGTCCGCGCCGGGATTTATGCCGTAGCCGCCCCCGCCGTAAATCGTCCAGTCGCCAAAACCTTTTTGCAGCCACAACGGCAGGAACACCTGCACATGGCCGCTGCCCAATCCGTCCGATTCGCTGCCGGTGGGAGCTTCCAGCAAGGGGAAAATTCCCGCTTGCGGAAGATATTCCATTTCCGGGATAAAACGGAATTTGAAGCCGAGTTCCGTGTCGCCATAGCCGTAATGCGTGTGCCCCTCGTTCGGGGCGTTATAGGCCAGCGGAGCGATGAGATGCAATTGCACGTTGGGAACGACACCATAATTCAATTCGAAATGTGGCGCGGTTCCCGACCAACGGTCGGACGCTCGGGTATGCTGTGACGCGATGTAAAATTCCCAATGCCGGTAGTCCACCGGTTCCGGATCGTCCGTCAAAAAAGGCGGCCCGGCCAAAACGATCGCCGGACCCGAAATCAACGCCGTTGCCAATAAGAAAGCTTTTTTATCCATGGCTCTCTTTGAAAATCGCTTTCTTTGCGCTTGTAGGGCTGAGTATCGCATAGGTCCTTTTGATCTGAATTTCCTACACGGACCCATGATCAACTCCCCGACCTGGAGGTAAATCCGAGAGGTAGGGCTTGTTCCGACGGATTCGGGGGGGATGATGGGCAGGGTTCTTTATCTGATAGCGGCGATTCTGTTTTTCGTGCGGACGCTTTCGTTGGGGGCTCCGACTTGGACGCCTCTATTCAACGGCAAGGATTTCTCGGGCTTTTATACCTGGATAGACGGAAAAGGGAAGAACCAGGATCCCGGCGGCTATTTCTCCGTGGATCCCGACTCCTCCATCCACGTGTATGCCAAATCCGCGGATGGGTCCACCATTTCTTACGGGTACCTGGCCACGGAAAAGGAATACTCCCATTACCGGATCCGGTGGCAATTCAAATTCGGGACCAAAAGATTCGCGCCCACCACCGCGAAAAGAGATGCGGGCCTGCTCTACCATATCACGGGACCCGACCAGGATGGTTGGCCGCGCTGCGTCGAATTCCAGATTCAAGAAGGCGACGTGGGAGATGTCTGGGCGCTCAGAAACGTTTGGGTGACCACCACTGTGGATCCGAACTCGATCGCCGGAACCCCGAAATTCATGGAGGCTTCCGCGGGCGGAGTCCTATATGAGCATCCCGCGCCCACGGATTATGTCGGGTTGTCCAAGAACGCGAATTATGAGATAGCGGGATGGAACGACCTGGAGATGTACGTGCACGATGACAGCGTGGTGTATTACACCAACGGCAAGGTCAACAATCGGGTTTTCAAACTACGCCAGCGCATGGCAACGAATCCGGACCAGTTCGCGCCGTTGCTAAAAGGAAAAATCGGCTTCGAAGCCGAAGCCGCCGAAGTCTATTACCGCAGGGTGGAAATCATGGATTTGACCGGGAGCACCACCGGTTTATCCCCCGCTTTCCGCTACGGGACCGGAAAATCGATCCGGAGCGGAAAGCCAGTGGCCGGGGAAGAGGGTTTCGATGCGCGAGGAAGGACGTCCGATGCAATCCATCCCGGGATCTATTTCCGCACCCCCACTAAGGCCAACCTGATGCGTTGACCCGGGAGCGGGCTTACTTCTGCTGCTGCTCCACTTTTGCGCGCAGGCGCTCCTCTTGCGCTTGCAGCTCGGGGGTGAATTCCGCGCCGAAGTCCTCGGCTTCGAACACGGGGCGGATTTCGAGCTCGGCCTCTTCGCCGGGCATGGGATCCGGGCAGCGCTGCGCCCAGGCCACCGCTTCTTCCATGTTTTTCACTTTCCAAATCCAGAATCCGGCAACCAGTTCCTTGGTTTCCGTGAACGGCCCGTCGACGACAGTCCGCTTTCCGCCCCCGAAGCGGATCCGCTTGCCCTTGACGGAAGGGTGCAGGCCTTCGCCCGCCTGCATGATACCGGCGTTCACCAGTTCTTCATTGAATTTCCCCATATCCGTGAGCAGCTTCTCGCTGGGCATCACTCCCGCTTCGGAATTCTTGGTGGCCTTGACCATGACGATGACTTTCATGTGCTTCTCCTTTTTTTGCACTCCGGCTTGTCGGGCGGCATTGCCCAGCCTTCGGCTCTACTTACACTGCGATCGGCGGACCCGGAAATCGACAAGCCGCCAAACTTTTTTCGCGGACCCCTAAAACCTAAAAATCTTTCCCAATCGAAGGCATTCGGCCCAAAATGCCGTTTCTTTTGGCCATCCGCTCATCAGCCTACTTACCCATCCGCTCGAACCGGTACGCCAGTTCCGGACCGCCTGTGCCTTCGTATGCCAACTGGGCGACCAGCAACGCGAACGGCTCGGCATATCGGGCGATTCGCAAAGGACCCGCATCCACGGGTTCGAATCCCGCATCGCGGATCAATCCGGCGGCAGTCCCTTTGCCATCCTCATCGTCCCCACAGTACATGAGGCTGGGCCTGGCCTTTTTGTGCCGGGCCTCGAAGACATCGAACAGCACTTCGCTCGGAACGGTGTTGAACGCGGAGACGACCCGGGCCTTGGGAACTTTCCTGGAAAGTTCCTCCGCGCCGGAAGAGGTATGGGCGACAACGAGCTCGGTATCGCCGGTATTCATGGGGAGTGAACAGCTCAGGATCACCTTGCCGGACAGGTCCCCTGCCTTGCCCAACACATCATCCATCCGGGACCAATGCACGGCCAACAGCAGAGCGTCCGCCTCCTGGGCCGCCTGGCGCGGCGTGCCCGCTCGGGCCTTCCCCTGGGAGCTTCGCGCAAGCTCTTCGAGTTTCTCGTGGCTGCGCGAATAACTGAACACCACCTCATGCCCTGCCCGCGCGAAGATTGTTCCAAGCTTGCCGCCCATCAACCCCGAACCCAGGATGCCGATACGCATGCTGTCCTCCTTGGTCTTCCTCAGCGACCGGTCATTTGTTCCAGCGCATGGAACCCCTAAGCACAAAATAGGTCTTTGGCCCTCGGAAAGCGGCAAATCTATTTTCAGAAGAATAGCCGAGGCAGGAGGAAGATTATGGAAATCAAACGGAACGGCTCACAACCCTCCGGCAAAGGTCCGCCGGAGAATTTCACCGGAACGGTACGCATTGATCCACTCTTCAGCTTTCCGGAACCGGCGCGCGCTGTCGGTGCAAGCGTCACTTTCGAGCCTGGTGCTCGTACGAATTGGCATACGCATCCGCTGGGTCAAACCCTGATCGTTACTGCAGGTTCCGGGTGGGTCCAGCGTGAAGGGAAACCGCCCGAGGAAATAAAGCCCGGCGACGTGGTCTGGATCGAACCGCGTGAAAAGCATTGGCACGGCGCAAGGGCAAACACGGCTATGACCCATATTGCCATTCAGGAAAACCTCAATGGTAAAGTAGTCGATTGGATGGAACCGGTAAGCGACGAGCATTATCAAACGTGTTGCTGTCGATAACAAATTGGATCGGCAGTACGGGTAGATATGAGTATTTCAATGGAGAATGAATATGAGCAAAGTATGGCTTATCACAGGCGCTGGGAGCGGCATTGGAGCCGGAGTTGCAAAGGCGGCATTGAAAGCCGGTGATCGCGTGGTCGCGACCGGCAGGAACCTGGACAAGGTGCGGAATGCCTTCCGCGAAGTAGCGAGCGAAAAAATAAGGTTCGTCCAATGGGATGTTGCCGATGAGGCACAGGCGGGTAAAGCCGTCGGGGAAACGGTTAAGGAATTCGGCCGGTTGGACGTTTTGGTCAACAATGCCGGATACAGTCTGCTGGGCAATTTCGAGGAGATGACCATAGCCCAGATGGAGCAGCAATTCGCCGCGAATTTCTGGAGCGTTGTCTACGCCATGCGGGCTGCGCTGCCCGTGATGCGCAAACAGCGGTCCGGCCGCATCCTGAACATCAGCTCGGTCGCCGGCGTCGTCGGGCTTAGGCACTGTGCCGCATATGCCGCATCCAAGTTCGCGGTTGAAGGCCTCTCACTCTCGGTAGCGACGGAAGTCGAGCCATTCGGCATCAAAATCACGCTCGTTGAGCCGGGCTTCTTCCGCACCAATCTACTTGCGCCTGAAAACGTTAAGTTCCCCAGCGGAACCATTGAGGACTACGCGGGTGGGGGCAAGGTCCAGGAGCAGTGGATGGCCTACAACGGCACGCAGCCAGGGGATCCGGCGAAGCTCGGTGTCGCCCTGGTCAACCTTGCCGGGATGGAGAATCCGCCTAAGGTGTTCGTTGCCGGTAGCGACGCCCTGCAAACGATTGTGCCGGCGCTCGAGTCCAGGCTGCGGGAAACGCGTGGCCATGAAGCGCTCTCCAAGTCGACGGATGGAGCTTTTTGACGCTCCTTCATCCATGGGCTTGGGCGCTATTTCCTATTCTTTGGAAATGACCGCCAAACCCAATTCCACCGCCCACATCCTGTTCGCCAGCCTCATCGGCACGGCCATCGAATTCTTCGACTTCTACATCTACGCCACCGCCGCGGTCCTGGTCTTTCCCCATTTGTTCTTCCCAAAATCCGACCCCGCCACGGCCACGCTGCAATCCCTGGCGACCTTCGCCCTCGCCTTTTTCGCCCGCCCCGTCGGCTCGGCCCTGTTCGGCCATTTCGGCGACCGGGTGGGCCGCAAGGCCACTTTGGTGGCGGCCCTCCTCACCATGGGAGCCTCCACCGTGGCCATCGGCCTGTTGCCCGGCTACGACCAGATAGGCCTGTGGGCCCCGTCCCTGCTGGCTTTGTGCCGTTTCGGACAGGGATTGGGATTGGGCGGGGAATGGGGCGGCGCAGTCCTGTTGGCCACGGAGAACGCCCCGCCGGGGAAACGCGCCTGGTACGGGATGTTCCCCCAACTGGGCGCCCCCATCGGGTTCATCCTCTCCAACGGCATCTTCCTGGTTCTGAGCCAGGTCCTGAGCGATGCGGAATTCTTCAGCTACGGCTGGCGCATTCCCTTCCTGGCCAGCGCCCTGCTCGTCTGGGTGGGCCTCTACGTGCGCCTGAAGCTGGAGGAAACCCCCGTGTTTCGCAAGTCCCTGGAAAAGCAGGAACGCGTGTCCGTGCCCCTCCTGGAGGTCTTCAAATCCCACGGGCCCACCCTGGTGCTGGGAACCATGCTGGCCCTGACCGTATTCGTGGACTTCTACCTGATGACGGTGTTCACCCTGGCCTGGGGGACGAAATCCCTGGGCTATTCCCGGAATACCTTCCTGCTGATGCAAATGTTCGGCGTGGTCTTTTTCGGACTGACCATCCCAGTAGCCAGTTGGCTGGCGGACCGGTACGGGCGCCGGAGCACGCAAATGTGGATTATGGGGGCGATTATCCTGTTTGGGCTCTGTTTTGGGGCTCTGTTCGGGTCCGGGAGCACGCCCCTGGTAGTACTGTCCCTCTCCTTGGGGCTGGGATTGATGGGCCTGTGCTATGGGCCGCTGGGGGCCATGTTATCGGAGTTATTCCCCACGAAAGTCCGATATACGGGGGCTTCCCTGACCTTCAACCTGGCCGGGATTTTCGGGGCTTCCCTGGCGCCCTATGCCGCGACCTACCTGGCCACCCACTATGGTTTGCGGTTCGTGGGGTATTATCTGTCGGCGGCGGCGGCCATTACCCTGGGTGCATTGGCGATTGGGCGGGAAACGAGGGGTGAGACCCTATAAAGATGGCCAAACCCTCTACGATTACCTATGTCTATGATGCTTCGGCGAACGGACTGCATATTCAGCCCCTTCGGCTATTCAGCAGGAAGCACAGAAAGCGTTGAATCATGGGTAATCGTTTATATGTAGGAAATCTTTCCTTCAACACCTCCAAAGAAACTCTCCAAGAAGAATTCTCGGCTGCCGGCGAAGTCCGCGAAATAGCCATTCCCACCGATCGTGAGACCGGCCAGCCCCGCGGCTTCGCCTTCATCACGATGGGCTCCGATCAGGCCGCCAGCGCGGCCATCGCTCAGCTCAACGGGAAAAACATCGATGGGCGCGCGCTCAAGGTCAACGAAGCCGAAGAGCGCCCCCAGCGCAGCGGCGGCGGCGGCGGTGGCGGCGGATACGGCGGCGGCGGTCGCGGCCGTTAATCGGTAGACTCCTTCATTACGTACGTCTGGCGGAGGGACCTCCTTTCGCCAGACTTGCAGTTTTTCCAGCGAAACAATTCCGGCATTGGGCCCTCCAGGTTTGACCTGAGTGTCAGGGTATGCCACCGGGAATTGATTTCTCCCTCACGCCCACTCCATCGAACGCAACTCGGAAGCTTTTGCGCTGATAAGATTGTTCTCCCGCGGAATACGTATTCATTCCCGGACGCAGGACATCCTTGGACCATTGGCTGTAACTTACCATCGGACCCGGCTCATTCAAGGAGCGGGCACGCGTAATGCCGGAAATCCGTGGGGGCTCTGATGAAAAGATCGTTTCTATGCGCTATCGCTTTGGCGGCCATGCAATCGGGCCAGGCCCGCGCGGCGGACAATGTTCTGACTCCCATTGAAGTCCAGCAAGGGTATGAACTCCTTTTCGACGGCACCTTGGCCGGTTTCCAATCCCACTGGGCCGACTATGTGAAAGGCGATTCCACCAACACCGGCATCAGCGCCAAATGGATCCTGGATTCCGCCTGCGCCTGCATCCGGCTCCCGTCGGGCAATGCCACGGATCTCCGCTCCGTCAAAACCTACCGGGACTTCGACTTCCGGATGACCTACAAAACGGATGGGGGACAAGGCATAATGTACCGTTCCACAGTCCAATATGATCGCAGTTGGCAGTCGGGAGTCGAATACACCATCAATAACGTCACGTATCTTGGCAAGGACAATCCGGCAGCGGCATACGACCTTTATGCCCCGGACCCCGTTGTCTATAACGCCTATAATACCGGATTATGGAATGAGGCGCGCATAATCGTGATTGGGGACAGCGTCGAGCACTGGTCGAACGGCGTCAAGGTGACCGGCTACAAATATCACAGTCCCGATTTCTGGGAGGCCTATAACAGGAGCAAGTGGTACGCGGAGAGCCGGCTGACCAACAAGGTGGCGGGCGACCGCCAAAGCGGCTATATCGAAGAAGGCTATCTGGGTCTGCAAGGCGATCACGGAGGCAAGTGGCAAATCAAGAATCTCAAGATTACGGACAAACCTTGCTTCGGGCCCGCGAGTCCGGCTTTATCGACTTGCAGTCCCGTATCCATCAGGAACGATGCGATGCCCGGGAAAACGGGCTATACGGTGCTGCGCATGGGCGCGGGAACGATTACGCTCACCTTGGCGGATAACGGCGTGAAGAGCGCCTCGCTGATCGGATTGGATGGAAGGCTCATCGTCCGCGCCTCGCTCACCGAAGCGGGCCGCAAAGCCGTGTTCCCGGGCGGATTCGGGACCGGGATCTATTTGCTGCGGCTGGACCTGGCATCGGGATCCGTAACCAGGAAGATAAGTCTCCTCTGAATCGCCGGCGGCCCGACCCATCCCTTCGTTTTCCACCGGCGATCCGAATTCCGGCCGCAGGATTGTTCCTGATCTGTCCATTCCTACTCGGTTCGTGCCTCTTCGAAACCGCGGACGAACCGGATAACACTCCTACCACCTTCGACCTTTCTCTGCTCCGGAACGCCAAAAACCCATTCGTCGAGAGCTATGCGATGGACAATGCAAAGGGCGTAGTGGGAGTACAATTCGCATTCCGTTCCATGAATTACGCTTGGGAGGTGGATTCGAACGTCGAAGTGTTTCATGAACAGACGGGAGTGTATCCGGCCACGGTCGGCGCCTATTTCGATCTTTCCAGCAGGCCCGGGCATTTGAAATCATTTCTGGACGCCGCGCATGCCAAAGGCTGCGTTCCTTACGTTACCTTGGACCCCAAGGATTATGATGAACCGGACAAGGCGTACCAGAAGACCTTCATCGCAATGATCAATAGGGGTGAATTCGATTCGTCGCTCAAGGCCCTGGCCGGGGTTCTCCGGGATTTCCATCTTCCCATCCTGTTCCGGTACGCCCATGAAATGAACGGCGATTGGTATCCTTACGCCGGCGGCGGCGATGCCGATGGGAATGGGAGTGCCGATGGTCCGGAAAAGTTCATCCAGGCTTGGCGCCATGTCCATGACCTTTTCATCCGCGAAGGCGCGGGCAATCTGCTTTGGGTCTTCTGTCCCAACGCCGAGGATTTTCCATTGCGGTCCTGGAACAGACCATTCCAATATTTCCCCGGTTCGGGATATGCCGATCTTATTTTCGTGGACGCATATGAACACCATGAAAAACGGACCCAAACGCTGGAACAGGCCATGGAGTACTTTTACAATGAGATGGGACGCTTCCTGGAATCCCGGCGGGCCGAAGGGGACTCGCTGATCCCGGCTTTCGGGCTCGGTGAATTCGGAACCAACCGGACGGAGAGCGGCGCCAAGGAGGCTTGGTATGCCCAATCGCTCGGGAGCCTTGCCGGAGACCAAAGGATCAAATTCTTCAATCTTTACAATGGCCAGAACGGGAAGGAGGATTTTTCACTCCGAGGACTGGGGGAGAGCATCAAATCCGCCTACCGGTCTTCCCGCTTCCAATCCAGGCTGTTCGATCCCGGCTAGTCATTTCCACGGAATGGGAATCGTGGCGCTAAGGGAGATACCCCCCGGCGCGTGTCTCGTAAGAGTCTCTGAAAACGGTACCATCCGCGAATTGGAAATCCATCACGGTTTTGCCCGGGGGCGTTTCGGCAGGCTCGGAATAGGTTTTGGATGCCGCATCGACGGTCACCGCCCCAATGGTCGGGTTATCGGAGACATCGGCCCAAAGTCCCCAATAAATCCGGTATCGGGATCCTCCCAGCAGTCCCAGATGGAGGGGGTAGACGCCTGCATAATCACCGGGCTTCACCGTTCCCGGCAGTATGACTTCGGGCGCGGAAGAGGTGAACAAATCTTTTTCGAACGCCGTCCTCATGATATAGGCATCGGAAAACTTCCCTCCGAATCCGGCTTCGGTGCCGTTGGCGGTCGAGTGCAGCACCTCGATGCGGCCGTCGAGCACGAAAGCATCGAGCAGCATTTTATGGCATCGCTTGAATCCCGGAACGGTGACCGTGCCCGGGGTATAAGGAGATAAGACGGCGGGGACTCCAATCGGGTTGCCCTCTTTGGAAAATGCGCCCGCGGTCACCGTCATCGCTTCCAGGCCGTCACTTGTGAGGTACCAGAAAACCAGGTATCCGGCCTCGGTTTCAACCACCTTGCGGATGGTCGCCGCCCTGGGAACGGGCAGCACGCAAAGTTCCTGAAAGGCGCCTCCCGAGGTTGCCGCGGCAATGGAATACACGCCATAAGCTTTGCCTGAGTCGTACTTAGTCGATCGGTGGGTAAACAATACCCGCGTATCGAAGGATGTGCGTACCGGCACGAAGGAATTCCCTCCCGACTGGAGGCTGCTTGGATATGTGATGAAGGCCCGCTTGGCCAAGAGTGGGGTGGACGGATCGACTTGCAGCCAGGCCATGGTATCCACTTGGGATCCATACACGGCATCGAAGAAAATCCTGTTCCTATCGAATCCGAAATCCACGATAGGCTTGGCTTTGGGAACAGGTATGGTTGGACCGATAAGCGCGCCGTGGCTGTCGACGAAATAGATCTTATCGATTGTGAAGATGGCCATGGTTTTCCGTTCGCTTCGCTCAAGGAGGATGTTTGGCGCCATATCATCGTCGCTCCAAATGGGAAGCCCGAGCGGGATTCCCGGAGTTGCCGGGCCATTGGTGTTCAAGGTGAAGGCCAGCGTATCCCCTGCGCCAATGGCATCTTTCGCCACGATGCGGATAGGCACGGGACCGAATTTCCCTTTTCCCTTAAGCGTGACCATCGAGTCCGAAAAAACGGCAGTGATTCTCGAGGTATCCCCCACGAATGCGCCTTTCAGCCAAAAGTCATCGGGATCCCGGAAATGGCGCCTCCACGGCAGCGTAAGTTCAGCCGCGAAATGGATGGCGGTATCTGTTTGCGCTTCCACCAGTACCGGAAGATCATTTACGTTGAAAAATCTGATGCGTAGGGAATCGGTTCGACCCTTACCATCCGATCCGGTAGCCTTGACGATAATCTGGAGATCGCCATAGAAGTCGCGCTTTGGTTGCAGGGTAAGAAGATTCCGATCCAGAACGAGCGGAATGCCCCCGCTGTCCAGGATTTCATAATGATGGGGCAGGTTCGAGCTGTCGGGGTACGCGACCTTGTCCAAATCCAATACCGCCGCGGAATCCTCGGGGAATTCGGGAATCACCTGCTTGACCAGGTTTTCCGAAACCCGGGCAGGATCGAACTCGACCCCGGCGGGCAATTCGGTTTTGATGGTGGAATCAAAGTACGCGGCCGGTTTATTGAACGCGATCATGGTATCGCCGGCCAACCTGAAGTTCAAGGGCCGGGGGGCTTGGGGCTTAAGGGTGGTGAAAACGATTTCCTGTTGCCAGCCCTTGCCCAACCCATCCGGTGAATAAGACTCGCCCTTGGCCTCGAGGTAAATCAAGAAGGTGTCGCTCCATGCTCGCCAGGTCCCTTTCATCCACGTGGCTTGGAACAGGACCGTGGTTCCCGCGGTTTTCCGGAAACCCAATTCCAGATATTGGAAATGGCCATCGGAGAGAAAACAATTGTAGCCCGAATACCAGGTTCCAGAGGTTTTGGCCTGGCTGTGCAAAGGGCCATACCAGCCGGGAGGAATGGTTTGCCCGCTTCGTGATTCCGTGGTTCCCAGGCAACCGAGGGGGAGCAATGCCGGGGCGCACAGAACGAGAAGGACAAGACCGATGGAAACCGGGGACGGTAGTATTCTTTTCATGCTGGCTTTCACGGGACTCGGGCAAAACGGATGTGAAAAAGATAACAGAAAAACCGGCAAGCTGCCGCCATTTTGGCAGGCGATTCCTTCGCGCCCCTGTATCCCCGCTCCCTCGGAATAAATAGTTTCAGCCTTGCCCGGATTGAACGTCCCGGCGCAGCCACCTTATTCCGGATGGAACACCATGAAATACAACCTGTTGGGAAACACCGGCCTCAAAGTCTCGGAACTGTGCCTGGGCACCATGACCTTCGGCGGCCAGGGGATGTGGAAGAATATCGGGGCCTTGCAACAGCAGGAAGCGGACGCATTGCTACGCCGGGGCATAGAAGCCGGGATCAATTTCATCGACACCGCGAACGTCTACTCCGAAGGCCTGGCCGAGGAGATAACGGGCAAGGCCATCCGCAACCTCGGGCTCAAACGCGAGGACTTGGTGATCGCCACCAAGGTACGCGGCAAAACGGACAATACGCCCAATGGCGCCGGCCTCTCCCGCAAGCATATCCTGCACCAGGTGGACGCAAGCCTCAAACGCCTGAACATGGACTTCATCGACCTCTACCAAATCCACGGCTACGATGAGCTGACGCCCCTGGAAGACACTCTCGACACTCTGGACGGTCTGGTGACTTCCGGCAAGGTCCGATACATCGGATGCAGCAACCTGGCCGCATGGCACGTCATGAAAGCTGCCGCCTACTCCAAATACACTCGCCAGGCAAAATTCGTTTCCCTGCAGGCATACTATACCTTGGCGGGAAGGGACCTGGAACGGGAAGTCGTGCCCGTCCTGAAGGACCAAAACATGGGACTGATGGTCTGGAGTCCCTTGGCCGGGGGATTCCTCAGCGGCAAGTACACGCGCGGCAATGACGGCGTCCCCGGCTCCCGGCGCACGGCCTTCGATTTCCCGCCGATAGACAAGGAAAGGGCGTACAACGTCATCGATGTGTTGCAGGCGCTGGCCCAGGAGAAGCAGAGCACCGTGGCCCGTCTGGCGCTGGCCTGGCTCTTGCACCAGCCCGTGGTCACTTCAGTAATCCTGGGGGTCAAGAAGCCGGATCAGTTGGAGGACAATCTGAAAGCGGTGGAGGTGAAGTTTACGGGGGCGGAATTGAAGAGGCTGGATGAGGTGAGCAAGTTTCCGCCGGAGTATCCGGGGTGGATGTTGGCGCATCAGCGTGAAGGAGGGTAAACACCTGGCCTATGGTCCTCATTGTTTTCCGCTCCGATACAAGACCCGGCTCTCTTGCAAACCTCCCGCGCGGAACACGATCACCGACAACCCCGCCCCCGCCTCGACCCCGGCCTGATCCAGCGACAGGGTGATTTCCCCCTCCGCGCCTCTGGGAGCATCGTGGAGTACGGATAGGAGTGCTCCCTTAAGCGAGTGGAGTTCGACCCGCACGCGCGCCTCCGGAGCCACGTCCTGCAGCCTGCAGGCGATCAAGGCCCCATTGTTCAAAACCCGGATCCGCCCCCGGCGAAGAGCCGGAGCCCGGATCGGAAATATCCCGTCTGGCTTGATCCGCAGGGCGATGGGCGCGACGGTCGCACTGAACTTCCCGTGCAACTCCGTATCCGTGCCTTCGGCCGACCAAGCGGTATCCAACGCGCCCTCGACGTGGAAGGCCGAATCCTTCATCGAATAATGGTTGATGATTTTTATCTCGGGACCGAAAACGGTCTCGTCGGAATTGGTCTCGTTGACCGAACTCGAGGTATCGAACACCTTGCCGCTCGCCGTGGTCACTTCGAACCCATAGCCGGTCACGGTGCCGTGAAGGGCGAAGGGAAGCGTGAAGCTGAACTGCGAGCTCTCCCCCAGGTCATCCGGGTCCAGGGACACGAAGAAATCGGGAAGCGCGCTGTCGGATCGGATGGGGGCGCCCTCCGTGATCCGATCCTCGTAATTGGCGCTCCGGATGGTCGCGATGGCGTCGGAATAGTTTTCGTTCGCGGTGAAATGGATCGACTGCACATAGGAACCGTTCATCAAACCGCCCTCGAGGCCGGCGCCTTCCAACTCGACGAGACTGCCGCCCAAAGCATTGGCCGTGTTCTTGAACACCGCGGAACCGGAAAAGACGGTATGCCGGGAATCGGTTTTGCGGGTCGTTTTGATCCAGGTCGGCGTGGGCTGTTCCTTGTACTTGGACTCCATGATATGGGTCTCCTCATACTCGTACCGGACCTGGTAATACGCGGCGCTTCCGCCCACTTCGATGGCGGCCTCATCCACGGCGACGGCTTCGCAGCCGAAAGGGGTTTTGTGGAAAAAATAGGCCCGGGCCAAGGCGGTGCCGTTGGTGGAGCCCACCGTGAAATCGACCGTCACCTTGCCATCGCTCCCCGTGGTCGCTTCGGCGGCGGCGAAGGTCCCGTTGGACGATGGCGGAGCCGCTTTACCGCCGCCCGTCAGGGAAATCGTCCTGCCCGCCAAGGGCTCCCCATCGCAGTCGATCAAGGTCAAGGTGACGGGAATCTTTTCGCCCATGGATGCCTTGCGGCGCGCGGGATCCACCGTGAGCTTGGCATTGTATCCCCCGATGGAAACCTGCGGATCCGCGCTCCGCACGTCCCGCTCATAGGACCGGATAATCTCCGCGATCGGAACGAACTTCTGCCGGGCCAAATCCGCCGCGACGGTCGAGGCCTGATCGGCCCGATCGAAATGCCCCGATGCGGTCGCCACCTTCTTCCGGTCGCATGCCGTCTCCAGGGACAAGGTCAGCTTGTATCCCGATCCATCCGGACCGACGGTTCCGGTGAGCAGGTAGTCCATGCCTTTCATGCTCCCCGAAGGGGCCGTATTGGGATGATCGATACCCACCGTGAGCGATTTGGACGGGACGCCGGAAGTGTCGCGGTAAAAAGCGGCATCGATGAACTGGGCGCATTGCGGAGTGAAAATCGCCGACGCCGCTCCCGGGGCCGCATAGAACAGGAAATACCAGTTCGCCATATCGGCCAAGCTGTCCGGCCGGGGAACGGTGACGTCGAAATCGTAGAGGGTGACCCGCCGCTCCGGGCATTTGTCGCAGGACGCATGGACGCTGCCTCCGGCTCCGAAAAGGAGGGCAATCAGGGCCGCACAAGACAGGAGTCGAAGGGTGGGGAATGGCATGCGGGATGTCCTTTGTATGCATGTCCTGCTTAGGACACGTTTGCACAAAACTAGGTATTCCGATTCCCTTTAAGGTCGGAAAAACTTCACGACCCTCTCCTGGCGCCCATGGATACGGATGAAATGTATTCCCGTATTCGGCAATAGATACTCGCGTTCGCCGCGCACGTTCCATATATCCGCGCTTTGACCCGGCAAAAGCTTCAACTGGGTGAAGGCGTTCGTTGATTCCCTGCGACTGGTTTTGGTTATGATTTCGGGCCTGCTTTTCCTGTAGGCAACGGTGGATTGGAATCCTGCGGAAATTGATCGAGTAGAAAACCCAACTAATCGAGGAGCGAGGAGCGAGCGACGCGCCACGACTGCTGTTGTATTCGAGCGGGGGGTGCGTTGGTTGCCGAGCACACGACGTGTGAGGCACCCTGTGACCAGGACGCAATCATATTCTCAGGTATGAGCAATGTCCCAATCTAATGTTAATACCTGGTCTCTAACCATTCGAATGCTTTGAGCTAGCGCACGATCTAAGTTGCTAATGTTTGAAAGTACTTCAGTCAGTTCATACTGATTGAGGCCAAAATGAGCTTCGGGTAATGGACTAGGAGAAAAACTTACATGTAAATGAGGGCCGCGCTTGTATTCGTAGTGGGTTGCGCTCAGTTTTTCCAAGGGATCGCAATGAATGGAAAGCACTTCCCGTTCTTTGCGCTTGTTCCTGTCTAGATGATATAGGCTAAAATAGGCCTGGTGAAGTTCCCATTCCATTCGCTGAGCGGTCGTTGGCTGCCAGATTTCAAAGTACATTGCCTTTAAGTTTCTATGAATTGTTGAAAATCGCCAGTCTCGATATGTAGCATTGATTTTCATTCCATCATGAGAACCTAAAATATAGACTTGTCCGTTTGGTGACTGCTCAACTGCGACATCCTGCCAGGGTGATACTTTATTCGGATGCGTTCGGAGTACAGATAGGCGTTGCCGAATTACTAGAAAACGGGACGAAAGGTTGTCGTTCGAAATCTTTAATTCTGACATATCTCAGAGCCCTATGCTTTTTCTTTCTTCTTTTGAAAGCGAGTACATAGACGCAACTAGATCATCTATTTCCTTTTCGATTTCTACTGCTGAGGAACTACTAATTTTTGGCGCAATTCTTTTATCAATTAACTTCACAATTCTTGAAATACTAGCTGAGCCTACCGACGATGGATCCGGAACGGGGAGGTTCTTCAGAGTTTTTGGTTCGAGCATTAAATATCCACCTCGGTACCGGTGCGAGTAGGAGGACAAATGCCAAAAAGCAGTTGAAGAATTCAGAATTGCCAGGAAATATTTTAGCAAGTCTTCATCTGCACCGCTTTCGATTGGGTACAAAAATGGAGAGCGAGTAACAGCTTTTTCACCTTCGAGATCGATAGAAAACCTTGGAATCAAAATAAGGTGAGGGGTTACTAATTTTGGCCTGAGTAGCTCTTCTGGAAGTCGAGGCCACATTGGTTCCCACCACGTTTTCCCGTACCTCTCCAATGAGCTTCGTTTTGAGAGTGCAAGTTTGTTTGCGACTAGATATCGCCAGGTTTCCGGAAACCGCTTCCTCAAAACATTTTCGGATAACTTTTCATTGTCAATAAAAGGATAGAACAGAAGCAGCTCTGTTTCTGCCGGTACAGAATAGGGGAGCATTTCCTTATCTTTGAGAAGAGAAATCCAAATTTCTCTTTCCTTTTTCGTTACATCTCTAGCCGTTCTAAAAAAGATATCATCAGCACCTGTTACAACACCTTGCTTAACATAAAGAAAATCGCTTAAAGGCCGAAGCGCGCCTAATTTTCGATTTATTCTATGCTCAGCTGCTGGAAGGATTACCCACTGATCGCTTTGAAATATTGCCTGTGTAACTTTATAAATGCTAAAAAATTTATTCTCAGTGGTTTTCCCAATAATCGCTTCTTGCAGTGCTTGCCCAGGAAACTCTTTGCATTTAACAACTAATGCATCTATTTGTTCGATTTTTGAGGCTTTTTTTTGGAAAATGAAAAGTATCGGGTATGCTCCGACGTCACCAAAAACTCGTACATCCGAAAGGTCGGCTATGCAGTGGATGTAACAATCTTCACTCAGCCGTTGCCTTATCCGTAGAGTAGACTTGCTTAGCAAAAAACTGTGTGGCAATACAAAACAACCGTATCCACCCGGTTTAAGAAGCTTGAGCGCAATTAAAAGAAATGGAACATACAAATCAACTCGACCACTCGCTAATGTTGCAAGAAATGTTGAAACTTTATCTCGCATTTCCTGCGATTGTTTTTCAATTGGGACATAAGGTGGATTGGCAACTACGACATCAAATGCTTCATCATGCTCATTATGTGTACTGAAGTATTCAATTGCTTCGGCATTTTCGATGTTTAATGAATCGGGAAGCGATCCTGTTAGGACGAGGTGTAGAAGCGAAAGCGAAAGGCGCGTTGCAAAAGTCGCATTTTCATCAACGTCAGCACCCATTATATTGCCAAATATTGAGCTTAGTTGATGGATTGAATCTTGCTGAAACCCCGCTTCGACAGAAGATTCGAGTAAAGTCCTCAGAAAAATTCCAGAGCCGCATGCGGGGTCAACAATTTTTAAACTAGAAATTTGGGATTGCGTGAAACGAGTGCTAATAAATCGAGCAAAGAACCGTGCTATGTACTGAGGCGTGTAAACGCTTCCATAGGCGCGATCTTGTTGTTCAATCGGAAGTTCCGGGAAAAGGCTGGTCTGAGGCGTATCGTTTATTCTGAGTATCGAAACGTAGTGCTCATATATTCTACTTAATGCGTGCTTGGAAATGATCGAAAAGTCATAATCAAAGTAGCTAGCATATTTATTATGGTAGAAATCGCTAAGGAGTGATGCGACGGATGTTTTGCTAAGACTCGAAAATTTGTCGAGCTCGGAATCTATTGCAAGATATCCTGGGATTGGTCCCTCAATAAGTTCTATAGTGACTTCATTAAGAAGGCGACCAACAGTTTCGAATTGCCCCGAATACCATTTTGCAAGTAAAACCTGTCCCTTTGATTGAAGATCGCCAGCGCGCGCGCTCCGAAACCGCCTGTTGTCCTCTGCAGCTCTAGCGAAAATAATTGAATTAAATAGCGCAGAAAAATGTCGGTTTGTAAGATTACCGATTTCTGCAGCCAAAAGTCTTTTCCAATTCGAAATTGTTGATATTAATGCGTCGTCAAGCGCAAGAAGGTTTGATGTCGGCCTTTCCTCGGTTATTTTCTCAAATGCTTCTCGTCTAAGGGCCGCGAAATCATGTCGTGTGACTCTCTTAGACGCCACCAGTTGTGGTGATTCGGTCCGGTTGTAAATAACAGATACATTTCCCGACTCAACATAAATATGCCAATCAATAAGATTATTGTAAGAAAGAGAAAGGAGACGTTTTCGTTCATTGGTCCCAAGGTCATCGTAACGTATTGGCTGTTTGAAAAACGTGACAACGGCTGCGCTCTCTAGGCCGTGCTCTACAATAAGGTGGCCATTAGAAAATTCATTTAGATTCGGATCAAGTAGGGTATCGGAAGGTTGCCAGCCAAAATCCAATGCAAAGCGCTGAAGCAATCGATTCGATTCAACAGGAGAAAGGTCTACCCCAGTGAGTTCCAGAACTGTTTCATAATCACTTTGCATGGCTTACCCTAATTTCTGTTGCTTCAGAGTCTACCTGAGAGAAGGACTGGTCTCAATCTTTTTTACCGGGTGTGTGAACAAGCATTTTATCTTGATAGTACCATCTCAATATGATGCTTGGACCAACTCCACGAAATTGCTCTGCAAAACGGCTTAAAAAATTACCCTTAAATATACTCAAAAGCGCTGATTCTTTGCTCTATTCGGCTCTTTCTTATAGCAATGCCCGCCGCGCGCGATGTGTGGTGCTTCTTATTCCCGCATCCCATCGAACACAACGGGCCCGCAGGGTGAAGTTGGTTTTGGGGCTTGCCCGCCAGCAGCAAATAATGAAGACGGGATGAGGCAAGCAGACGTGGACCACATAAGAAGATGGGCGAGGATGTGAGCGGAGTGGGGAGTGTCGACCCCGGAGCGAACACCCGCAGCCCGCAATGAAGAAAAGCTGCGACGCTGACGAAGCCGAACGAAAAAGACAACGGAGAAAGTTAGCGTCGCAGCTTATTCTGAATTGCCGTGCAGCCTTCCCAGGCCATTTGTGGCCCGGCAATGCGGAGCTACCCGCGGAGCCCTGGCTGGGCTTTGTTGTGTGATCGTTTTGGCTCAATCTTATTCTTTGGGGGGTGCCTTAAAGTTTTTCACTTTTCTTCCCCCACATTTTTGGATAAGTAAAAAATAAATCCAACAAAACCAGCCTTTGCCTTTTGAAGCTCTTCCATAGCATTTACAATTGAAATTCTGTACTCGGATTCAATAAAAATGTCTAGTTCTCTTCCTTGCTTATTTATCGAACCAATTACAAGATCAAGCTCCTCATTATGGCGACTACTTTGAATTGTTGTTACCAGAAAAAACATGATTACTAGCAGAAAAAATGCGCAAACAATTTCTGCTGTACTTAAAAACCTAGCGAAACCGGAACGAGCATAAAAATCGGAAATGCTATTTGTGAAGAGCGTGTTGATGCTGTAGTTAAAAAACGAAATAAATTTTGGCTCAGTTACCCAGAAGAAACTTTTCTGGTCAAGTCTAAATACGCCATAATTGGCAAAGGAAAAAATTAAAACGGTAGCAATGACAAGAATTAAAAAGTTAAGAACATAATAGACAATATTGATTTTGCTTTTCTGAAAATCGCGTAACTTTGAGGAAACAAAATAACAAACGCGATTAAATATCATCGCCGTTTGTAGGTTCGTGATCCATTTTAATCTTTGTTGTTCTGAATATTTTTCAATTTCCATTGATTTTAGCTCATCTTCCAGCGTGCACGATTTTTTAAAAAATCCCCAAAGCTTAACCAATGCTTCTGACTGAACAGAAAATAATACGGATGGCTTGAATGAGAAGTATACCGCCCTAACCAAAATTACAGCGAGATTCCCGCCGAGAAAAATAATGGCTGCATATAATAGTAACGCGTTTGTTGCTTTTGTAATTGTTAGAAAAGCTAGTAGGGTTAGTGCTGCCGAAATGAAATTAAACTTCAATTTTTTAAAGAAGGATAGTACAAGGCCAATCAATGCAAAAGCACCAATCCAATTTTTTGATTTGAAAAAAATCCAGGGTATTCTAAAAAAGAGGAGAAACACTGGCGAAAAAATAATATAGAAAATCCAAAAATAAATCCAGTTTTTCTTTGTCACTAACCAAACAACTGCGATGAAAACAAGTATAAAAATTAACTTGTAGTGAAGCACCCACATATTTCCAGGTATGAATTTTTGAAACAAATAGTTGTCTATATCAAACAAAAATAATTTTGTGATTACGTAAACCCAAAAAAGAAAAGCCGATATCTCCACAAAAAAATCTTCGACCTTCGAGGATTTCTTTTTTTCTTTTACCGGCATCGATGAGTTTAGATTTATGGCGGGTTCGTTTTCCATTTTTCCTTTTGTATTCTTTTCTTCACCCCCCAAATAATAAGTACTTAATATTGATAAGAGGATGGAATTCGATTACCAACACTTTAAGAGCCAAAATATCACACAACGTTCGCGGCATTATGAAGTGGCTTTTCGGATTAGGCCTGCATGTGAGGATGCGAATGGAGTGGGGCACTACCGCCCCCGGAATGAGCGTCCGCAACATGCTGTGAAGATGAGGTGAGAGCAAGCGGGCGTAGGCCTTTTGCGAAGTTCGCGCCGCTCGAATCTCAATCTGGACAGCCAGGCCAATCCGGAAAGCCATTTGCGCGGCCGGCGAAGCAAACCGCCTTAATGCCGCTTGTTGTGTTCGCCGGAGGCCAAGCACCGACACGGTGCGCTGAGTTTACTCCCCCAAATCAAGAACAAGGGGACCTGTTTTCTTCACTCCCAAATTCTTTAATCCGGGCTACCAGTTTTCATTTGAGTGGCTATAAGGCTGAATAAGCGGTCGAATTCCCCTGCAGGCCCTTCCTGCTCTGTTCGTTCGGTAAAGATCGCGCTAACCGGACTAAATCGCCCAATTTTCTGGTTGAAAAATAATCCTTTAATATTCAGAATCACGCCGATGATTCTTTTAGAGCTGGCTAATTTTCTGTTTGCCCTCAAAAAATGACTAATCTTGTTTCTTTCCAAAATTAGTCGTTCAGTGACCTGTTCGTGATCCTCTCCTCGGAAAAGTACCTTATCGAGTTCGCAGACTTTATCCAAGCATATTGCAACGAAGCCGTAATCATTTCTCCCGGAAGAAATCCGGCTTTCAAGTTGGGAGACTGCTTTTTCAAAGGCTTGCTTCAATGTCTTTAAGTAGGCAGGCCGCTTACACTGAAAGCCCACCTTTATGCCGTCAACGTTGACGACAACATCATCATAGTCAATGACTTGCAGTCCAGAATCGGCAATTCTTGACCCAAGGCTTAGCTCGAATTGGATGTCCCGACCCTCAGAACCGCCAAATTTTGGTTCCTCATCGAGATGGTACTCGGGTCCATTGAGCAATCTTTGCAGACTTTTTATCGGAAGGGAATGTGACGGTTGTTTCCGAAGAAATTGGATTACATCATGCAGCTCATACGCTTCCAAGCTAGAGAGTAGGAGGTCTTTTTCAGCCGCGTCAGCAGTAAGCCTATTTGTTGAGGCGTCATAATTTCTCTCAATTTCCTCGAGCCTATCCTTTATCCCTTGATACCTTCCAAGGTTAGTACACCCGGGAATCTTTTGGAGCCAAATCAGATCGTCTAATAGCTCTTTGTTTAGCTGTGTTACATTAACTTCTCGCATCTCTTCTTTCGGTTTCAAATATCAAATTTAAATCTTTTTTGGGGGTTAGTTTTTGATTTGGGGGTAATTGAACACCACTAGTTCTAGGGTGAATATTTTCTTCACCCTAGAACAGCTGCCGCGCATATTTTGTTGATACGATTGCGCATTGGAATTCAGATCCGGATGCCATTCTTTGGGGAAACAAAACCTTGTTTTGTAATTGAGGCATTTGAAAATTGATATTCAATACAGAACGCCGTCCCTAAACTAAAAACGGCACCCCACCTGGGCGCCGTCCTTCTTCAAAATCTCTTTCTTAAACTCTCCGCGACTCCCTACCTACTTCCCCAAATCATCCACCACCTCATGCACCAACACCTGCCGCGACTTCCCCTTCAACTGCGTCGCCCCCAACATCACCGTCCGAAACCTATCCTTCACCTTCTCGTGCACGCTCTCCGTGATCAGAATCTGGTTCGGCTTCGCAATCCCGCATACCCGGGATGAAATGTTCACCGTATCCCCGATCGCCGTATACTCCATACGCGAACTGGTCCCGATGCTGCCCACCACCGCCTCGCCCGTATTGATCCCGATTCCCACCTGGAATTCCGGGATGCCCTTGGCCTGCAATTCCGGCAGCATCTTGCGCAGGCGCGTCTTCATCTCCAGGGCCGTCTTCACGGCCATGTACTCGTGGTCCTTCACCGGCATGGGCGCGTTGAACAGGACCATCATGCAATCGCCGATGAACTTGTCCAGGGTGCCCCCGTTGGCGAAGACGATCGTGCACATCTCGGAGAAATAGCTGTTGAGGAGCTGGGCCACTTCCAGGGGGGCCAGGGTCTCCGAGAGGGGCGTGAAGCCGCGAATGTCGGCGAAGAGGACCGTTAGGTTGGTCTTCTGGGATTGCAGGTGGAAGTCGCTGCTGCCGCGTTCGGCGATGATCTTTTCGGCGATGTTGGGGGAGCAGAAGCGTTTGAGATGGTCGCGAATCAGGGACTCGGTCTCGAGCTTCTTGTAGAGTTCCATGTTCTCGATGGCCACGCCGGAGATGCCGGCGATGTTCATGCACAGGTCGAGATCGTCGCCGTTGAACTTGGCGCCGCGTTTTTTGTTGTCCAGGTAGATGACGCCGTAGATCTGGCCTTCCGAGTGGATGGGGCAGCAGAGGGCGGTCTTGATGCGCAGTTGGAAGATGCTGAGGGATTGGTCCTGTTCGCCGCTTTCGTCGCTGTCGAAGATAAAGCCGGATTTCTTCTGGATGACGGTGGAGACGAGGGTGCGGCTGTAGAGCTTTTCTTCCAGGTTCTCTTTGCGCTTGCCGCGTTCGTAGGCGATGTGGGCGTTGATGTTGTCGTGGTTGGCCGGGTCCGTGACCAGGATGTAGCCGGTGTCGCAATTGACGGCCTCGAAGAGCAGGGTCATGGTGCGGTCTAGCAGGTCCGGGATGGTGATGGTGGCGCTGACCGATTTGATCATGCGGTTGATGACCCGCATGCGCTTGGCGAAGGTTTCCAGGCCGGCTTGCAGGGTCGCGTCGGCGGCATC
>JAQBPN010000115.1 GCA_028287505.1 Fibrobacterota bacterium | reverse complement strand
GGATTGATCGAGATCGGACTGGGACACCAGCCCGCCCGCGAACAGGGCCTTGGTGCGCTTGAGCTCCGAAGCGGCCTGGAGTTCCTGGGCCGCCACCTTTTGCAGATTGGAGTTGGCATCGGACAGGGCGGCGCGCAGCAGGGTGGTGTCGATGCGGGCGATGACCTGGTTTTTTTTCACCTTGGAATTGTAATCCACGTACAGGGCCGAGACCGTCCCGGAAACCTGGGTGCCCACCTGCACGGTCACCACCGCCTGCAGGGTTCCCGTAGCGGTTACGGAAACCTGCACGGGACCCTTTTCCACCTGGGCGGTGCGCCATTTGACTTCCGCCTTGCGCCCGCCCCACAGCCAATACCCCCCGACGCCGGCCACCGCCAGGATGAGAATCAGGATGATGAGGGGCTTGCCTTTGAACATCGACATCATTTTCCTCCCGAAGGGTTCGCCTGGGCCGCGGCGGACGGGGCCTGCCGTATCAGGATGCCGGACAGCCGTTGCAATGCGACCTCCGATTGCTTGGCGCTTTGCCGCGCCGTGATCAAGCGGCCCTCCGCATCCAACAACCGCGTCTGCGCGTCCCGGAATTCCAAGGGGGAGGAGGCTCCCAGCTTATACCGCTCCAGGGCCGCTTCCGCCTGCAGCCGCGCGACCTGAAGGTTGCGCTCTTCCAGGGAAATCTGGCGCAGGCCGGACTGGTATTGGCGGCGGGCCTGTTCGAAATCCGCCGCGGCCTGGGCTTCAGCCTGGGTCAGACGGGTTTCATCCCCGTGCAGATTCAATTTCGCCTGGCGGACGGCCGTGGGCGTCGCCAGCTTGTCGAAGAGAGGGACCGATAGGTTCACGCTATAGCCGAACCCGTCGCGGCCCAGTCCGCCGGTCTGGCTGTTGAGGAGATTCGGGGTGGAGTTATAGGACACGCCGGTGTTTAGGCTGGGCAGCCAGCGGCCGCGCGTCTCGCTCAGATTGTAAACCGAAGAGGTCTTCTGCTCCCGCGCTTCGGCGATCGAAGCGTTGTTCTCCGCCAGGCCCTTGCGCCAATCGTCCAGCGGCAGCGCGGCCTGAAGGGGAATGGAATCGGCCACGTCGAACTCCAGGGCCGGGTCCCGCGCCAGCAGCAGGTTCAGGCCGACCTTGGCCCTTTCCAGGGAAACGTTCTGGGTCAGGTAGCTGGAGGAGTCCTCGTTCAGATCCGACAGGGATTGCAACTGATCGAGCTTGGATCCGGCCCCCACTTCCAGCTTGGCCTGGGCCAAGCGGGCGCGCTCCAGGGAAACCGAAAGCAGTTCGCTGATGGCCGCCAGCCGTTGCTTCTGCTGGACCAGATCGTAGTAGGAGACCACCACGGTTTCCAAAAGGCTTTCCAGGGCCAGGCGCAGTTGCAGGGTGGCGATCCTTTCCTGGGTTTGCAGGCGGCGGTAATCGTTGTAGTTCCGGAAGCCGTCGAATACCAGCCAGTTGGCGGAGGCGCCCACCGAGGTTACCGGCGAGCTACCGTTCAGGGGCAAGGGTCCGGTGTTGCTCAGGTTGGCCTGGGCCGAGGGCAGAAAGTTGCCGAATCCCCCCAGGCGGCTGCTCGCCGCCAGGCCGGTCTGGTCCCGGGCCAGGGAAAGGGAGTAGTTGTTTTCCAGGGCGATGCGGATGGCGTCGTCCAGGCTCAGCAATGCGAAACGCGATTCGCCGGCCGCGGGCCGGACGTCGGTACGCGCGGAGAGGCTGTCCGACGCGGGTTGGACGGGCTGGGCGGATTGGGAGAAGCAGACGCCGGCGGCCAGGCCGAGCGCCAAAACTGTAGTGCGGGTGGAGCGTGGCATAGGACTTAGAAAATACAAGTATGAGGGCATTCTGATCAGGATTTCCTTGGAATCTTTCGCTTTGGACCGGTAGTGAAGCGTCGCGGTTCCGGAGAATGTCTTCCGATTAACAAGAAGTTCCCTTCAAATCGCTCTTGCGCCGGGAATGAAAAGTATTGGCAATGGGCTTTGTTGTTACATTTCGGCACGACCTGCGCGCCAACACCCATTCATCGGAACGGGACGGAACATGATCGCTTTTTGGGAACACCTGGGCTCCTTGGAGAAGGCATTCTGGTTCATCGCCATCCTGTCTTCCACGGTGCTTTTCATGCAACTCATCCTGACCTTTCTGGGCATGGACCATGGCCATGACGCGGACGCGCACCATCCCGGAGGCGGCCATTTCCAGATCTTCACCGTGCGGACCTTCACCGCTTTTTTCGCCCTCTTCGGCTGGGTGGGCCTGGCTTCCATCCATGCACACCGCTCGGTTCCCGTAACCGTCGCTCTGGCGCTGGCCGCCGGCACCGCGGGCATGGCCGTGGTGGCTTCCATCTTCTACGGCATCAGCCGCATGACGGAGGATTCCACCTTCAAAATCGCCGACGTGGTGGGCGCCCAGGGCAAGGTCTACATACCCGTACCCGGGGCGCGCAACGGGAGCGGCAAAATCACCGTCACGCGCGGCGCGCTGCACGAACTGGACGCCGTCACCGACGGGGAAAAGCTTCCCACCGGCGCCATGGTGCGGATCAAAGCCGTTCTCGACGGCTCCACTCTTTTGGTAGAAAGGCTGTAAATGGACTCGCTTTACGTACTCGGAGCCGCGGTCGCGCTCGTCGTCGTCCTCTTCATCACCGTGGTCAGCATGTTCAGCCGGTACAAGCGCTGCCCTTCCGACCGCATCCTGGTCATCTTCGGCAAGGTGGGCAAGGACCGCGCCGGCATCACCCAGACGGCCCGCTGCATCCATGGCGGGGCCGCCTTCATCTGGCCCATCATCCAGGACTTCCAATTCCTCTCCCTGACCCCCATCCAGATCGAGGTCGATCTCAAGAACGCCCTGAGCAAGCAGAACATCCGCGTCAACGTCCCTTCCAAGTTCACGGTGGGCATCTCCACGGAACCGGACGTGATGCAGAACGCCGCCGAGCGCCTGCTGGGCCAGACGGTGGATCATATCCAGACCCTGGCCGAGGACATCATCCTGGGCCAGTTGCGCCTCACCATCGCCACCATGGACATCGAAGAGATCAACGCGGATCGCGATAAGTTCTACACCAACATTTCCAACAACGTGGGCGAGGAAATCAAGAAGCTGGGGTTGAAGCTCATCAACACCAACATCACGGACATCAACGATAGCGCCGGCTACATCGAGGCCTTGGGCAAGGAAGCGGCCGCCAAGGCCATCAACGACGCCAAGAAGACCGTGGCCGAAAAGAACCGCGACGGCGAAATCGGCAAGGCGAATGCGGAGAAAATGCAGTCCATCGGCCTGGCCGAGGCTTCCAAGGAAAAGGAGATCGGGCTCGCGCATGCCAAACGGGATCAGGAGATCTCCGTGGCCGAGGCCCAGCAGTTGACCCGTATCAAAGTCTCGGCGGCGAACGCCCTGGCCGTGACCGGCGAGAACGAGGCCAAGGTGGCCATCGCCAATTCGGACGCGGCCCGCCGCCAGCGCGCCGCCGAGGCCGAGAAACTGGCCATCGCTTCCGAACAGGTGCAGAAGGCCAATGCGGACAAGGAAGCCTACGGGGCCCAGCGCGAAGCGGAGCTTGTGCGCGCGGACCGGGACCGGGCATCGGCCCAGGCGGACGTCATCGTGCGCGCGGAAATCGAAAAGCGCAAGATCGAAATCGACGCGGAGGCGCTGGCCGAGCAGACCCGGCGCGTGGCCCAGGGCGACGCGGACGCCATCCTGTTCAAGCGCAAGGCCGAGGCCCAGGGCATGTTCGAGATCCTGAGCAAGCAGGCCGAGGGTTTCCAGAAAATGATCGATGCCGCCTCCGGCGATCCCACCATGGCCGTGCAACTGATGATCGTGGACAAGCTGCCCCAACTGGTGGCCCTCCAGGTGGAAGCCATCAAGAACATCAAGATCGACGAAGTGATCGTCTGGGACAGCGGCAACGGTAACGGGAACGGCACCGGGTCCAGCACCGCCAATTTCCTGCAAAGCATGGCGGGCTCATTGCCGCCTTTGCAGAACCTCTTCAAGATGGCGGGAATGGATTTGCCTGAATGGCTGGCCAAGGCCCAGGAAACCAAGACCATCATCGTGCCGCAAGCCGCGCCGGCGCCCAAGCATCCGGGCTGATAGCCCCGGTAAGCCTGCGTCAGAACGCGCGGAAGGGGCCGACGGCGCTGGCCGCTGCTGCTTCGGCCGCGCTCCGCTTAGGCAGCCCCGGGCCGGATTTCGCGAACCCGGACTTTTGCTCACAGGCCGTGAATGCCGCATATGGGCTTACCGGTTTCGGACAGATCCTGGGCGAATCCGCGGTGGTGGAATGGGGTAGGCCCATATGGCAGGACTTCAATCCGAAGGCGAAGTCCGCGAAAGTCGAGTCTCCGGCATTGGTCATAAGCACCGTGGCGCTTTCTCCCGCGCCGTTCCGGTAGCGATAGCGTCCGCAAGTGTTTTCCGTCATGTGAACGCTGGTATCCGCTGAGAACGGATAGTCGAAACGCATCCGGAAATCGTCCCCGGCGCAGTAATCCGCGGTCCACCCGGTGCGGATGTCGGCGTCGGAAATCAGGTAGGCCTCCGTGGCCTCTTCATCCGGGGACAGGAGCTGAATCGGGTGCTGCAGGCATCCCGGCCTCCGGAATTGCGGGGGGAATTCCTGGTATGTCGCATCCCATGTCCAGGAGCCGATAATGTCGTTGGACGCGCCTTTCAGGACGTTCCCGCCGCACCAGTTCTGTATGGAAATCCATAGTCTGCCGGCTTCGACCGTATAGTAGACCGTGTCGATGCGTTGCTCCACAATCGGAGCGGAACCGTTGCAGGTGATGCGGTCCCTAGCCGTGTACAGGAAATGGCCTGGCCTATCGATGGACGAAACCCGGATCACGTCCGAAAAGGCGACCTGCTCGCCGGTATCCCCTGTCGCCGCCAATGTCACATACGCAAAGCTTGAAGTGTCGTTTACGGTGCGATAGACCTGGGTCCGGTATCCGGGTTTCGAGATCTCCAGGTCGTTTCCGGGATCGCTCCCCCGCTTCGCCGAACCCGCCGCGCCCGGGACCGGGATCTGCCGCGCGGAGCGGCCCAGGGAGAGGGTTCCGCCCAGGCACGCCACCGGATAGACCGCTGCCATGCCGCCTCCCGTCAGCCTCAGGCAATAGACTCCTTCTCCGGCCGCTGTGGGCGACATGGGTAACACGGGTGTTCCGGTCGCTCCGTTCCCGGGAAGATCCAGGAATCCCGACGACACTCTGCGGCCTCCCGCATCGAACCATTCCTGCGCCAGCCGCAAAGGGGATGACGAAGCGACGGAAAGCTTTCCCGCGCCCACAACGATGCGGAAAGCGCTGCGGCTTTGCAGGTCGCCGCGGATTCCCGCGGCCGTGGTGAAATGGAATCCGCCCAGATCGTTTCCGTAAACGCATTGGCCCGGATCGCTCTTCAGGCAAATCCTGGGTTGGGGAATGGGCCTGTCGAGCTTGTCGAAGACGAAGCCGGAAATGTCCAGGGCGGCACCTACGGGCAGGGAAATGAGACACAGGGCGATCGCTACCGGGAACCGAATGATGTAGCCTCAAACCGCCCGGGGTTTGACTTCGATATACCTGGGGGATTTGCCGGCGGAGGTTGTTCCGGAAGCGGAAGCGAGCGCGGGAAGCGAGGGCCGGGCGGCGGGTTCGGGGAGGGGTTCATCCCAGCCGGGAAGATGGCTGGGCAGGACGAAGGCGTAGCGGAAGCTTTGCACTTCGGCGCCGTACTTTTCCTTCATGTCCCGCATGGGGACGACCCTTGACCGCATGCCTCCAAACTAGCCAAAAGCCCAAGCGCTTACAAACCCCAACGATACGGTATAAATTCCAAAGACCCTGCAATAACCCAAATACCGTCAGTCCGGATCCGAGCCGCCGCAGCCCTCGGGATTTTCGTCCTCGGCGCGCAGGGTTTCGAATTCTGTTTCCTGGGATTTCGGCACGAAGAGCATGGAGTCGATTTTGCCGCCTCCGCGCTCGCGGGTCCAGACCAGGATCTTGTCCTTGAAGGGCGCCTCGGGGAAGTTCTTCAGCAAAGTGTCGTTCACGGGCAGGATGCGCAGCCGGCCGGCGGGCGGATCCAGGCGCATTTCCCAAACGCTGTCATTGCGGGTATGCAGGATGCTTTTCACGGAATAGTTGTCCAAGCTGTCGCAATACTCACAAGCCAGGCCGGGCAGGCTGTCCTGGCCGGTCCGCAGGTCCAGGCTGCTGTTCGAGGAGTAGCAGGGAACGTAGAGAACGTAACCTTGGCCTTCGACCAGGGAGACTTTGACCCATTTCTCCGGCAGCGCTTTCATCCAGGTCCGCACCTCGTCCGGGGTCACGGCGCTGTCCGCGGAGCCTTGGGCGGCGACGTCGGCGCGATCGCTCGCCCGCTGACGGAGGCCCACCAGGAATACGATGCCCCACAGGAGGAGCGCTCCCGAAAACAGGACGATGACGACGAGGGGTCCGGATACCTTGCCCCGTCCCGCCCGGCCCGATTGATCCGCCTGATCCGTTTCCGCCATAGCCGCCCCTTTTTTGGCTCATCCCCGAAGGATTCCCAAGGTAAAAACAAAAGGAGCGGGAACGTGTCAGCGGAAGAGGCTGTAGATCCAGGTCATGCCGAAAATGAACACCAAGGCGATGTAGACCACCGTCAGGATGTACATGACGTAACCGGCGATCACCAGCCAGCCGTCCCGTTGCAGGGTCCCGAAGGCCGTGAACAGGATGCCGTATGCCGGCAGCACGTTGGAAAAGGGGATGGGCAGGGGCGCCAACAGGATGATGGCCCCCAAAACCAGCAGGATGCCGTTCAAACCGTGCACCCAACCGTGCGTCATGGGGAGCATGCGGGGATAGCTCAGTTTTTCGATGCGGTGGAAGAGGCGCGCGCCTTTCTCCAGGATCAGGAACAGGCTCTTATGGGGCAGGCGGTATTCCAACAGTCTCTCGGGAAGCATCGGGGCCCGGTTGAAGAGGAGCCCCAACCCGATGAGCATGATGATGGTCCCTTGGGGAATGCTCATGCCGGGCAAGGGAAGGGGCAGCATGGAGGGCAGCGCGAAAACCATGCAAGCCATCAAAAGCCCGCGCTCGCCCAGGGAATGGATCAAGGCCCGCACGGTCATGCCGTCCTTGGGGGCGGTTTGCAGCAAATCGAAAAGCACCTGGCTGCAGCTTTTGTCTTCCAGTTCGAAGGGAACCGTATGGGCGGAAGGATGCGGACCCGCCTGGGGGCGGCCGCGGCTGCGGCGGTCATGGTTGCGATCGACGGCCCGGAATTCGGATTTGGAAGGATGGGAAGATGGAACGGGCTGTAGCGGCATGGGATCTCTATTCTAACATCTGACGGGGTGCGTTTGAAATGAAGGCCGATTGCGGACTCGTTACGATAAAGTCCGAAATCCCTCCTGAAAAGACGAATTTCCCGCAATTCCCCCTAAAAACTATATTTGGGCACCACCTTTACCTAGGATGAGCCGTGAGCGCCTTGACCCAATCCCCCGCCTGGAAAGCCCTGCAAGACCACTACAAAAGCGCCTCGTCCCTCAAAATGAAGGACCTGTTCAGCGCCGATCCGGGCCGGGCGGAACGTTTCCGCCTGGAAACCTGCGGCCTGTACGTGGATTTCAGCAAGAACATCGTCACGGACGAAACCCTGGGGCTCCTGCGCCGCCTGGCGGAAGCCGCCAAGCTCGATCAGGCCAAAGAAGATATGTTCACGGGCAAAAAGATCAACTTCACGGAAGGCCGCGCGGTCCTGCACACCGCCTTGCGCAACCTCTCCGGCGCTCCCGTGCCGGTGGACGGCCAGGACGTGATGCCCAAGGTGCGCGCCGTCCTGGACAAGATGCGCGACTTCAGCGAGCGGGTCCGTACCGGCGCCTGGCTCGGCTTCTCCGGAAAACCCATCCGCCACGTGGTCAACATCGGCATCGGCGGATCGGATCTGGGTCCCGTGATGGTGACCGAGGCCCTCAAACCCTATTCCTACGATGCCTCCGGCCAACCGGTGCTGGAAGTCCACTTCGTCTCCAACGTGGACGCCACCCATCTGGCCGAGGTCCTGCGCAAGGTTCCGTTGGACCAGACCCTGTTCATCGTGGCCTCCAAGACCTTCACCACCCAGGAGACCATGTCCAACGCCCTCTCCGCCCGGGAGGCTTTGCTCAAGGCCGCGGGCGGCGATCTTTCCGGCGACAGGAGTTCCGTCGCCAAGCACTTCGTGGCCCTGTCCACCAATCTCGAAGCCGTGGCAGCCTTCGGAATCGACACCGCCAACGCCTTCGAGTTCTGGGATTGGGTGGGCGGCCGCTATTCCTGCTGGTCCGCCATCGGCCTTTCCATCGCCCTGAGCATCGGCTTCGGCCACTTCAAGGATTTCCTGGCCGGCGGGCACGATATGGACCGCCACTTCCGGACCACGCCCGCGGAGGGAAACCTGCCGGTTACCCTGGCCCTGCTCGGCATCTGGTACGGGGACTTCTTCGACGCCCAGACCCATGCCATCCTTCCCTACGATCAATACCTGCACCGCCTGCCCGCCTACCTGCAGCAGGCCGACATGGAGTCCAACGGAAAATCGGTGGATAAGGACGGCGTCCAGGTCGACTACCAGACCGGCCCCATCCTCTGGGGCGAACCCGGCACCAACGGCCAGCATTCCTTCTACCAGCTGGTCCACCAGGGCACCAAGCTCATCCCCGCGGACTTCATGGCCCCGGCGCAATCGCACAATCCCATCAACGATCACCATCGCATTCTCCTTTCCAATTTCTTCGCCCAGACGGAAGCCCTGATGATGGGCAAGACCCTGGCGGAGGCGGAAGCGGAATTGAAGGCCTCGGGACTGCCCGCGGACGAGGTGAAGCGCCTGGCGCCCCATAAGGTGTTCCCGGGCAACCGTCCCACCAATTCATTCTTGTTCAAGAAGCTTACGCCGCACGTGTTGGGCTCCCTGGTAGCCTTGTACGAGCACAAGATTTTCACCCAGGGCGTGATCTGGAACATCAACAGTTTCGACCAGATGGGAGTGGAGTTGGGCAAGCAATTGGCCAAGAAAATCCTGCCGGAACTGGAGGCGGGGGAGAAGGACGCGAACGTGACGCTCAAGCACGATTCGTCCACCAACACCCTGATTCGGAAATATCTGTCCGAGCGTGAGGGTTAGCATGCGGAAGGATCCCATCATGAGAAAGAATCCGGGACCTGCATTGGCCTTGGCCCTGACTATGGCCGGATTGTGCGCGGCCGTGCCGGCGCGGACGGCTTCCGGACCCTTGTCCGTCGTCTTCCTGATCGACAATTCCGAGATCATGGCGACTGTCGATCCCGGCGAGACCCGCTTCGGACTGGTATCCGCCCTGTTGGATACCCTCTATGCCGTTTCTCCCGAAACCGAGGTGGGGTTGATCCCTTTCACGCGCCGCCTTTTGTTCGACGATCGGGACGGCGCCTTTTTCGAATCGGCCTTCCCCGGGGACACCTCCCAGCACGATGCCTTCGTGCCTCTGACCCGGCTTGATGGAACCTATGCGGCCGGCCGGACGGGCCTGGATACCCTGAAGCAATTGCTCACCCATTCGAACGCCGGAGCCCTGACCCATGCCACCGGGTTCCCGGCCTCGCGGTACAATGACGGCATGGGGCCGATGAACCTGACGGCGGGAACCGACATCACCCTGGGATTCGCCGCCGCGAAGCTGGCCATGTCCGAAGCGAAGAACCCCAAGGAGAGGCAGGTCGTCATTTTCCTTTCGGATGGGGTTCCCATAAGCCTGGACAGGGGGCGCGAAGCCACGGGATCGGATTACATCAAGGGTACGGGGCTTCCCAGGACCATGACGGTTTATTTTCCTTCCGGCTCCGAAACGCAGGCTCCGGCGGATATCCGATCCATGTCGGAGAACATCAAAGCCAACGGGTATTCGGCGGGGAATGACCGCGGCGGAATCTGGATGGCCCGCCCGAGCGCATCCGTCCTGTTGGAATCGATCGCGGGCCTCCTTGAGGATCCGGTTTCCCTGGCCCGTTCGGCTCTGACCGGAAAAGCGCGGAAGACCACGTGGAAATCCGCCCGCTTCAATGCCGCGGGGAAACGGGTAGAAGTGGCTACTTTTATTAGTTCTTCCACAGAACCGGACGTTGGAAGCCCGCTTTTTCTGCGGGGCCGCTCCAAAGCAGATTTTGGAAAATAGAGCCTGATATGTGCTTATTCGTGCAGGCGCACGAATAAGCTGTGTGGCGAGGCTCACATCCACGCGCTTGAATTTAATTTATGTTTCGATTCGACTACGGCACCACTGATGTCCGTTGGTTATTTTCCGCTTCCGTATCTTCCTGCGTGCCATTCCAGTCGACCATGAATCTTGGGTAATGAATGAGGCTTTTTTTGATGAACTATTCTAGCAATCGGACCCGCTCGATTTCTCTTCTTCTTGCGACCGTCACTTTTGTGCTGATTTCCTGCGGGCTCAACCAAGATGACAAGATTGATCAGACCATCTCCTTCAACAGCATCTACGACTCTCTGGCTCTATTTGATTCGGTGCAGATCAGCTTGAAAGACACCAGCGGACATACGCTTGACAACATTTACCATGGCAAGGTCGACACAATCTCCGAAATCATGAACCTGCCCGCGAGGAATTGGACCGGAGGGGTTGTTCGCGTCGTTGTTCTGGGGTATAAAGACGGTGAGCTCGTCTACCATATGGAACGGACGTTCGATGGCTCCACGGACAAATCTTTGGACACAACCTATGTTGTGTTGCCGAACACCAACGTTTCAGCTGACGACCTTGATATCCGGCTTTACGAAGGAGATTCGGTTTCCTTTCCTTCCCTGATTGTATCGCCTTTGAATCTTAAGGATAAGTCCCTTTCTTGGGCCTCTTCCCAGCCCAAGGTTCTTTCCGTCACCTCGACGGGTCTTATTGCCCTCAAAAGGGGAGAGGCCCTTCTGACTGCCAGTCTGGTTTCCAATCCCACCAAGTCCGTAACCTTCAACGTGACTATTGGCTTGAATCCGAATCTCCCGGAAAGTCTTTGGATATCACCGGAAACGCTTTCTTTGGCTGCCGGAGGTGCTTCGGCCAGTGTCACCATAAAGGTTAAACCCTTAACGTCCAATCCGGCAGTTCGCTGGGGTGTATTGGATTCTGGAATTGCCCGTGTAGGTACGGATGGCGTTGTTAAAGGTCTAAAGCCAGGCGAAACCCGTCTATGGGCCGTTTCGGTGAAGAAAACCACTATCTCCGACACCATTCTGGTTTCGGTTTCAGGTCCGGTTCCCGTGGAGTGGGTCGTTTTCCCAAAGGACTCCGTGAACCTTTTTATTGGCGGGGCCCCCGAAAGCCTGTGGGTCGATGTCCTCCCACCCAAATCAAATCCAGAGGTGGAATTTCGCATTCTGAATCCGGGGGTGGTTTCATTGACAGACGGGAAAGTTTTGGCTCTGGCCCCGGGCACAGCGTACGTCATCGCCCAATCTACAGAAAACCCCGGAAAGACCGACACGCTGAAATTGAATGCTTACCTCGCCCAGAAAATCGACGGGGTCACGGTGAGTCCTGATTCACTTAAACTCTATACGGGAGGAGCATCCACCACCCTCACAGGCACGGTTTCACCTAAAGCAGCCTATCAGGGCCTTTCGTGGCGCTCCTTGAACCCAGCCGTCGCTGTTGTGGATGCCGACGGGAAGGTTACGCCGGTTGGCCCTGGCAGGACGTCGATACTTGCCCAAAGCCGCGCCGACACTACGCAAAAAGCGTTGACTCCGGTAGTGGTCAAAAGGGATATGCCCCAAGTCTTTGTTGGCCGCGATACGGTCATTTCCCCGGGTAACACTCTTTCTTTTCGTCCCCTCGTCGTCCAGGAGTACGGCAAAGTCGTGGAGTTCAAGTGGGACCTCAATGGAGATGGGATATGGGAAGGAGCTGCCGACTCACTGAAGACCGTTTCTTTCCTCTATGATAGCCCTAAGGATTACACCGCTTCCTTCTATGTGAAAGATACGGAAGGTAATGACACGACCGTTGCCAAAAGAATAAAGGTGGTCAGCGGTAAAATAGTCCTGATTCAGTCGCCAATGAACAATACCTACACCAATCAGACCAGCATCAAGGTAAAGTGGACCATTGATGGTGTGGTTCAGGATTCTTCGCCTACCGCACTCAAAGACGGCCCTAACGTCATTACGCGGACGACAACCGATTCGGCGGGAACTTCCTATTCTGGTACGGTAACGGTTTATCTGGATACCATTCCACCCCATAAGCCGCAGGTTCACGCCCTTTCCGTAACCTCATCAGTTACGCCTAGCTGGACATGGGCTTCAGGGGGCAACGGGGGATATGGACTTTATCGTGTTGGCATTGATGGTGAACCGCTTTCCTCAACTACGGAATTCAAAGACACGGTCTATTCTCCGACTAAGTCATTGACCGAAGGGCCGCATACCCTTTTTGTGCAGGAGAGAGATGTTGCCGGAAATTGGTCGGAGAGCGGAAGCGCCTCAATCACAATCGATGTTACACCTCCCTCCGCACCCGTGGTATCCGGCACGGCCTCCCCGACAAGCAACCCTCGGCCTGCATGGTCCTGGACATCCGGAGGTGGAAACGGAAATTACGAGATCAAGCTGGACAATGCGGTGGTTGCGCCGACATCGAACCTCTCCTATTCCCCAAGCGCAGATTTACCGGAAGGCAATCATACTTTGACGGTTCGAGAAGCTGATGCTGCGATGAATTGGTCGGCAACCGGCTCCCTGACTATTTTCGTGGACAAGAATAACCCATTATTGACAATCGATGGGGCCAACCCACGGATATCATCGACAACAACCATAAGCATATCCGGGACCGTAGCGGACGGTTCGGGATCAGGTGTGAAAGCTGTTTCGATTTCTGGATCAATTTCGGGGGGTGGTGCTGCGACCATTGTCGGTGGAGCTTGGAGCAAGACCGGATTGGTAGTGGCGAATGGCCCAAACTCGATCACGGCAACCGCCACCGATAACGTTGGCAGAATTTCAAACGCGAGTATAACCGTGAATGTCAGCATTCCAATCGCTTCGGTAACCATTACAAGTCCGGCAATGGGGTTTGTCACCAATGCCGGAAGCGTGCAGATCAAATACAAGGTCGACAATGGCGCCGAGCAGTCCGTGACCAAAACCCTTGTTGAAGGGAGCAATTCCTTCGACATTACTTCACCGCCAAATGAAGTCGGGAAAACGAGCAAAGCAACAACATCCATTTATCGCCGCGAAAATGTGATTTTCGTAAGGGAAAATGGGGCTGGCAAGAAAGATGGTTCGAGTTGGGAAGATGCAATCGGAGATTTGGGCCTTGCCGTTGCCACGTTTGCAAATGAAGGAAAAGAGATTTGGGTAGCCTCCGGCACTTATGCAGGTTTCCACGGATATTCAAACATTAATTTGCTTGGGGGATTTGATGCAGAGAGTCACCAAAATAATTCGACCACGAGGGGGAAATCCACGGTTGGAAACATCGTCTTGCACGGAATTTTCGATGCCGATCTTGGCAGTAGCAACAAATCAATCGTTGATGGCTTTTCATTTTCAGGATACGTGGCCGTTCCAGGTGCAGACTTGACTATGAATAGCTGCCAATTTGCCCAAAGCGCAACATCAGGTGGCATTTCCGTCACAAGCATGGGAAGTGCCACTCTCAACAATTTACAGATTAACGGTGTGACCTTTTCAGGACCGGCAATCTATATCGAAGACGCCAGATTCGTGACGATTAATGGAGGTGTTTTCACAAACAATACGGTGAACGAAAGCCTATTTAAAATGGTAAGTGGGTATCTTGTGCTAGGTGGTACAGTGAGTATTTCCGGTAATACGTTCAACAATCCCCCGGTCGGATTCGGCCCTGCTACTATTTGGGAAGTGGACGGAGTAGTCGAAGTCAATGATCCAGTCACATTACAGACCGGCGCGGATTTGTATTGGGAAAGCGGTAGATATACCTACCATGGGAATCGTATTCATTAAAATAGGGCACCCTTCAAGAGCCGGACTGTTGTCTTAATAGACCGGGGTAACCCCAGCTGATTTGCAAAAATTCCGATATTGATCCAGAACCTTAGACGCATAGGCTTTCCCATTTGCGTTGCTGGATATGCATGCCTTGTTGTTCTGATCCAGACCTTGATTATAGCTGCCTAAGGCAAGGGCGACATACTCCGATTGGGTGCAACCGGCCGAAGCCACCTTCACTTTAACCAGTACATTTGCCAAGGCTTTCGCCCCGTTAGCGATGCTATATGAGGGATTGAATGCGGACGTCCCCCAAAGAGGATTGGCAGGATTAGTGACCAGATCGATGATAATCCCGTTCTCCTGGACAATTGTGTTGCCGGAGGTCTTGTCCGCTGGGTCGGCATAAGTAAGGGTCGCCGGCACCGTATTCAATCCCCCTGAGATCGTGGCGGTTACCTTCGTTCCGGCCGGCAAAGTGGCATAACCTTTCTCGCATCCAGGTGTCACTTGGATCAATCCGTAGCTATGCGTGCCGCAAGGCAGCTGTGTATCATACATGCTTATCGCTTGCGCATTGAAGGAAGACTCAATCACAATCATCGCCTTGATGACCATGGCCATGGAGGAGTCCAGCCCGTATTTGGGATAGGATTCCACGATGAACTGATCGTACTTGTCGTAGTTGGCCGAGCCCACGCCCACGATGTTGCGGAGCATGAGGACGTCGCCCATGTTCTGCGCGGCCATGGATGGCATCGGCATCTTTTTGGCGAACCATCCGGTTTTCGAAAGGGAAAGGGTGTCCCCGTCCGCGGCGGCTTTGGAAAGCGCCATCGCCTGGGAAAAGGATCCGTTTCCCGCGCGCGTGCGCATGCTGCCGTTCGTGACGATGACGCGGTTGAAGGCCGCGGAACGAGCCGTGGATTTCCCCAGCAGATCCCGTCCGGAAAGGTTCCCTTCCATCCCTTCCGCGCCGAAGGTCAGGCGGGGAGTTTGCGCGCCTTGCTCCGCGAGAAGACCGGTTCCGGGAACCTTCAATTCGAAAAGACCGTCCGCTCCCGTGGTATCGCTGACATTGAGCTTCGGCAGGGCCACCCGCACGCCGGCAAGAGGCGTGGAGCCGGGACCGACGACGCGCCCGGTCACGGTATCCGCGCCGGCAGCCATGAACGCAATTCCGACCATCCCGTAAATTGCTCCAGCTGTTCTCAAAAATCCCGACATGTCCCGCTCCTTCGATTCCGTATTTCAGCGCGTAAAAGGTATCCCCAGGGACGAATATAAGGCTTCGACAGTAAAAAACCGGGGCGCTTGTGGCGGTTCCGGGACTTTGGGAAGCGATTCCGTTCTCTGACGCGAAACGCGGGGAAACCGGAACAATTCGTGACACGGGAAGGCGCCAGCACGTAACATGCGTGTATACGCAATTAATCTTGCGCCGGGAGCATGGAAGTCCGGTAAACATTGGATGAAAATGATTTCCGAAAATTTGCCCATTCGCACCGCGCGGAAATCGTGTCGCCGGAATACATTCCGATCCGGGGGGTGCTTGCCGGACTATACGGGGTACCTATGAGAAATGTCCGCTTCACCGCGCGTTTGGGTTTTCTGATCCTCTCGGGCCTGAACCTTGGCCAGGCCCAGTTCCGCCATCCCGGGATTTTCAATTCCCAGGAAGAACTGGACTTCATCCGCCAGAAGACGGCGGCCTCGGCGGCTCATCCCATGAAGGATGGCCTGAAGAAGCTGCAGCAGTTCTACGGCGCGGGACTCGGCTACCAGAGCAAGCCCGTGGCCACCGTGGATGCCGTTCCCAGCGGCGTGGACGCCTCTGAGCAGAATTTCCGCGACGCGGGCCATGCGGCCTATGCGCAGGCCCTGGAATGGGTCGCCACCGGAGACGTGCGCTATCGCGACAAAGGCCTGGAGATCCTCAATGGTTGGGCCAAGACCATGAAGACCTTCACCACCCAGTCGAACCACCAGGAATACCTCGAGGCGGCATGGGCGCTGCCGACCTGGTGCGCGGCCGCCGAGATCTTCCGCTACTACAACAAAGGCGCGGCCGGCTGGGCCAAGGCCGATATCGACCAATTCATCGTCCTCCTCAACCTGCTCGCCGACGATGCCGTGAAGACGATCACCGCCCTGGACCGGAACAACAACTGGGGTTCGTCCTCCGCCCTGTCCATGATGGCGGTGGGCGTGTTCGAGGACGACACCGCCAAGTTCAACGTCGGACTGAAATTCGCGATCAAAATCCTGCCGGCCCAGGTGGAGAAATCCGGGATGATTATGGAAACCTGCCGCGATTGCAACCATGCCGAGTACAACATCCTGGGCATGATGGAACTCGCCGAGGTGGCCTGGCAGCAGGGGATCGATTTTTACGGCATCAAGCTGGACGGCCAGGACACGCCCAGATTGCTCATGGGCATGGAGTTCCACGCCGCGGCCCTGCTGGGAAAACCCTTGAACGTCGGGCAATCCTGCGGGCCCGTGAACTGTTCGGGCGAGGACAAGCATGCGGGCGGCTGGGAAATCGGTCTGAACCACTACCGTTACCGCGCCAAGCTGCCGGTCCCGAACACCACGTCCTTCGTCACCGGCCAGAATAGGCCCGACGGAAATTCCGAGGATCATTTCACCGAGTGGACCACCCTGACCCATGCCGAGTTGGGGAGCATCGCATACACCGGCGTCGGCGTCAGGAACAACCTGGGCATGTCCCCGGCGGGGCCCGGCCTTATTCTCCAGAGAAACGACGATGGTCTGACCCTGCGTTATCGGTTGTCGGGGGAGGCCCGGAACGGAGGCCCTTCCCGGCTGGAGATGTTCTCCACCCAGGGCCGGATGGTCTTCTCGTCCTTGCTGGACGCGGACGAAGGCGACCTCCGCATTCCCGGCGGAACCGCCTCGGGGTTCGGAGCCGGGCCCTATCTGTTCCGGGTGGTGCCGCTGGGAGCGGGTTCCAATCCGCTTCCCGTTTCCAAGTAATACGGATCTCTTCGGATCCATAAGGGGACCTTAAGTCCCCTGCTTTCATTCCCAGGAAATCTGCAATTCTTTCCCGAGCACCCGGCCAATCCTTTCCAAGGTTTTCACGGTCGGATTGCATTTTCGCGGGTTTTCCAACTTCTGGTAAGACTGATAGGAAATCCCCAACTTTCTCGCAATTTCCGTCTGGGAATGGCCGTTGCGGAGCTTCTTCAGCTCGTATGCGATTTCGATATGCGGCAGAACGCGGATTGGATGATATGAGCGTTTGCCGCTGCGGTCGCTTGCCGCAGGAAGCGAATACCCGCGTTCAAATTCCGTTTCCAAGGTTCCATTCAAGGCTTCCTTGGCGTTTTCCAGAGCCTCGCTCAAAGATGAGCCAAAGGTATTGATGTTGGGGAAATCCGGGAAGGAAACCAGGTAACTCCCCTCGGATTTTCGGATGCTGGCATGGAACTCCATTACGATTCCTTTTTTATTCCGGCTTGTTTCAGGATGGCCGACTCCAAGCCCCTGGGCAAGTCCTTGTTTCCATGAACTGGAATCGGTACCGCTCTCTTGCCATCCTTCACCATGATATGGTGGCTCCCGTTGACTCGATCCAGGACCTATCCATATGCGATGAATAGTCTTACCAGCGCTTTGCCGGTCATTTTAATATACAGCTTAAAAGTTGTATGGTAAAGTCCTTTTCAGGACCAAAAATCAAAAAAAGCCACTCACTTGGGAGTGAGTGGCTTCACAGTTTGACAAAATCGCCTGAATCAGGCCGGTCTTGTCGGAATGAAGGCTGCTAAGGATTCGCCGCGGCTTCGGCCTCGGGCTCCGACTCCGCGCGGTCTTCCCTTTCATTCCCGCCTTCTCCCGCGGGGCGTCCCATGGCCTGGTTGCAGGCGTCCGTGAAGCGCCGCCAGACATAGTCGCTCTGCGCGCGGGGCACGGCCCCGATGCGGCGCCATTCCCGCTGGAGGTTGGCGGCGTGGCGCGCGGATTCCGGACCGGGATTCTGGGCCAGGGATTCGGCGTCGGCGATGAGGTCGAGCTTCTTCTCCAGGTTGGCTTGCGGATCTTCGGGGCGCAGGCCCAGGGCCTGACGGCGCTCTTCGAAGAAGGCGTCGCAGGCGATGTGGAAGCGTTCCCACAGGGAGTCGCTGACTTCGCGGGGCACGGGCCCTATCTTCTTCCATTCCCTCTGGATGGTCTTGACCTTTTCGGTGGTCTCGTTCCAGTCCATGGGGCCGTCATTCACCTTGAAGCGGGCGATGTCCATGGGCAGGCTTTCCCGTTCCCATTCCCGGCGGGCCTTGGTCTCTTCTTCCGTGAGGGGTCGGGAGAGCATGCATTCCACCAGGAAGCACAGATCCGTCTTGAGCTTGAGGTTGCCGCCGCGTTCCTGATCCCGCTTGGCGGAGTTCTCCTTGAGCCGGTCGAAGAAGGAGTCGCAGGCGGCGCGGAAGCGTTTCCACAGTTCGCGGTCGGATTCCCGGGGCGCGGGTCCGGTCGCCTTCCAGCGTTCCTGCAGGGTCTTGATCTTGTCGATGGTGGCCTTCCACTCCGTGGACCCGATCAGGGCTTCGGCCTCGACGCAGATGTCTTCCTTGGCCTTGGCGTTCTCTTCGCGCACCAGGCGTTCTTCGCCCATGCGGGATTTGCGGCCTTCGAAGTAGGCGTCGATGGGCTTGCGGAAGCGTTCCCACAAGGCGTCATCCACGTCCCGGGTTCCGCCGGGGCCCACTTCCTTCCAGGTCGCCTGGACTTCCTTGATCTTTTCGAAGCGCTCCTGATCGCCCGCGAGGGCTTCCAGGCCTTCCACGGCCGCGATCAGCTCCAGCTTCTTGGCCAGGTTCAGGGGTTTTTCCTGCTCCTGGATTTCCATGAACGCGCGGCGGGCCTGGTAGAATTTCTCGCAAGCCCCATGGAAGCGTTCCCAGATGGCATCGGCCTGATCGCGCGGCACCGGCCCGATGGTCTTCCACTTCTCCTGGGCCTCCTTGATGCGGGCGCCCGCCGTCTTCCATTCGGTGGAGTCCTGGAAGGATTCGGCCAGGGTCACCAGCTCCAGTTTCCGGCCCAGGTTGTCCACATTCTGTCTGTCCTTGCGCTCGAAGAAGGCGCTGAAGGCGGCGCGGAAGCGGCTCCAGATCGCGTCCGAATGGGCCTTGGGCACCGCGCCCAGGCTTTTCCAGGCGCTCTGGGATTCCTTGACGGTTTCCATGGCTTCGCGCCAGTCGATTTCCTCGAGGGCGGTCAAGGCTTCGATGCGGGCGCACAATTCTTCCTTGGCCTTGAGGTTGCTTTCGCGTTCCTCGTCCAATTCCGCGAAGTACTCGCGGCAACGTTCATAGAGCTTGTCGGAAACCTGATGATACCGGTCCCACAGGGCTTCGGAGCTGTCCCAGGGCACGGGGCCCAGGGATTTCCATTCGCCTTGGAGTTCCTTGAAGCGGCCCACCATGGCCTTGCGGTCTTCCAGGCCTTCTCCGGTTTCCTGCGCGGCCAAGGCTTCCAGCCGATCGCAGATGGATGTCTTGGCGCGCAGGTTGGACCAACGCAGCCAATCGGACGCCTCGCGGAAGCGATCCATGAAGGCTTGGTATCCGCCCAGGATGTGTTCGGCCTCGGGCCCGATGGGGGCGGGATGCAGGGAGCGCCATTCGGCGTTGAGTTCCTTGAAATGCTTTTCGGCCGAGACCATGTCCGGGCTTTCCAACAGGGCTTCCATCAGGGGCAGAAGCTCCTTCATGCGCTGGAGGTTCGCGGCGCGCATCTGATCCAGGGAGGCCTGGGTGGAGGCCACGGCGTTTTCGAAACGGATGCGATAGTCTTCCTTGCCGGCGAAGTTGCCGGCCGCGCCCAGGGCCTTGTTCCAATCCCGGCGGAGATCCCGGAACCTTTCCGCGGCCTGTCCGGCGGGAATCCCTGCCAGCATTTCGGCCTGTTCGCACAAAGCGGCCATGCGTCCGCCATGCTCTTTTTCCTCGGCGTTCCTGCGGACCAGGCTTTCCCGGTCCCTGGAGCGCCTTTCGATCTTGTCCAGGGCGGCGCGGAAGCGCCGTTGCAGATCGCCGTCGAGGCCTTCCGGAGCCTGTCCGATGTTCTGGAAGCGATCGCGCAGGGCGCGCAACAGCGACACTTGGGCATTGACGGGTTCCGCGGCGGCCGTCTCCGTGGAGGGGGCGGCCTCGCCGGCACCGGTCGCCGAGTCTGCGTCTTCCACACCGGAATTATCGGTCAGGGGCGTGCCCGGGAGTTCCAGCGCGATGGCCGGGGGAGCCACGGCGACCACCGGGTCCACATCCGCTCCGGAGATCCACAGGTTTTCGGCTTCGGCGCAAAGTTCTTCCTTGAGGCGGCGGTTCTCGCCGGCCTGCCTGTCCTTCTCTTCGCGCTCGGTGCGCTCACGACGCCAGCGGGCGTAACGCGCGCGGTACTTGGACGCCCCTTCGCGGAAGCGGTCGAGCCGGGCGGAATCCGGAACCGTGCCTTCGGCCATCAATTCCGATAGCGCGGCTTCGGCTTCGTCGAGGTGGGTCTTGCCCTTTTCCCAATCGTGCTTGCCGCCCGGTTCATCGGCGGCGGCGGCCAGCTTTTCCACGGCGGCCAGGACCAGTCCCAGCTTGGCGCGGTTCACGGTGGCGGCATCGGGACCCTTCACGATGGCCAGGTTCTTGAGGCGTTCCTTGGCCGCGATGCGCACGGCCTTGCTCTTGGCGCCCTTGGCCAGGGCCTCCAATTGGCTTTCCCGCGAGACCTTGTCCAGGGCCTTCAGCGCCAGGCCGTTGTCCGCTTCGGAAAGGGCCACGGAATGGAACGCGCCGGCATGCACCAGTTTGGAAAATGCCAGTCTGCGGATTTCCAGGGAGACGGCGGTCTTGGCGATGTCTTCCAACGCGCGTTGATCCTCGCCCACGCCTTCCAGGGCCGCGCGCCCCAGTTCAAGAGCCTGGGGATCGGCGGCGGCGGACTTGGCTGCCGCGACCTGGCTTTCCACCCAGGCCTTCTGGGCCAGATCCTTGATGGCCCGGTCGGTGGTGCGATCGCGCAGCTTCTTCAGAAGTTCAGGGTCCTTCACCTTGCGCGCCGCGATCAGGCGGTTGCCCGGGTCCTGGTCTTCCAGGGCCAGGGTCAGGAGCAACGGCTGTTGGTCCTCTTCCAGGGAGCGGATGGCGGCGGCGCGCACCCCGGGCTCGCTGTGTTTCCACTGCGGTTTGAAGAAATCCATGAATCCCATGAGTGCTCCCGAGGTGAAAAGGAGGACCCGTCGTGGCCGCGGCCGTCAGTAACTGGCAAGCCGGCGGCCACGAAGCGATCCCCGAGGGATCATATTGTAAAAAATAGCCAAGGCCCCGCAAAGGTGCGTGGCCCGGAAACGCGAGGAATCGGCCCGGCGGCGCGATGCGCCGGGTTTTTTTCAGGAATGTCGTCCGGGGGAATCGGCCGCGGGAGCGGAAACGGGGCGGACCGGGTCTTCGCAATTGTTCATGCAGTCGTCATCGACGCACTGGCCCACCTGCAAAGTAATGTGATCGACCCGGAAATCGCGGCTCAGGGACCGGGTGAGCGCGGCGGTGACGTCCTTCTCCGCGGCGGTCCCGGCGACGATTTCCACGTGGGCGCTCAGGTAGAGGTCGCGCCCGTTCATGGTCCAGAGATGCAGGTCGTGCACGCTGCGCACCTGCCGGTCGGCCAGCATGGCGGCGCGCACCGCTTCGATTTCCACCCCCTCGGGAGTGCCCTCCACCAGAATGTGCCCGCTGCGGCGCATCACCCGGATGCCGGGAACCACTATCGCGGCCGCGATGACCAGGCTCAGGACCGGATCCACCCAGAGCCACCCCTTAGCCAGGATGAGGGCGGCGGCGGCCACGGCCGCCAGGGACGCGCCCAAATCGCCCATCACGTGCCAGAAAGCGCTTTCTTCGTTGACGGTTTTTTCCTGCCCGCCCCGGTGGAGCCACCAGGCCACCACCAGATTGACCGCCAGGCCCAGGGCGGCCACCCACAGCATGGGACCCGCGATTACGGCCACCGGATGGATCAGCCGGAGCACCGCCTGCCCGGCGATGATAAGGGAAAGGAGAATCAAGGTGAGTCCGTTTCCGAAGGCGGCCAGGATCTCCAGGCGCTTGAACCCGAAGGTTTTCTCCTCCGTGGCCTTTCTGGCTCCCAGGGAGACGGCGAAGGCGGACAGTCCCAAGGCCACGGCGTCGGAAAGCATATGGAAGCCGTCGGACATCAGGGTCAGGGAATGGAAAAGCCATCCGCAAGCGACTTCCACCAACATGAAGAGGGCGATGATCCAGAAGCTGACGAGGAGCTTGCCGTAGGACGCGTGATGGACATGGGGCAGGCCGGTACCGGGGGGGTGGGAATGGCCGTGATCCCCATGGTGATGGGGGCCGGAATCGTCATGATGATGGGTATCGTGCCCATGGCCATGATGATGTGCGTGAGTATCGCCCATTGGGTCCGCTATCGCTCCGATACCGAGGTTCGATGGCCCACCGGGGCCCGGCATCCTTCCCTTAATATACCCTATGGGAGGGGCCAAAAGCCCGGACCCGGGGTTTCATCCCCGGGAATCCCGGGCCGGAGACCGCATGGACCCGGGAAATCCGGCCGAAGAACGGACTACTTGGCCGGCCCGGCGTCGGGAGCCGCGTTCATGCCGGGTTTGGTTGCCGTGGCCGCGGTAGCCGTGGTGTCGTGGGCGGCCGCGGAAACGCTGACCAGGTATTGCGTGACCGCGCGTTGCTGGTCCGGGGTGAGCTTGGCGTTGGAAGCCATGCGTTCCACCATCTCCGGCCAATCGGCGGGGGTGATGGCTTTCGGATCCTTGAGCCCATGGCAAGCCGAGCATCGGCCGATATAGAGTTTGCGGCCGACCTTCAAGGTCGCCAGCGTAGTAACCTGCCCGTTACGGCCGGCGTACTCCACGTTCTTGGCGGTGGGGGCCGGAACCGGGCCGGATCCGGCGCAACCGGAAAGCACGATGCCGGAAAGCGCGAATCCGGAAAAAAGAAAGGCGAAGGCGGCAGTCAGGGCGGCCGCCCGGCCTCGTTCAGATATGGAAGGAAAAGAGCAGTCTCGCATTGATTTTCTCCCCGTCGTCCAGGACAAGTATAGAACCCCCGGATTCTTTGGACAAGGCCGGCAATTGCGGCAGCACGGTGAAGGTCATCCACCAGGATTCCGTGGCGTAGGAGACCACGGGGCCGAAATAGACGGCGGAGAAGGCATGCTCCAGATCTTCGCTATCGGGATTCCTGACGATGGCGTTGTGGTTGCGGATTTCCAGGCCGGCGTGGAAGCCTTTGGCCAATTCCCGGGATACGCCGAAGGTCACGTCCGGAGCGATTTCCTCGAGCTCCATTTCGTCCGCTTTCGCCTCGTACTCGAACTCGCCGATCAGGTTGGCGGCCAGGAGCCAAGGGCCCATCCGCTTGTCCAGGATCAGCTTGGGCTCCAGTTCCATTCCGCTGGTGTTGAAGGTAAGCTCGGTGTAAAGCGCCAATCCGACTGGATCGGCCACCGGGTCCTGCAGCTTCAGCTTCCATTCGTTGGAAAAGCCCTGCCACTCGAATGCGGTCGAGAGGTTGCCGGCGGGATCCCCCTCGGTGGTGTTGTTCATGTTGAAGTAGAAGGCCGTCATCAGGTTGTTCGCCACGCCCACCTCGAAGGAGAGGCGGTGGTCGAGGGCGGAGTAATAGTCCTCCCGGCCCGCGCGCAGGGTGTTGTAGACCTCGAGCTCCTTGGCCCCGGGGGCCAGCACGCCGGATTCATAGGTATACCCGAAGTGACGCTCGTTGGCGGAGGCGGTTCCGGCCAGCAAGGCGGCGGCGAGAAGCAGGGAGGAGGGGAGGGCCCGGGAGATGTGCGAGGATGACATGGTTGCCTTTCAAACTTGGTTGAGGGTGCCAATGTACACCCGGGACAGACTGAAATCAAGACTGAATCTCAATTTCAAATTCCAATGCCGTGAATTCGGGGGGGAATTGCGCGATTTCCCCTTTCGGGAAGCGGCGGGGGTGGAGGGAAAGTGCGGAAAGGAGGGTCCGGGACCCGGGTTCAGGGAAGGGTTTCCGTGATCCAGGCGGCGAGTCTGGCCATGGCCTTGGAGATGGCCTCCACCCGGCCGGGAATGGACGTCAGGGATTCTTCGTCCAGATACAGCGCGCGATTGACTTCGATCATGACGCCGGGAACGGAGAAGGGGGCCAGGGAGTATCTGCGAAGGATGTGTCCGCCGTCGAAAGGATGGTTGAGGGCAGGACCCTCGGCGATGCCCGACTCGGCGATGGGATCCTTCAGGAGTTGCGCCAGCTTGTCGCGGATGCCGCGGGCCAGGGGCGGGGAACAGGAGACCGGTCCGCCGGCGGGATCGCCTTCCGTATCGCCGAAGTTACCTATGCAGAGCGCCGGCCGCGGACGGCCCTGGTCCGGACCGATGGCAGGCCCGTGGGCGGTCATGGAGTGCCCGTCCAGGAAGAACCGGATTTTGCCGCTTCCGTCCTCCCGGCCTCCCAGGAATGCCCTTGCGAGCGCGGCATGGTATGGGTCGTAGTACTGGGCCAGGCGCATCTCCCGCTCCCGGGAGGAGAGATTGTATCCCGTGGGATAGAACGCCCGGCGATCGAAATCGGTGAGTTTGATGACCCCGTTCTCGCCGCCTTCGTTCCTATCGCGGTTCAGGTCGGCCACGAAGCGGGAAGCGGAAGCATTGACGGTGATATCGGCATCGGGAATGTTGAAGAGCGCGTCCGTGAACGGATCGCCTTCCTTGAACAGGCGCCGGCGCAGGCCCGCTTCGCTCTCCCCGGTCTGCAGCATCCGGGCCAGGATCCAATAGGGAACGTGGCCGGAACTATGGGGAGTGGAGACGAGGATTGGGAGCATCGGTCGAATCAGTTCCTGGGTGTCACAATTTGCATTTTACGATATCCGATTTTCAATTTGCACAATTCCCTGGATTCTCAATACTTTGCGGCCCATTTCCGGAGCAAGGGGGCGAAATATTTCTGGGCGTCCCCGTTCTTGGCCTCGAAATTGTTGGCGGCGATGGAAAAGGCCAGCCACTTGCCGGAGGCGGTTTTCAGGTAGCCGGCCAAGGCGCTGACGCCTTCCAGGGTGCCGGTCTTGGCGTAGAGTCGGCCTTCCCAACCGTTGCCGTACCGATCCACCTTCCCGGTCGCGCCGGGGGATCCCAAAAGGGTGGCCTGGAAAACGGGGAAGTTTTTCTGCCGGTAGGCGTACACCAGCAGTTTCACGGTTTGTGAAGGCGCGATCCAGTTGTAGCGGGAAAGTCCGTTGCCATCCTTGAGGTGGATGCGCTGGCGATCGAAGCCATGGGCGTCCAGGTATTCGTAGACCGCCTCCAGTCCGCCGCGCCAGTCCCCGGTGCGGCCGGTTCCCTTCCCCAAAAGGGCCAGGGTCTGGGCCGCGTAATTGTTGTCGCTTTTCTGATTGACGATGCGGAGCAGTTCCCGCAAGGGCGGCGACACATGACGGGCGCCGGGAACCGCAATGGCTCCCTGGACGGGAGCGTGGTTGGGAAAGGAGAGCGAATCCCCGCAGCGAGCGTCATCGGGGCCGGAAAAGGCGATGCCTTTGCCGGCGAGATAGGCCCGGAACTCGCGCGCGCAGGTCCAGGGGGGATTGGGCAGGCTGCCTTTGATGGAGAACGGCATGCGCCCGGCCGGATAGGTGCCGCGCAGGGCCCGCACGGGACTGGGGAATCCGCCCAGGATGAATGCGGAGTCGCGCCCGTCGGCGGGACCGGTGACCAGGCGATTGTCGAAGCGGGCGATACCGGTATGCACCGGGACCGTTCCCTGCAAGGCCACCGCTTTGCCTGGCGATCCGGCCCCGTTGAAAACGGCGGTGTAGAGATTGTCGTTGAAGGACAGGCCCGACACCGTGCCCGCGTAATAATTGCCCGCGTCTTCCCAGAGGCCGGCGGGATGGGGGCCGTCTTCTTCCAGGAATGATCCGTCCCCGATCACGCAGCCGTCCACTTTGCGGATCCCCTGTTTCTGCAGGGCCAGGAACCATTGGGCGAATATGGCCTCCGCCCCTTGATCGGGACCGAATTGCGAACTCCCGAAGGAGGGGTCCCCGCCCCCCCGGAGGATCAGATCCCCCTTGAGGCGTTCGCCTTCCAATTCCCCCGTGCGCAGCAATTCCGTGACGTAGGTTTTGTCTCCCCCCAGCTTTTCCAAGGCTATCCAGGTGGTGAACAGCTTTTGGGTGGAACCGGGGGTGAAGTTCATATCGCCCTGATGCGACTCCAGGAATCCATCGCCCGTCGCGGCATCGCGCAGAGCCCATCCCAGCATGGCTTCCCGGGGAAAGGCGAAATTGCTTCCGGCGTCGGGAGGGGGCTGCGGGCTCCCCGGCGCTTCGATATCGGCCCCTTTGGACATAAGGGGAGGAGCCTGGGCGGCCTTCAAGGCGGATCTGGACTTGGGAGCCTTGGGCCGTTGCCCGGGAGTCTCGCCCGCGCAAAGGGTCCCCAGCAGCAGCGCCGCGGAAACCCATGCGATCCGGGTTGATCGAAGTCCCCATGGGGATAAAGCTCCGGCCGGGAAGCGGAAATCCGGGTTGACACTTTTGAACAAGAGCTCAATACAGGCGAACAAGGTCAATTCTCTGCCTCAATACGGTATAATGAGGGGTAACCCCTGGGGAAAGTTTAGTAAATCCGCCCCCGCTTCATTTCCCAAAGCGGGTGGAAACGGGGCGGGCGGCGAGTATTGACGTGTAACTTAGGGCGGCCAATTAGGACAATACAGCCTACGGCGCCGGGCGGAGCCAAAGACCGGTGGAAACATCGGCCCGATATGGGCATGGATCGATAATGAGGTCGAAGGTGTTACGGACGGAACGATATACCCTGGTTCTCCTTGGCCTTATGTTGGCGGCCATGGATCGGGCGCATGCCCAGCCGGGCGCCCAGACCGTGGACTTCCAGGATCCGGCGTACGTCGCGGGGAAGTCCATCCTGGCCGTCGACGGATGGACCAAGATGTACAAGGCCGATCCGGATCCGGCGGCAAGCTTCCAGATCCAAAGCGATACGGCGAACGCGGCGAACAAATGGGCGCATTGCCAGAACTCTTTGGCCACGTCCGCCTATCGGGATTTCCCCGAGGCCGGCTCCGCCGAGTCCGGCGCCTTCCTGGACCTCCGGTGGCGTTGGCGCGCCTCCACCGATTTGGCCCACATGTGCTTCGGCACCTCGCGGGTTTCCACCGTCGAGGGATTCTATCCCCTGGCCCTTATCTGCTTCGAACCCTCCGGCGCCATGACGGCCAAAGGATCCAGGGCCACCCTGCTGACCGGGGAAACCTGGTTGAAGCAGAAATGGTATTACATGCGCATGATGATGGATGTTTCCAAAAACACCTTCACCGTGTACATGGCCGTCGATTCCACGCGCAAGGACGAGCGCCTGATAGCCGCGGCCGCTCCCCTGAACGACGTCGCCGAAAGAATCTCCCGCTTCGTGATCCGCAGCCAGCAGGGAACCGGCTTCGTGGATGTCGATGACATCTACTGGACGCCCCTGTCCTCCTTGCAGGGGAACAACCCACCCGACGTCCTCTCCAATCCGCGCGATACCGCGGTCAATGTCGGCGGAACCGCGGTTTTCCGGGTGTCGGTTTCCAGGACCGCGACGGCGTTCCAATGGACCCGCAACGGCATCGACGTGTCCGACGCGACGGATTCGAAGCTCAACGTGCCCGGCGTCCGACGCGCCGACAGCGGCGCCGTTTATGGGTGCAAGATCACGGGAATCGGGGGAAACCTGGTGACCGCGACGGCCAAGCTCGAGGTGAAATTCCCCGCTCCCACGGTGACGCCGGAACCGCAGGACATCAAGGATTCCCTGCCCATCCACATCTCTTCCCCGGTTCCTGCCGCCAAGATCTTCTACTCGCTGAACGGCGCCGCTTTCCAGGAACTCAAAAACGCGCTCATCCTGTATCCGCCCGCATCGGTCAAGGCTTTCGCGGTCCTGAACGCGGATACTTCGATTTCGGCGACATGGAACTTCCCCAAAGCCGCCGCGGAAAACGTGGAAACCCCGGTGGCCACGCCCTCAGGCGGCAACTTCGCCGATTCTATCCGCGTCAGCCTGACGACCGGCAGCGCGGGGGCTTCCATCTATTACACCCTGGACGGTTCGGTACCGGATCCGTCCATAGCCGGCCAGCGTTATATCGGATCTTTCCGCCTCAACAGCGACGCCACGCTGAAGGCCGTCGCCGTTACGGGAAGCGGGAGCTCGCTGCGGAAGAGCCCGGTACTGACCGAGAAATACGTTTTCATGACCCCGGGACGCTTCACCCTGGTGGCCGGAGTGCGGTTGGACATTTCCGGGGGCTACACCCTGTTCACGGCGGACGGCGCGCCGGATGTCTTGGTGGATTTGTCCGGTTCCAATATCGTAAGCGGCGCGCAGGGTTTCCGGGACATCCAATTCGCGATCCGCATCTTCCTGAAAGACAATGCGGCATCCTTCCCGGTCGTGGAATTTTCCGCCCCGGCGGGGGAACGAAGGGCGTTCTACGGCCTGGATTCGGCAGGGAACGTCAAATACATCACATCGGACGGAAAGGCGAAGATTTCCAATCCCGGGATCTATTTCCTGGCCATCGATACCTTGCCGCCCCAGATCACCAGGCTGACGGAATCCATCGTATCCGGCGACTCGACGCGGACCCAGTTCCTGATCGAAGACAACATCTCGAACCCGACGGTGGATCTCATGCGCTCGGACGACGCCCGTTTGGGCTATACGGGGAAAGCGATCGGGAGCGGAGAAACCCTGATGGTGGTCATGAAGAATGACGGCGATCGGGTCCGGCCCCTGACCATCCGGCTGCTGGCCTCGGATCACCGGTCCATCACCTCCTATCCGCCCGCGGCCGCCTTCCCCCGTTTCCTGGCCCAGAAAACCTCCGCTTCCACGCGGACGCCGGATCGCTTCCGCTTCCATGTCCGCGCCCGCAATCCCTGGGATCTCCTCTCCCTGCCCCTGCCAGTCGATCCGCCCATCACCTTGGCCGCGTTGCAGAGCCAAAACCCCGAAGCGAACCTTGAGGCCGCGGTTTGGGATCGCTCCAAAGGCAAGTACAGATACCTGGAGAGCCAGGAAGCCTTCGAGCCCGGCGCCTCGATCTGGGTGGCCGCCACCGCGGCCGAATCGACCTCCCTGGTCCTTCCCTCACTGCAGACCGTTCCCCAGCCGGAGGACGATTCCTGGAAAATGGTCCTTCACAAAGGTTGGAACCAAATCGCGAGCCCGGTCCTGGCCACCCTCTATTGGCCGATATCCAAGGCGGCGACCGTAAACTTCGATCAATCGTCCGTGAAGTCCCCCCACGCTTATGATCCTGAAACGGAGGCTTATGGCGTCTCGGACTCCCTCGAGCCCTGGCGCGGATACTTCGTGGAGAACAAGAACGGGGATACCACCGTCACCCTGTTGCTCCATCCTCCCGCGGCGCTTTCCGCCCCCAAGGTTTCCGCATCCGGAACGATCTCCATCGATCTCAAGCTGCGGTATGTCTCTCTGCATCTGGGCGCCTCCGCCCGGGCCAAGGATGGCATCGGCATCGAAGACGAACAAAGCCCCCCGGCCATGTCGGAAGACGGACTGCGTCTCTCGTCGGCACGGCAATCCGGCGGCCTGGAAACGGATATCGTAGGTTGGCAGCCCGGGGTCCTGTGCCGGTGGCGCGTGGTCGCCAGCATCCCCGTCGCCGCGGGAGCGGAGTCCGGAGCCGGCTCGCCGGTGGACGCGCGGGTGGAATCCATGGCGCTTCCCGGCGGCTATTCGGCGTGGGCGGTGTCCCGCTCCCGGGGCATACGCATGCGATTGGACCAGGCCGGCGGCTTTCCCGTCTACCCCGGTTTCGCCGATACCTTGGACATCGTCGCCGGTCCCGCCGCCATGGTCGAATCCGGCCTGGCCGCGGTGCCGTCCTCCATCGCGGCATTCGATGTCTCCCTGTCCCCGGTCCCGGGAGGATTCAATGTACTGTTGCGGTTACCCTCATCCTATCGGATCGCCTGGCGGTTGTTTTCCACGGAGGGGCGGTCGCGGGACGCAGGGACCCTGGCCTTGCCCGGCGGAGTCTACCATCTGGATCCAATGCGCAAATCCTCCGGGTATCCGCCCGGGATCTATTTCCTGAGGTTCGAGTGGTCGGCGACGGATAGGTATCTTGCCAACCGGGAAAGCTCCGAACTTTCGGGGAGATGGACCCGGAAAATCCTGATCCGCTGATCTTCGATGGACCCGGTTCAGCCAATCCGAACCATCACTTGATCAGCATCATCTTGCGGGTCTTCACGTATCGCGCCGCCGTGAACCGGTAGAAGTATTGCCCCGAAGGCGCTTCCATGCCGCCCTCATCGCGCGCATCCCAGATGAGACGGTACTTGCCGGGCAACATGGTCTTTTCCGGCCGCACGAGAATGCGCACCAGGCGGCCCTTGGAGTCGTAGATGATCAGGCTCACCTTGACCTTGTCCTTGAGCGAGAAGCGCAGGGTGGTGATGGGATTGAAAGGGTTGGGATAGTTGGAATACAGTTCCGTGGTCAAGGGATTGGCGGACCGGGCCGTGCGGGGGCCGAACTGCTCATGGTTCCCGTTGAAATCCATGGACTCAAGCAGATAGTCATAGGCGACGCCGTAGGCGGCGGTGCGGTCGATGAACCCGTAGGCCTGGGTGGTGGCCGCGGAGCCGCCCTTGGCTCCCGGGATGAGCTTGGGATTGATGCGCACATAGCCGAGCGCGGCCAGTTCGTCCGCCGTCAGGCGATGGCTGGGAATGGTGTCCAGGGTGGAGTCCCCGGCGCCGGCCACCTGGTTGCCGTCGGCGAAGGCGCTGTCGATCTGGCTGGCGGACAGGCGGCGGTAGACATTGTAGCCCAGGTTTTCGAATTCGCTTTCCGTGGTCCAGGTGAGCGTGTCCACTCCGTCGCCGCCCTTGGCCTCGAAGGATCGCAAGGTAACGGCCAAGCCTGTCTTATGGCTGATGTAAAACACATGGTTGCCGGGAGGCAGGGTCTTGTTGAACTGCAGGACCAATTCGCCGCCGCCGGCTCCGGCCGTGTTCAGGTAGACGTTGTATTGATATCCCCGGTTCAGCACCTGGTTGTCCACCTCCACGAATTCCGGCACGGTGCCGGCCGTCCAGGTGTTGATGCGGAAGGCGGGATTGAAGGTGGTCACCGTGTTGA
>JAQBPN010000080.1 GCA_028287505.1 Fibrobacterota bacterium | reverse complement strand
CGGGAATGCGTGCGCGCACGGCCGGCGACCTCAAATCGGATACGGTCCATTGGTACCTGGAGAATTCGGAGGACGTGGGCGACGTTACGGCCATGCTGCTCATGGCCATCACCGTGGGATTCGGGGTAACCGGTGTCATGCTTTACATGTTCACCAATGAAAATCTGAGGCAATATGCCGTCCTGAAAGCCATGGGCGCGACTCCGGGAATGCTTTTGATCATGATTTTCACCCAGGCCGGGGTATGCGCGCTTCTCGGGGCGGGAATCGGTCTCGGGATATGCGGCATCGCCGGCCAAATCGCGGTCACCTTTTTCGAATTCCCATTCCGCATGATGTGGTTCGCTCCCATTTTCGGGGTCGCCATGGTGGTGATCATCAGCTTGGTGGCGGCGGCAATCAGCACCTATCCCGTCCTGAAGCTGGATCCAGCCTCCGTATTCGCTGGCAGATAGACCGGTTTCGGAAACGGCTTGCCCTCACCCCTGGAATAAATTTCCTTCCGTCCGGGTGAAAATGGGCACCAGAAAATCTTGCCTCTTCTACATCGTCTTGTTTTTCGCCTCGGCAGCGTGGGCAGGGTCCGAACCGGATTCATGCATAAGCCATAAGCTCTATCACAGTATGTACCGGGTATACGAAGTCCGGAAAAAAGTTCCCGCTGAAGGGGAGTGTCCCACCCAACCCGGCGGAGACACCATCGAACTGGAAGTCTCGCCGCCGTCGATGATCGAGTCCGGCTTCGAGCCCAATTACATCACCTTCGGCGGATGGCTGAACCTCCCCGGCTCGGACTACCATGGACTATGGCACCCCCTCATCTTTGAATCCCGCGTGACGCCCAATTTCGAGGCGGTTTATGGATCGGTGATGGTGGACATCGTGCCGGGCTTCCTGGTCCGCATGAGGGCCGAATATTCCCATCCCGTTTTCACGCCGTCCTTCATGCCCGGCCTGAGAATTTACACATGGAACAGGAAAAAGGTCAGGCGCCTGAATTTGGAAAAAACATTCCAGGATTTCAGCTACTGGGGGTTTTCCATCAACCACCATTCCAACGGGGAGACCGGAGAATTTTACAATGCCGATGGATCGGTGGATACGGTGCACGGCAGCTTCGGGACCAATTACATCATTGGGGAATACCACAATTGGAGCCAACTCAAGCTCCCTCTTCCTTTCCTTGGAAACGGAAGGACTTTTTTCGAAGCCAACGATCTATCCCTTTCCCTCGAAGTCCACCTTCCCAATCCGCCCGGCAAACGCTGGTTCCATGACCCGGTTTTGGACGGGCAATTCGGCCCCATCCGGCCGCATTTCAAGGCGGTGATTTATGAGAGGAGCCCTTTCAATCCCTCGACCTATGCCAAGACATGGTTCAATTTTTCCTATGCCTTTCCCAGGAAATACCACATTGCCCCGGAGCCGGCGCTGGGAGTCGAAGGGAAACCGGCCAGGTTTTGGCAAGACCACTTCACGGTGGATTTCGAAGAGACCCTGTTTTTGTCCTGGGTCGATCCCCTTGGGCTTTACTTTGGCATCCATGCGGGGCCGGACTATTACAACATCTGGTACCGGAACTATGTGCAGATGATCCGGTTCGGGATTGCCGTGGACCCGGGGAACAAGTTTTGGGTGGCGGGAATGAAGTGAGCTTGTAAAAAGACCAGCAGCTTGCCAATCTGGCACGATTGATTCGCGTTGAAGCTTGCCAACGGTCGCCTCAAGATCTTTTTTAATGGTTTCCTTATCCATAACCAAAGGAATAGCATGCGTACCCAACATTCAGGAATGAAGCTGCTTGTGCTCATTGCGATCGTTTTCATGCCCCTTGCCGCCGGAGCCCAGGCGAAAAGCAACGGCGCCGGACAGAAGCCCGCCATCGTCCTTATCCATGGAGCCTGGGCGGATGGATCCTGCTGGCAGGAAGTGATTCCCATCCTCCAGAAGTCGGGTTACAAAGTCCAGGCCGCGCAGTTGCCCCTTGCGAACTTCGCCGAAGACATCGCTTTCGCCAGGCGGTTGATCGAGAGCCAGAAAGGACAAGTGGTGGTGGTCGGGCATTCCTACGGCGGAGCCGTCATGACGGAAGCCGCTTCGAAAAACAAGAATGTAAAAGCCCTGGTCTTCGTCTCCGCCTTCGCTCCGGACGCCGGCGAATCGCTCAAGTCCCTGCAGGACAAGTTCGCCAAAATGCCGATCGGCGACGCGGTAATGCCGGATGCGGCCGGATTCCTCTACATCGACCCCGCCAAGTTCCACGACGTATTCGCCCAGGACCTGCCCGAGAAGCAGACGGCGGTGCTTGCGGCGGTGCAAAAACCCTTTTTCAATCAGTCGTTCGAAGCCCCGGCCAAAGACCCGGCATGGAAAACCGTCCCCAGCTGGTTCCTGATCTCGACCGCGGATCATGCGATCGATCCCAACCAGCAAAGGTTCGAAGCCAAACGCATGTCGGCCCATATCACCGAAGTCAAGTCCAGCCACCTGCCCATGCTTTCCAAGCCCAAGGAAGTCGCCAAGATCATAGAAGCGGCGGCGACCGAGGAAACGGCGATGGCCAATCCGGAATAATCGGAGCGAGAGGATCATTTTCCGTTGGTTGCGGCCTTCAGTGGGTGATATGCAAGGCCCGATTCATCCGCTTGTCCCCCACTTGGAGGAGCAGGCGGTACATTCCGGCGGCCACGCGCCCGCCCTTCTCGTCGCGGGCATCCCAGCGCATGGAGTGGCGGCCGGCCCCCATCCTCGCATCGGCCAGGACCTTGATGCAACGGCCCTGCATATCGAGTACGCTCAGCTTCACCCGGGATTGCGCGGATGCGGAAACCGGGACGGCGAAGCGCAAAACGGTATACGACTGGAAGGGATTGGGATAATTGGTCAGCTCGATGGCCGAGGGATGGGCGGCGGCGAAGGCGAGTCCGCGAGACGCCACGTACTCGGGACTGCCGGCGAAGAATTGCAGCTCCCGGGCCGTTTCGCCCGCCTGCGCCTCGACCGTGTATGCCGCATCCGCGCTCCACGGCACGAAACTTCCGGTCGCAGGATCGGCCAATGCCACCGAGACGCCTTCGGACAGGGACTCCAGGCCAAGGAAACGGCTGGAATACCGATGCCCCGGTTTCATTCCGTCCAGCCTGGCCGTCCACATCGCTCCGCCCTGCGCGGAAACGTCGCGGAAGTCCGTTTGCAGCAGGCCGGAACCCTCTTCCACCGCCACGAAACCGGCGCGCAAGCCGCCATCCGGGTTTTCCGGCTTGGCCGCATTCCATTGCATCGCGGCATTCGGGGCCGCGGCAACCTTGGCCGCAACGCTTCCCTGAACCGCGGGACCCTGGACAGGCAGACCTCCGAAGACATTGCCCGCGTCCTTGCCCTCGACGCCACGCACCTGCCATCGCAGATGGAAAGCGGCCTTGGCCAGGAGGCCCGGGTTGTTCTTGGCCCGGATGGACGGGATACGCAGGTACACGGTATCCGAGGTGGGATTGAAGGCGTAATAACCTTCCCAAGGCGCCAGGACGGGGACTTCCAGGGGCGCGACCCATGAGGAATCGCGGAAGGTGTAAGGTCCCACCAGGGCGCCCGGCGCGGCGCGGGACGAATCGACTACACTCTGCCAAGACACCGGGAACAGGAAGGGATTGCCGAAGGATCGCCAGCTGCGGGGAGGCAGCGCGATGACGAAGGGTTTGCTGATGGGGGCCGCGATGCCGCCGGTGATGGCGGGCCGGAAGCCGCGCGAACGGCTCTTCAGCCAATAGGCGACGCCGGGTTCGGCCTTCTTCAATTGCGGACCGAATTCCTTCATGCCCTCTGGCGCCCGTTCGAACAGCCGCCAATCCTGTCCATAGACGCCCAGGGTCGCGGTCATGTCCGACCATTGGTTTTCGTTGGCGATGGTGGGCAAGGCGAACAGGCGCCATTGCAAGGAGGGCAGGCTGTCCAACGACTGCAAGGCCTTCATCGTAACGGGCAAATCGATGCTCGTAGTCGTTCGGCGATTGCGTCCGTCCGAGGCTACCACGTTGTATTCGAAACCGCTGCTGTCCAGCTTGAGGGCCAGCGGCATCTCGAAATGCCCGGAGGCGTCTACGGTCACGGCCACCGAATCGAAGGTCTCGCTGCCCCCTTGCCGATAGCGCAGCCAGGCGCGGCTGTTGCGGATATTATCGCTCACCGTGCCGCTGATAACGGGCGTGCTTCCGGTTTCCCGTATTTCAGGAGGCGTGGCGTCCGCGATCACGGGAGGCACGGTATCCACCGCCAGCAGGAAGCTTTTCCCCTTGGACAGGGGCAGGATGATGCGGCCCAAGGAATCCTTTTTCAGATCATAGAGGACGGTCAGTTCCCCGGTCGCGCTGTCGAGCAGGTATACCATGGGCACTTCACCGCTCGCCAACTTGTCGCCGTTCAGCAGGGTATCGGGCGCGGTAAGGGTGATGGAAACCTGATTGTCCCCCACAACGATGGAGCCCGCCTTGGCCTCCAACTCGATCCGACCGGTGAGCGGCAGGAATCCCTTGGGAAGGTTCGCCGGCGCCTTCTTTTCCTCCGTCAAGGTGATCCTGATGTCGGACAGGGCGCGGTCCTTGGACTCCAGTCCTACCAGGACGCTGACCTGGACCGGTTCCGGTTTGGCGGAATCCACCACGGCGCTGCGCGTCACGGCGCCGTCTTCCTGGTCCCGGACCTTGAAAGAGATCCAGGGGGTGAAAGGCGCTTCGCTGACGCCGTTGACCGGAGCCACGCGCCAATTCTGGGTGCTTCCGGCCGGAAGGTCGGTCAGGGTGAGCGTCGGATTCGCCACTAGGGTATCGACGATGGGAGGAAGGGTGATATCCAAGGAGACCTGCACATGGTAGCCCGTGCTTCCATCCACTTTGGGCCAGGCGATTTCGACTTGCCTGCCGACTCCGGCAGCCGGGAAGGTCGGAATACGGGCGATGTCGAGCGGAGCCGGCGGCAAGGGCCGGACTTGCAGGGAAAGGAAAGGAGAAAACGCGGATGCGCCCGAGGCATTGAGGGCGGAAATCCTCCAGGAGATCGTGGCGCCGAAGGATAAGCCCCGGAGCGTGAAGGAAGTATCGGTTACCTGGGAGTCGGCGAGGAATGTTGCTCCGGCCGTGTCGCGCGAGACCTGCACATGGTAAGCCGTTGCGCCGGTCCTGAGGGGCCAGAAAAATCCCACCGAGGTATCGACGATGGCTTGCGCGACCGGCCGCATTTCGGAGGCGAGGAAAGGAAGGGGGATCGCCGGGCGGACCCGTATCTTGCGGGTTACCGTAGCCGCCGGGGCGAACTGGGGATTGCCGGCCTGAACCGCGGTAATCGCGGCCGTTCCGGCTTTGAGGATCTCGGCCTCGTTTCCATTCAAGGAGATGATGGCGGAATCGGAACTGGAAAATGCGACCGGCAGACCTGAACTGGAAACGGCGGTGAGCGTGAAAGCGGGGTCACCCGGGGTCTTTAAAGAATCGGCTCCCAATTCGAAGACCAGGCTTTGCGAAGCGCGGCCCACCGTCAGGGTTTCAACGGCGACGGGAGCGGCCTCGAAATTCGCGTTTCCGGTTTGCGCCCAGGTGATTGCCGTGGAGCCTTCACCGAGCAGATGGACTTTGCCGGAAACGATTTGGGCGACCTGGGTGTCCGCGATGGCGAAAACCGGGATCAGGCCCGAACTGGCCGTGGCGCCGAGGATGAAATCCGAATCCCCGAAGGTTTTGGGGGTCAGGGCGGATAAGGTCAGGGTTTGTCCGGCCCTGGCCACGGTGAGGGTTTGCGCGACATCCGGGGCCGGATTGAAGGCCGTGTTGCCCGCCTGGCTCGCGGTGATTTGGGTGGAGCCCGCGCCGACGATATGGATTTGGCCGCCGGCGATTACCGCGACCGAAGTGTCGGCGCTGACGTAACTGACGGGCAGTCCGGAGCCCGCCGTTGCGGAAAGCACGAAATCCGCATCACCGAAGGTTTTGGCGGGCAGGGCCGCGAAAGCGATTGTTTGGGCCGCCTTTGCCACGGTCAATGCCCTGCCCAAGTCCGGAGCCGCGCCATAGAACGAATTGCCGGCTTGGCCGGCCGTAATGGTTACGGTACCGGCTCCTTTGATATGGATTTGGCCGGAGACGATGGAGGCTACGGCTGTATCGGAACTCGCATAGCTTACGGGCAAGCCGGATTCGGCCGTGGCGCCGGGGGTGAAATCGGCGTCGCCGTAAGTTTTGGATGGGAGCGCCGCGAAGGTGATGGTCTGGCCATGTATGCCGATCGTCAGGATCTGCGCCGTATCCGAGGCCGCATCGTAATCGGCGTTCCCCGCCTGGCTCGCCGTAATGGTCGTCGAACCGGGACCGACGATGTGTACGGTCGTTCCGGAAATCGTGGCCACGGCGGGATTGGCGCTCACGAAAACGATTCCCAAACCGGACGATGCGGAAGCGACCAGGCTGAAATCCGCGTCTCCGAACACCCTGTTAGACAGCGGGGAGAAAGAAAGGGTCTGGGCCTGTTTTCCAACGCTCAAAGTCCGGGAAATCGATGCCGCGGAATCGTAATTCGAGCTGCCCGCTTGGCTCGCGGTGATGTCGGCCGATCCCGCGCCCACGATATGGACTGAGTCGCCGGAAATGGCGGCTACGGCGGAGTTCGAACTCGCATACGTGATCCCTAGCGTGGAGGAAGCCGAAGCGTCGAGCGCGAAATGCGCGGCCCCGAAATTTTTCGAAGGCAAAGCGTTGAACGTAATCGTCTGGGATTTCCGGCCCACGTTCAGCGTCCGCGCGAGGGACGCCGCGGAATCGAAATTGGCGTTGCCCGGCTGGCGGGCGGTGATCGCGGTCGCACCCGCCCGCACGATATGCATAATATGCCCGGAAACCGTGGCCACCGACGTATCGGAACTTTCATAGGCGACACCTAGACCCGCGCTCGACGTGTCAGGCAGGACAACATCGGAATCTCCATAGGTCTTGGCGGAAAAAGCCGCGAAGGTGAGGGTCTGGCTCTTCTTCCCGACCACCAAGGTTTGCGGTATCGAGACTGCCGAGTCGTAGCTTGAATTGCCCGCTTGGCTCGCGGTGATTGTCGTGGATCCGGCGCCCAGGATATGGACGGTGAGCCCGGAAACCGTTGCGACCGCGGTATTGGAACTGGCATAGGACACTCCCAGGCCCGAGCTCGTGGAATCGCTCAGCGCGAAATCCGCATCGCCGAACGTCTTGGCCGAAAGGGCCGCGAAAGTAATGGTCTGTGCGGTTTTGCCGACCGCGAGGGTTTGCGTGGCCTCACCGGCATCATAAACCACGTTTCCGCCTGCGGACGCGGTGATGGTGGTCGTCCCCGGGCCTACGATGTGGATCTGGCCGGAAACGATGGTCGCCACCGCGGGATCGGAGCTGGTGTAGGTGACGGCGAACCCGGAATTGGAAGAGGCTCCCGGAGCGAAGTCCGCGTCACCGACGGATTTGTCCGCGATGGCCGGGAAGGTGAAGGTCTGGGTCCTGTTGAACTTGACGGAAACGGGCGTGGTACGGGTGGTATTGGTGCTATCGCCGACCGCACCGTTTGTATTGTTACCCCAAGCGTAGAAGTCCCCCGCTGCGGTCTGGCCGATACCGGAGGAGGCTCCCAAGGCCACCTCCCTCCATTTTCCGGTTCCCACCTGGGTTGGAAACCCGGCGTCGGAAGATGCGCCCTGGGCGATGTAGCCGGCGCTGTTTGAGCCGAAGGACCAAAAAGTACTGTCGGCCTTAAGGGCCAAGGTCGAAAAACCTCCTCCGACCTCCACCTTGATCCACTTGCTCGACACCCCTCCCACCTGGGTCGGAACGAGGACATTGACGACCCCTAACCCTAAGCCCGTGCCCGCGGCCCCTAGCCCCCAGGCCCAGAGGGTGCTGTCGGATCGGATGGCCAGACTCGAAGAAGCCCCTGCCGCCACCATGCTCCAGGTCGAGCTGCCGATTTTCACCGGGACCGGGAGGACCTGACCGACGTTCCCGTGCCCGAGGATGCCGTATTCATCGCTACCCCAGGACCACAAAGTCCGGTCCGCCTTGATACCCAGAGCATGTTCCTGCGAGAAAGAGATATCCACCCACTTGTCCGTGCCGATTTGCGTCGGCGCGGATTGGGATGTGCTGGTGCCATCCCCATAGTTCATCTGGCTATTCGATCCCCAGGCCCAGAGCGTGCTGTCAGACTGGATTCCGTAATTGCTGGTGGCGTTGATGCCGGCCACCACGGTGATCCAACGGCGGGTTCCGATCTGCGTGGGAGTGTGGTGCTGGGTCGAGTCATCCCCGAATCCATCCCATTGAGTTCCCCACCCCCACAAGGTGCTGTCCTCCTTGAGCGCAAAGGCGTATTCACCGCCGCCGTCCACGTGCCTCCAGTTTCCCGGCTGGATGAGATGGAAGCTGTTGCGATTCGCACTGTCGTTCCCGAGGCCGAGTTCGAAGGCTTCGTTGAATCCGGTACCGAACAGACCGATGCCGTCGCGGATGAGGAGGGCGCCGGAAATCATGCCCGCCACCTTCCTGTCCCGGTGCGGATGCGGAGGATGGGTGACTATTAAGGTCTGGGTGGCGTTGGTGGCGGCATTGTAGTTGCCATCGCCTCCTTGGGAGGCGGTGATGGTGGCGGTGCCGGCGCCGACCAGATGGATTTGACTGGAGACGAGGGTCGCCACCGTTGTATCGGAGCTTGCGTAAGATACGGTAAGCCCGGACGAGGCCGTGGCGGACGGATCGAAATCGGCGTCGAGCCAAGTCTTTGCCGGAAGGGACGCGAAGGTGAGGGTCTGGTCCCCCTTTCCCACCGTCAACGTTTGCGTGACATCGAGTGCCGTCGAATAATCGGCATCGCCGGACTGACTCGCTATAATGGCCGCGGTGCCTACGCCCACGATATGCAACAATCCACCGGAAACCGTGGCCACCGCGGTATTCGAACTCCCATACGTAACCGCAAGGCCCGAGCTCGCCGTGGCGCCGGGCGAAAAATCGGAGCTACCGCTCACCTTCGCGGCGAGCGCGCCGAAGGTAATCGTCTGGCCCACTATGGTCCGGGCAGGACTGAACGTACCGGGACTGGTTCGTGAACTGTTATCGACCGTGCCCGTCAATCCACCTTGACCCCAACTGTAGTAGGCCCCGGTCGACGTCACTCCGTATGCATTGTTGACTCCGGCGTAAATCTCCTTCCACTTGAGGACTCCGATTTGAACCGGGGTCGGAGCATCCGTAGTGTCTCCCATTCCGAGAGCGCCGTAGTAGTTATGGCCCCATTCCCATAAGGTACTGTCGCTCCGTATCGCCAAGGTGATTTCGTCTCCTACCGAAACGGAAATCCACTTGCTCGATCCGGATTGGACCGGACTGTTCCGTTGGGTATCGTCACCCAAACCCAATTGATAGATGGTATTGGCTCCCCATACCCAGAGCGTACTGTCGGCCTTGATGCCCACGGAGAAGCTGGACGCGTAGTCTTCATCCTCCCCGCCCCCATCAGCCATCAGCCACTTTTGGGAGCCGATTTGTACGGGAGAAATGACATTGGATGTGCCTCCGGTGCCCAACCGGCCATCCCAGCCAACACCCCAGGCCCATAGGGTGCTATCCGATTTGATGGCCAAGGTATGTCCGGTTCCCAAGCGTACATCCAGCCACTTGGCGGTCCCGATTTTAACGGGTGCGGACCTTTGTGTCGTGGTACCATCGCCCAAAGTACCGTTCCCATTGTCTCCCCAAGCCCACAAGCTGCTGTCCGCCTGGATCCCCATGGCATGATATGCCCTGAACTTTCCCGCGACATGGATCCATTTGGCGCCGCCGACCCGGGCTGGAGTGGGATTGTCACCGGCACCACCGGAGCCCAGCGTCCCCGCGCCATTGTATCCCCAAGACCACAAGGTGCTGTCGTTCTTCAAGGCGAATCCGAAATAATAGCCTCCGGAAACATGGCGGCATCCTTCCAGGATGATTTGCGGGGTTGCCTGATAGGTCGTGTGCCCCAAGCCCAGTTGATGGACGAAGTTGTTTCCGAAACCCGACACGGTTCCGCCGGCTCCTGCGATGGCCAGTGCGAAAGTTTCCCCTGCGGAAATCTTGCTGTCCTTGCGGGCCGAGGAGGGGAACGCAGAAACCAGAGCGAAGGCCAGGACTCCCGACAGCGACCGGGCTTTCACTTCGCACCTTGCACGGTGGGATCCGCGGGAGGTTGTCCGATATCCGCGGGTTTGGGCGACGCGGTCTCATCGCTCCCGGCCAGATAGGCCCAGAGAATCACGCCCGCCACCACGGCCCCGCTGCCGGCCATGATCCAGGAGGAATGGGCCCGCACCCAGCCGGGCCGGTTCGCGGCTGGTGTGGACGCGGGAGCCACCGGAAGCGGCACGGGCGATTTTGCGACCTCCGGCTCGAGAGTCGCCTTCGGAGTTTCGAGCTTCACTTCATCCGGAAGAGCCGGGTCCTTGACCGCTTCCGCAACGACCGGTAGCGCCGGAGATTGGGATTCCCGCCAGGATTCCAAAGGCGCGGGCCGATCCAACCGGGCGGCGCCTTTCGCTACGATTCCCCCGGCCGCGAAATCCAGGTTTCCCCAAATCATGGGACGGCCATCCGCTTTCACTCCCGCGGAAAAATGCCTGCCGGCGGCGATGGCCCGCCACTTCTCCGCGCCCACCTGTTTGGGAAGGTCCTGCTTTTCAAATCCTCCGATGCCGAGAGCGCCCTCACTGCCGTCTCCCCAGGTCCATAAGGTGCTATCGCTTTTCAGGGCCATCGCATGCCGGCCGCCCGTCGATATCGCCAACCAGCGCTCCGTTCCCACCTGGCCCATGCCTTTGGAACCGTCTCCCCAAGTCCATAGGCTTCCGTCTGCGCGAATGGCCAGGCTGAGATCCTCCGCGGCGGCGAGGGCGGTCCATTTCCCTTCGGCGACCCGGCAAAGCCGGAGACCAAGACCGTCTTCCTCGCAGCCCGCCTGACCCGAAGCGTTCTCGCCCAAGGCCCAAAGCGTTCCGTCTTCCCGGATCGCCAAGCCATGGTTCCTGCCTACCGCAACGGCCTTCCATTTTCCCTGGTCCGGTTGCCGCGACTGTCCCAGCACGCCCTTGAACCAGCCCTTGCGCGCCGGCTTTTCCCATCCCCCCCAAATCCTTAAAGACCCATCCTTGCGGATGCCCAGGGTCACGGTATTTCCGGCCGCCATATCGAGCCAGGATTTCGAGCCCACTCGTTTCGGTTGATCCAAATCGAATCGATGATCTTTTCCCAATTGCGCCGACTGATTGCGGCCGAAGGCCCAGAGCGATCCGTCGGATCGAAGCGCCAGCGAATAGGACGCGCCGGCGGAGACCTTGATCCAGCGGTTCCCATCGACCAGGACCGGTTTGGCTTGAGGCGTGCCGCCCTTCAATCCCAATTGGCCGTAGGTATCCGCTCCCATCGCCCAAAGTGAGCCATTTTCATGGAGATAAAGCAGGTGATCTTCACCCGCGGCGATCCCGGAATCCGCATGGCTTTCGAGCAAAGCGCAAGCAATAAAGGATAAGACCAATCGAGGAGACATTGTCGCATCCTTTGGCTCGGAACGAAGAGTGTATCGGTTGGAGAAATTTTAGGGGCTGGATGGGGAGCAGGTCAAATTTCGTCCGGTCAATCATTCGTAAATGATTTTGCCGGATCAAGCCGCAGTCCATAAATGGCGGAAGTCGTTTGAATGGAGCCCGGGCGAATGAAAAAGCCCCGGCTCACAAGAACCGGGGCTTTCAATTAAGAGTGGTGTCCCCACCCCGACTCGAACGGGGATTAACAGTTTAGGAAACTGTCTTGAACTGGCGATTTTCGCTCATTTTTGATGCATTCTTAAATTTGTAGCACACCTGTAGCACCAGGATCGTTTTGGGCAGATGGAAAATGCCTATTTCTGTAAATTTATAAGGAATTTCCGAGACAATGATTAAGAAGTTACCTGAATCATACATCCAAATTGGACCTTTCTTCGGGGCGAACTGGGCTTCGAAATCACCTGAAGCAACCAAGGCAAAAGGCAAGCCTTACGCAGATTAAAATGACCCATGCAAAAGTGGCTTTAGCCAATTGGTAGCGGCCGACTACAGGCCCGGCAACAGCATATTACTAGAAGCCTTCTCCTGTTTGCTAATAGCGAATGACGTCCTATTGCGGTTAGGCTTGTATCCCTGTCTCCCTAGCGCATCGATCATGTTCGAATAATTCAGTGGATTCCTTACTTCTAGCACTCGTGTTAAGGTCACGGGGATTTCAAGAATGGAATCCAAAGTAAACGGATTTTTTATTGAATCGACGCTGCAAATTTTCTTATTGAAGGGGACTCCTTTAAACTCGTTGCCCCAAGGTGAACTGATGAAAGATTTAAGGTCTCCACAATTCTTTCCACCATACCCAAAATAAACCATTGAAGTATCGCCATTCTTTCTGCCACCTGAAAAACTTATCCTATTGACGTTCGGATACAAATAAAAAAGGGTTCTATCAACATATGTGCAAATACCGGCTGAGTCGCATTCGTATGTTGGAAGAAATTGATTTTCAAACCTGCCTAGTAGAAGCTGCAACGTATCGGAAGAAGAACGGCGCAATTGGAATTTTCCTCCGAAGGAATCATAGAGATGGATTTCGACTTTTGCGCCATTTTTTTCGAATTGATAAAATCCATATGATTGATATTGCGCGTGAATTTCCATTCCGTTGAAAACAAAAGCTGCCAAAAGAAACCAATTAATATTCGTTTTCATTAGCCTTCTCCTATGAATTCACTTTAGGCATTACAAGCCTCAGGTTTTGAATTGCAATTTCATGATTCGGTCCAATCAAAATCGGCGAAAAAGGATTTAGAGCCCGGCTTTCACATATGTATCGGATTCCGTGAATCCAGTCTTTTTAGGACCTCTATCCTTGCTTACAGTAGTCGAGTATATCAAAGTATCGCTCCGGATGGTGGGCTTGACACTCTTCGATATTGGACTCGAAATAGCTTGTTACGTTCCATTGATTATCGCCCGCGGGAGAGATTTTCTGGAACTTTCCAGAAATAGAATTGGCTTTCCCACTAATCACAACATTTCATTCTTTCCTAAAATGGATTAATCCGTAGATCCCATAGACAATTCCAAGCATTCCGCCGAAACCCAATATATTGGTTCCTATTTGAGTGGATTTCTGTCGACAAAATCTGTCCGGATTCTCTGTATCACCACAGCCCATCGTTAAACCGACCCCAGCAATAAATGCCGGAATGCTTACTATTAGAATACATTTTGAAATTTTTCTATTTAACGCCACCTTCTGTTCTTGGTTATATGCCGAAACCACAAAATCAGAGTGATTTTGATAGTTCAACCAAGAATGCGCCATGCCATCATCAAAATACTGAGGTTCAACGTATGTGTTGAATTGCGGATTCAATTTGCCAAATTTTATATTTGAATCAAGTACGCTCAAACTGATTTTTCCACTAAAGGCCAGCGTTGTCATCATAATGATGAGCCCAATTGTCCGTTTCATGTAAGAATATTTCCTATAAGCCATCATCTTTTTCAAGGTTTTCTATTTCCTTAATAACAAATCATTCCAAAAATATTTTTGAAATTTCAATATCAACTGGCCAGGACTTTGACATTCCTGTATCCTCTTATCATCATTTCCCGCACCTCGTTCAAATCCTTAAATAAATGCAAAAAAAACACGCTATCAAATATAAAGATTATTTTTTATCGTTAAACCCGATAAAAGGAAATTGGCCATTTTCTTGAATACGCCTTTGAAGAAATTTACCTCTCCCAACTTCTGCGATCCACTAAAACCAAAATCTATTAATTCCACCTTAGGCGATTGCCTCATGATTCGCTCGCGTCGATTCATCAGTTCAGGCAAATACACTCTCAGCTTTCCTAGTTTATAAATTCCAAATGGGCTTGCGATCCTAAAAATGCTGGCGGATTGTAAATCCATTGGCATAAACCAAATTTCGGAATAGACAAAACGCAAATTCTTGAAGTGCATTCCATCAATTCCATGGCATCGATGAACCTATGGCATCAAGTAAATCCTCAGTAGCATTAACAACGCCTTTTACAGGATAATTTATCAAAGCATCTAATTTGTTGTTCCAGGGCTCGTCACTCGAAAGAATTCTGTAAAGCCGGTCCGCATGTCCAGATGGATTAACATAGTTATAATATCCATTCCCAACTGTCCTAACAGCTATGTCTGTTGGATGGGCGACGAATAAATTGTAGGCTCCCCCAACATAAGGATTATCCTTAATAGCGTCGTTGTAGGAACGGCACCCTTCATGAATGGAATGCCCCCCGGAACACCAATTGTCAAGATTAAAAACATCTAAATTATGCTTCGGGTCAGTAAATAAGGTGAGCGGGTTAAAGAAATCATTAACTGCTCCATAATAGGAAACAGGATCGTAAGAATAATAATGCGAATGTGTTCTTGTACCTGTCATTGCAGAGAGTCCTGTTCCAAGACCGGTGGCATCTGCTCCTGCAAAGGTTTCTCTGTCTGCTACTCCGCCATAATGGGTATTCATATTGAAGGCAAAAACAGCATATCCAGATGAAGCATCGCCTCCACTGTGAGCGGTTACATGAATGGGCTCATTAGGGTGTTCATGGTGAGCTTTCATCAGAGTACGATAAACCATTGGGCCGTTGTCAAACATGTTGGGAAATCCAAGAAAAGCTTCCGGTAAATCAATCGTCCATTTGTTTCCTGAAGGGCGACCAGTTTCTGCATCGCCCCACCATCCAGAATAATTGCTAGCCCAATACTCAGCCGGGGCACCGCTGTTATTAGTCGACCCACAATATTCCTCTCCATTTTCTTGACACCACCTTTTTCTAAATCCCGCCTGGTCCTCGCCCCCTACTCCATTAACATGCACTCCAACCATTCCATCATTATCCGAATAATTTATTGGGTCACCTCCTACAGAAGAATACGGATTATCATATTGTCCTGCAATATCCGACGTTAGCCATGCACCTAATTCGGGGTCGAGCCACCTTGCTCCGAAATTGTACAACCTATTAAACTCATCGTATTCCTTCCCTGTAAACTTCTCGGTCAGCTCTTCAACATTCCCTTTAATGGTCTTTACGTTCCCGTACGCCAAATAGTCGTATACACTTCCTGTATCGGAAAGGAACCCACCACCATCATTCACTACCCGGACTGTCGATCCCAGATGATCCTTTACATAAAACTCATAAATGCCATTTGGCCGAATACGACCCACAACTCCGCTGGCTACCAGAGTAACGATTTCTTCAGAGTCGTTCAATATCTCAGAACTGTTGAAGCCTTCCCGCAATTCCTTCCATTGTGGAAAGTAGTGCCTTGCGCTAAAATATTTCTCTGAACCCGAAATCGTGCTAGTCAGCACCCGGCTCACACGATTTCCCATTGCATCGTAGAATTCATATTCAGCTGTATCGGCTCCGGAAACATGATCCAAGATGAATTTGCAAGGCATCATATTCCATGCATAGATAATTTTTAAATCCTTCGAGGAATCCGCCGTCATTGAACTCCGAAGATCATATTGAAAGTTATCGGTATGGTTCATGTTCCGGGTAGGTGAAGTCACTACCTTTCCCGTTACCTTATTTAGCCTGTAAGTACTATCCTTATACACATATTTTGCGGAATCTAAACTGATAACTCCGCCCGAACGTTGCCCCGAAATACGTCCGTTTTTGTCATAGTCAAAATAGCTATCCAAACTATCCACATTCGCGAATGATAGGCTCGCGAAATCAATAGCCTCCTGGCCGTCTAATGGCGTGCTATTAGAGTTTTGCTCGTAATCTGCTTTCTTCATTCGCCCCAGCTCGTCATAGCTATAATTGAACAACCTTACAGGTTTCAGCGAATTCACGTCGCTTGCATATTTATAAAGACGCTGGGTAATTTGGCCAGTGAATCGAGACTGAAAGGGACTCGGAACAGCAGGAGAACCATTGGCCTTCTCTTCATACCCCAAGAATTCTTGATGAATTGTTTTGCCCGTAGATATTTGGACAGCGTCCGTTTCTTTAATCCAACCCAGAATATGATAAAGATAGTCTTCCCGAAGTCCAGTACTCCCAGAACCATTTCCTCCCAAAAGTTGAGAAGATATCTGCCCCCAATCCGAATATGTATAGGCACAAATCGGTTTGTTTTGCATACCTGTTATCGATTTAATACGTCTCATTTCATCATAATTGTAAAGACGAGAATTGCTTAAGCCTATGTCCCCTTCCGCCGTATACAGAGTCATGCTCTGTGTCCGATCCAATTCATCATAAAGGTACGCAGCCTCTTGTTTTTTTCGTTTCTTGGAATGGATGGGGCCAACATATTTAAAGGTGCTAACAATATTTCCGCGCTGATCATAGCTGTAAAAGGTCGCTACGAATTTGTCGAGCGCTCCAAAGCCGGGAATTGTACTTTCATCGTTGAAATTGTAGGCGCAAACCAACCGATTGAAGGCATTCTCTGAAACTAAACCTTGAATTACACTATCGAGAACAAAGCCCGTTCGGGATTGGAAAGTGGATAAATCGTCAAAAATAAACCCCTCGTGCTCAGTCTTCGATGACCCACCAGAATACGAATTCAAATCCGCGAGAGATTGGGTCATAGTTGGGATAGTTTGTATGCCCGTGCTGAACATTCGGCCCCGCCCGTCATAATCCATAAAGGTATATTGGCTTCCTGTCCTTTGACCTTCATCTTGTGTAAATCGTACTTGTCCTTGCCGATTAAACCATGCCTTGATGAGACCCTTACCTGGCGTTTTGGTTGCAAGAGGCAGCCCAAGACTATTGAAATTCGAAATCTCGACAAATTTGTTATACGCACTGTCCACATCCAATGGGGTCAGAGTTTTCTTTAGCTTACCCGCTTTGAAATATTGGCTCTGAGTGAATGCCCAAGACCATGAACTAGCGTCGCTAGTGGAGGAGCGATTCAGATTGGACGCACTTTGCACAATTTGACTCCGCCGATTCGTCCAACTGAGAGAATAATTGCTGTCGGCGTCTCTTGACCAATCGAAGCGATAGATATTTTCCGATGAATCGGTAGCCGGGTTTTCAATGTTGGCTGGCACATTCAAATTGCCCCGGTAGTAATAATTACTCTTGCTGGTATGATTACCTCCCATTTTCCATGCCTGCCCGGGTGAGGCGTTTTGTATGGCTTGGGAGGAATCGGGATACAATGTTTCTGAAAAAGGCACACTATCCGCCTCCGGACGGCCCAATTGCATTGTGTAATAGGCATTAGCCTTTTGCGGAAGATCCGCAACGTAAGCGGGCACGTCAGTTTCCACTGGCACAGGCAAATAAGTCCGTTTGTTCCGTCCAAACTCATCGAACTTCACATGCAGCACGCGATATTTGGGAGCGTTCGCAGCAGCCAAGTTGGAAGCGAATTCTCCCACCAGCACTACCGTGGACCCGGACTTTTGCGTTTCATAAGAGAGTTTAAGCCAATCCGCACTCCGGGCCACATCCGACACTTCGAGCTCATCGATTTTTCCGTCCCAGTAGCGGCTGGCCGTCCCATCCCCGACCTTTCCCAATTGTTTTACGGTTGCGGTCTTAGATGTGAAGGTGACACCGCTCAGGACCACGCTCGCCACCTGGGCCCCGTTCACATATAGAATCCCGGAACCGCTCCGGTTCCAAGTCATTGCCACATGGGTCCAAGCCGAGGTGCTTGGCGTCCCGCTCGTGGCATTTTGCTCGCTGGAACCATCCTGGTAGGTCAACTGCCAATTCGTTGAAATTGAGCCGATGCCTAGGTTGATCTCCAGCACATCCGCCGGCACTCCATAACCGTTGTAATTGGCCGTCGTGCCATTGGACTCGTAGTAGGCGACCATCGTCCGGACCTGATCCGGCTTAAGCCAATGGGAAATCGTCCCGGCAGTTTTCGGAAGCTGAAGCCCATGGGTGAAGAAGTCATCTGTGCCATCCAAGTCAAGACCCCTGCCAATGTTTCCAGTGGTGGAGTGATTGGAGGTATTGTCGCTGGAGGCACCATTTTTGAAAGTCCCGGTATTTGTCCCCAAGGCGTCGGTTACGTTGGAGTTGGCCGCATTATCATTTAAGTGCCAGACACCCTTATAGCTGTTCCCTCCACTGGTGGTTCCAGACTTGAACACAACTGAAGGGGCCGAGTGGGTCGGCGCATCCGAGTTTCCCCAGTGCATGTTGACGTATTGGCTGCTATTGTTTCCAAACACGGTATCTACCTTCACCCAGATGGCGGCGGTTGAAGAGACGGTATCCCATTGCTCAATTTCATAGGAGAGAGGCGTGCCATCGGCTTTGGAGAAGCGTATATCCTCTCCGTTTGGTTTTGCCTGGTTGAACTGGAAGTTCCCGCTATTGAACCGCACCAGGAGCGGGAATTTGGTCACATTATTAGTGACATTGGCCCCGTTGGAGGTAGTATTGATGAACACTTGACTGGCATACGCCCAGCCTGGGTAGGAAGCACCCCATTGCACCACCGCCGATCCGGATTTTTGGGTTTCATAGGAGAGCTTGATCCAATCCGGACTCCGTTTCAGCCGGGATAGGACCACTTCATCCAGCCAGCCGGGGAAGAAGTTATGGGTGCCATCCTCTTCTGATCCCAGGGCGTTTTTGCGGGAGATGGTGTTCGGAGTAGTGGCGCCGCTGAAGTTGACCGTGCCAGTGGTCGACCATTTGACGCCATCGACGTAGACGAGAATCGAATCATGGGCATAATCAATGGCCGCGGTGACCAGGTGCCAAGCATTGAGGCTCACCGTATCCACCGTGGTGACGAAGACCCGCGCCTCATTGTCCGTGGACCGTCCTGTAGCCGCAATCTTGTTGTTCTCGATGACAAAATTGGCCCTGGAATCGAAGGTGGGCCCGGCGCTGGACACCGAAAAGCTAACGATGTCCTGCTGCACGCCTTGCGAGGAGGCCTGGAAGTTCACCCAGGCCGACAAGGTCGCGGCGCCAACGCTACGGAGCATGTTCAGGCTATCCCCTAGATTAACGAAATCATTGGTTCCATCGAAATGGATGCCACGACCCACCAATCCAGTGATGGTGTCATTGACGGACATGCCCCCGTTCGCGGTCCCGTTACTTCCCCATTGGGTTCTGTCCAGCAAGGCATGGGAACCCCCTCCGGGGCTTTCATTCAAATGCCAGGCGCCGCCGAATCCATTGGCGGAATCAAATACAGCGCTGCCACTGGATACCACCGAGGCAGACGTATTGCCCCAGTACATGGTGACTTCCTGGGTTCCGTTGTTGCCAAAGACTGAGTCGACCTTGACCCAGATTTCGGCGGCCTCTCCCGTGCTGTCCCAATGTTCAATTTCATAGGGCAGAGTGGTGGTACCACGCGAGAAACGGATATCGGAACCATTGCCTTTTGCTTCTCCGAAATCGAAATTGGCCGCACTCAGGCGAATGAGCAAGGGAAACTGCGTGACCGTGCTGGAAATGTTCGCCCCCGTGGAGGAAGTATTGACAATGGCCTTTCTGGAATGGCCCCAATCGGGATAGGGACTGGTCGGCGCTTCTAGGTTGGACTGAGTGGCTCCGGCGGTGAGGAAACTCGTACCAGATTTCTGGGTTTGATAGGAGAGCTTGACCCAGTTGGAGTCCCGGGCTACATCCGCCACCTCAACCTCATCGATTTTACCGTCCCAGTGCCGAAGGGCGGTGCCATCCCCGACTCGGCCAACTTGTTTGACCGTCGCGCTCTTGGAGGAGAAGGCCGTCGCGGCCATATTGGCCGCCGCGATGCGACTGCCGTTCACATACAACTTCAAAGAGTCGGTGCGTTTCCAAGTCAAGGACAGATAGACCCAATCGGTGGTGATGGGTGTGCCACCGGTAGCTTCGACAAGAGTCGTACTGTCCTGATAGTCGATGACCCAGCCAGTGCCGGCGCTGTTGATGCCCGTTGTGACTTCGAGGATGTTCGTTCCCCCAGCCCCAAAGCCGTTATAGGTTGAAGCTGTGGTCCCATTGGATTCATAATAAACGGCCATATTCCGCACCTGGTCGGCTTTGACCCAGTGGGAAATGGTGCCTTCCGATTTGGGAAGCGATAGCCCATGGGTGAAATCGTCGTCCACGCCATCCAAGTTCAGTGCTTTTCCGACCAAACCGGATGTGGAAAAGTTGGATGTGTTGCTATTGGATCCGTTACTTTTTGTGGTACCGTTATTGAGACCCAGTGCCTCAGTGACGGTAGCACTCGCTGCACTGTCGGACAGGTGCCACACGCCTTTATAGTTATTGGCTCCGCCTGAATTGCCGCCTTTGAAAACCGAAGAAGAGCTTGACTGCGAGCTGGCGCCGCTGTTTCCCCAGAACATGCGAAAAGCCTGGATTGCATTGTCACCATAGATAGTGTCCAGCTTCACCCAAACGGTGGCGGTAGCGCCTGCGCTATCCCATTTTTCGATTTCATAAGATAAGGTATCACCGTTGGTTTTAGAAAACCGTATGTCCGCTCCGGTGCCTTTGGCCTCTGCGAAATTGAAATTTGCGTTGGACAGGCGCACTAGCAGGGGAAAGTTGAGCACATTGGCGGACACGTTCAGCCCGCCGGGATTGGAGGTGGTGTTCAGGGTCAGCGGTTTGACGAATTTCCAATCAGGATAAGGGTTATTGGTGCCACTAGAGATCTTCGTTTGGGTCTGGTGGACACGGCCCAACGCATCTCCGAAGGACACGGTTTCGGAGATTTGAAAGCGACTAGCCGCGATGGCAGCCGAAGTCAAGGTCCCCTCTTCTAAGACCACATCATCAAAATAGAGCGTCCCGCCCTCTCCGGATGTACTGGTATATAACAAAGCAATTTTGGCATACAATGAGGCGCTGTCGGATGTGAAATTCAGCGAGTAAAGCCGCCAGTCCGGGCTGGATTGGTATGCGGAACCAGTGACAGTTTGGGAAGGAGTGACCCCGCCGCTATCAGGGGAATCGAAAAGGAGCACGCGCGGCTCCACGGTGCCGGAAATTGAGGATGTTTTGTAGTAAAAGGATAAGGTATAAGCTTGGCCTGGCAATACGGGAAAGAGCTGAGTAGTAAGGTGACTTAAAGTACCGCTTCCAGCATATGTTCCAAATACCTTGCCCACAAAGGAGCCTGTAACGGCCCTGCAACCGGTGCATTGCGAAGCCGCTTGATACCTTGGGTCCACGCTGATGGCCGAAGCCTCCGATTCCCAATTGAATCCTAAATTCTCGAAGGTCCAATTGGAGACAAGATTGCCTTTTTCGAATCCGAAATTGTATTCACGGATGTGGGCTGTTCCTGCGTTCGCAGCGCCGGGGGCGAGAATCAATGCGCAGAGGTGAAAAGCGCGAATCAGGTTTCTCATTATTGATTCTCCCCTAAACGGTGTTCCGCACTCTGGCTATAGCTTCTAAACCGCTCTTCTCGCGAGACCAGTCCGTGTCCTAGAAAATCCTGTTCGCTATAGTGAGTCAGGTGCTGGGTATCGGTAGTTGAACTCGGCAGACCGCGATAATCGTAGGTCATCATAGTGAAAGGGCTGATGCTCGGTCGGCAGATGATGTCGTCCACGTAGACGATTCGGGTTGATTGACCCGCTGGGGCTCCCGTGCCAATCCAAACTCGCAAGAAATCAGCATTACCGTTGAATAAGCTGCCGGCAATGAGCTGGGCATTGGTTACCGTCGCTTCCCACCGTTGCCATTGCCTTCGATGGATAACCCCACCTATAACGCTTCCCGTGTAGGAATCGATAGAAGCGCCACTCGAATTACACCTTTCCACGGTCATGACCGGAGTAACTCCGGATTCCGCATAGATCCAAGCTGAAATCACATAGTCAAATCCAAGGGTACGCACGTCCTGTAGGAAGATGTTGGTGGTAGGCCCATAGTTATCTTTTACTTTGATGCTGTAATCGCCTGTATGTGCTTTCTTGGAGGAAAACCCAGAATCTGCCCCAGATTCCCAACGGCCTTCGAAATCGTGCGTGGTTAGGCCGACCAAGGTTCCATTTTCTGCTGTAAGGATAGAGCAGTTTTTCAACTTTGCGTTGGAAATGGTTCCAATGGGCAAGGAATATTTCCCTTCATAAAAAGTACTGGAAAAGGAAGCACCCAGGGCTGTAGCTTGTGTGTCCTTTACAGTCTCGATTTCCTGCGGTAGATTCAGACTGTCCCGTAGGGTAATCAAACTTCTAGGCAACCAGTTTTGTTTCAAGTTGTAAACCGGTTCGGAACCCTTGCGCAAGGAGTCATCCGTGAAGGATTCATCCACGTCGCGCCAAATGGAGTCTTTGTCATTTCTGTAAGGGAAAGTGGAGGAATATTCCACCTTGGATCCAGCCACAGCGTTCAAGGAATCGTAGGATTTGTCCTTAAGAGTGTCCAAAACCGCGTTGACTGGTTCGCTGGAGAGGACATAAGAATAAGTTTCCTTGGGAAGCCCTGAATCGTTGAACACTGTCTGACTAAGGTTCCAGAATCCCCCCGAGGAGTCCTTCGTGAATCTCGGCATTCCGGTTTTGAAATTGTAGCTATGATGAGACACCTTTTGAGTCATCATACTCTTGTTTGGACGGATGTCTTGGCTAAGGCTAGAATCGAGTTGCGACAAGGAAATCACACCCGGCCAAGTCGGGTCCAACGCTATAACCGTATCCGGCCTGAAATATTGAGTCTGCGCCGACATCAAATTCCCGCCCTTGTCGTAGCTCAGAGTTTTTTTCAGAGCGCCATTCAGCTTCAAATTTTTCCCAACCAACGGGCGCATTCTCAAATCCAAATTATGGTTGTATATGGACTTTCCAAGTGCGACACCATTCGAATCAACTTGGCTGACGGCGGTGGAATCGTACATGGGGGATTGGGAGAAAATATTGAATTCGGAAAAAGTGGTACCATAGGTAAAAGTGGTAGTCACATCCAAGCCGACACCATCTAAACCTGTTCTCTGAACTACTGCTTTAACAACATGGATACTATCAGGCGCACCGAGGCAATCATTTCCATCATATGCATTCGGACGGTAAATAAAATATGGGCTGGCAAGGTCGATTAGAGATAGGACACCCAAACGCGATGCATTGGTGAGAACGACATTTTTAGACAAACTGCTTGCGGGAACTCCATCAATTGGACTTTTACTGAAAAGGAAAGGTGAGCTCCCGGCGGCCAATCTATTCACTTTTGCCGTTAGAATGTTCAGACCGCAAGTACTTGTGTCGTTTGAGCAAAGGGCATAATTAGTAACATCACCGGCCCGTCTAAAATTCATCGCTGTAAGCATATTGTCCGAACCTGAGAAGCTGATATTGGTCATTTTGGCTTGAGTGGGGCCTATGAGATATTGGAGATCAGCGGATCGATCCCGAAGACCGGAAGTCGTATCCGTGGCTACTTGGTACAAGTAACTCTGGTAATTTGAGTCCGCACCTATCCGCGGAAAGAAAGCATCGTTTCCAAACTGTGATGTGGAGGCGGGCCGGGCATATTGTATTGTGAAGGCAGCAGGGCTGGTTCTGACGATGAGTGTCGAAGTATCGGGTACTGGTAGATCGCTACGAACTTGAGTCTTGGAGAAATAGAGGGAATCGCCTGACAATCGTTCCTTCCAATAGCGTACTTCGTGCTTGGCAGAGTTCTGGTTGGCTGTAATGAAATACCCATTTCCAGGAAAACTACGTAGATCATTAAGTCCTGCGGCTTCCCAGCCTGAACTGTCGATTCCGTGGAATCTATACCCGTCGAAATGGAATATGTCAACGCGCTGCTGGTTGGATCCCCCTCCCTTGTCGCTCCGAATCAACAGGTAGTCCTCACCCAGAGTCATTTCCTTGATTTCTTTGTTCCAGTTGTTGTGATGGTTATTCGTATTATCCTGGATTTCACTGCTTAACAGATTGAAATTTCCAGAAACCTCGTCAAACCCGCTACCATCCTGTTTCAGACGATAGGCATAGATGACGTTAGTGGAGTCGTGGACAATAGTAAACAGATTTTCGCTAACGGATACGCTGACTCCTGATCGCCAAAGCATGCATCCGTCACCAGGGGTTTTGACGGAATCGCCAAAGTAGGAATTATTTCCTACCGCGCACACTTGCGCGTTTACGTCATCCCATGTAGAGTCCTCCCTAAGCATGATCCAAGTTTTGGTTTTTGTGGGTCCTCTTTCCGCGACGATAAAATAGTTGAGTGCAGGATATACAGTAATGCCCTGTGTGGTATTACCGAAAGAATTGAATTTCATATCCGCCTTTTGACTCCATCTCTCTCCATCCCATTGCAATTGATGCAGCGTACTATCATTCGCGTCATAGACAAACAAGAAATCACCGAATGGAATATACCGCCATTGAGTTTGCTGCGACCCCGTGCCGAAAAAACCAAAGATGAAAGCGTGGGTGGTATCGAAATAGTTTCCAGGGTTGTGAACAATCTCCATCCGTATATGGCCGTGCACTCCTACGCTGTCCACTTCCAGATAACAGAACCTTTCGTCACAAGTCGTCCGGTTATTTTCTTCTAGCCCGTGATTAATGAAAGAAATAGGCGCTTTATTAACATCCCTCAGTGTGTCCAATCCGGATTGCTGAGCCTCGGCACCAAATGGAGCAGCTTGAAATTGGAATTCCGTCGAGGTTCCCGAGGGCTCGGTTACTTTGGATAAAACATTGAACAAACTATCGGCCCCATACTCGAATTTCCAAGGCCGGGAATTCACAAAGGTATTGCTGGCCTTGCTTAGTCGATCCGAAACAAGGACCGAATCCAGAAACCGCTTTTTATAGTTTCCCGAGCCTCTAATTGTGTAATTGAAATCCACTTCCGTTTTTTTTATCCCGGATAGGGATTCCTCGATTTTGGATAAATATTTGGATTCATAAGGGGTCATATTAGTGTTCGGGACGGCGGTGTCGCCGTTGAAATACTCTCCAATCGTCTTGCTCCCCATTGTGAAATCCCAACGCATGGCCTCGCCGCCTTTACGATCAAGCCACTTGATGGACTTGACGTATGCTTCCCTCGTGAACGCCTTGCCGAAAACCGTGTCGTTGAATTGCTGGTATTCGAAAATAATTTCATTGCGGTCTTCTGCATCCGTGATTTTCTGAAGATCCCATTTGTAAATATAGGGGCCTGCGCTGTCTTTGGAAAAAGGGCTCAGGTGGATTGCGTCATTTGTATGGTAGACAACCCTTTCGCAGTTACTAACGGCAGTGTCATGCTTTCCGAAGATGTATTTGATCCCACTGCTTCGAACCTGGAAGATCCAGGACTCGATTTGACCCGCCAAAGCCCCGGTACCTTGTTGATAGGAGACATTTACATAAGGATTATTGGCAATGAAATATTTCCCGCTCGCATTTTGAATAAGCTGCCCACCACCGCCAGCGCCCAGATTCGCATAAAACACATCATCATCGGTAACAAAGGTTCCTTTGTGATTAACCGCGACGGACAAAGCGATGCCCATGTCCCATCCCAAACCCAGCATAGAAGTGGGAGACACTTCATTGTCAGCCTGACGGGTTTGGCGGACACAACCGTTGTAAAATATTCCTACTGGAAATTGGACGTTTCCCGGAGCGGAGATAGATCCAAGGGGAATGGAGTAACTCGGCTGGCCAGTAAATAGATTTATGTTCCCAATGACCGTACCTGCGCCAAGACCGTTGTCGTAATAGCTGTTCCGAATCCATTTGGCCCTGGCACCCCCTCCCTTTTCCGTGAGAAATGTGAATGGCGCACCTGTATTTCGAGGTCCCGAACCGTAGGAAAAAGGGTTCGGTGCAGCCGCAAGCGTGCATTGGACGGTCAGAAATAAACCGAACACAAAAACATGTGGGCCTGATGCATTCAACCTTTTCATTTCTTGGCCTTCCCTTTTTTCTCCGCCGCTTGTCGCAAGACCACCTCCGGGTTGGCGGTAGCGAATGCCTTCTTCAGACGAATCCGATCCTCAGGGTTCACTTTGCCAAGCTTATCCACGTCGTCTAGTGACTTTATTTTGAACAGCAGATCATTAAGATGGCGCTGGTGCTCGATTTCCAAATCCTGTTGCTTTGTACTGTCCGGCATCGTCATAATGAGAACACTTTGAGGAGGAGTCAAAGATTGCGTGCTGCTGGCAAGCGCGATACCGAAACTCGCAAAGACAAGTAGCCCAATCAACAAAATAAATTGATTCATCAGAATGCACTCCTGTAAATTAATTCCGAGTTTGAGACGTAGTCCCGAATTGGCGAACATCTTATCGCAATAATAAATCCACACTCGCTTGGTGGTTTTGGTATTCTGCGTGTTACCCATGCGCACAGCCGTTTCGGTTTTTGAATGAACGGAAATTACCCGACTAATACGGTTCTAGATCCCGAAAGCTAATCTAGGGGTGCTTTCATCGATTTGTTTATTTGACCTTAATCGCGTACAGTTTGTGCGGACCTTAGAATCTCCCGTTGTGTTAGTAATGACACTCTATTGAGCAATGAGAGCACCTTGACTCTTGACTCCATTTCAAACCTTTTTCGAATTCAATTCTACTCGAAGCTCGATGGAGGAAAATTATTTTATAACCAGCTTTAAATCATGGCCTTATTAGATGGCCCACAATAGTACTTCATCCTATTTGCCTATGTGCTGAGGGGGTATTCGAGCCCAATACCGTGCCAGAGTATATTCACATGTAGAATATCGGTTCTATAAACAATTGGCTTAGGGAACAGGGCACACCTGACGATGAGGAATACTACAAGGATTCAATCCAAATCCAAGGAAAATTTATTTCAATGCCGGCCGAATGATTGCCTTGATGTCTTCAATGCTGGCATTGAATTCTATACCGAACTTATCTGTAGCTTCGTCTTCCAAGCCGAAGATGTAATCGTTGAACTTCTCCTTGGACCCATCCTGTGCATTCTTATCCAGTCTAGGTAGCATGTCCACTCTGATTTTCAGCCCGTTGATCACCTTCTCGAATCTCCTGAACGCGTTCTCGATTGGTTTATCCCAGTGGACTATGGCCACGAACTTGATCACCTGGTATTCCAGCAGCACAGCCCTGACTTTTGACCACCTGCCGGCCATTACAGCTCTCTCCACCATCTTCTCGTCCTCAGCGGACTGGTCGTAGAAGTTGAATGGGTGGTCCGGAAAGTGCTTCTTCATACCAGCCTCAATCTCACCACCCATGAACATGGGTGACCGCAGATATCCTATCTTCTCCCGGACGTTGTAAATCGTCGTCAAGAGATTCTTGGCAACTTCGTATTTGTCTTTGCCCGTCATCTGGGCTCGCCAGACCAAGAGACCCCGGTAGGCAAAGTACATTCCCGTGAGCCAGGAAAAGCCCGTTATGTTGTCCTTGATGAACGCGAATATGCTTCCCAGGAAATGGAAGACGCACATTAGGTTGCTCGCTTACTTTGCATTCGCATCCAACTTCCGCTTGATGGCTTCCTTCTTCGCTTTGTTCTCAGCCGCGATCATTTCGATCTCCGTCGTATAATCCGTGACCATCTTGAGGTACTCGGTATCATCCTTGAAGAGCTCCTTGGCCTGCTCCAGCACTGGGCCGAACTTCTGGATTTCCCAGATAAAGCCGCCAACAATCTCAGGAGATTTCATTGCATAGGAGTGGAGCTCCTGTACCATAGGCAGGATCGATTCACGGGACTCTGATTCAATTGCCAATTCGATTGCCTTCTTGATTGCGTAGGGGTCCTTATTAGGGCTGGTCACTACGTTACGAAGCCAGATCTCGGCAATCTGCTTCCGCACCCCATCCAATTCTTTACGCAGGCTCGCCCTGTCCTCGTCATAACGCTTGTCGAACTTGTATTGCATCGCGATGACCGCTTTGTCCATTTCCTGTTGAACCTTTTCCGCCACCACTTTCCGGTCCTGCCAGGAACGAACTCCCAGGAAGATCACCCCAAGCATGAAAAATACCGTCAAAACGGTAATGGCCACACCCGTCCAGGTAGCAATAAGGCTAGGATACCGCTATGATGAGGCTATAGTCGAATAGGAAAGGACCGCCCCTTTCGAGGCGGTCCACCGAACGAGAAGGATTATTTCTTATTCGGCCGCTGGGTCAATGCGCTTGCGGCTGCCGTTTTGGCCGCCTTGGACGAATTGGGGTCGCGAAGCACCTGGGACGCAGCGGTAGCCGCTTTGGCCGAGGTGGTCTCAGTGTTCTTTTTGGAACTCATAAGGTGTCTCCTGTTGAAGGGCACACCCGTTCAGCTTGCGGGATTTACCAGAAGGCTGTATGTTCAGACTGTCAGTCAGAACCCAGCTCCGATCCCTTCACCCGGGCGCGGGCCTGGTGAAAGTCCAACCCCGGGGGTAGCAGCCTCCGGGGTTTTTCTTTTCCAGCATCCGTGATCCAATCTACAACACACATCGGATTCCCACAAGGCATAATCGCGGGCGATGACGCGTCATATCATAATGCATTCACAAGAGAGACAGAAGTTGTCACTGTAGTGAAAAACCAATTCCACTACTTCTTTGGTACCGCGATACATTCTGTAACCTCTCGTCGCCCACTGTCGCCTCCCATTAGGCATCCAGGAAACTTCGTGCCTGGAATCATGGCTTAATTCGAAAAGGATCACCGCGATTCCTGCTTCGTTCCATTTTAAAACATGAATGGCCAAATTATGAAAAATTCCAGGAGAAATATTATAGGTACGTTCGGCCTATCCGAATAATGGTACTAGAGTCCAACTTTCATCTATCTAATAGTCCTGCAGGCAGTAACAGCCGGACCCAGGACATTGCTGGGATCCCGATGGGATAAGGGTGGGATAACGTTACACATTGTCTCGCCCAGTAGGTAATTATGGTCAATTAAGGTTGACTTTGGGTGATATTGGTAAAGATCGGATGTTTTTGATCTAAACACACTTTCAAAAATCCCTCCCTCACAATAGCAATTCGACCTCCATCACTAGAAAAGTGCACTACAGGTTGTTGTTGAGTGCGGTAAAGCGCAGCTAAGTGCAGCTTATTGTGGTTAGGTGTAACGAACTGCGTGAATGACCAAGTGTCCATACATGCTCATGGATGCCCATGGTTGCTTATAATTTCCCTTTGAAACGGCTCAAATTTATTAGTGGGTCTGAATGATTCATATCATCATCACCATTTGAATTATTGATAGACAGCGCTGCTAGCGGCATTATTTCACACAGCCAAATAATCGATTGATATCCCTCCATATCCATAGGAGGAATCGAATGGAATACTCAACTTTTATACCTACCAAGCTGGCCAAAGCCTTGGGAATCACTCACGGTAAAGTTCGGATCCGCCGTCCAAGTAGTAAACAGGTTGGGATCGCAGTGAATGCCCGATTCTTGTTAGGCACCAGCGCCCAACGGATGGCCAATTCAAGGACAATTGACCTCTAAATGGGTCGATATTCTTGCTTCTGGATCCACAAAGCAGCACGCAGGCGTCTTGGAAAGTATGTATTTTTTGGATACCGGGAGGTCGGATATGGCTAGAAATGAAAAGAAGAACACGATTGCGGGTTCAATCAAAGCGGACTTTAAGAAGTTCCGGAAGCTCCCCCCTGGAGCCAAACTTCTTTTTGCATACTCGCTGGTTCAATCCGTCGATGGCAACTTTGGATTCATTTCCAAGACCTACGACCGGGCGAAACCCCTCGCCGCCCAAGGAGCCATTGAAGTGGTGGGCATGGCAACGGTCCTATACGACAATTTCCAAATGCCGGGCCAGTTCCCTCTTCCTACCAAAGACCCGAACACCCAGGCGATCGTCAGCACGGATATATCCTCAGCGACTGGAGGATATCCAGTGATATCTGGCAGCATAAACGTCCAAGATGAGCCCGACACGCTCAGGGCTTTCGGGACAGTCAAAGCCCCCAGCGAAGGCCGCCTAGCCTAAAATCCGCCTGGCACTTTCGCCGAGAAGCCAGGGGTGAAATCCTGGAGGTTGTTGCGTTCCAAATTTAACATGGGCATTTCGCCCTATATTCTGCTTCATCCAGCCTTGCTTCAGATTTTTTTCGCTAAATAATATATTCCTGGGCTGGGAAGTCCCGGCTTTGACAAATGAAAACTCTTCCCCTATAATTAAAAATGAGACACCTATCCCAGCACAGGCTAGTTAGCCTTATAAAGGCCCTCCCCTACGCCCTTTGCCCTATTGCCCTCATAATTGCGGTTACTGGGGTTGTGGTTAAGGGAGGACAGTTTAAGTCCCCAAATTATTCCTTTACGATATCCATGCCTCAACCAAACGACCCAGAAAACCCCTGTCACTTGACCGACTTGGATTTGAGATCAAGGCTGACGAATCTGTACGAGTCTGAGAAAGCCTATGCGCCCAGAGTCAAGAAAGGCCACTTGGTTCCGCAGATACAAGAGCACGTAAGGAGTTTGGTTTTCGAGCAGAAGAAACTGATTGCAGAAATGGAGCGGCGGGGCTTGCCGTTCCCAGAGCCTTAGGCGATTCCCAATCGGGTAGACGTTCCATCACGCCTCGCTCCAGACCGCACCAAGATTCAAGGGACTAAGGAATGGGCCCGCCTATCGTGAATAGTTGGTCCCTCTATCACGGAAACGAGCCCCATGGGTTTAAATGGGGATAGTGGTACCACCCGTTCCGACCATCTGAAAATTCAATCGGTACTTTTCCGGTACTTTGGTCAGTTCAGATTATTTTTTGAGCGGGTTGGAAAATCCAACCTCATAGGCGTTAAAGGAGAACTTTGCAGAAACAGCAATAAAAAAGGCCCACCTTCCATTGAAGATGAACCTTTTTAGAGTGGTGTCCCCACCCCGACTCGAACGGGGATTAACAGTTTAGGAAACTATTGCTCTATCCTGTTGAGCTATGGGGACACGGAACCCATGTCCAATCGAAGGTTGGAAGCCCATGCTTCCGACCGGAGGGGGAAAGCTAGGAATTTTAGCCCGGCTCCGAACCGCTCCACCTCCAAAGCGTACCCTCAACCTCCCCTGCCTTCCCGCAGAGTGCCCCTCTTACCTTCCGGCCCAGCCTCTCGATTTCACGCCTCCCCCCTTTTCTTCGAATCCGCTGGCTTTTCCCAAACTTCCCAAGCATTGGACAAATCAGATTTCATTTATCCAAATATTTTGATGGATATTTTTAACATGTTAAGATATATTTTAATACATGAAACTCATCGACTCCAATCTGGCCTGCCCTTCCTGCCAGACCGCCCTGCAGCCCAAGGTGCTGGCCTGCCCCTCTTGCGACATCAAGGTCGAAGGCCCTTTCCAACTCAATGAGTTCGCCACCCTGGGTCAGGACGACCTCCATTTCCTGCGCATCTTCGTGCGGTGCGAAGGGCGTATCCGGGACATGGAATCGGCCCTGGGACTGAGCTATCCCACCATCCGCGCGCGTTTGAGCGCGCTCAAGAACAGATTGACCGGCGAAGAGTCCGCCGAAGGCAAGCCGGGGAATGCGGAGAAGCCCGCGGAGCCTCCCGATGCCGGACGCATTTTGCAGATGCTGCAGGCGGGCGAGATCCCGTTCGACGAAGCCATGAAGCAAATCAAGCGTTTGCGCGCCAACCCTCAATAGGAGTGATCAGGAAATGAAGGCGGAAATACAGCAAGTGTTGAAAATGAACAAAGAGGGCACCCTTACCGACGAGCAGGCCGCGGAATTGCTGGCGGAGCTGGCCGGAAAGGGATCGGACTCGGAGCCGGGAGGCGCCGGCACGCGGGACTGGAACCGGTCCGGCATCGTCGAGCCCATCCTCTCCAAGGTGAATACCACGGTGAAATACGCATTGGACGCCGCCTTCGGCTGGAACAGTCCCGGCGCCCAGGGGTATCAAGGGGAAGCCTACGGCGGGCAGGTCTCCAAGAACGCCATCCACATGTCCCGCTTCGATTTTCCGGCGGGAAAGGATCAGGTCTTCACCGGCAACTCCATCCGCATGTCCTCGGTGAGGGCGTTGCGGCTCGAGCGTTCGGAAATGACGGACAACACCATCGACATGAGCAAGGCCGAGAATATCTCGGTTACGGACGGCAAGGTGGTGGGATGCGAGATCCGCGCCAGCGCCGCGCATGATTGGAATGTGGAAGGAGCGACGGTCCGGGCGGTATCCATACAGGGATCCAAAGTGGTGGATTTCCGATGCGGGACCGGAAGCGTCCTGCGCAGCGTGCGCATCCAAGGCGCGGCCGTCAAGAACTTCAACGTCATGGACGGCAGCAAGCTGGTGGAAATCATGATCAACGGATCCGCGATCTCCGATTTCAAAACGATGCGCACGGCCGTATCCGCCAGCGAAATCCAGAACTCCCGGATAGCGGACCTTTCCCTGCAGGGGTGCGAGATACGCGACTTGATGGTGCGCATGATGAGCGTTCGCGACACCGCTTTCAACGCCTGCTTTTTCCAGGATGTGGTGTTCTCCGGATCGGAGACGTGGGTGTGGAAGAAGCAGGGAATCAAGGATGTCCGGCTCGACAATTGCCGCTTCGAAAAGGTCCTGTTCAGCAATTGCCGCTTGGCGAACGTCACCATCAAGAACGTCACCTTGCGGGATCGGCAGTTCCGGGATCTCGATCTTACCGGCAAGACCATCGATGGCGACGACGAATTCCTGAAAGCGGCCGGCGCGGTCTAGCCGGCGCTTTTCCAGTTACAGCCCTCTGTTACAAACCGTTACAAAGCGGAAAGGTCCGGGACATGATCGGCGCCTATTTTTCAAAGGTATGGGAAAAACCATGAGTCTGTTTCCGGCCGACGACGGCAGGCTGCGGGAGTTGATCCTGCACTTCTCCCATCGCTGCGGGGATTGGGAGACATTTACCGCAGCCCTGTTGGAGCGCATGCTCTTCCAGGCTGACTTTCTCCACTTCCGGATGCATGGCTTTCCCATTACCGGGCAGGCCTATCGCCGGGGTATCCACTCCCCCGCGCCCCGGACCATGGCGCGTATCGTGCGCGGGATGATCCAGGCGGGGGATTTGGAAATCGCCGAAGAGCCGCGCGAAGACAACCTCCACGTCCGAAGCATCCCGCGGGCCTTCCGCGATCCGGACCTGAGGATTTTCGACGGGCAGGAAATCGCCCTGGTGGAAATGGTGATCCGGTTCTACCGCGGGAATTGGCGGGAAGGCTCGGAGGGTCCGGACCTGTTGACCCTGCCCTGGGAGTTGGCCGCCCCTCGGGAGGAAATCCCTTATCCCCTGGCGCTTTTGGGAACCCTTGCCGGCCCGGGTTCCCGCCGGGAAGCCCAGGTCTCGCACCCTTTGGAACTGGAACAGGCGCAAGGGATGCGCAAACTGGCCCATCATTCCCTCATCCTGGCCTCTTGAAAGGGAACCCGCGTGAAAAGAACCTTGATCATCCCGGATTCCATGCTCTTGGCCGCGACCGAACTGGAACGGGAGGTGCGCCGATCGGACGAGTTTCTGGAGGGAGCCAAGTGGGTTTTGGAGCGGGAACCGGAAAAAGGCCGCCAGGTCTGGCAGGATCCCCCCATTTACGTGCTGGCCATGGAGGCGACGGCGGACCATCCTAGAATCTCCCTTTTCTACACCATCGCCTATGATAAAGTCCTGCTTCTGTCCATAGTCGGCGCCAAATAGCCTTTCGGCGCGGATACCGGCCCCGCGCTTTGATCGCCCGGGCGCCCGGTACTAAATTTACCGGCGGGTGCTAAACCCGCGGGTTCCGGCTTTCCCGGCTCCCGGATTCATCCGGCTACCTGGCCAGAGGACATTGCTTGCTCACACGCATCGAGGTCGGACAGAAATCCCCCTCCACCGATTCCCAAGCCCGGAAAATCCTAGCCACCCTCCATGAGACCTTCCGCTTTTCCGCCGAGAAGGTGGCGAAGGCGGCGACTCTTTCGGTGTACACCTTGGAAATGGAATTGGACGGGACAGCCAAAGAACGCATCGCCCGGGACCTGTTCACCGATCCCATCACGGAAAAATTCGCCATCGATGCGCATCTGGCGACCGGTTCCCCTGGAGCCGCCGGTTCCCTTGGAACCGCCGGCTTCGACTTCCTCATCGAAGTGGGCTACAAGCCCGGGGTCACGGACAACGTGGGCCGATCCAGCCGCGAAGGCATCTCCGATCTTCTGGGCAGGACCCTGTCCGACGACGACCAGGTCTTCACCGGCCGCCAGTTCCAGTTCTGGGGCGCTCTCACCCGCGCGGATGCGGAAACCATCGCCACCAAGCTTTTGGCCAATCCCCTCATCGAAACCTACCTGATCCTTTCCAAAGAAGAGTGGCGGAAGTCCCCCGCCATTCCCAAGACCTCCGGCAAGGTGACGTTCAAACATAAGCCGGAAGTCCGTACCATCGAGCTTCCCGAATCCGACGAGGCCCTGCAAAAGCTTTCGGACGAAAAGGTTCTGGCGCTCACCATCGCCGAGATGCGGGCCATCAAAGCCTATTATGCCGCCGCCGAAACGGTAGCCCACCGCACCAAGGCCGGATTGCCCGCTTCGCCTACGGACGTGGAACTGGAAGTGCTGGCCCAGACCTGGAGCGAGCATTGCAAGCACAAGATCTTCGCCGCCGACATCGAGTACACGGATGAAACCGGCAAGCGCGAGAACATCTCCTCCCTTTACAAGACTTACATCAAGGCCGCCACCGAGAAGGTGCGGCCCAAGGCTCCCTGGCTCAAGTCCGTCTTCACGGACAACGCCGGCATCATCGCGTTCACGGAAGACTGGGACGTGAGCATGAAGGCGGAGACCCACAATTCCCCCAGCGCCCTGGATCCTTACGGCGGCGCCATGACCGGCATCGTGGGAGTCAACCGGGACATCCTGGGCAGCGGCATGGGCTCGCGGCCCATATTCAACACGGACGTGTTCTGCTTCGCATCGCCCTTCTACGACAAGCCGATTCCGGAGAAGCTCCATCATCCCCGGCGCATTTTCAAGGAAGTGCACCGCGGCGTCAAGGACGGCGGCAACGAGAGCGGCATCCCCACCGTGAACGGCAGCATCGTGTTCGACGATCGCTTCCTGGGCAAGCCCCTGGTGTTCTGCGGCACGGGCGGCCTGCATCCTTCCACCGTCAACGGCAAGCCCTCCTGGCAGAAGACCATCGAGCCCGGGGATCGCATCCTCATGGCCGGCGGACGCATCGGCAAGGACGGGATCCACGGAGCGACCTTTTCCTCGGCGGCGCTGACGGAAGCCTCCCCCACTTCGGCGGTGCAAATCGGCGATCCCATCACCCAGAAAAAGTTGAGCGACTTCCTGCTGGAAGCGCGCGATCAGGGACTGTACCGCTTCGTGACCGACAACGGTGCGGGCGGGTTATCCTCTTCCTTGGGCGAGATGGCGCGCGAGAGCGGCGGCTGCAAAATGCATCTCGAAAAGGCCCCGCTCAAATACGCGGGTCTGGACCCTTGGGAGATCCTGGTCTCGGAAGCGCAGGAGCGCATGTCCTTCGCGGTGCCGCCGGAAAAACTGGCCGCCTTCCTGGAACTGGCGCGGCGTCGGGGCGTGGAAGCCTCGGACTTGGGCGAATTCTCCGGAGACGGACTCTTCGAAGCCTATTTCCAGGGCAGCCTGGCCTGCTCGCTGTCCATGGAGTTCCTGCACGAAGGCAATCCCAAGCTCAAGCTCAAGGCCCGCTGGGCGCCCCCGCGCCATAGCGAACCTCCCGTCAATTTCTGGGCCTCCCGCGATCTGAAAGCGGACGCCTTGACCTTGCTCTCCGCCCTCAACATCTGCTCCAAGGAAAGCTGGGTCCGCCAGTACGATCATGAAGTGCAGGGCATGAGCGTGATCAAACCCTTCGTGGGGGAAAAGGCGGACGGCCCCAGCGATGCCGCCGTGGTCCGCCCCTTGTATGATCGCAAGGAAGGCCTGGTGGTCTCCCACGGCATCGTGCCGCGCTACAGCGACATCGATTGCTACCACATGACCGCCTGCGCCCTGGACGAGGCCGTCCGCAACGCCGTGGCCGTGGGCGCTCGCCCCGGCACCCTGGCCGGTCTGGACAATTTCTGCTGGCCGGATCCGGTGGAATCGGAGAACACGCCGGACGGTCAGCTCAAGTTGGCTCACTTGGTCCGCTCCAACCAGGCCCTGTACGATTACTGCGTCGCTTACGGTCTGCCGCTCATTTCCGGCAAGGACTCGATGAAGAACGATTACGGCCGCGGCAAGGACAAGATCTCCGTGCCCCCCACCCTGTTGTTCACCGTCATCGGCAAGATCGACGACGTGGAAAAGACCATCACCATGGACGCCAAAGCGGCGGGCGATCGCCTGTACGCGCTGGGCGTGACCCGGAACGAATTGGGCGGTTCGGAATATTTCCGCCAGCTCGGCTTCACCGGCAACGCGGTGCCCAAGGTGGACGCGGTTTCCGCCCTCGCCCTGTACCATCGCCTGGCGGACGCCATCGAAAAGGGTCTGGTCCGTTCCGCCCATGATTGTTCCGACGGCGGCCTGTTCACCGCCATCGCGGAAGTCTGCATGGCCGGACGCCTGGGCGCGACCGTGGACCTGGCGGCCTTGCCGACCGATGCGTCCCTGGAGGCATTGACCCCGGGCGCCAAGCTGTTCTCGGAAAGCCAAAGCCGGTTCGTGATCACCGTGACACCGCAGAATTGCGTTGCGTTCGAAGCCTTATTCCATAACGGTGGTTCCGGTGCAACAGCCATCAAGGTCCCCTTCGCCTGTATCGGCGAAGTCACCGACCGTCAGGACCTGGTGATTCGCGACGCTTCCCCCGGAAGCGCCGGTTCCGGGTCCGCGGACCCTGGTTTCCTCTTTTCCGCCGGTATCGACGAAATGTTCGCGAGCTGGCGCCGGCCTCTGGATTGGTAAGCGCAAAAATGGGTAAGCCTCGGATAGCAATCATCACCGGGTACGGGATCAACTCGGACAACGAGCTGGCCCACAGCTTCGCCCTCGCCGGCGGCGAGCCCCGGCGCGTGCACATCAACGATCTCATCGCCCGGAAACCGGCCCTGTCCGAGTTCGACGTCATCGCCGTGCCCGGAGGCTTTTCCTTCGGCGACCATATCGCCAGCGGACGCGTGTTCGCCAACAAGCTGAAGCATTCCCTGGCGGAGGATCTGCACAAAGCCGCGGAGCGCAAGGTTCCCATGATCGGCATCTGCAACGGGTTCCAGGTTTTGGTGAAGCTGGGCATCCTGCCCGGTAAGCTCGATATGTCCGGAAGCACGGCCAATGCCATGGGCGCGGCGGCAACCGAATTCGAACAGAACACCACCCTGACCTACAACGATTCGGGCCGCTTCGAGGATCGCTGGTGCCATCTCTCCGGCGACCCGGCTTCCAAAAGCATCTGGACCCGCGGCATCGAGCGCATCTATCTGCCCATCCGCCACGGGGAAGGCAAGTTCATTCCCAAGGACGCGGAAACCCTGGCGGCCCTCAAACGCAACGGCCAGATCAGCCTGCGCTATTCGACCGCCACGGGAGCCAACCCCGGGGAAGGCGCGGCCGCCTATCCGCTCAACCCGAATGGCTCCGTCGATCATATCGCCGGGATCTCCAGCGCGGACGGCCTCATCTTCGGGCTCATGCCCCATCCGGAAGCCCACATGCTGGCGACCAATCATCCCCAATGGCAGAAGCTTGGGCTGAAGGGCGAAGGCGAAGGCATCCGGATTTTCCGGAACGCCGTCGATTACGTGCGCGGCTGAAAGCCGGTCAGCGGTTTTCCGGAGGGGAAATCCGCACACCGGCGGCACCCAGGCGGATTGATTTCCTGCCGCTGATATCGAAACCGCCTCCCATCTGATTCCGAATCCCGGCTCCCGCGCCGATCACGGAAAGCCGCATGCCGCGCGCCGGAGCTTTTCCATCGCCCCGCGCGCCGAAAACGGAGGTCGAGATCAGATCGGGCAGGGTGAACTGCTTCTGCGCCCCGACGAACTCGCCCACGTCGGCTTCATCACCGTCGGTAACATCGACGAGGGTTTTGGTTGTCCCTGCGAACCGGATCTTCAGTAAGGAAGAGGTCGTGTCGGCGCAGTCCACGAATTCTTCGCCCTGGGAAACGCAACGGTTCGGATCCGTTTTGACGATGATGATGTCGTTCCGGATCGTCCAGGTTCCGAACCCGTGGATCGCCTGGCTCAACCCGTCTTCGGTCAACTGGGCGCGACCTTCCCAGGAACCGTCGGACCCGAAAAAGTTTTCGAACGTCACCTGTACATCCAATCCGATCTCCTCATCCAAAGACCAGAAACCGGCTACGTCCGCCTTGGCCAAGCCCGGAAATACCAGGGTATCCGGGCCGGTCGAGCGCTTGGCCAGGATGACTTTGCCCGGGAAAGCCCCTGCGGCGGCGATGGCCGGCAAGAATAGGAGACAGAACCAGGCGGAGATGCGCGTGCGAATAGGCATGGGATTTCCTTTCGGAGGTGGGAGTATCTGCTTCATCCGGAAAGATAACGAAGGGAGCGGGACGATATGCTACCTCCATGTGAAGGCGATTGCAAAACCCCAGAATTCGTGAATTGGGGAATGTCTGAAAACGCGGGGCGGAAACGCCTAACGCTTGTCCTGGGCCTGGGGGCGGACTTGGGCGGTTTCCCCGATTTCCCGTTCCAGGATGCGGGTCAACTCTTCCAGAGCGTAATGGAAGTTGTCGTTCACAACCGTATACTCGTACTTGCCTTCGCGCGTGGCGAACTCCAGTTCGCGGGTGGCGTTCTGCAAACGCACGCGGATGGTCTCCTCGTCGTCGGACTTGCGCGCCACCAGGCGGCGCTCCAATTCTTCCAGGCTGGGCGGCACGATGAGGATTCCCAGCGCGTCCGGGAAGGCCTTGTCGAAATTCACCTTGCCGTAGACGTCCAGATCCAGGATGACGCTGTGGCCTTCCTGCAACGCTTTCAGGATGGGAGTGCGCGGCGTGCCGTAGTAGTTGCCGTGCACCTGCATATGCTCGACCAGTTCCTGCCGGTCGATCATGGAACGGAATTCGTCCTGGTTCCGGAAGAAGTAATGCACGCCTTCCTGCTCGCCGGGACGCGGTTTGCGCGTGGTGGCGGAAACGGAATAGCGCAAGGAGGGAAAGCGGGACATCAGGGCGTCCTTCAAAGTGCTTTTGCCCGCACCCGAAGGAGCGGAGAAAACGATGAGCTTGCCGGGCTTAACCATGCCCGTCCTTCTTCTTTTCCTTGCTCAGGCGTTCCATGAACGGGATGTTCAGCAGCAGGTCGTTCTTCTTGCCCTTGTTCATGTCGTTCTGCTGGGCCTTTTCCTTGGCCTTTTTCTCCAGTTCCTTGTTGCGCATGGAGAGCTGGACTTCCCGGTTGACGATGGCTTCGATGCGGTTGAAGGAATATTCCAGATTGGCGACGGTGCGGATGATGATCATGTAAAGCGCCAGGAGTTCCAGGGAAAGGAAGATCGACAGTACGATCTGGACTTTGATTTCGGTTTCCATCCATCCCTCTGCGAAACAATCGCCGGGACCGCCCGGTTTCAGGCCGGCGGATCCATGGCCGCCAAGGCCCGGAAATCCGGGTTTTCTGGCGGTAACCAATTATATCTTCTTTGGGTTTGTATTGCAATTTCCGGGGATTGTACGGTCCGGACGATTCTCGGAATAAAGCGCCCTCGACGGGCGCCAGCCCTACAGCGACGCGAACTGCAACGCGAACCCGTTCTCTTCCGCCAGATCGATGAGGATGGGTTTGATCTTCCGCCTGAATTTATCGAAAAGGAGAAGCACCTGGGGCCTCTCTTTGTCGGCGGGGTTGCACTTGGTCACCACGCCCAGATGGCCCACCAGAAGGGAGCGGGGCGACTTGGCGATCAGGACCCGGGTGCCCAGGGGGAAAACCGGGATCAGGGTGATGAGGGCATTGACGACGTGGGTGTTCAAGCGGACGCCGGCATCGGAAATGAGCATGCGTATCGCTTCCGTGGGCGTCATCGGCGCGATTCCCGGGCGCGGGGAAATGGCGGAAATGTATTGGTCCGCCACCGCCACCACTTGGGCGTAGCGGTGGATATGGCCGCCTTCGTTGGTGATGGTCTTCTGGGGAAATTGATCCGGCGCGGTCAGACCCCGGGGATATCCGCATCCGTCCATGCTTTCATGGTGCTGGTAGGCCACGTGGGCGGCGTTGATGGGCACGCCGCCGTTCGCGCGCAGAATGGTGAAACCCACCGCGGGATGCTCATGCATCAGGAGCTTCAGCTTTTCGGAAGGGGCTCCGACATTCTTCATGGCATCCTGGGGGATGATGATCATCCCCAAATCCATGAGGAAGCATCCCAGCGCCAACTCCTGGATGTCCTGGACAGGATACTTCAACCTGGAGGCGATCATGGTCGTGGTAATGGTCACGTCCAAGGCATGCTGGTGCAGATAGCCGTCGTCGGTGCGCATGGAGGCCAGGTTCACCACCAGCGGTTCCATGCTGAGGATGGATTTGAGGATCTGGTCGACGATGTTCTTGAGGCGCTCGGTGGCGACGATGTCCTTGAACCTGCCGGGGTCCGATTTGAACTTGCTCAGGTTTTCCAGGGTGATGTCCTGGGTCTCGCCGATTTTCCTCAGGATGTCCATGTTGTCCTTCCAGGCATGCTGGGCCTGGAGGGCGAGTTGATCGTTGATGTTGCCGGCGGGAAGCTCGTCTTCCCCTTCCAGGGATACCCACAGGGAGCGCATCCCGGATTTGCGGCAACGGGCGATGACGGCTTCGTCAAGCACGTAACCGGCGGCCAGTTGGGCTCCGGATCCCGTTCCCAGAACGGATCTGGCCACCCTCATCCCCGGTTGGATTTCATCCATGGAAAGCTGAATCATTTCCGCCCCGTAATCCCGATACGGACATGGTAAGCGCCGGTAATAGGCCCGCGCAACGCCCTTACCCGGATTTGACGGGAATGGTTTTCCCGGCCTGATTTAGCCCCATCAAAAACTTGCCGGACTTGGGGGCTTGGTTGAAATCGCCTAAAGACTCCAACCTTCGCTCATGGTTACGCACAAGCTGTACGGGTGTCGTCCAAAGCGTCCGCGGCGCGGCGGGAATTGCCGGGCGGCGTTCTTTTATGTCTATTTCCGACGTCGTACCCTAGGACTCCGATGAAATCACCAGCCCCGCGCCGCTTTTGCCTTATCCTTCTCTTCACCCTGCCCTCCTGGAGTTGGATGGGAATCAAGGCCAGGCCCAAACCCGCTCCAGCGGCCCATTCCGCCGCTTCCCCGGCCAAGGCCCTGGCGGACACCATTCTTTTGTCCCAGACCGTGCAAACCATTCCGGCGGGGGACCCGGGGACTTTCATGGGGACCCTCGAAGGCGTGCGGTGTTTCAATTGCGCTCCGGACATGGTGTTGTTGAACCTGGGTGATTCGGCAACGGGCCAGGCCGCCATCTTGGCCCTGCGCATCGAAATCTGGAATGCCATCGAAAGGCCGGTGAAGGACAGGCGCATGTACGACCACGACAACCGCTGCTTCTACTTCGGGTATAAGGATACGGATACCGCATTCGTCGGGGGCGAGTGGTCGGAAATCCGGGTGAGGGACCTGCCCTGCTATCCCTACACGCAACGCACCATCCTCGCCGATCTCTCCGCCGCCAAGACACCCCGGGCTCCGGATCCGCAGGCGGTTCCGCAAGCCCAGGCTTCCGCCCCGGACAAGCAATCCCCCACCGGTCCCGGTTCCGCGGAAGGCGCCGAATCCGGCCGTTCCGCGCTTCACGAAGACGGAGAGTGAACTTCCCCGTCGGATAGGTATTTTTTCCCCATGGATTCATCTTCCCTGGACTTCTCCGGAACCCGGATTTCCCATCCCGCCCTGGCGGAAAAGTACCTGGCGCTGCAGGAGAGGCTGCGCGGCCTGGGGGAGGTCCTGATCGGATTTTCCGGAGGCGTGGACTCCACCCTGCTCACGGCGGTGGCCCGCCACGTTCTGGGCCGGGCCAAGGTCACGGCCTGCCTGGCGGTTGGTCCTTCCCTGGCGGAGCAGGAACGCCTTGAGGCCGTGGAGCTTGCGGCGCTCATGGACGTAGAACTGAAAACCTACCGGGCCACCGAGTTCGAAAACCCCGCCTACGTGGCCAACGGGCCCGACCGGTGCTTTCACTGCAAGGCCGATCTGTTCCAGCATCTGGACCGCTTCGCAGCGGACTCCGGATCCCGCGCGGCCCTGCTCTACGGAGGTAACCTGGACGATACCCTGGATTACCGGCCCGGCCGCAAGGCGGCGGAAGCCCACGGGGCCCTGGCGCCTTTGGCGGAAGCGACCCTGGGCAAAGCGGAAGTGCGCGCCTTGTCGCGGGCCATCGGCCTGCCAACTTCGGAAAAAGCCGCCCAACCCTGCCTCAGCAGCCGAATCCCCTACGGCAGCGCGGTGACGCCCGCCAAGCTCGCGGCCGTGGAGGCGGGAGAAGCCATGCTGGCCGGGATGGGATTCCGGGAATTCCGGCTCAGGCATTACGGCAACCTGGCCCGCATCGAGGTTCCCGGCGATCAATTGGACCTCTTCACGGCCGCGACGAAGCGGGATTTGGCGGCCCGGTTGCGGGATCTCGGGTTCACGGAAATGGAAATCGATCCGGCGGGATTCCGCAGCGGAAACCTCAACCGGGCCCTGGCTCCGGACACCCTGGATCGTTTCTCGGATCGTACACATCCCGGGTCCCGCAAAGTTCCCTAAAACGATCCAGAACCCCTGAATCCGGCTGATTCGGGGTGTGATCGTATCCAACTTGATCACGGATTGGACCGATTTCAAGCGGATTTGCGTTGCCTTTCCGTTCCTCCGGCGCCATCTTTTTGATATCTACAGGGGCATGACCGCAGCCCCCCATCATGGAGAGTAGCGTGCCTGCAGGGGGATTCGAGACATTCCGGTCCAGGACCGGATCGGCGGCGATAACGCTCAAGTCCGTGTTCGAGTTCATCGACTACCGGAAGTTCCTGGAGCACAACTACCAGGAAAAGAAGAAAAGGAACCGCAAGTTCTCCTACCGGTATTTCGCCATGAAGGCCGGCATCACCTCGCCCTCCTTCCTCAAGATGGTAATCGACGGCAAGCGCAACCTCACCTCGGCCATGATCGAGAAGTTCTGCCGGGCCCTGGAACTGGATGCGAAGGAATGCAAGTACTTCACCAACCTGGTCCACTTCAACCAGGCCAAGACCGCGCGGGAAAAGCAGGACTTCTACGCAGCCCTCCGTTCCATGGGGGACATGGTCAAGGAAGAAGTGCTGCGCATCAACCAGTACGACTATTTCGACAAATGGTTTACGCCCATCCTCCGCGAACTGATCTGCCTGGGCGATTTCCAGGACGACTTCGAATGGCTGGGCCGCTCGGTGGAACCGCCGGTCTCTCCCGCGGAAGCCAGGACCGCCGTGCAATTGCTGCTGAAGCTGGGCCTGGTGGCCCGCAAGGAGAACGGCCGCTACGCCCAGACCAAGCTGGCGCTGGCCGTGGATGACACCGTGGTCAGCCTTTCCCTGCGCACCTACCAGGAGTACGCCCTAGAGCATGCCAAGCGCTCCATGTACGATATCGACAAGAAGGTGCGCCACCTGTCCACCCTCGTACTGGGCGTTTCTCCCGCCGCCTACGGAGCCATGGTGGAAGAGATCGCGGCCTTCAAGGATCGCATCAAGGCCATCGTCCACCGGGACGAAGCCAGTTCGCGCGTCTATCAGTTCACGCTGGCGCTCTTTCCGGTCAGCAAGGAAACCATCGTGAAACCGGTCAGGGAGGCGATCCCATGATGGATCGGATCCGCGCTCTTCCGCCCTTCCGCGCGCTGACCGCGTTGGTGCTCGTCGTCTCCGCATGCAGCGGCCCCACGGAACATGAGGCCCGCGGCGGCACCACGGATACCGGCAACACCATCGTCGCCCTGGCGGGGGAAGTACTGGCCCAGGACGGAGGGCCGGCGGGAAGATCGGATCTTTCCCTGCGCCGCAGCGATTACCTGAGCCCTCTGCCCTTGCTGGGCAAGATCGGGACGGCCATGAAACGGGGAGCCGCTTCGGAATCCGGCCGCAAGCTGCGGGACCAGGCCGCGGCCAGGGCTGAGATCGCGTTGCTCGACACCTTCACGGACGCCTCGGGAGCCTTCCGCCTGGACAGCCTGGACAGCGGCTCCTATCGCCTGGAAGTCCGGCAAGGCAATGGACTTGGCCTTGTCTACGATGCGGCCGTGGTCCCGGACACCGCAGCCCTGGTCCTGCCCGGGCGCAAACTGGAGAAGACCGCCGCCATCGGCGGCACCATTCTGCTCCGCCCGGACGCTGTGCGCGCCTATGTCCAGGTTTACGGCATGGAACGATTGTCGGCCGTCAACACCGCCACCGGCCGCTTCGACCTGCCCCTGCCCGCGGGCCGCTTCATGGTGCGCTTCGTGGATCCGGAGGGCGGCGCCGCCACCGTCAAGGTGCGGGAAATCACCCTCGCTCCGGGCGATAGCCTGGACATGGGCCAGGTGGACTTGCGCGATTCCACCGCACCCTATCTCCAATGGACGCATTCGCGCCGGCTCTGGATCAATACCACCGCGGGCGGCGCGGACGTAGCCTCCGCCGTATACGGGTTTCCCATGCTGGTGCGCCTGGACTCCAATCTGATCGATTTCAGCCAGACCAATCCCGGAGGATCGGATTTGCGGTTCACGAAAGCCGGCGACAAAACCCCGCTGGCCTACGAAATCGAACGCTGGGACGCGGCCGCCAGGACCGCGGAAGTCTGGGTGCGCATGGATACCATCGAAGGCAACAGCAGCGACCAGTACATCCACATGCACTGGGGCAACGGCGCTGCCCAGGACTCTTCGGCCGGGGCGTCCGTGTTCGATACCGCATTGGGCTTCGCGGGCGTCTGGCATCTGAAGGAAGGCAGCAACGAGGCGGGATTTCCGGGTTACCTGGACGCCACCTCCAACCGGAATACCGGAAAGGGTGTGGCCATCTCGGATACCACGGTGGGCCCGGGCCTGATTGGACGGGGCCAGCGCCTGGACGGCAAAGGCGCCTACATCCGCGTTCCCGACGCGCCCAGCCTCAATCCGGGAAGCGGAGACTTCTGCGTATCCGCATGGGTCCGCCCCGACGCCATCTTCCGACCCCATCAGGTGATTTCCAAACGCGTGGACGCGGGCGGCGATTACGAAATCCAATTGCGCGCCGACGGCCACGTGGAAACCTATGTCGGGAATACCGACGTGACCAAGCCGCTCCCGAGCGCCAAAACCCTGAGCGCGGGCGAATGGCATCTGCTGGCCATGCGTAGGAGCGGAACCGTCATTTCCTTTTTCCTGGACGGCGTCCCGGATACCTCATTCACGGCCCCGGCCGCCGCCGATCTGGACAATGCCGCCGACTTCTTCATCGGCCATGACGCGCAGGGGTTGTCCGAGGATTGGCAGGGAGCGCTGGATGAGATCCGTTTTTCCCGCAAGGCCATGGCCCCGGAATGGCTTCTCCTCTCTTACCGCAACCAGGCGCCTGGTTCCAAAATGCTGAGCCCGCTCCGGCCTTGACCGTCCCTTCCGGTTTCCGCCGAGAATGTAGGTTGCTTTTTTCCCTTAGTCAGCCCTGATGCCGTCCGTATTCCCCCAGAATACGGGAATCGTCGTTGCCATTTTGAAAACGGGTGAAAACGGCCAATCCGCTGAAAATTCCGCGTGCGAGAACCGGAAATCCAGAGCATTTTAGGGAAGCATTTCGACTTTAAATCATTCGGTGGGGGAAAAATCATGACGATCCATTCGTGTAAAAGCGTATTCGCAAACCTGGCGTTCGCGGCCAGCATGGCAGCGGCGGGAATTCCGGATGCCATGCATCCTGATTTCGATATGAAAGAAGTTCCTTTGGCGGACAAATACAAAGCCATGGGCATGGGATTCCTCAGCGACGGCCGCATGGTCCTGGCGACGACGGAAGTGATCGGCGGCGGCGAAGTGCCCCCGGCCAGCGCCGCCAACAAACTGTACGTGATCTCCAATATGGGCGGGGCCACCGCCGCCGACATCAAAATGAAGGAAGTGGCCAACAACTGGAAGCAGATGGTGGGCGTGACCATCGTGGACGACAAGATCTACGTGTCCGATCGCGACGGTTTCTATAAGATCGTGGACATCGAAAGCAACACCCTGGACCTGGCCAACAACCGCCAGAAGATCGCCTCCTGGCCCGATGAAAACAAATGGAAGAACGGCTTTTCCTGGCATCAGTTCGTCTTCACCCCCATATTCCTGAACGGCAGCTTCTATGCGCCCTACTCCGGCAGCATCCGCCCGGGCGGCCCTTCCGACGCGCCCGCCAGCACCGCATTCAGCGGCGCGTTCCTGAAATGGGATCTCACCGGCAAGCTGGAGAAATTCGCCGGCGGCCTGCGTTCGCCCAACGGCGCCAACGTCGCCCCCAACGGCGATATGTTCGTGGCGGACAACCAGGGAGCCTGGCTGCCCTCCTCCACCTTCATGCATATGAAACAAGGCATGTTCTACGGACATCGCCAAAGCCCCACCCGGGACACCGCCGGCAATATCACCGTGAACAACGCGCCCAATTGGGCGGAGGGCCTGCCCTATGAGCGCCCCACCGCCTGGCTGGATCACGGCACTTTGCGCGCCTCCCCCAGCCAACCCATCTACATGACCAAAGGCCGCTACGTGGGCGATTGGCTCCTCGGCGACGTGAACAATCCCGGACTGGTCCGCATCGCTCTGGATGACGTGCAAGGCACCTACAACGGAGCCGTGTTCTGGTTCGCCAAGGGGATGGGCATTTCCGCCATCAACCGCATGGCCTGGGGCACCGATGGATCCCTTTACGTGGGCACCATCATGAAGATCGCGGGCAACTGGCCTGCGGGCGACAAGGCCCCGCTGTACCGCGTCACTCCCAAGACCACGGCCACCACCTTCGACATGCGCGCCGTCCGCCACCTCGCCGACGGCGTGGAAATCATCTTCACGGACCCGGTGGACCCGGCCTCCATCGCGGGGGCCAATTTCTCCGTGACGCAATGGCACTATACCCGCCAGGAAGGCTACGGTCTGGGCAAGGGTTCGAGCGAACCGCGTACCGTGTCCGCTACCGAACTCTCCGCGGACGGTCGGCGCGTGCATCTGAAAATCGCCGGTCTAAAAGACGACTACGTGACCTACTTCAAACTCACCAATGTCAAGGCCGCAACCGGCGGCGCGGCGGTTTGGAACAATGAATGCTGGTTCACTTTGAACAAACTCTCCACCCGCACCTGGGACGCCACCGTATCCATCGCGGACGAGGCTCCCAAATCCGTGAAGCTGGAAAGCCTGGTCCGCCAGCGCGTCTCCGGCGCGGGCCTGGAAGTTTCCGTGGCGGGGGAAGGCAACCACGCCTTCTCGCTGATCACCCTCAACGGCGCGCGCATCCGCAGCGCTTCGAGCGTGGGCCAGGGGACCGTGGTCCTGCCCACCGCGGGTCTGGCCAAGGGCCTGTATCTGCTGGAAGTGCGTCAGGGAGCCCAGACCTTGGTGCGACCCGTCAGTCTGTCCTGGTGAGCGACGGGCGGTCTGCCGCTCTCATCCTTGGAAATGAAAAGCGGTCCGCAGGTGCGGGCCGCTTTTTTCATGCCCACGCAAACGGGAGTTAGTCCCGAGCGTGGAATTCCGGTATGGAGGGATTCACGAGCGAAGTCTTCCTCCCATCCGGCCGAAAGCGACGCATTGAGGCGGATCTATGGGTTTCCCTCGGATTGCGGGCCAATGCGACGGGCGGCATTACCAGGGTGAAACGGGCCTTGAGCCGGTTCCCCGTCCATTCGAGCGGCTGCATGAAATACTTCTCGCCCAAGGCGGTATAAACCTCGTATACCTGGCCGACATCCACCGCGAGGGAGTCCGGACGGAAACAGATGTTTGTGATCATCTGGCGGATGGGCAAGCGGCCGGTTTTCGGATCGGATTTCCCGAGTTCGAAATCCCAATATCGGGTCACCGGGCAAACCGCCGGATAGGGCATCCCCCGAAGCACGACCGGATTTCCATAATGTCCGTCCAACAATACGAATTCCGAGAAGCTGATTCCGCGCGCGGTCATGTCGAAATTGTCCGTGTAATCTTCCAGTTCCCTCGAGGGCGCAAGCGTGGAGGGTACGATACCGGCAGGCAGATCGGAGGTGATGCGCACTTTGGCTTTCGTTCCGAAAGGCTCCAATACTCTCATGTAATACGTCTTTCCCTCGGAAGTCGGTATCTCGTAAATCGTCGTGGTATCGACCCGGACCGTATCGATGACCGAGCAAAAAATGGGGTAATGCTCCACGACGGCGGTTTTCCCGCGCATCGGGTTGACCTTTTTCAATGCGAAATCGCCCGTGTGATAGCCGGGGCAATTCGAAACCCCGGGGAGGCGCTGGAAAATGATTGCGGTGTGGATTCTGTCCAGTTCGGCCAGAACCGTATTGGCGCCGACCTGCCCGAGATGCAGTTCCAGGTTGGTTTCGAAGGATTCGCTTTGGGAATGGGCAACCGCTGCGAAAAGGAGCGGGAAGAGAATAAGCTTTGTCATGGACGGCTCCTTAAGCAAATAACCGGCCAAGGAAAATCGGCGGCAATTCAAGCGAATTCCGTGCGACATCGAGAGGATAGTCCGACCCGAATCAAGAATTGACCGGCAAGAATTGTGCGTCCGGACGGTACGGAGAGAGTCGGGGTCCGGTTTTGCCAAGCTACGCGAAGCCCGGGACTAGTAAGCGGCCCGATACACCGTCAACATATCCTCCCGGGTCACGGGAATGATGTTGGACGCATGGCAGGTATCCTCGAAGGCATCGGCGGACAACGGCTCCAGATCGGCCTGCGGCACCTTGTGGTTGCGTAACCCGAATGGTACCCCCAGGACGTTGAAGAAGCTCCGGCAGGATTCGGCGAGGGACGCCTTGGCCAGGCCCGCCTCCCGGAACAGATCCTGCACGCGCGCCAGCTTGGCCTTGGCCGCCGCGTCCAGGGGACGGGATTCCAGGAAAGCGACGGCATCGGGAAGCAGCAGGGCGTTGGCCAGGCCGTGATGGGTATTGTACCGGGCCGACAAGGGGTGGGCCAGGGAATGGATCATGCCCAGGCCTTTTTGGAAGGCGGTGGCGCCCATGGCCGCGGCCATTTGCATGGCCCCGCGGGCTTCCAGATTGGACCCGTCCGCATAGGCCGTGGGGAGCGCCTTGAGGATGAGGCGGATGCCTTCCTGGGCGATGCCGTCCGCCATGGGATGGAAGGCGTTGACCAGGTAGGCTTCCAGGCAATGGGTGAACGCGTCGATGCCGGTGGCGGCGGTGATATGGGGCGGGAGGCCTGCCGTAAGGGCGGGCTCGAGCACGGCCACGTCCGGCATGAGCCTGGGATGGAAGAAGATGGTTTTCTTTCCCGTGGCCCGCAGGATGATGACCCCGGAGCGGCCTACCTCGCTGCCGGTCCCGGAAGTGGTGGGGATGGCGTATAGTGGAGGCATGGGTTTGGTGATCAATTTATCGCCGCCCTTGGCGTCGTCATATTGGGCCAGGGGGCCCGGGTGGGTGGCCATGAAGCGGATCACCTTGGCGGTGTCCATGGGACTGCCGCCCCCCAAGGCTATGAGCGCATCGCACCCGCCGTTCTTGTAGGCCTCCAGTCCTTTCTCCACGTCTTCTTCGATGGGATTGGGATGGGTACCGTCGAATACCGTAACGCGCAAGCTTTGATCCTTGGCCCCTCCGCCCGCCTGTAGCGCGGCGGTTACCTTGGCCGCCAATCCGGCCTTGACCAGGGTGGCGTCGGTGACGATCAGGACATGTTTGACCGTGCCGCGGATGCGATCGGCCAAAGCCTTGAGCGAACCTTCGCCGTACAGGATGGTGGTGGGGTAGTTGAACTGTTGCATGTGAAATCTCCGTGGACCGCTCTGCCGCCTGGGAATTTTTTAAAATCGAACAACGCAAATTGCAAAATCTTCTCTTCGATACCCTCAGATGATCTCGAAGTACCTTTGAAGCTGCCAATCGGTAATCTGCCGCTCATGTTCCCGCACTTCCCATTCGCGCGAGTTGGCGAAATGGTCCACGAATTCCGCGCCGAACAGGTCCGCGGCCTCTTTGGACGCGCGCAGGTTGCGCAGGGAGTCCCGCAGATTGCTGGGAAGGCGCAATTCGTCCGGCAGGGAATCCTGCACGTCATAGGCGCTGCCCTTGACCGGGTCGCCCAAGGTGAGTTTGCGTTCGATGCCCAGCAGGCCCGCGCCGATGCAGGCCGCGGCCACCAGGTAGGGATTGCCATCCGCTGCGCCCAGGCGGAACTCCATGCGCTGGGTCTTGGGACCGCCGGGAATCACCCGCAGGGCCGTGGTGCGGTTCTCAACGCCCCACGTGGCGCTGGTGGGGGCCCAGGCGCCCTTCACCAGACGCGTATAGCTGTTGACGGTGGGCGCGCACAGGGAAAGGAAGGGCTTCAGGTACTTCTGCATGCCGGCCACGTAGCGTTCCATGGTCGGGCTCATGCCTTCGCGGCCGCCCTGTTTGTAGAAGACGGGGTCGCCGCTTTTCAGGTCGAACAGGCTCTGGTGCATATGCCCGCTCTGGCCCGGATAGTCCAGGGACCACTTGGCCATGAAGGTGGCCATCTTCTGGCGCTTCTGGAAGAATACCTTGGTGAAGGTCTTGAACACGGCGGCCTTGTCGGCCCCGCGCAGGGCTTCGTCCGGGGCCAGCGCCGCTTCGATGACGCCGGGTCCGGTCTCGCAATGGAGGCCTTCGATGGCGCATCCCATGAGCTCATGGTATTCCATGAGGCCGGTGAAAAGGTCCGACTCGGCCGAATTGCGCAGGACCGAGTAGCCGAAGTTTCCCGGTGAAAGGGGCTTGAGGTTCCGGTAGCCTTTTTCCCTCACCGAATGCGGCGTCTCGTCGAAGACGAAGAACTCGTATTCGAAACCGATCTTGGCGCCCAGGCCCATGGCCTTGGCCCGGTCCAGCACGCGTTGCAACAGACTGCGCGGACACAGGGGATGCCGGCCTCCGGTCTTGGCGTCCGTGAACTCGCCCAGGAAGAAAGGGATGTTGCCTTCATCGGCCAGGCGCCGCTCGGTGGAAAGATCCAGTTTGAAGGGTGCGTCGGGAAAGGCCGTGTGCCAACCCGTGAATTTGACGTTGTCGTACAGCTTGTCTTCCACGTCCCAGCCCAGCACGCAATCGCAAAAGGCGCCGCCGGACTTGGCCACGGAGGCGAACTTCTCCAGGGAGAGGTACTTGCCGCGCATGACGCCGTCGATATCGGTAATGGCCAACTTCACCCGCTTGATGCCCGAGTCCCGCCATTCCGCGATGCGGCGCGCGAGATATTGATCGGAAGGCGCGGAAGAAACCGGAGAAGAGGACGCGGCTTTGGAGGACGCGGCTTTGCCAGGGGACGGTTTGCGACGAGTCATGGGAACGACCTTTGGGTGGGGACAGAGAAAGAGTAGTGGGTTCGGGAGAGGAAGGAGGGATCAGAGGCGAGGGAGGTTATCGCGGCATTTCGTCGGGCGTCGGGCGTCGGGCGTCGGGCGTTAAAACCGAGACGGGAGTGGAACGCGTTCCCATCCGGTTTTAACTTTTCGCCCGATGAGTACGGAAAAAGCTTTACGCCCGACGCCCGACGCCCGACGAAATACATCCATGAACGCAATAGCTTCACCCTACTCCCAGGTTACTCAAAGCACTCTTGTCCCGACAAGTATAGTCCTCAACCCACGCGAAAATGTATGGCTTTCCTTCGCGTGAGCGAATAGAACCCGTACTTCGAAAGGGTCGTTCCCCTGCCGCTATCGCGCACGCCGGTCCAGGGGAGGGCCGGATCGAGATAGTCGCACCGGTTCATGAACACGGTGCCGGTGTCGGCTTCGGCGGCGAAGCGGTCGGCGCGATCCAGGTCCGAGGTGTAGATGGCGGAGGTGAGACCGTAGGGGGAATCGTTGATCAGGCGGACCGCCTCCGCATCGTCCCGCACGGAGATGATGGGCAGGATGGGTCCGAAATTCTCTTCGCGGACCACGTCCATGGTATTGTCCGCGCCCGCGATCAGGGTGGGTTCGAAGAAGGTGCCTTTGCCTATCATTTTGATCTGCCCGCCGGAGACCACCTTGGCGCCCCTGGCCTTGGCGGCTTCCACCTGCCTGAGCATGCCCTGGGCGGCCTTGGCGGAAGCCAACGGGCCCATGGTGGTCCTGTGCTCCTGCGGGTTGCCCAAGACGTAGCCGGCCGCCAGGTCTTCACAGCGGCCCAGGAATTCCCCGTGCAGGCTTTGGTGGACGTAGACGCGCTCGATGCCGCAGCAGGATTGGCCCGCATTGTACATGGCCCCGTCCACCAGATCGGCGGCGGCCTTGGCCACGTCCGCGTCCGCGGCCACGTAGGCGCCGTCCTTGCCGCCCAGCTCCAGGTTGCAGTCGATGAACCGTTGGGAGGCGGATTGTTGCACGGTGCGGCCGCCCTCCACCGAGCCGGTGAAGATTACGTGATCGATGTCGCACTCGCTAATCAGTTTTCCCAGGTCTCCGTGATCGGCGAGCACGGACTGCAGGAGATCTTCGTAAGGCCCCATTTTGCCGAAGGCGCGGGCGAAATGTTCGCCTACCGCCGGGGTGAGGCTGCTGTGCTTGAGAATGACCGCATTGCCCGCCAAGAGGGCCGCGGCCACGCCGTTCACGGCGGTGAGAAGCGGGTAGTTCCAGGGGGCGATGATGAGCACCACTCCCAGGGGGACATGCTCGATGCGGCGGAGAAAGCCGGGCTTGGGGGGAAGGATTTCCGGGGCGAGTACATCTTCGGCCGCGTCAAGTAGATATTCGGCGCGTTCGAAAAAACCCTTGAGTTCGTTTTCGGATTGCCGGATGGGTTTGCCCATCTGGAGGGTGATGTCCTCGGCGATGGCCCCGCGATTGGCTTCGAAGTATTGCAGTCCGGTCCGCAGCCATTCCGCGCGCTGGCCCACCTCCACTTTCCGCCAAGCCTGGGCGGCCCGGCGGGCGGCGGCCAGACTGGCCTTGAGGGCCGGGAAATCCTGGATGGGATATTCCCCCGCCGGTTCCAAGGTGAAAGGATTGACGGGTCGGAGGATTCGGGCGGGAGTTGTCATTGTGGTTATTATAAAATACCCGTCTTCCCGGGCAAAACGCTATTTTAAAATCGTTTCAATCGCCGCCTCAGCCAAAGTGCTTAGGCATGGCTCCCGAAGAGGGCCCAGGAGCCCCCGGGAAAGCGGTCCCGTCCCCTGAATTAATTACTTTTTTCCCAAAACATAAGATTGAAGGAGCCAGCACCTTGGACAACGCCAAACTAAAGAGAATCGCCGACAATATCCGCATCCTTTCCGCCTCCATGCCGGAACGCGCCAAATCCGGCCATCCTGGCGGCCCCATGGGCGGCGCCGATTTCATGGCCCTTTTGTACACCGAATTCCTCCGTTTCGACCCCAAGGACATGACCTGGGTCAACCGTGACCGTTTCTTCCTGGACGCAGGCCACCTCTCCTCCATGCTCTATTCCACCCTGTCCCTGTTCAACATGTACGGCATGGACGATCTGATGAACTTCCGCCAGTGGAACAGCCCCACTCCCGGCCATCCCGAACACGACGTGCATCGCGGCGTGGAAAACACCTCCGGACCCCTGGGCCAGGGGCACGTGATGGGCCTGGGATCCGCCATTGCCGAGCGCTTCCTGCGCGCCCGCTTCGGGGAATGGATGGAGCACAAGACCGTCGCCTACATTTCCGACGGCGGCGTGGAAGAAGAAGTGTCCCAAGGGGTGGGCCGCCTGGCCGGACACCTGGGAATGAGCGACCTAATCCTGTTCTACGACTCCAACGACGTGCAGCTCTCCCACATGACCAAGGACACCATGAGCGAGAACACCGCCATGAAGTACGAGTCCTGGGGCTGGCGCGTGGAGACCGTGAACGGCCATGACTTCGACCAGATGCGCGGCGCATTGCAGCGGGCGTGGGCGGAGAAGTCCCGTCCCACCTTCATCGTGGGCAAAACCATCATGGGCAAAGGCACCGTCAAAGCGGACGGGACCCCGTTCGAAGGCTCGCCCAAATTGCACGGCATGCCCCTTTCCAAGTCGGGAGCCTCCTACGAGAAGACCATCGAAGTATTGGGCGGCGATCCGGCCAATGCCTTCGTCCTGTTCCCGGACGTGAAGGAAGCCATGGCGGCCGTGCTCACGGAGAAATCCAAGGCAGCGGCGGAAGCCAAGTCCAGGCAAGCCGCCTGGGAGAAGCAGAACCCCGAGCTGGCCAAGAAGTTCCTGCGTTTCTTCAGCGGCGAATTGCCTCCCCTGGACTTCGCCTCCATCGAGCAGAAGCCCAACGAAGCCACGCGGGCGGCCTCGAAGAATGTATTGGCCTATCTTGCCGACAACCTGGAAAACATCATCGTGGCCTCGGCCGATTTGGCCGACAGCGATTACACGGAAGGCTTCCTGAAGAAGACGAAAATCTTCACCAAGGACGATTTCTCCGGCTCCTTCCTGCAAGCGGGCGTGGCCGAGTTGACCATGGCCGGCGTCATGAACGGCATCGCCCTGCACGGCGGCTGCTACGTCGCGGGCGGCACCTTCTTCGCGTTCTCGGATTTCCAGAAGCCCGCCATCCGCCTGGCGGCCATCATGGGCGCCCATACCATCTATATCTGGACCCATGACGCATTCCGCGTGGGCGAGGACGGCCCCACCCATCAGCCCATAGAACAGGAAGCCCAGATCCGCCTCTTGGAAAAGATGGCCAACCTGGAAGGCCATCGCAGCGCCCTGGTGCTGCGTCCCTGTGACGGCGCGGAAACCACCGTGGCCTGGAAGATGGCCCTGGAGGCAAAGACCCCCACCGGCCTTATCCTCACCCGCCAGCCCGTGAACGACACGCCGGCCAAGAGCGGATCCACCCGCTATCAGGACGCCCTGTTGGGCGCCGCCAAGGGCGCGTATATCGTGCGCGAAGCGGGCGGCAAGCCGGACCTGGTGCTGGTAGCCAACGGATCGGAAGTCTCCCTGCTGCTGGAAGGCGCGGAAAAACTGGCCAAGGAAAAAGGCCTCAAGGTCCAGGTGGTCTCGGCCATTTCGGAAGGCCTGTTCCGGGAACAGGCTCCGCAATACCGCGAAAGCGTGCTGCCCCTGACCGCCCCCACCCTGGGCTGGACGGCGGGACTCCCCGCCACTCTTCAAGGTTTGGTGGGCCCCCTCGGCAAGGTGTACGGCATGGAGCGCTTCGGCGCTTCGGCCCCGTTCAAAGTGCTGGACGAAAAGTTCGGCTACACGCCCGCCAACGTGGTGGCGGTGGCGGAGCGCTATCTGTCCGAGTACAAGGATACGGCGCGCCGCGTGGCGAACGCGGTGGCCTGACCCCCGCTCCGGATCCGCATCCATGAAAAAGGCCGACGACTTCGCCGGCCTTTGCTTTTCCCCCCAGGCCCGCCGGTCCCCCGGAGGCCCTATCTGACCTGTACGGAGAAGTGATCGACGATGGCATTGTCTTCCGCGGATTTTACCGTAACCGTGGCGGTACCCCGGCTTACGGCATGAAGCAGACCATCGGCGGTGATTGTGACCGTACCGGGATCCCCGCTGGTCAGGATATAGCCCTTGTTGGTGGCGTCCGAGGGAGTCCAGGTCAGATCCGGCGGCTGGTCCGGATCCGAGGTGCGCATGGATATGTCCGCCGCGCGCAGGAATTCCACCGGCACCTCCACGGTCACCGTGAAGGTATCGATTTTGCCCCCATCCGAAGAATTGGCGTAAAAAATGGCTTTCCCCCCGCCCACCGCGTGGACGCGGTTGCCCACCACGGTCGCGACGCCGGCATTGCCGCCGCTGAGGCTATACCCTTTGTTGCTGGCGTTGCCGGGGATCCAGGTGATGACCGGATCCCGATCCGCGTCCGTCTTCTTCATGGTCAAATCCGCCACGGAAAAGGAAACTACCGGCTGGGTCACGCTTACGGTGAAGGGGGCTGTCTTGCCTCCGTCCGATGCGGTAAGGGTTATGGTGGCGCTTCCGGGCCCGGCCGCCTGCAGCTTGTTGGCCGCGGTTATGAGCACAACCGAACCATTGGAAGAAGCCATGGAATAGCCCTTGTTGGTGGCCCCGGACGGGTTCCAGGTGATCACGGGATCCCGCACCGGATCCCCCACCTTCATGGCGATATCGGGAGCGGAGAGGGAAATCACCGGGATGCTCACGGTGACCGTGAAGGTTGTCGTTTTGGAAGGATCGTAAGTGCTGGCCGCCGTGAAGGTGGCTGAGCCTCCGCCGGCCGCGTGGATCTTATTCCCCACCACGGTGGCCACCCCGGTGTTCCCGCTCGCCAGAGTATACGCCTTGTTGGAGGCGTCGCCGGGGGCGATGGTGACGATCGCATCCCTGTCCGCATCGCCCACCTTCATGGTGATGGCGGCGGCCGAAATTCCCGTAACCGGCCGGATGATCGTCACCGTAAAGGTATCCTTGACGGCGGGATTATCGTTGGCGGTGACATACAGGCTCACGGTGCCCGGACTCAGGGCGCGCAACTGCCAACCGCTGACGATGGTGAGCAGGGTGCTTGGAGCGGGCGACGCGTTCGGATAGGTGTAATTCAGGTACCAATTCTTGTCCGTGGCGTTGGCCGGCGAAAAGGTGAACAGCGACGTGGTGCTATAATCGGGATCCGTCGTTTTCATCGTGTAGTCCTTGGCCACAATGCCGGTTACCGGCACCTTGACCAGCACGTTGAAAGTGTCTGCCTTTCCGGAACCGTCCAGGGCGCGCACAATCACGGTGGTCTTTCCGTCCGCGATGGCCTTGTAGGCCTTGCCATTGGTCCTGACAATGTTGGTATCGTTCGATTTCAGGGAGAAACTCTTATCGGTGGCATTGGGCGGCTCCCAGGTCAACAGCACGGACGCATCCTTGTCGGGCTGTCCCAACCGCAGGGTATCGTCCTTGGCGGAAACGGACTTCACCATGGCCACCACGGTCACCGTGCAGGTTACGGCGATGCCCGTATTTTCGTTGGCCACGATGGTCAGCGGGGCCTTGCCCGGGGCGAGCGCATGGACCTTGTTGGCATTGATGGAGTAAACGGAGGTCACGGAAAGCGACTTGAGCGTCACCGCCTTGTTGGTCGCGGTCGAGGGTAGAAAACCCACCGCCGCGTCCCGGTCCGGGTCTCCGACGTTCATGGTGAAATTCTGGGCGATGAGACCCGTCAGTTTCACCGCGCTCGAGTTCACCACCACCTGGAAGACCGAACTCGGGTCGTCCGCGGATTTGACGATCACGCTGACCCGGCCCACGGCTTTCGCATGCACCTGCGTCCCCACGATGGTGGCGATGCTCGTGTCCAGGGAGAACAACGTATACGACAGATTGGTGGCATCGGACGGCGTCCAGGTGAGCGAAGGGAACATATCCTGGCCGATGGTCAGGGACATGGAATCCGCCGCGATCATTGTGACCGGGATTTCCGACGGATAGACCGTGACCTTGAACGAGGCCGTGCGGGCCCCGTCCTGGGTGGTGAGCACGACGTTGGCGGATCCGACCTTGACCGCGGTCAACATCTCCCCGGAAACGGCTACGACGGAAACGTCGTCGCTGGAAAGCGTGAAGGATTGGTTTCCGGCGTCGGCGGGAAACCAGGAAATCGCGGGTTTGCGCGAACTTCCCGTAGGCATGGAGAAGTCTTGTACCTTCACGGAATCCACGTGGTTGGTGGTGTCCGGCCGGCCCACGGTGACGGAGAACGTATCCTGATAGCCTCCGTCTTCCGTGATCACGACCAATTCGGCGACGCCCATGGACAAGGGATGGATCACTCCGCTCTGGGCCAGGGCCACGTTCGGATCGTTGGAGGACAGGTAGAACTTGCGGTTTGTGGCGTCGGATGGCAGCCAGGTCAATTTGGGCGGTACGGGATCCGCGCCCGCCACCAGACTGAGGGGAGCGGCCTTGATGCCCTGCACGGGAACCGCCTGGGTGGCCACGGATACGTTGAAGTCCGCAGTCGCGCGGCTCCCGTCCAGCACGATGACGTATACCTGGGTGTTTCCCGCCGCCTTGGGCACCACTTGGGTCCGGTCCAGGATGGTCACGATATTGGTATCGACGGAAACCAGTTTAAAGTATTTGTCCGTGACCATTTCCGGCAGCCAATGCAGGATGGGATCGGCGGGAGGGCCGTTCCTCACCAGGTACAGGTCCTCCGCGGTGATGGAATTGGTATAGACCACCGCGGGTCCTTCCAGAACGGTCACCGTGAACACGGTCTTGTGCCCGCCGTCCAAGGCTTCCAGGGAGATCGCCGCCTTGCCCGGGAACACGCCCCTGATTTTCCCGCTCGTGATCCGGGCCACGTCCGGGTTGTCGCTGGTGAGGGAGTAATCCCGATAAAGCGGATTGGCGGGCGTCCAGGTTACGTTGGGCGCGGTGTCCTTGCCTACCAGCACGGTCAGGTCGGTTGCCGATACGGATACCACGCGCTGGCCTCCCGAAACCACCTTGACGATGAAGGAGGCGACCAGGGAATCCGCCCCGGGCACGGTCACGAAAACCTGCGCGCTGCCCACCGTCATGGGCACCAACATCCCATCCTTGGGCCTCACCGTGGAGGAATCGGAACTGGCCAGGACATAGCCGCGCACGGATCCCTCGGCCGGGTTCCAGATGAGACTGGGGGCCTGGCCGGTATCGCCAAGCCACAGGAGCATATCGCGCGCGGAAAGGGTATTCGGCTCCCCGGAAATCCTGCCGATGACCTTCGCGTTTTCAAGGCATTGATCGGGAGGCAGCTTGCAGGCGGGCGAATACTTCTCGATGCTGTCCGCCACGCCGTTGCCGTCTTTGTCCTGGGTCCAATCGTCGCCGGCATAACCGGGGCTTCCGGGCATGTACGGACTGTCGAAGTCCCTGCGGCAGGAAACCAGGATCACGGCCCCGGCCAGCGCCGCGAGCACGGTAACACCCAGGATACGATTGCTACGATTTTCCATTTTCCCACACCCCGGGCCCGCAAGGCGGCCCATTCAGAACGAAAAAACCAGGAATCCCCCCGCACCGGCCAAGCTCACTCCGCCCAATACCCCGTACAGCACGGAACTATGTTCCTTGTCCTGCACCTTGACCTGTTGGGCTTCCGCCATCTCGCGGGAGCGCGCGTCCTGGAACTTCGCGTATTCGCGATCCGCGTCCTGGCTGGCCGCATAGGACAGGTAGCCGAAGACGGCTCCCATGGCGAGCGATAATCCCGCTCCCGCCCAGGTCCAATGCCCGGACGAACGGATTCCGGTCGTGCCGCCTTCGTACTCCGGCAGCTTGAACAGGCTGGAGAAAAACTTGTCCTCGAACTCCAACAGCCTCCTGAAATCCATCGTGGATTGGGAAGGCCATTCCCGCACCTTTTTCTTGGCCGCGATATCGTAGAGCGCCAGTTGCAGTTGCATGCCGCCATCCCGGGTCGCGAGCAGGCGCGAATACACCAGATGGGTGATGTCCATCTTGCCGCCCAGGCTGTAGATGCCGGTATCGGTGGGGTTGAACGCGCCCTTGTTTATGTCCAGGGCCTTGAGCAGCTCTTCCATTTCCTTGCGGCCCATGATGTCGTAATTGCGGGAGGCGTAGAGGTGGGTGGCGACTCTTTCCGCCATGATCCGGGAAGGCGTGGAACCGGCCGCGCTCAGATCCAGCACGGTAAGCAGACCCCGCTTGTCGCGCCGCCCCGTGCGCACCTGGTCCGGTCCCAAGTCGCCGGCGATTTGGGCCAGGGTGGCTTCCATGGCCGCGGATGGGATGCCCAACTGTTTCTTGCGGATCTCCCCCACCCGGGACCAGACGGTCTGCGAGGTGGGCACGTGGACCAGGTTCAATGTGAAAGCGTACAAATCGTCCATGCTGGTGACCGATCCGAACATCACGAATTCCGCGGACAGAATATTGCCGGCGTCGAATGCGCATTGGAACTCATGGCAGGGGATGCGCGCATCGAGCTTGTAGTCCTTGAACTTGGCGAGCATGGTATCGCGGGAGAGGACCTTCCAATGCGGGTTTGACGTGAAGCTCTTGCGGATGAACTCTCCCCATTCCTGGTCCACCCTTTGGGTGTGGAGATCAATGGGATCGAGGATGGCCAGGATCCGCTGCTCGCTGTCTTTCTCCAGTTTTGCCTGATCGGAAAAGGCGCCGCAAAGCGTGTTGAGAAGCCCGATTAGGACAAAGGCCAGGCAAGTACTGGACCCGGCAAAGGTTCGCATATTGGAGATTTTAAGGGGAAACGGTGACTTTAACAACGTGGGAAATACCGCAAGACCGGACGGTAAGCGGTTTTTTTAGGCTTTTTTGCGGCGGACTACGCGATTGCGGCGATTAATTGTGGGTCGAAACGCAAAAAGCCCCGCCTATAGGGCGGGGCCTGAAGAGTCAATAGTGTGTGAGGGGTCGACTACCAGCGATTGCGCTGACCGCCGCCACCACCGCCGCCACCGCCACCGCCGCCGAAGCCGCCGCGCGAGCCGCCGCCACGAGGGCCGCCGCCACCACCGCCGCCGCCGCCCATTCCGCCACCACCGGGGGTGCGGGGACGGGCTTCATTCACGGAAATCGGACGGCCCTGGATCTGGACGCCGTTCATGCCCTGGATGGCTTTGAGGGCTTCGCCCTGATCGGCCATTTCGACGAAAGCAAAACCGCGGGGGTTGCCGGTTTCCCGGTCCACGATGATTTTGGTGGAAGTTACCCGACCAAACGCTCCGAAAGCTTCGGAAAGTTCGTCCTGGGTTACGCTGAAAGCGAGGTTTCCAACGTAAATATTCATAGGTCTCCTTGGATACAATTGAGATGGTTAGGGTGAACGGAACAAGGAATTATCAAGGGTCCTCGGAGACTCACTTTCGAGACGTCAACTGGGGGATTGGATACTTCCATCGTTCGAAGCAGAGGGTTCCACGGATATCAATAGGATATGGCGGATTTGCCTCTGTCCCACTAAGTTACTTTATATCGCCCGGTCTTGCAAGAGTAAAATAAGGTGACAGACTCCCATTTCCCCAAACACTCCTCGCGGCCGATAATTCCCCACCTCTGGCATCAAACCACCTTGCCACATCATTCCCAAGAACCGGAAACCTCCCGGACCCATGCCGAAGCGGCTGGATTGGTGCGGATTTGCCGTCTTTGAAGAAGATAAAGGTCCCGTTCTTGTTACCGATCAAGAGGTCGTTGAGGCCGTCCCCGTTGACATCCTTCACCTCGAGCTGAGTCCCGATGCCGGAGGCTGTGTCGATAAGCCGGGGGATGTATTTCACCGTGCCTGCGGTCCGTTGCAACTGGAAGGCATAGAGAACGAAGGTCGCGTTGGGTTCCACGTCGCCGGTGGGTCCATGGGCCCATTTCCGCTTTCCCGTCACCAGGTCCTTGAGTCCGTCCCCATCGATGTCCGTCAGGGCCAAGGCATGGGGCTGCGAGAAGGCGACGCCATAGATCGACTCCTCCTGGCGGTTTCCCATGATCATGTGCTTGATAAAGGTGATCCCATCGTTCTGCTTCGCCTGTTCGAACCAGGCCAGGCCGAAGCCGTGCGCCTCCAGGGTGGTGACGATGTCGTTGTCGCCGTCCCCGTCCACGTCATACGCGTACATCTGCGCGCCGCCGCCGGAGAATGTGAACGCATGTTGTTTCCAGACCGGATCGCCCGCCAGGGAAGCGGGCTGTTCCCACCACCCGTCCTTCTCCAACAAATCCAGACGGCCGTCGCCGTTCACGTCCCCGTATCCCAGGCCATGGTTGTACCTGTCCTGCGCGCCTTTGGGCGTGATGCGATGGATGGTCCAAAGGGCGTTGATGTCCGCGGGATTGGGAGCCGCCCATGCGAAGTAACCGTCGTTGGTGTTGAAGACGGCTTCACGCTTGCCGTCCCCGTTGATGTCCAACAGGTCGGGGCTTTCATTCCCGAATTGATTGAGGGCGGTGCGCCGGGTCCAGACGGTAACGGTCTTGGAAACCTCGCCGGGTCCCGGGTTCTGGTACCAATAGGCCGGATCGCCCGGAAGTCCCGCCATCAGAATGTCCAGCCGCCCGTCGCCGTCGAAATCGTAAAGCCAGCACATGAAATTTCCCGTATAGCCGACGGCGGGATCCAGGACCTTCGCCGGCTGGTACTCGTGGCGGACCGTGAACTCCGGACCCTGGTACCAATAAGGGCCGGAAACCAGATCCGGCTTGCCGTCTCCGTCGATATCCCCCGCGTTGGCCCCTTCGCTGTCGTACAGGGAAGACACCGTGAACTTTTTGAAATTGAAATCCCCGCCCCATGCCGAAAGCGCGCAGAGACAAAAGACCGCTCCGTTCTTCATGCGAATCCCCCCATCCGGAAAATATCTCCGCGCCCGCGGTTTGCGTCGCAGATTCTATTTTAACCCCGCCATGCCAGCACGGAAACCCATCCCCAGCACTCGTTCAGGACTTTCCCGACCGATCAAAGCCTTCAATGAAGCCTATTATCGCCGATTCTACCTGGATCCGGAAACCCGCGTGCGATCCGGGACCGCCGACGCGCGCCTGGCGCGATTCGTCTTCGGCTATCTGGACCATCTCGGCATTCCCGTCAAACGCGTGGTGGATTTGGGATGCGGCCTGGGCCAATGGCGGGGCCTGCTCGCGGGACACCATCCCCGCGCCGTTTATACGGGCGTGGAAATCAGCCCCTACCTCTGCGGCAAATACGGCTGGGTGGAAAGCTCGGCGGCCGATTTCCGCGGCCGCGGCCGCTACGATCTGATCCTTTGCCAGAGCGTGTTCCAGTACCTGGGGGACGGCGAAGCCCGCGCCGCCGTGGAGAACCTGGCGCGGCTATGTCGCGGCGCTCTTTACCTTGAGATCATCACGAAAAAGGATTGGCAGAACCACTGTAACCGGAAGCTGACCGACGGGAACATCCACTTGCGGGACGAGGCCTGGTATCGGAAACTCCTGGGACGCCATTTCCGCAGCGCCGGCGGCGGGATTTTCCTCCCCAACGAATCCCCCGTCGTACTTTACGACCTGGAACGCGGATAACCTTCCGGTTTCCCGCTACTCTTCCCGGTAGATCTCGGCGCCCGCTTCCACGAACTCCTTGGCCTTCTCTTGCATGCCTTTGGCCAGGACTTCCGCTTCCAGCAGACCTTCCTTCTCCGCGTAGGCGCGCACGTCGTCCGTGATTTTCATGGAGCAGAAGTTGGGACCGCACATGGAGCAGAAATGCGCCAGCTTGGCGCCTTCCGCGGGCAGGGTCTCGTCGTGGAAGGACCGCGCGGTATCCGGATCCAGGGAGAGATTGAACTGATCATGCCAGCGGAACTCGAAGCGCGCGCGCGACAGGGCGTTGTCCCGGTACTGCGCGGCGGGATGGCCCTTGGCCAGATCGGCCGCATGGGCCGCGAGCTTGTAGGTGATGACGCCTACCTTGACGTCCTCGCGGTTGGGCAGGCCCAGATGTTCCTTGGGGGTTACGTAGCAGAGCATGGCGCATCCGTACCAGCCGATCATGGCGGCGCCGATGCCGCTGGTGATGTGATCGTAGCCGGGCGCGATGTCCGTGGTGAGGGGCCCCAGCGTGTAGAAGGGCGCCTCGTGGCACCATTCGATCTGCTTCTTCATGTTCTCTTCGATCATGTGCATGGGCACGTGGCCGGGGCCTTCGTTCATGACCTGCACGCCCATGTCCCAGGCGATTTCCGTGAGTTCGCCCTGGGTCTTCAGTTCCGCGAACTGGGCCTCGTCGTTGGCATCGTACACGGAACCGGGGCGCAGGCCGTCCCCGATGGAAAAGGACACGTCGTAGGCGCGCATGATGTCGCAGATGTCGCGCCAATGGGTGTAGAGGAAATTCTCCTTGTGGTGGGCCAGGCACCATTTGGCCATGATGCTGCCGCCGCGGGATACGATGCCGGTCATGCGCTTGGCGGTCATGGGCACGTAGCGCAGGAGCACGCCCGCGTGGATGGTGAAGTAGTCGACGCCCTGTTCGGCCTGTTCGATGAGGGTGTCCCGGAACAGTTCCCAGGTCAGCTCTTCGGCCTTGCCGTTCACTTTTTCCAGGGCCTGGTAGATGGGCACGGTGCCGATGGGCACGGGTGAGTTGCGCAGGATCCATTCGCGCGTTTCGTGGATGTTCTTGCCGGTGGAGAGATCCATGACGGTATCCGCGCCCCAACGCACCGACCAGACCATCTTCTCCACTTCCTCTTCGATGGAAGAGGCGATGGCCGAGTTGCCGATATTGGCGTTGATCTTGACCAGGAAGTTGCGCCCGATGATCATGGGCTCCAGTTCCGGATGGTTGATGTTGCAAGGGATGATGGCGCGGCCGCGCGCGACCTCGCTGCGGACGAATTCCGGCGTGATGATGCGGGGAATGGCCGCGCCCTTGGAATCGCCGGGATGCTGGCGGAGCAGGGATTCGTCCCGGGCTTCGGCCTGGAGGTTTTCCCGGATGGCGATGTATTCCATCTCCGGGGTGATGATACCTTTGCGGGCATATTCATATTGGGTGACGGTCTTGCCCGCCTTGGCCTTCAAAGGTTTGCGGGACTGGGTGAAGCGCAACGCGTCCAGGGCCGGATCGGCGGCGCGGCGGCGGCCGTATTCGGAACTCTGGTCCGGCAAGGCTTCCACGTCGCCCCGGTCCAGGATCCACTTCTGCCGCAAGGCCGGCAAACCCTTGCGCACATCGATTTCCGCTTTCGGATCCGTGTAGGGTCCCGAAGTATCGTAGACCACCACGGGGGCGTTGGGACGATCCAGGGTCTTGTCGAAATGGGAACGGGTATTGTTGAGGGAAATCTCCCGCATCGCCACCCGGAGGTCGGGATGGAGCATGCCGGGCCGATGGATCTTGGCGGAGTTGGGAAACGGATCCCGGGTAATGGCGTTATCGGTGACGACGTTCTTTTGATCTTTCGCGCTCTTGGTATCTGAGGCGGTAAGGGCGGGATTATGGATCATCGGCGGCTCCCATTCGGTCGGTCAAAGTTCGGCAAAACGCAGGGAGCACCGGAAAACCTTCCTACGCCGGTATTACCCGGATCAGGTGCTAGGGTCCCCGGCCTTCGCTTCGCGAAGGCTTCGAGTTCCGAAGCGGAACATCGAACTTGCGATGCGGAGGGTCCGGGATCTCAGGCCTGCGGCCTCCCCTGGTTTGGGGAGAAATATAGCTAGGAAAGAGGGAGGGGAGAAGCATGGCCGGGAATCCGCCGCCGAATCCTTCGATTATTGGGTCGGATCCATGATACGCCCCAGGAAAAAGGATGGTCCCGGAGGTCTTTTCCCGGATCACCACCAGGAACGGCCGGTCGAAGCGGACCAGATCGAGATGAAGGGCGGTGGTCCGAATGCCTACCGCAGTGACAGCAGCCGCTTCCGTGCCGGTCTCGTCCACGGAGACGAAGGTCTTATGGATCACTTCGGAAATCTGCAACTGTCCGCCGGGACGGATTCCGGAAAAGTCCGCATCGTCCCGGAAGGCTGATGCCATTCCCATCGCTTTCAATTCATCGGAAAGGGTTTTGCCGTATTCCAGTTTGAACTTCGGGACGTGGACCGGGCCTTCTTCCCGGATGAACTTTCCGTCCCAACCTTCCAGGCCGCCCTGGGTCAAGTCTGAGATCAAGCCAGGGAGTCCGGCGCTGTCCACGGGCTGCAGCAGCACCATGGAGAACAGGGAATCCCCGTAGGGCAGTTCCAGGCCCCGGGTCTTGTCGTCCTGGAAAAAGCGGAAGGGCGCATCCGCGGACATCATGCGGCAGGCTTTTTCCGTGCCGTCCGCCAAGTGGAAAATCCCGTCGTAGGTCAGGGTCGGATCGAATTGCTTGGACCAATTCCCTTTGAAATACAAGGCGTTGATCAGCATCATCACCAGGTCCGGATCCAAAGGAGCCCTGACGATTTCCGGAATCAGGTTGTTCGTCTTGTCGGCGACCCATTTGTTGATGATGGCGGCGGCATCGGAAGCGAGGAAGTCCAGGGTCCGGGTTTCCGCAATGAAGGTAGTCCGGTTCAACGCCAGGAAGTCCGGCTCCGGATCCAGGCCCGGCGCGCCCCGTTGTATGCCATGGTCAGCGCCATGGACACGCTCAATGGGGAAACAAACAGGTTACCCCTCCCCTCTTCCCCGGCCAACCGGGGAAAAAGCCTGAGACCGAAACCATTATCGCTCGGATGACGTCCCGATCGGAGACGCTGAGGGCCACGAGCAGCTCCCTGGCCTGGGGATCCGCGACGGGATCCGTGCCGCCGGATTGGCAGCCGGAAAAAACATGGGCAGGGATGCGGAATGGACCAAGGCGGTCATGGCTTTGATGGACATTGCTCCTCCAGGGTAAGCGGATTGATATTCCTTGGATGATTACCGTAGTGTGTTTACATCGAAATATAATCCTATAATCAGGTATTAGCCCTGTTTATTAAGATTTAAAATGATATTTCGTAGTGTATAAAGTTATTTTTTTCATGATTTTTCTGAATTCCGGAAAAAAGCCCAACTGCGCCGAGCCCAAGGTTGAAAGAGTCGCATGGCTTGGAAATACCCGGGGATTTTTCGACTTTAACACCTCCTTGTCGGGGCTTTAGCTCAGTTGGTAGAGCGCTTCGTTCGCAATGAAGAGGTCAGGAGTTCGACTCTCCTAAGCTCCACCATTTTTCAATTCCGCCCTTTCCGTCCACGGAGAGGGCGGTTTTGTTTTGAGGATGGCCCGCTTTCGAAATTCCGTTTTGTCGGATATTTATCCATCCAATGACATAACAAGACAAAAAAGAATCATCGGATTTTAGGGTCGAGGGATTGGATAACCATGAAATCCCGGCGTTTGGAAAGCCGGATTACTTGCGGGACCCGGTTAACGAATTTATTGTCTGGATAACCGGATCCCGATTACAACAATCCTTATCAAGACAGCATCCCAATGAAAACCAGACCTTCAGCAATCTTGGTAGTGGGCGCTTCCGCCGGCGGATTGGATGCGCTGGGCCGGTTGGTCGCGCAATTACCGGCGGATTTCCCTGCATCCATTTTTATTGTCCAACATATGGCGGCCGATACCACCGGCGATGTTTTGGTGCAATCCCTTCGGAAAAATGGAAAACTCGAGTGCCGACATGCGCGGGATGGAGAAACGATTGAAAAGGGTTGCGTGTATGTTTCTCCCTCCGATCATCATATGTTTATCGAAAAAGGGGAAATACTGATCACCAAGGGGGCTAGGGAAAATCGTGCGCGGCCATCCATTGATCCCTTGTTTCGTTCTGCTGCGGTCGCTTATGGGACTAGTGTTATCGGCATCCTACTAACAGGATATTTGGATGACGGCACGTCCGGGATGATTGCCATCCGTCGATGTGGCGGAACCTGCATCGTGCAGAGTCCGGAGGATGCCGCCTATCCGGATATGCCTCAAAACGCCTTAAACAACCTTAAGGTTGATTACTGCGTACCCTTGAACGAGATGGGGCCGCTTTTGATCAAATTGGTGGCCCGAAAACCTTCGCAGCCCCTTGCGATTCCGGAAGACGTGGCCATCGAGGCTAAAATCGCGAAGCGGGTTCTCAGTGATTTGGATTCCGTGAATGCGCTTGGGAAACAAGTGCCTTTCAATTGTCCTGCATGCGGGGGGGTGCTGTGGAAAATGACCAAAGGGAAATTGGTCCGCTTCCGTTGCCATACCGGACATGCCTTTACCTCATCAGTCCTCCTGGCCGAACAAACCGCAAAAATTGAGGAGACGCTTTGGGTCGCTTTACGCATGTTCGAGGAGCGCAAAAACCTTCTTAATACGATGTCCCATCAGAAAAATGGAAACTCCGGAAGTTATAACAGGTCCGCTTCAGAGCGGGCTAAGGAGTCCCAAGTTCATATCGATAGAATCCGCACCATACTAATGTCCGATGATAAGGCATCCAACGATGAGGCGCGAAAAAATAAAGCGCCTTTTCGAGCTTGAATCAGGACACAGCCTCGATGTCCTAAAGATCCCTTATTAACGCCTGAAATACTTCTAGGACCATGCTTATCAGTTATTGAGCTTAGGATAAAACCAACTGTTGTTAAAAAAACAGGTTCCATTGAATCAGGCAAAAAAATCGGAAGCATCTCCTTCGGTATCAAAATTGCGTGTTTCCAAGCCCACCAAGCCGAGGTGAACTAAAAATCTCGAGTTCGTGAAGGATGGGAGTGCTCTCAGCAACTAATCCGGCGACCTTACAATGGTCAGGCGTAAAGTAGTTGGTATGTTAATAGTACCAGCCGAGAGAGAAATGGGATGAATTGTTACACAACCAACAATTTAGGCGTCTGGAACATCGGGTATGCCAGGCTTTGAATTGAACGGTTCGCACCCTCCCCCCCTCTTAGAAAAGTATCTTCTCACCCTGCACAATCCGGTTAAACGGATTTTCGAACCGATCTTATTGCCAGCGGAACGGTTTTCGCCAAAGGGAAAAGAAAGAAATGTCCGAATCCCGTCCAGTCGATGAGGAATTATCGTCCACATCTTTTTCCCCGGAAGATGTTCTTTCCATAGAAAACATTGTTCCCATAGTCGGCATCGGCGCATCCGCGGGAGGATTGGATGCCTTTCGCCAATTGCTTGCCAACCTTCCCGAGTCGACGGGCATGGCTTTTGTTTTGGTGCAACATCTCGACCCGATCCATGAAAGCCACTTGTCCGAGATCTTGTCTCGCATGACAAAAATGCCCGTGAGGGAGGCCGAGAGCGGCTTGGAGGTGCTGCCCAACCATATTTACGTCATTCCTCCCGGTATGACGCTTACGCTTTCCCATGGAGCATTGCAGCTCGCTCCTCGGACGGAGAAGCGCGGCTTGCATCTCCCCATCGATATTTTTTTCCGTTCCCTCGCGGAACACAATCGAGGCAAGGCCATCGGCGTAATCCTTTCCGGCACGGGTTCGGACGGAGCTCTTGGCCTTGAAGAGATTAAATCCTCGGGAGGAATCACGTTCGCCCAGGACCCGCTCTCCGCCACCCATGACGGCATGCCGAAAAGCGCCATCGATGAAGGCCTCGCCGATTTCATTCTGCCGCCTGCGGGTATTGCGAATGAACTGGCCCGCATCGGGGGACAGGACAACCCCTTTTTAAATCCCGATGATGTGGAAAAAGATTCGGATCGGGAAGGATTTTCCGCTCTCCTGGGGCTTCTGAAGACCAAAATGAACGTCGATTTCACGCAATACCGGGACTCGACTCTCAAACGGCGGATTCAGCGCCGAATGACTTTGCGGCATTTGCATACGGTCGCCGAGTATGTGCAACTGCTTGGAGCCGATTCGGTTGAGATCGAAGCGCTCTATCAGGATATCCTCATCAATGTGACCCGTTTTTTCCGCGACCCGGAAGTATTCGAATCGTTAAAGACCGCGGTGTTTCCGGAAATCCTCAAAGGGAAATCTCCGGATGCTCCCATTCGCATTTGGGTGACCGGATGCTCTTCGGGCCAGGAAGCGTATACCGTGGCCATGGTGCTTTTGGAATTTCTTGCCGATTTGCCTCGGCCACCGACGATTCAGATTTTCGCCAGCGATCTCAAGGAAGCCAGCGCGTTGGCGAAAGCGCGGCTGGGATGTTATCCGGAAAACATCGAGGCCGACGTGAGCCCGGAACGGCTGCAAAAGTTTTTCACCAAGGAAGACAAAGGTTATCAGATTCGGAAAAGCGTCCGCGACCTTTGTGTTTTCGCCAAACATGACCTGATCGCCGATCCTCCGTTCTCCCACGTGGACCTCGTCACCTGCCGCAACGTCCTCATCTATATGTCTTCCGACCTGCAACGCAGGATCATGCCGATATTCCACTACGCGCTGAACCAGGAGGGTTTTCTGCTCTTGGGATCTTCGGAAACCGTCGGCAGGGATTCCGATCTTTTCACGATCGTGGACAGGAGCCACAGGATATACAGGCGCAACTCGGCCGCATCGCGGCCGCCTCATTTTCTCCTGAAGCAAAACGCAAGTATCGCGGTTCCACCGACATTCCAACACGGGCTTGTTCCGGTGACCCAGGCCGACTTCCGAAGGGAGGCCGATCGCATCCTGCTCAACCGGTTCCCGCCGGCCTGCGTGCTGGTCAATGCCGATCTGGATATCCTGCAATTCCGCGGACGCACCCGGCCCTATCTGGAGCCGGCCCAGGGCGCGGCCAGCTTCAACCTCCTGAAAATGGCCAATGATAGCCTGTTCCTGGAACTTCGCGCCGCCGTCCAGGATGCCCAATCTCGGAAAACCGTGATCGAAAAAATGGATGTCCGTGTCCGGAATGAAGGCGAGATCAAGACGATTCGCCTCGAAGTCATTCCCGTCACGGTTCCCATCTCCAAGGAAACCTGCTTTCTCATTTTGTTCCACGAGGATTCCCCCACGAAGCCCTCCGTACCAGGCTCAATGGCCGTGGCAGGCGCAACGGGCGGACCCGTTGGCCCGGGCTCCGAGGATGCGCATGCGGCCAATGCCGCTTCCCGGGACGAGGCCTATTCCCTTCTCAATGAGAAGGCGAA
>JAQBPN010000055.1 GCA_028287505.1 Fibrobacterota bacterium | reverse complement strand
CATTATTATTAAAGGAGGCCACCAACCTTTGAAAGGAACCTCCCATGATTGCTCGAGTCCCCGTTTCCCACTCCCTGAACCTGATTCTTTCCTCCAAACTCGGTTTGGTGTCCATCCCGGACGCCGGATCGCTTCCGGAGCTTTCCACCAGCGGGTCCGGCCCGGATCGGATCGAAGCCCGGGAACTCCTGCAGGGACTGGGACGTAACCTGGGAATGACCCTGCTCGCCCCCAAAGCGGACGTTTTTCCGGAAGCGGGGAGCGAGGACGGGGAGGCCCGGGTCGCCTTTCCCGATGAGGCCATCCGCAAGACCCTGGAGGGACTGGACGCGGTGTGGATGAACGGGAACGATGTGATCGCCGTGTTCGCGGTGGAGACCGGGACCGGAGGCTGGGAGGCCCTGCGCAGGCTGGCGGATCTGCTCGCCCTGCATCCCAAGCTCAAAGCCGCTCTGTACGTGGTTTCCCTCCCGGCTCTCAAGGCGGGGTTGCTGGCGGAAATCAACCGGCCCGTTTACCGGCTGTTGAAAAAACCCCTGGGTGAGGCGGTCCGAATCCTGGATTGGAATCGCCTGGAGTCCGAAGTGGGCGAACTGGGGGAACGGGTACGTTACCTGAAGGCGGAATTTCTGGAAGGGATTTCCGAAGTGGTGGAGCCCCCGGCGGAATAGGGGGAACCGCTCCGCTCCTTAGGGCATTCCCTTGGCTTCGCATTCCGTACTCAGGGAAGCCAGGCTTTCTCCCGTGATGGATTGGACCCGCGCCGAAATGTCGCCGGCGGTTTGCTGCCACACGGTGGTGAGGAAGCCCGGGTGCTTCATTTCGATGTAGTACCAGTATTTGCCTCCATCCTGGTAGACCGCCGCGAATCCGCCGGAGCAGCGGGTGCCTTTGGGCCAGCTGAAAAAGCCGTTCAGGGCCCGGACCGCGTCCGGCATCGCCTCGCCGAATCCGGCCGCGCCCGTGGTGTTGTAGTAGGGTTGATAAGAATGGGTGGCCTCATGCGTTTGCACGCCGATCACCTCCCACCATCCTTTGTACGAGGAGGGTTGCCCGTTGATGTATTCCGTGCTGAAGTTCAGGGTGTTGCCGCCGGTGTTGGCCACTCCGTCCATGGACTTGATGTTCGCGATATAGCTGGTGTACTTCTTGGGCTCGGTGGGCTTCTTGAATACCGACTGGCAGACCTCCATCAGGACTTCCTGTTCCGACGCCACCCAGTCCGGAACCAGCGATTTGTATTTGGCCACGCCGGCGGTGTTGTCGAAGTTGAAGGTGATGGGCGGCGCGCATTGGGTTTTCCACGCGGGGTCCGAAGAGAACATGCGGATATCGACGGTTCCGGTATAGGCCGAAACCGCCCGGCCGTTGATTTTGGCGAGACCGCCGTGGTATCCCGGGGATGTGCAGAATAGGGAATCCGCCACGGCCTGGCTTTTGGCCAAAGGGCGCGCCAGGGACGCGGACGCGGCATCGCTCAGGGAGGCCATGCCGTCCCGGATGGCCACCTTGTGCCAGGCGATCTCGGAGCCGAGTTTGACGCGGAGCAGGTACAACTGATGCGCGCCATCGGGAGTCGCGAAGTCCAGGGTGTGGCTGCCCGCGGACATTTCACCCTGGGCGACGGCGCGGATGAGTTTTCCGGAGACATTGAACAAATCCAGGGCGACTTGTTCGCCACGGTCCAGATGCAAGGATATCCGCCTCCCCTGGGAGGCCATGGCTATGGAGTAGCCCTCCGCCTGGCGGATGCCCACGGTCCCATTGAAAGCGTATTTGCCTTGCGCATCGGTGACCGCTTTGTTGGAAATGCTCTTGAACTGGCAGGTGGCGCCTTGGATGGGAGCGCCTGAGACGGAGAGTACGGTACCCTGGAGGGTCACTGTCTGGGCGGCCGCAAAGGAAGCCGAAAGATACACCGCGATCAAAAAGCGATTCTTCATTTTTCCCCCTGATACAGCAGGCCCTCAACGTGGATTAATCTACCGCCAAGGTCCGGGACGGAAGGGCGCTCCCCGGATAAAGTGTTGTCCTATCGACAACGATGATTTTTTGCGGTTATTTGAGGGTGGCGGGGTCGTATTTGAGCGTGCCGGTCATTTCCACCTGGGAAGAAATGCCCTGGACCGTGCCCTTGCCGCTGACGCGGATGGTGGAGTCGTTGGGGAACCAGACCTTGAAGGCGATGGATTCCGAGGTGGCGCCGGTGAGGCTCATCTTGCTGTCGTCGGTCTCCTGGTAGATCCAGCCGTCGTGATCGGCCCTGACCTTGGTGGAGTAGATGGGAGTCACGTCGCCGGTGTGGAGCTTGCGGTTGTTGGTCTCGCCGTTTTCGAGGTTGTCGGGCAACTGTTCCGTTCCATTGCCCGCATGGGTCGCGGCGGTGAAGGCGAGCACATTGGGGCGTTCCTTGGCCAAGGCGCCCAAGGCCCAGTTGATGGCGCTTTCGGCCACCAATTGCGCCTTGGAGTGGTTGGCGTCCCGGCCCGTATGCGTGACTTCCCCGCGTACGCTGTAGACGGCTAGCGAGCCCATGATGGTCAGGACCATGAGCAAACCCAGGATGATGACCATGGCGAAGCCGGCCTGGGCGGATTGGTCGCGGTTCACGGCATGGCCCATCAGTTCAACAACTCCACCCGCACCTTGGGGTTACGATCCTTGACGAAAAGGCTTTTCCCGGCTTTCGATTTCACGTCCAAGCTGAACTCGACGGATTTGACCTGGGCGGGAACGATGGTGGCGGCTCCGGCGATATCGTAATAGAGGTAGCTGACGTTGATGGCTCCCAAGCCTTTGATCAAGGCCGTATACTTGGGCGGGGTATGGTTGCAGACGGTCTTGGCCACCAAGGTGTCCCCGGTGGTTCCCGTGGCCACGTAATAGGAGACGGTCACCGTATCGCTGGAACCGCAATGCCGCGCTTTCAGATCCACGTAGGCGAACTGCAGCTTGTTGGGCAACATCACGAAGTTGTGGCGCTTGTTGTTCAGGCAGGCGCCCGTGTTGGCGATCTCGGTATTCATGTTCAGGACGGCGGACTTGGTCATGGTCTGCAACTTGGCCTGCGCGCCGATATCGTTGTATCCTCGCACCTGCCCGATGAAAAGGAATCCTCCCGAAGCGACCAGCAACATGCCGATTCCCGCGCAGAGCAGCAGTTCCATCAAGGTCAGGCCCGATTGACGGGGAAACGGGCGCGCTACGGTTGCGTTCATGGCTGCACCAATACCATTCCGATATTGTAGACATGGTCTCCGGTCCAGGTGAGTTGGACCTGGGCCTTGATCAGATTGTCCGAGCCGGGTATCCGGGAAAGGGTGGTGGAAGAGAAGTAGGTGGTCTTTTTCCCTTTGTAGGAGGATTGGACGGAAGCGGGTTTCCCAAGGGTCTTGTACTTGGCCGCGAAGGCCGCGGAATCGGAGAGGGGGATCTTGGTCTTTTCCAGGATGGTCAGGGCCACGTTGGACGCTTCGGTAAGGTCGCTCGACTTGTACAAAGCCTTCCGTTGCGAACTGGAGTAGGCCGTGAGGCCTACGAAGGAAATGGCGAGCAGCAGGATGGCCATGAGGATCTCCAACAGGGAGAAACCCGCCTGGTTCCTGAGGCCGCCGTTCCTGAGCTTCATCGCACCAGATCCTTGCTCAGCAGCGTGCGGTTGAAAACGCCGATCTCGAGGTTGGTGACGGTGAAGACCACATCGTCGAAATCCATGTCCGAGGATGCCTGGGTATTGTCCTCGAAGCCGAATTCCAGATCGCCCGCCGGATCCCGGCCCACCACGGACCACCGGTTTCCGAAGCGCCAGTTGGGGTTGGGCATATTGTCGCTGGTCGCCGGGCTGCGGTATTTGTCGGAACCGCGGTTGGGGCCGGAATATTTGGGAAGCCGGTCTTCGGCGACGGCGCCGGTCCAGCAAGGTCCGCAGTCCGCGACCACTTTATACATGAAGGTGATGTCGGCTCCGGACGGAATCCCGAAGGACACCCTGGTCCTCAGGTCCACGCTGGTCCCCGGGACGTCGTGGTTGTTGAAGAGGTAGACGGTTTCCTCTTTGCCGGTGGCGCTTTGCACGATGGCCCAGAGCTCGCCTTCCCAGGCGGCTTCATTGCCTTTCAAGGTGACGGTAATCGGTTCCAATGCGCCGAATTTTTTCGTCCATTTGCCGCCGCCGCCGCTGCCGGCGCCGGTATAGAGGAAACTCGCTCCCACGTAGAGCGTATCGGCCGACCACATGGCGGAATTCCGGTAGGGTTTGTAGATGGCCGTCTGGGCCAGCAGACCCCACGGCAGGGCCAGCGCCATGAAACAGGTTTTGAAATGCATGAATCCCCCGATCGCGTTCCGCGATCCCTGTCCCATTCTATCAATCGTGCGCGCCAAAAAAAACCAACTTGATGAAAATCCGTTGTCCGTCCGGATTGAACCCGATTTGATGATACGACCTGGACGGGCCCCACGGATGGGGCAATGGGGAATGCGTTGGGAAAAAGCCCAAAAGGCCGGAAATCCCGGCCCTCAGGAAAATCGGACGATCAGGGCTTGTTTACGACATAAGGATTGTGCGAGTCGCGCATGACGCCCGTGCGGGTGTAGCGGATTTCCTGCTTGCCGGTCTTGAAGCGGAAAACCACCTTCCAAACGTAAACACCCTGTCCCGGCCTGGGACCGATGGGATTGTTGAGATTCCATACCAGATAGCTGACCATTCCCTTGTTCGCGAAGCGGTCCCGGTTGTCCAGTTCGCCGCGGTATCCGAAGGCCTGCTTGAAGCTCGTCACCCAATTGCCGAGGTTGTCGAAGATGGCTACGTCCGCGATGTACTCTCCGGTGGAAACGACCTGGACAGTGCTGATCCCGGGCGGCATCACGGCCCGCGTTCCCCCATCCTGTCCCGGTACGACCGCCGAACCGATGGCGGGAACGATGGGCGTGTAGACCGAATGGCCGGATTCGAAGTCGGCCGGAAAATCCGCCGGCCGGACCCAGTAGGTCTGGAAACCTCCCTGGGCATTGTCGGAATAGACGCTGCCGTCCGCGGATTGGGGGTCATTGTTCACGACCACGAAGCCCGGCACGTTGGGATTCATGCCGGCCACGGGCGGGTAACCCCTGAAGAGTTCGATCTCCTTGGGGGCCTTCGCGCCCTTCAGGATTACCCCGTGGATGGGGGGAAGGTTGTTGGGCACATCGGTGTAGGTTCCGTCCACGGTGAGGTAGACGCAATGCCCGGCCTGAGGCGTGGGGCCGTTCCCGGATCCCACCAGGAAGGTGATGGATCCATCGGCGTTGGGCCTGGTCTGGTCCGCAGGGGTGAGCTGGCGGGCATGGGCGTAGTCCGTGCAAGCGCCGTTCACGGCGGTGGAAAACCGGATCAGGTCCTGCCAACCGGTCTTGGTCTTCATCTCCTCGGAAACATAGACCCTGATGGTGTCGAGGTTCCGATCCGTGCTTCCCGCGGTCAGCGTCAGGCTGTTGAACGGCCGGATGAACGCGGAATCGATGACGGGACCGATGGAATCCTTGATGGCCGGCTTCTGGCCCCCGAAAATATTGTCGCTGGGCAGGGTGGCGAAGGGCCGTTGGCCGGCCGGGATGGACGTGGCGCCTTTGGGGAACGGGGCGGCCGAGAAGTCCGCGACCAGGACGTTGGGCGAACCGGGAAGCGTGGACAGGACCGGCGAGGCGGTGTTGGCGAAGCCGGCCGCGACCTGGTTCCAGTAGGTGGGCGTCAGGGAGGACGGCAAGCCGTCCAAGGGCCGGCTGAATACGATGTAGACCTTGTCGCCGCGGCCGTCGCCGTCGGTGTCCTTGATATAGGCATCCCTGACCAGGTTGAGGGCCGGTTTCAGGGTGATGACCGCGGTGTAGTCCTTGCCGGTGACGGTGGCCACGCCGGTGGCGGTGATGCTGGAAACCGCCTGGACGGGATCCAGGAAGCCGTCAAGCTTGTTGGAGCCGGACACGACGGGCGTGGTCTGGAATCCGAAGGGGATGTCGACCCGGAACTCGCCGGTATTGGGTCCGGTTTCCGTGGCATGGAAGGTTTCCTTGTCTCCCTGGGAGGTGGTGATGACCACGTCGATGATGTCGACCACGTCCACGGTGGGGGTGGGGGCCTTGACGATGGCGGTGAAAGTGGGCGCATCGCCATCCGTGATCTGGGTGATGGTGGTGGTGGGAGACGCGGTCTGCACGTAGACGAAGCCTTCCGCCGAGCCGTTGTTGAAGCCCTTCTTGTCCGTGGCGCGGCCGTTGTATACCTCATCCACGTAGGTGACCGTGATATTGTCGGTCGATTTGCAGGAGAGGATCTGGTCCCCCGCGCCCGGCGGATTGGTTTCATTCTTGACGATGCTGCCGGAAACGTATCCTCCTCCGGGCTGTTCGACCAGGGGCACTTTGCCGATGACGTCGCCGGAAATGTCGCATTTCACTTCCGCCCAGACCGTGTCCTGGTTGCGGGTGAAGCTTTGATCCCCGACCTTGATCTGGATGCAATTCGTGGTCCGCACGATGTCCGCGGCCGAGTCCGCGCAATCGACGATCTTGACGGTTTCGATCTTGTCCGGATAGGCCACGTTGATGTTGGCGGTGACGGAGTTCCCGTCCGGCAGGCTGAAACGGTTATGGGTCTTGACGGTGGCGGTCACTTCGCCCAGGAAATAGGTCTGCAGGATCTTGTCGCCGGGAATGCCCGGCTTTTCCTGGATGGGAATGGCCACGGTCCACGTACCCAAGGGGCCGGTATGGCCGGAAGGCAGCGCCGTGATGGTTTCGTTGTCCGGCGCGGCCGCGCCTTTCCGGTTCTTGACGGTCAGGACGAAGTCCTTCGCGATATTGCCCTTGGCATAGTCGTCCGTGTAGGTGATATAGATGCTGTCGCTGCCGGGCGAATAGAAGGCGCCGTTGGCGAGGGGCTTGCCGGTCTTGTCGGTGAAGTAGATGCGGGCGGGGACTTCGTCGTTCACCAGGGATAGGGTGGTGCCGAAGATGATGTCATCGAAGTCCATGTCCGAACCGCCGTTGCTGCCGGGAGGCTGGACGTTGTCCTCGAAACCGAACTGCACCAGGCTGTCGTTGACGCGACCCGCCACGGACCAGCGATGGCCGTACTTGGCGCTGGCGGCTTCGGAAACGTACTTGCTTTGATTGGGAATGTTCGGTCCGGTATACTTGGGTTTGCGGCTGGCTTCCGTGGGAAAGTTTCCGTTGGCCGGCGTCACCACCTTGTATTCGAAATAGACCGTGTCCCCGAGCGGGATGTCGAACAAATCGCTGAGGATGATTTTCTGGTTGGGCGTGGAATGGTTGGTGAAGAGGAAGGACTCCGCGCCGGTCTTGGGATCGATGAAATACAGGTTGCCGGTCCATCCGGCCTCGTTGCCGATCAACCACACGGAAACCGGATCGAATGACGTGCGCGAAAAGGACGCGCCGATGTACATGGTGTCCGCTTTCCACAAGGGTTGCGCCTTGGGAGGGATGAATTGATCCAGCTGCGCGGACGCATGTTGTACGATCAAAATGCCTAAAATGAAAAAACCCAGCTTAACGCTTCTCATATCGCCGCCTACCCCCCGCTAAAACACACAACGCGAATACCCTCTGAAAATATCGCCGATACGGGAAAAATGCAGGTCGAAAAATCATTTTCACCCCAATAATACGGCTTCCGCCGCATTTGGGACTCCGCAAATCCATCTCCCAATAAACCCAAAATACGGATTGGACGGACGGCCTCCCCGAGGGGTAACCGCAAAGCGCCGAATTCGGGACGCTTAGAAGATCACGGGACGGGAAATGGTTTCGCCTTCATGCCGGATTTCCAACAAATAGAGACCGGTTCCCCGCTTTGAAACGGAAAGCGGAAATTTCCCCGGACCCGAACAGTCAATCCGTGACATCAGCTTTCCGTCCAAAGTCAGGAGCGAAAGGGAATAGACCCCGGGATTTTCCAGGATTGCGAGGCGGGAACCAGACTCCGACGTTTCAATCTTTATCTGCGACGACAAAGCCGATTGCGCCGCCACGCGTTGCGGCAAACCCACCGTGGGACTCCAGGCGCGATCGGCGATGTTGTTGAGGGTGTACCAGGCCTCATTGTCCCACAAGGCGTCGGTTCCGGCGGCCGGCTTTACGCCGTTGAGTTTGAAGGCGACCACGTATTCCATGGCTTTGAGACCGTTGATTTGCAGGAACACCCGCTTGCCGTCCCCGGAAACCTGGACGGAGGAGACCGTGCGCGCCTCGGTGCCGCCCAGGCAGCATCCGTACTCGGCGCCCCGGGTGTAATGCCATTGGCTGACCGCGAAGTTCGCGGGCCCCAATCCAGCCGCTCCGACCGGTTGGGTGAACTCGATTTCAAAGCCGTTCTTGTAGGAATGGATGGCCAGCATTTCGAAAGCCGAAGCGCCCGCCTTGGGCGTCATTTTGTAGAACGGCATCAGTCCATTGCCGGGCCAATTCCCGAAATGCTCCATGGTGCCCATGTACAGGGCGCCGTCCGGCCCCCAGGCCATGCGATTGATGCCGGAAGTGGAAGTGCCGTTGGTGAAGCGGAGGACCGCACCCTGGTAGTCTCCGTTCACCTTTTCCAAGGCGAAGCGGGTGAGGCCGGGTCCGTTGGCATCCCCGGCGAACCATTGGCCCGCGTAGGTCCCTTTGTTCATATAGACGGGCTGGCTGGTGGACGCGCCGGTAATCTGCGAAGGGTACGGGATCCAGACGGCGGGAGGCTGGTACGGCAGGCCTTCCGCCCAGTTGGGCGGCTGGGGAGGGCTTTGGCGATGGCCATAGAACCGGTTCTGCTTCATATGCATGAAGGTGCAGGTGGGAAGCCAGCTTCCCTGATTGTCCACCACGAACATTTCTCCGGCGTCATTGATGCCGGCGCCGTTGGGCGAGCGCAGCCCCCCCGCGAACTTCGCCAGGTTCTTGCCGTCCGGATCCCAGCTCAGGAACGCGCCCGACCAATCGCTGCTGGCGGCGACGTCCGAAGGACCGCCCACCCTGATGCTCCCCGAATAGGGCGCGTAGAATTTCCCGCCGCTATAGACGGGGGTGAAAATCCACTGATGCCATTTGGATCCCATCGGCCAGGACAGGATTTTGGTCCGGTTGCCGGCGGGGTCGGCGACCGCGGAATTGTTGGGGATGGAATAGAATGCATCCCGATCCGACACGTAGATCTTGTCGTTCACCACGTTGACGCCTGAAGGCTGGCGGAAGTCGGAGGCGATTTTGGCCACCTGGATCGCGCCGGTTCCGGTCGCGCCGGTCACCAGGAATACGCAGGAGTTGGGATCGGGGTTGGGCACCTCTCCGCCGCCCATGATGCCCGTGGTCAGGAGCACCATCCGCCCGTCGGAAAGGAAAGCCACACCCATGGTCCGGTACTTGTCCGGCAGGGCCACTTCCCGGATGTCGAAAGCGGGATGGACTCCGTTGGCGGGAAGAGCCGCTGCCGCCGGTCGTGCGGAAAGCGCGCACATCATGGAAAAGGCCGTGCCCGAGAGCAAAGCCGAAAGCCGGATCCCTTGGCGTAAACTGCGAATCATCCATCCCCCTGGGTGGGGCTAATTTATCCGTTCCCAACGCGTCCCGCAAGCGGCGGCGGATTTTCCGGCCCGATATCGTTGTCTTTGGGACAACAACGGGGAAAAACGTCAGGGTGTTGTCTAAAAGGGTCATTCCCGGCGTTGTCCTGAAGACAACCCTATCTCGCGTCCGGCAACCTTCCGGACACCGCCATGCCGTAGATTGGATCCAGGGACGGGCCGCGCGGCAGCTACGCCCGTGACTTATATTTGGGCGGAAGCGCCTTGGCGGAGACAGGGGAATATCAGTGGGCACCCGGACGACAGGACGGATTTTCGATCACTTGGACTATCGGGTCTACCTGACGGAACATTACGAGAAAAGCAAACAAGCCAATCCCCACTTCTCCTTCCGCTCCTTTTCCACCAAGGCCGGATTCAAGACCAAGGATTTCCTCTACCGGGTGATGCACGGGGAGAAGAATCTCTCCCAGGCCAGCGTGTTCAAGCTTTCCGGGGCGCTGAACCTCAAGCGGGAAGAGGTCGAGTACTTCGAAAACCTGGTCAAGTTCAACCAGTCCCGCAACGTCAAGGAGAAGGATTTCTATTTCCAGCGGCTCTCAGCCCTGCGCGGGGAATACATGGTGGACGGCTCCGCCCATCGCCTGGAATCCCAGCAGTACGAGTACTACGCCAAATGGTGGCATACGGCGGTGCGGTCCCTGCTGGACATGTACGAGTTCCGCGGGGACTTCAAGTGGCTCGCCAAAAAACTGGACCCGGCCATCACCACCGCCCAGGCGGAACAGTCCGTGGCCCTGCTGGAAAGCCTGGGACTGGTCCTGCGCGATTCCGGCGGCCGCTATAAAGCGACCCACAAATCCCTTACGACGGGAACGCCCATCCTTCCCTTGGCCATCACCAAATTCCATTTGGGGACGCTTGAGCTTGCGGCCCGCTGCCTGGACGAGGTTCCCAAGGAGGAACGGGATCTTTCCTGCCTTACTTTGGGCATTTCCCGGAAAACCCTCGACAGAATCAAGCAGAAGCTGAAGCGTTTCCGGACGGAACTGCTTAAATTGGCCGAAGCGGACGAAGAGGCGGACACGGTGTACCATTTGAACCTGCATATCTTTCCCCTGAGCAAGCGCGATAAGCCCGAAGGCGCGGCGTGAAGGCGATGGGCCGGTACCGGTCGATCCTGATGGCCGCGGTCGCGCTCTTTCCGGCCTGCCTGGACAGGATGGGCGGAGGCGACAGGCTGGCCGGGAACGGATCGGAGGTTGAAAACGCTGTTGTGGCCGGCCGCGTGGTCCAATCCGGCGGCGCCGCGGCCGCGGGAACGGACGTTTCCCTGTACCCTTCCGAATTCGACGCCTTCAACGACAAGACCCTGGACCCGTCCTTTACCGCGCGCACGGATTCCGGCGGGGCCTTCCGGATGCGCGCTCCCCGCGGAAATTACGGTCTCTGGGGCCATAATTCCGCGGACGGATTCCGGTTCCTGATCCAGGACATCCAAGTGGACAGCTCCGGCGGCGCGGACGCCGGGACCGGCGTGCTCAAGCACCCAGGTCGCTTGCGTGTTACCCTGCCGGAAGGTTCGGAAGGGGGCTATGTGTTCGTCCCGGGCACGCCCATCGCCACCCTGGTGGACGGGGCGGCGGATTCCAACGGGACCATGCTGCTGGATTCGGTTCCGGCCTGCAGGCTGAAGTCCGTCGTGCTGGGACGGCGCGGCAAGCCCAATCTGAACCGGGTGCTGGGCACGGACGTGGTCGTCAACCCGGGCGCCACCACCAATCTGCCCTTCACGGAGTGGCCCTACTCCGCCTGGGTGCGCGTGAACGCGAACGGCATCCTCGCCCGGCGCGTCACGGACATTCCCCTGTTGCTCCGGCTGACCGCGGCGGATTTCGATTTCTCCCAGGCCCGCGGAGACGGCGCAGACCTCCGCTTCAGCAAGGAAGACGGAACCATCCTGCCCGTGCACGTTCAGGCATGGGACTCCGCCGGGGGCGCCGCCACGGTATGGGTCAAGGTGGATACCGTGTTCTCCGATTCCATCCTCCGGAAAATCAGGATGCATTGGGGTAACACGCGCGCTTCGGCTCCTTCGCAGGCCGGCGGGGGCGCCGTCTTCGACAGCGCGGACGGCTACGCGGGCGCCTGGCATCTGGACGCGAAGGCCGCCGGGACCCCGTCCATGTTCGCCGACGCGAGTTCGGCGGGCGACGGGGCGGAAGCCATGGGCATCCTGGGCGTGCCGGATTCCACCCCCGCCATGGGACCGGCGGACGGCCGCATCGGCGCGGGCCTTCCCCTGAACGGAACCGATGCCTGGCTCAAGGGGGGCAGGGAGTATCCGGGACCCTCCGAGTTCACGATCTCCTTCTGGTTCCGGACCACGACCAAGGCGGGCGGCAAGGTGGCGGGCTTCGTGATGCCGGGATTCAAGAACGTGAGCTACGGGAGCAAGACCGGCAATTTCAATTTCGACCGCGTGGTGTGGATGACCGACGAGGGACTTTTGCACGCCGGCTTCACCATGCGCAGCACCAGCTATCCCACCATTATCGGGTCCTGGCAATCCTTCACCGCGGCCAAGCCCTATAACGACGGCCAATGGCATCACCTCTCCTATACCCTGTGGGACGCGGGGGCGATGCTGGTGGTGGACGGAGTGAAGGTGGCGGGCTACACGGGCCTGGTGCGGCCGCTTCCCGAGCCGGGGCATTGGCGCATCGGATATTGCGGCGAGGGCAAATGGGACCCCGAGTGGACCAGCGAGTATTTCCAGGGCAGCGTGGACGAGGTCCGCCTGACGCACCGGTCCCGCAGCGAGGATTGGCTGCGCCTGGATTACGAGGCCCAAAAGCCGGGCTCAGTCCTGCTTTCCATCGAAAAGACTCCCTGATCCGGATTCACCTCCGGGCAGGGGCAATTCGACCCCGTTCAGGCCGCCGGACGGCCTTTTCAACCCCCTGACTAGCCGTATCTTAGCAGCGACCCGCGGAGGGTCGCCATGACGATGGCTGGTTTGCGTCAAGGAGAACATCATGTCCAGTCCGCGCCGGTCCCTGTCCCTAGTCCTGTTTTCCCTCATCGCCCTGGTATCCGTGCCGGCGATCAGGGCCCAATCCAAAACCATCCCCATCACCATCCGGGATTTCAACGCGTCCCATGCGGATTTCGAAGAAACCAAAGGCACCTGCGGTGTGGACGGCAACGGCGTGAAAGGCATGGTGCAAGACACCCTGGATGCCCAACACAAGCCCATCAAGGCCGCCAACAGTCCCTGCCCCAATTACGATATCCATACCTGGTTCCGCGACGATCCCGCGGTCAACCGCCGTTACTGCCTGGACCTGCCGCTGGACCAAGTGGCGAATGCCGTCAATACCTTCCAGACTCCCGCCAGATTCGCGCAGGATTATTTCCCCATCGACTCCGTCCCGGACCCCAATCCCCCGCATAATCCGATCAAGGCTCCGGACCCGGTCACTCCCGGCAAGGCCGGTGAAACCTTCGCGGGCGGCCACAACTTCCACTTCTGCATGGAAATGCACGCGACCTTCAAGTACCGCGGCGGCGAGGTGTTCGATTTCAAAGGCGACGACGACCTTTGGGTATTCGTCAACAACCATCTGGCCTTGGACCTGGGAGGCCTGCAGAACAACGGCGCCGGACAGGTGAATCTGGACGCCCAGAAGGACGCCCTGAAGATAGCGGTCGACAATTATTACAACTTCGATTTCTTCTTCTGCGAAAGGCAGACCACGGGATCGCATCTGCAGGTCACCTCCAGCATCGATATCATCCCCCCGCCGGCCCCGGGCCTGCATATAGCCGATGAAAACCTGAACGTGATCCGATCCGGGGATACCCTGCCCCTGGACCTGGGCTCCGCGGCGAAAATCTTCAAGGCCGTGAAGATCGAGACCCAGACCCAGACCCTGGATTGCAACAACCTGACCTCCCAAATCAAGACTCCGGCGCAGGGGAACTGGATCTTCAACAATGCGGGCCTGCCCGCGGGAACCCAGGTCTCCATCAGCCCCGCCGGGCTCGTCCCCGGTCCTTACAAGCTTGTGCTGGAAAGCGCGGGCGTGCGGGATTCCATCTGGATCCGGGTCTCCGATATGCCCAAAGCGCCCGCTCCCGTGGCCGCGCCTCCCGGACAGGCCTTCACGGGGAACCTGCAGGTTACCCTTACGGACGCGCTTCCGGGCGCGACCATCCGCTATACCACCGACGGCACCGAGCCCACCGCCTCCAGCCCGGTATACGCGGGTCCGCTCACCCTCACGGCCACCACCACGTTGAAGGCCATGGCGGAAAAAGCCGGGTACGCCAACAGCGACGTGATGACGCAGAACTACGTCACGACCCTGGCCAAGGCCGCGCGGGGCTATTACCTGGATCGGGACGGGGACGGCCGCATCGAGACCGCGGTGCTCGTGTTCGACGCCAACTTCACCGTGGCTCCCAAACAGATGACATTCACCGATCCCTTCGATCGGACCAAATCGGAAACGGTCGCCGCCGGGGTTCCCGGACCCGCCGGGGCCAAAAGCGTGCTGGTGGCCCTCAAGCCCTTCACTCCCGGCACCGGTTTCGCCGCGGACATCCTGGCGGGCATCGCCGCGGACGCCGAGTTCGCGGCCCAGGGCGTCCTCATGGACGATAGCGTGGGCCCGGTGGCCAAGACCGTGAAGTCATTCCCCTCCGCCACGCCGGGCCGATCCCCGGCGGTGGAAATCGAGTTCTCCGAACCCGTGCCCCTGGACGTGGCCTCCGGAATCTTCCCCCTGGAAATCAAGCGCGGCCAGGGAGTGGTGGACAACGCCGGCGTCCAGGTGGTCTCCATCGAGATGCTGTCCCCTTCGCGTTACCGCATCGTGTTCGCCCCGGATTCCAAATACCCGGTTCCCGGCGACAGCGTGCGCATCGCGCCCGCGCGTCCCGTCAAGGATGCCTTGGGCAACCGCAGCGACATGCGTTATTTCATTCCCGTATCCGGCGACCCTCCCCGCGCCAACGGGGATCTGAACGTGGGCCTGGTCAAAGGCGTGACCAACGGGCCCTTGCAGATTTCCATCCGTCCGGTGCCCAACCCGGTGGTGGTGCACGGCGAGCATACCTGCGTCAACTGCGATGCCTCCGGCATCAAGGAGGCTTTGCCCACCCAGGAGCCCGGCAAAATCTCGGAGATAGGCCCCACCTGGAAGGTCATGACCAAATACCCGTTCCAGTACTCCATGCGCTTCTACGACAACTTGGGCCAGTTCGTGAACGTGGCCGAAGGCAAGGTGGGAGTGGAGGATTTCGAAAAGCTGCGCGCCACGGAGAAGGTGGGCGACTCCGTGCTGGTGCAACTGACCTTTCTGCCGCTTTCCCATGACGGGAGCGCCATCGGGACCGGAGCCTATATCATGCGCGGTCTGCTGCAAATCCAGGATCAGCAGGGGTTGAAGGGGTCCCAAGGGGAGACCATCACCCTGGTGCCCACGGAACGGACCATCATTTCCAGGTTCGGATTCGTCCGCGCCAGGTGACACAGGACGGAGCCCGGGACTAGGGGAAGGTCCCGGGCTTCCGAGGCATTTCATCCCCACCAGTCGTATAATCAACCGTGCTTATCGCCGGTTTAACTTCTTTACTCGTCGGGGCGGGCATTCATACGCCATGCAGGATGCCAGCAGATACTCTTTGTCTGTATGATGGCGATGCTTATTCCTTCCAATCCAAATATGATGATGTTCCTGATAATCGACAATCAGGAAAGCAACTTTTCCGATTGCCCAAATCATGTCCACAAGCATTTTTTTTCCAAAAATGGAAAACGGATTCGGAAGCGGTGATTCATTTATCCTGCTGGGCCGGTGAAGGAGAGGACGATGTCGACAGATGCCGGGTTATCGACATTTCGAATATGGGCGCCTGAATCCGGAAATAATCGAAATGCAAGCGGCTTCCCACCGGGAAGCCGAAACCGGGTGACCAGGTTCTACGGGGACGTAGGAACTCCCAAGGAGAAGCTCGATCCTTTTTGGGTGATGCGCAGAAAGCGGATTCCCGTTCCCATCGGCGCCAAGGACACGGGGAACGAATACATTCCCGCCGCCATGGACCGGTCCAACAACAAAGCGTTTTCCCTTCCCCGCGCATTCACGAGAACGATCCGGACCGGACCAGCCTGAGGCAGTGAGAAGCGTAGTAAATCCCAGCCATTGATGCCGTTGGGTTCCAGGGAGGCGATTAAGGCTCTCCCGGAGGACATTACGTTTCCTCCCAGCCCCACCACCCCGTTGGTATCCGAGGCGAAGGAGATGTAATCCCAGTTGAGATGGTAGGAGTCCAGCATGAATTGCATGACCTGGACGCCCGCCTCCAGTTCCACCTTGGCGAAGTTCCGGTAGAATTTCCAGGCATGGTAATCGTTGGTTCCCGCCAGGGTCACCGGACCCGACTTGTTGACGCCGTTGAAGCTGACGTGAAGCTTGATCTCATTGGGCTGGGAAGCGAAATGGGCGCTGAGCCAATAGGTCCCCGCCTTGGCCACGTTCACGGTTACGTTGGCGTAGTCGGTGGCGTGGGCGGCCCCGATATAGATGGACTTGGGATTCTCCGCGGAAGGGTAGAGGCTGCCGTCCGGAAGCTTGTCCACTTCCCCGGGATTGGAATTGGTGATGTAGAAGGCGGGATGATCCTTTTCCCCGTCGTCGGCGCGGTTGGCGGCGGTGGAACCGGGCGCCACTCCCTGGCCGGCCTTGTCGTCCGACTTCCAGGCGACGTTCACGCCGCCCAGGTCATAGTCTTCGAAGTCGACGCGGCCGGGTATGGACCTGGGGGCGCCGCCGTAAGGCAGGCCCTTATAGGTCGCGGGGATATCCGAGGCGATGGCCGCGCCTGATTGCGCGGCTGAGGCGTTCCCCGCCGCCGCGGTCAGGAAAAAGGACAGGGAAAGGATCCCGCCGGTGGAAATGACGTGAGTGGGTGTCCGCATATTATGCGCTCCAAGGTTGATCTGTTCATGTTTCCCCCTGAATGTGTCCGGTACCACCCGATTGACGCATTACCCTGGTTTCCGTCCCGGCCTGTCTCCGATCAGATGCCTACCTCGATCCGGAAGATGTAATAGAAGTCCGAGAGGCGCGTGGTGATGGGGCTCTTGGCGGGCTTGATGTTGTAGTCGAACGGGCGCGTATGGTCGTTGGCGACCTGCAGGTAGAAGGCGGCGGCCTTGGACACCGACTTCTTGCCGTACACGGACCAATGCCAATTGTCCCGCTTGGCCCGGGCGGCCTCCGTCTCCGGACCGTTGAGCGGATCGTAATCCTGGTGCGCCGGGACCGGGCGCTGCAATTCGAAGACGGCATCGATATCGTTCGTCCACATGGAGTTGTAATACTCGCCCTGGACGGACAGGATGTCGAGCAGCTTGAAGGTGGGCAGGTTCATTCCGAACATGATGGGGATGCGGCGGGAGATGTCGGTGTAATAGAAGGGATAGTCCTTCACGCCCAGCACGGCCATTTCCGCGAACACCCTCAGGTCCGGCGTGTTCAAGTGGCTCTCCAGGCCGAAGATGGCCTTGGGATCGATGGAGATGCGGCTCATGAGTTTGATGCCCTGGAAGGTGTAGAACTGGGTGGTGTCGCGGATGACCGATACGGAATCCCGGAACCCGGACGGCTGGGACGCATCGGCCACCTTTATCTTTTTGGCCTCGAGAATGTAGGAGGTGGGCCAATGCATGTAGGAGGGATCGTCCGTGGTATGCACGGCGGGGCTTTCCTGGCTGGGCTTGGCCGCGATGCAATGGTTGCAATCGATGCCGGCTCCCAGCTCCACTCCCGGTATCATCTTGGCCGTGGCCACGAACGTCGGGGAGATGCTGTGCATGGGCGCGAACTGGTTTTCCATCGGCAACAGGAAGGCCAGCTTCAGGTTCTTCTGGAAAAGGTTGAAGGTCAGCCCGGCGCCATTCACCTGATAGGCCGTGCTGTTGATCAGATTGAAGCCGCCCGTCACCAGGAATCCGGGATAGGTGCCCGATCGGAGCAGATATTCGCCGAGATTGCTGGCGTCCGGGTTGTATTTGTATTGGAAGATTCCCAATTGCAGATCGGCCAGGGAGTTTTCCGGGTCGCCGAAATGATAGGCGAATTCCGCCTGCACCGGACCGACGCCGAACTTGGGAAGGCGGGTATGGGGCGCGCCGCCCTGCTCCGGGAGCACGTAGAAGAAAACGCCGCCGAAGCCCATGTTGATTTCCATGTGTTCGCCGAGCCTGGCGCCGCGGGTCACTGCTATGTTCGAGCGGCGCAGCACCTGCCAATTATAGTCCTGCCCGGTCTCGCTGTTATAGCCATGCACTATCTGGCCGTAGTCGACGCTGGCCTTGACGCCGCTTTCGCCGGCCTTGATCTCAATGGGATTGTCGTCGGCCCGGCCCTTGCCCGCCGCGCACAACAGCGATATGAGAACTGCCTGGATCAAATGCTTCGTCATAATGTCACTCCTCGTCTGGTTCCGAAAATCCGTGTCCACACTCCAAAGAAAATCCCGTGCCGCGCCGGGAAGGCGCGTCCGGAAACCGTTTTTGCAAGCCGGTTCAGCGCTATATCATTCGATGATCAAGGTCTTGGAAAGAACCCCTTCGCGGGTCTTGACCGTCAGGAAATACACTCCCGGTCCGCCTACGGCGGAAAGCGGGCGCACCATCGGGCCTTCGCCCGTCAGATAGGAAACGCGGCGGCCGGCCGGGTTGCGCACTTCGATGGAATGGGCGCCCGGGACGTCGATGGAGACGGCGCTTTTCAGGAAGCGGACGCCGTGGCCCGCCGGTGCGGGGATTCCCGCAAGGCCCACTCCCGAGGTGGGCAGGCAGGAACCCTTGTATTCGATCCGGAATAGGCTGGTGCCGGCATCCGCGCCGAACCAGGCGCCTCCCGAATAGCCGAGCACGTATAGGGCGCCGTCCGGTCCGATCATCATGTCGATGGCGAGCTTGATCTCCTTGCCGAACAAATCGGTGAAGATCCTTTCCTTCTTGGTGATGGTCTTGCCGGCCGCGTCCAGGTTGACGGCTTCAATCCAGTTCTGGGAGAAATCCGAGACGAACCAGGCGCCGTTCAGGTGGGGCGGCAGCTTCACCGTGGACGGAAGGGACTGGTCGTAATAATAGACGGGACCGGTCATGGATGCCGATTGGTGGTAGCTGTAGATGGCGGGGATGGCTGGAGGCAGGGGGCTGGCCCCGGAGTTGGTGACGGGAGGCGCATTGGGATCCAGGGCCGCTCCCACCGCGATATTGTTGCCGGCGAACAACGGCCAGCCGAAATTGCCGGGCACGGTGGTGAAGTTGTGTTCTTCTTGATCCTTGCCCTGGTCGGGACCCACGTCTCCCCAGGCGATGGCTTTGCGGACCGGATCCAGGGACAGGGTATAGGGATTGCGCGAGCCCATGACGTATATCTCGGGCCGGGTTTTGGGAGTGCCCGCAGGAAATAAGTTCCCTTGCGGAACGGTATAGGAGCCGTCCGCGGTGGGATGGATGCGCAGGATCTTGCCGCGGAGATCGTTGGTGTTGGCGGGTCCGTTGACGCCCGCTTCATTTTCGCCCGTGGTAATCCACAGATCCCCGGCCGCGTCGAAGCGCATCGCTCCGCCCGTATGCATCTTGTGGAAGCCGGCGGTGAACTCCAGGACCACCTTCTCGCTGGGGATATCCAGGGTATTGGTGGTCTTGTTCAGTGTGATTCGCGTGACGCGATAGCTGAATTTGGCGGCGTTTCCCAGCCCGTAATAGAAATACATCCACCCGTTGGTCTTGAAGCCCGGGTCCAGGGCGATTCCGGTAAGGCCGCTTTCGAAGGTGAAATCGACCGCCAGGGTGGCAAGCTTGACGATGGACTTGGTGGCCGTAGAGTATCGCTTGACTTCGCCCAGGCGTTCCACCCAATAGATATCGATGTTCCCGGCTGGATCGCCGTCGATCGCCATTTTGATCGGTTCGCTGATGCCGTCCGCGCGCGCCACCAGCTTTACCGCCTTGAAATCCGTCGTCGCCAGATCCGCGCAGTTGGGGAAACTGAAGGCCGCCCAAACCCCATGGCCCGCCGCCATCAAGGCGCAGAAGGCGATGAAAACGCTTTTTCCGGTCTTTGTGATCCTTGAGCGCATGGCGATTCCCCTTCGAAACGGCCGACTGCTTCAGCCCCCCTGCCGCCACGGCCCCGTTTAAGGGAAAGCCTGGGGTAGCATGGACGATAACACCGTGTCCGTTGTGGAATATTAGCCGGGAGCGCGTCTTCCGACCTTGCGGTCCGGGGGATTCGGCGGGCCAATTTGCCCCCACCGGGCCCGTGCCCGCGTGCGATTTCATCCGCGCAAGGAAACCATACTCCGCCGCGACGGGGAATCGGGATGTCCCGGCGCTACTTCAAGCGATGCGCCAAAACGTTCAATGCATTCCGGTGCCCGACTTCACCTTCCGAATCCGATAAGCGCATTGTGCTGTTTCTCTATTTCAAATAACCGGCCCAGGGCGTTGACGGCATTTCCTTCGGCTCCATCCATGGCGCGGGGATGCGACCGTCGCCGGCGCTATCCGAAGCCTCTAGTCCAAGAGCCCGTAATCGCGCTTCCAATTCTTGGAAAGCCGTCCCCGGCTTCTTCCCACCGGAACGTTGGTCACGATCTTGATGTCCGATTGCACGGTCTGGCGTTCGCAATAGAAGAAGTCGAAGGGGTAGGTCTGGTAATAGGGAAGGCCCAGGTCGTCGAAATAGGTGATGTGCGAAAGGGACACGTGCAACCCTCCCAGGTCCATCACCAGCTTATGGTTGATGAACAGCCAAACGTCGTCATCGCCCTTGAAATCGAATTCCATCCCGGGAAGCAGCTCGAAGGCGGAATGCATTTCCATGCAGTAGGAGTAGTTCCGGGACTTGCCTTCCAGGCCGAAACCCTTGCCGTCGATCCAGAAGAAACCGGAATCCGAGGGGCCGCCCGTGCGGGTGAAGGAATAGGCATTGCTTCCCATGTCCGACCGATGGGTGAAGGGCAGGGAATCGTAGACGCGGACGTTCTTGAACAGCGTGTCGTTGGCGGTCGCGACGGGGGCGCAATCGTTTTCCACTCCGGGGTTGTCGCGGGGGACGGTATGGTTGACGGCCGCGTCCTTGACCCACGGCAGGAACCATCGGTCCACGGCGCAACTGTAGAAGGCGCTGTCCGGGTTGGCGCCCATGGGTTTCCCGATGCTGTCGAGGCCGAAATAGCCGGCGTCCGTGGTCGTGTATTTCATTTTGTCGGACTTGACCATGTTCACGTGGGGATTTGCGCCTCCGACGCCCCAGGGAGGCGTTTCGAATTCGGGATTGCTGTGGTCGCTCCGATAGTCGTAGAAAATCACCTTGCTCCACATGGTGTCCGGAGGCGCCGCGGAAGCGCCCTTCATGGAGATTCTCTGGTGGAGGGGAATGCGGAACAACGTGTCGCTGCCCGCCATCGGCTTGTAGCCCTCCGTGAAGAGGGAGAATACGTCCGTGCCCAGGGCCTCCACGCTATAGCGCACGGACGTTCCGGAGATGACCGTGGTATCTTCGCCGAGGGACAGGGAACTGGAATCGAAGGGGGAGAGGCGGTTTCCGGGAATGGGCTTTTCCGAAATCCATTCCGGACCGGACCAGCCCACCTGGCCGAAGTCCCCGCCGGCGTTCTCCTTGTGGAAGAACTCGAAGTAGTAGCGCTTGCCGCCTTTCAGGAATACCGGTTTGGAAATGGTCTTGAAATTCGATCCGATGGGCTGGTTTTCCTGGGACGGCCAGAGGTTGGCTTCCATGTCGGAATGGTTGTAGGCCTGGGGAGTTGTGGGCAGGCCTCCGGGCGTGTCGTCGTCGCTCAGGTAGAACTCGGACTCATCGTCCGAACGCACATAGAACGTATAGGAGCCGGTGGTGGGCGGATAGATGTAGCCGTTCCATAAGATGCCGTAATCATCCTTGTAGGAAAGGTCCCCGGCATAGCCGCCGTCGTGGAAATAGGAACCCAGGGAATTGGACTGGATGGTTTTCGGGGTTCCCAGCGAGGAGGTTTTGACCCGCGCCCGGAACACTTGCGCCCCGTAGTGCCCGCTGGTCTTCCAAAGCTTTCCCTTGATGTTGCCCCGCGACGCGGCGTGCGTGTAGACGGAATCCCGTCCGTTCAGGACTTCGTCGGCCAGCAGGGTCATCATGCCGTCCGAAGCGTAGAAGGACTGGACCTTGTGCATGTAGTTCAAAGCCGACATCTTATTCTGCTTGCCGTCGAACATCATGGCCACGCCGATGGCGGAGATGCCCAGGATCATCAGCATGGTGAAGACGAGGATGAAGCCCCGATCCCGGCCCGTTGCGCGCCCCGCCCGGGGCCCGTGTCCGCGCGGCCACATGGCTTAGGGCCTGTTCCGCATGCGGATCTCGGAATTCAGGGTAACCCGGCGGTAGCCGTCTCCCTGGTAGTCCGGATCCGGAAGGTGGGTCCGGGCCGTCACGGAAACCTTGGCCGAGTGCATGCTGTTCCAATCGGTGGTGGCGGTTCCGGTGGAGTCGAAGAAGTTGAGGGTCACGGCTTCGATGTTCTCCGCCAGTACCATGCCGCCCATGGAAAGGTCGGTGCCCGCGATGACGTAGTCCTCTTTGGCATAGCCGTAGAGGGCGTCCCCGGAATTCAAAGCCACCGCGGCGGACAAGCGCAGGGTATCCTGTCCCGCGAACCCCTTTTTCAATCCGTTGGAGAAACCGTTGAGGTTGTAGCCGGTGGCGATGTCGACCAGGCTCACCGATTTGTCGGCCCGCAGGACAAGCACGGCCGTGGCGTTCCGGAATGCGGCTTCGTCGTCGATGGGGACGTTCAGGGAAGCGGGAAGGTCGTTGTAATAGGTTTGCGTGCCGCCCCGGGGGTTCACCGCCATGGAGACGCCGCTCAAGGGATCGGGTCCCGGCTTGATGACGGGCCAGCCCGTTTCCGGCAGGTTGGCTCCCGCTTCCATGATGCGTTCCTCCAACCGCTTCATGACGTAGCGCGCATTCTGATCGCGGTCCGCCAGCCGCTCCTGCAGGTTATAGGCCCGGTGCGAGTCCCCGAAGAAGCGGGTGATGACGAGAACCAGCAGTCCCGAGACCACCAGCCCGATCACGGCTTCGATCAGCGTGAATCCGGCCTCAGAAGCTCTTCGAGACATACGTGGTCACTTTCATGGTGTCCAGGGTATGGGTTCCCCAGGAAACGATCAAATCGATTTTGCGCACGGTGGGAAGGGCGGCGCCGTCCTTGGGGGAGATGGCTCCCGCCACCACCCGCGTCAGCCGCACGTTGGTGAAATCCGGATCCGTGTAGGATGTGTCCTTGGGCGGCCAGGCGGCCGCGTCCCGGGCGATGCGCACGCGCAGGGATTCCACGTGCTTTTCAATCAGCTGGGAGGCGCGTTGCAGATTCGCGTTGGTGCGCGACATGCCCGAGGACCGGCTCTGCATGCGCATGAATACGGTGATCCCCATGCCCAGCACCACCACGGCGATCAGCAATTCCAGCAGACTCCAGCCCGCCTGGCCGTCAATCCGGCGGAAACGGGGGTTCATCGCGTGCTCCGGATGCGTCCCGTGCTGGCCAGCACGTCGACCGTGTCCGTGAAGCCCGGGGATCTCACGATCAGCTTGCCGCTCAGGAAGGCGGAGCCGTCTCCCCGATAGATGACCGCGGCGGGAAAGATGACGGGAATGGCCAGGCTCGCGCCCATGGGAAGGACGAACGGGGCGAGATATGGCTTATCCTTGCCCGCATCGTATGCGTAGCTGCCGGGCGCGAAGGTGTCTTCGAAAAGGAAGGCCTTGGGCGGAGAGGCGTTCAGGTCGAAATACACCCCGCAATGCACGGAAGGGTTGGCCATGGCGCGGCTGCGGGCGGTTTGCAGTATTTTCCGGACGCCGACCACGGCATTCTTCTGTTCCATGGTTTTCAGATACTGGCTCATGGGCGCTTTTGCGATCGCCGTCATGATCAGGATGACCAGGATCGCCACTACCATCTCTATCAGCGAGACTCCGCTTTGGGAACGGCGATTCATGGGCGGCAATCCATTCTCAATCCTCGGTCCTCAATCAACGTCATTGGGGCGCTCCAGAAATTATAAGGGGAGGACGAAGACCGGCACTAGAAAATCCCCCCGATCCGGGCGCGCCCGATGGTAATCCTGCTCGCGGTTTTTGGGAAATTGTTCCCGGCCCGGTCGGCAAGCGCCGTAATTCGCTTCGATTTGCCAGGGTCAAATTCGATGCAGGTCCGCGCGGGGTTTGAAGTATTTTTGACCCCGGCAACGGAGGCTGCGTTTTTTCCGTCACGGATGAAAGGAACAAATGGATTCCCGATGCGGCAGCGGTCCCCGTGAATTGAATCAGGGTGGTTTTGACCCCAAAATCGGTGGAAAGCCCGCATTATTTCCGGGAATGCGCCATACTTTAGGATGGCGATGATACGTCACATCCTGATCTCCGTTTTCGGCGCGGCCGCGCTTTCCTGCCTTGCCCAAGGTGTGGGGCTTTCCGGAACCGTGACCAACAAGGCCAATGGACAGAAGCTCCAGGGCGTTACCGTGGCATTGGCCAAGACCGGTCTTTCGGATACGACGGACTCCCTGGGAGCCTACCGCCTGGGGAGCGCCACCGGGATCCTCTCTTACCGCTCCGGGGGCCTTGGCGCGGTCTCCCTCGATCTCCGCGATCGCATTCTGTGGATCCATTCCGGCGCGGACGCGAGCATGCGCATTGCCTTTTTCGATTTGCGCGGAACCCTGGTGGCGCGGGTCTTCCAGGGCAGGATGGGGCAGGGTACCCATGCGGTTACCCTGCCTCCCGGCCTGCCCGCCGCCGACATGCTCTTGCTCCGTCTGGACGGGGAAGGGCTGCGCGCCGTTTACAAATACATCCCTTCGGCCTTGTCCGGCGGCGCTCTGATCGCGATGGACCGGGATGGTGACGGCGCGGCCTCCCGATCCGCGGCGGTTCCGGGCGCGGCGAAATCCGCCTCATCGGGAACGGTTGCCGCGGTGGCGGACACCTTGCGCGTCCGGCGTTCCGGCTACAAAACCGTGGAATTGCCCTTGGACTCCTACACGGGCGTCCACGACATCGCCATGGAGCCGGAAGGGACCGGTTGCGTTGCGGGAACCCTTTGCTGGGACTTCGAGGAAGGGCGGATCCCGGACGGATGGACCGTTTACCGCACCGAATTCACGGGCACGCTCCTGGTCGACGGCAGCAAACCGCATAAAGGCGCGTTCGCGTTGCATGCCAAGGATTTGCTGGGCGGCAAGGAAGGGAACCAGGGCGGCCCCAAGCGCACGTTGAAGTACGCTCTTCCCGCCGGATTCGGTCCCGTCCTGTGGGGGCGCGTCTACGTATACACCTCTCCGGCGCGTCCGGTTTCCCATGCGGGACTTTTCAACGCCCGTTATCCCAGGCCCGGATCCGCCTCCACCGCCGTGAATACCCTGGACTGGTACGAGTTCGCCACCTATCAGCAAACCTACATGGGCGTCTGGCATCCGCCCGAGCCGCCCGGATTCCCGGAGTGGGTGCTCCAGTCCGACAAGCAGTTGGTGCTGGACGATTGGGCGTGCCTGGAATGGGAATTCGACGGAGCCAACGGGACCGATCCGGAGGCGGCCGATCCGCGCGTATGGGTGGATGGACTGGAGCTTTCCTGGCCCACGAAATTCACCTTTTCCGACCCGGCCGGAGCCGCCAAGCCCAAACTGGAAAAGGCCAAGGATTTCACCTTCCTGGAAACCGGCGTGTACCTCTACCAGGGGCTTTCCCTGGCCACGAATTGGTGGATAGACGATTTGGCCGTGGGCTCCCGGCGAATCGGCTGCAATTAGGCCGGATCAAGAGCCCTTCCGGGGCTTCTTCAGGGGTCAAAATGGCCCTGAGGCGCCTCCCAATCGGGCCGGATCGGGCGGGGGTCCAAATTAGATTACAGGCGTACCATAAAGTAACGATAGGCCGGGAAACCGGCCGAGAGGGGATTGGCGCATGTCCATGTTCACACGGGTATCCGGTATTTTCGCATTGGCCTGCATATTGGCCGCCGAAGCCTTTTGCGTTTCCGGCACCCTGACGGCCGCCACCAGCAATTGGACGGGTACCGTGGAAGTTACCGGTAACGTCATCGTCCCGGCCGGCGTCACCCTCACCATCAATCCCGGCGCGCGCGTGCGCGCCACCGGCACCAATCTCACCATCACCGCGAGCGGTCCCGTCAAAGCGGTGGGCACCCTGGCCAACTACATCGATTTCTACGGCGTGGGCCTGATCCTGAACAGCGCCGGAAGCCAGCATGACGTGGAATATTGCGTCGTCCTCAACAACCTGGCGAACGCCATCGCCATCAACGGCGCCGACGCCAAGCTGAGCCACGTCCAGATCCAGGACTTCGGCACCAACGGCGTCAACATCACCGGAGCGGGTTCCAAGGTGGTCCTGCAGAACTGCACCATCGGAGCCAAGTCCCGGCTGTTGGGGGGCACGGAAGGGATAGCGGTGCTTATCGGCGGAGGCGCGGACGCGGCCGACATCGACATCTCCAACAGCATCCTGGGTTTCGAGAACAAGGCCATCGAACCCGGCCTGGCCATCAAGACCGCGGGCGGAGCGGCGGCAACCTCGACGACCGTGAAGGTGCGCTATTCCATCATCACCGGGACCCGCGTGGGCAGCGGCGCGGGCGAAGTGGGCATCCTCACCGGCATGGATCCGGACGTGAAGGACATCCCCAATCTCGATTACCATCTCTGGCCGTATTCCGCCGCCATCAATGCGGGCGATCCCGCATCGGATTTCTCCGCCGAGCCCGCGCCCAACGGCGGCCGCGCGGACATGGGCTATTACGGTGGTACGGCCGAAGCCTCCCCGTTCCAGTTCCGCATCGTTTCCCCCAACGGCGGGGATTCCCTGACCCCGGGCGCCGCCGCCTCCATCAAATGGCAGGGCGGCAAAACGCTGGGCGCCAAGAAACTGGACTTCTCCGTCGATAAGGGCGTCACCTGGCAGCCCATCTCCGCCGCCGCGGACGCGGGCGGCACGGGCGCTTTCGCCTGGACCGTGCCCCAGGTCAAATCCCCCAATTGCCTGGTGCGCATCTCCCTGCCCGCGGGCGAGGGCGTGGACCAATCGGATCGCGTTTTCACCATCGGCGACACCGCCCTGGGCGGCAATACCGGCATCCTGAAGGATCCGACCCTTTTCCGCTGCATCCCCTTCACGGCCTACCACGACGGGCAGTCGCCCGGCGGGGCCGAGCCTTCCGCTGCCCAGGTCCTGGCCGATCTCAACCTCATCAAGCCGCTCACCCGGGAAATCCGGACCTACGGCTCCGGCCTCACCACCCACGGCAGTTCCCTGCCCGGCATGTGCGATCAACTGGGGATGAAAATCCACATGGGCATCTGGATCGACGACACCTACGCCGAGGACGTGAACCAGAAGTCCATCCTGGAAGGCATCGGCCTGGCCACGGCCAACCATCCTTCCATCAAGACCGTGATCGTGGGCAATGAGTTCCTGCTGCGCGTGCGGGCGGCCCATAAGGACGTGGCCCTGGCGGAGGCCAAGCTGGTGCGTTACATCAAGCAGGTGCGCGCGGCGGTGCCCGCCGAGATCCAGGTGGGCACGGGCGAATCCTATCCCGACTGGCTCGCCGCCAGCGACGAACTGATCAAGTCCGTGGACCGGGTCATCTGGCACGTGCATCCCTGGTGGGAGCAGAAGTCCGCGGACAATGCCGGCAACCACGCCTATAACGTGTACCTGCAGATGAAGGCCCGCATCGCCAAGGTCCCGGGCGGCAAGCCCATGGTGCTGGGCGAAACCGGCTGGCCCACCGAGGCCACCACCGGCGCGGCCGTGGGCAGCCCGGAGAACCAGGCGCGTTACCTCAAGGATTTGCATGCCTGGGCCCGCAAGGAAGGCCTCGACTATTGGTTCTTCACCAACGTGGACGAGAAGTGGAAAGGCAACGAAGGCCCGGTGGGGGCCCATTGGGGCATGTACAATTCCGACCGCACTCCCAAATACATCATCGGGCATCTCAACGAGCTGATCCCGGCCGCCACCCGGTGGGAAAACGATCCCTCCGCGGTGGGCGTGAGGCCCGCGACGATTTCGCGCGCCACCGGGACCCTCACGACCAACCTTATGATTTACGATCTCCAGGGACGGCTGCTGGGAACCGCTACTGACGACGCCGCGGAAAAAGACGGTATGCTCGGCAAGACCAAGAGGGCTTCGCAGGGCATCAGGCTGATCGACAGACGCGCGCGCTAAAGAGCCGGTTTTTTCAAGGCGCCGACCCTTGGGTGGGGGTAACGTCGCTGTAACATCGCGGGGGAGAGAAAGGAACCATCACCATGGTTTCGACTCCTGTATTGTTCCTGGCCGGAGCCCTTGCGGGCGTTCCCGCCCTGTTCGCGGCCACCGCCGCCCTTCCCGCCGGGTATCCCGGCTCCCCCTATCAAGGCAAGGTCCAGGCCATCCCGGGCCGCGTCTTCCTGTCCGATTTCGATCAGGGCCCCAAGAACGGGACCTGGCATGACTACGAAACCAAGAATCCCTGGGCCTGCAAGGTGCGCGATTCCACCGGCGTCGGCCTGCAGATCATGGGCGCGGGAGGGGACAAGGGCGATACCCCCGAGGCGGATTCCCTGGTCAAGGCGCGCATGGGCAAATGCTACTTGGCGGAAACCAATACCGGGGACTGGACCAAATATACCGTGAAGGTCAATCAGGCGGGCGCATACAACCTGTCGATACTTTCCGCGGCCTCGGAGACGCAGGTTCCCTTCGTGGCGGTGTCCCTGCTCAACGGCATGGATTCGGCGGGGACCGGGCAGATCACCCTGCCCCTCACCACCTATTTCCACCATTGGGTCTATACGCACAACCTGGCGCATCTCACCCTGGACACGGGTATGCAGGTCCTGCGCTTCGACATTCCCGGCAACGGGCCCATGAACATCGATTACATCGATTTCGCATATTCCGGAGCAGCGGCCTTGAAAGGTCCCGAAGGTCCCGCGCGGGAGGGTTCAACGGGGTTGTCCGTGCGGGGAATGGTCCGGGAGGCCGGCGGCCGCGTGCGCATCGAGTTCACGTCCTCAGGTCGCGCGCCCGTCCAGGTCGGCGTATTCGACGCCTTCGGCGCCCGGTTGCATTCGGAAACGATCCGTCCGCAGGGAGGAGGGGTCTCCGCGGTGAGCCTTCCCGAGGCGGCTATTTCCGGATCTTTTTCCGGGACTTTTTCCGGATTGGTTTTCGTGAAGCTGGATCAGGGGGCGGTCTCGGCAGTATTCCGGACCTTTTTGGCCGGGCCTTAAAACGCCGGGCCCTAGAGGAGCCGGTCCCTAGAAGAAGTAAGTCAGCTTGGTCATCCAATACCAATCGTCCATGGTCGAGAAAATCGAGAAATAGGTGGGCGTGGTCCCGGTCCCCACGGGCCGGAAGTGATCGTTGGCCACCTGTCCGCTGAAGCGGATGTGGCCCATGACGGTTTTCGCGAAATGCAGGGACCACTTCCAATCGTCCTTGTGCAGGTCGGTGGCGTCGTAAGGGTCGCCCCAGGGAATATCCTCATAGACCTTGCCGCCTTTTTCGGAAACGACCAATCTCGCGGCGCGCAGCGTATCCCCCGCGGCCGTCACATACCCGGAATCCAGCTTGGCCGCGCGGAAATTATCGCTCCGGTTGGATACTGGGGTGGGCGACAGCTCGGTCTGCAGTTCCGTGAGATCGTTCTTATAGGGCGAGGCGTAATACTCCACTTCCAGGGAGAGGTCGTCCAACAGGCCGAAGGTGGGGATATTGAATCCTCCCATGACGGGAATCCGCTTGGACCGATCGTCATAGATGCCTTTGTAATTCTTGACGCCGATCAGGCCGATTTCACCGTAGAAGATCAGGTCGTTCTTCCCGAAGCCCAGACCGGGCAGGAAGGCTTTGGGATCGAAGCGGAAAAACGCATCCAGCTTGGTTCCCTGGCTGGACAGCCAGGTGGTATCGGCGGGGTTCGCCGGGTCCACGTAGAAATAGTTGCGATCGATGGGATCCTTCACTTCCGCGTCGGGAGTGAAGGTGAACTGCTCCGGGTCGCGCGGGTTGGTGGCGAAACCGTACACCGGCAGGAGATGGTAGAAGTTCACGCCGCCTCCGTACCGGAACGTTTCCCCCAGCCGGTGGCTGAAGACGTAGGCCAGCGAATAATCGAACAGGGGCTTGTTTTCCGTTTCACTGGAGAAGATCAGATCGTGTTCCGTGTTCCCCAGGGAACTGTGCAGACGGGTACCCAGGAAATTGGAGATGGGAAGCGTTTCCTTGGTTTCGAATCCGGATACCAGGGCCCCCGGATAGACCGGTCCGCGCAACAGATAGAGGCCCAGGTTCTTCACATCCTGATTGTAATTATACGGGAAATAGCCGAAGGTGGCGGAAAATTTCGCGTGGCCCCGTTCCCCCGCGGTATAGGTGAAATTGGCCTGGGTGATGTAGGTGGCGATGCTGACTCGCAGCAGCCGGGCGTTCTGGGTGTTGCCCTGCATGG
>JAQBPN010000038.1 GCA_028287505.1 Fibrobacterota bacterium | reverse complement strand
CCGTATGCGCGGGAGTCCTCGTCTCGAACCTGGATCGCTGGCTCAAAGATCACGGCCGGGAAAATTTCCGACTCTCACCCGACGACCGCGCGGCCCTCCTGGCCGCCTTCTACGAACGAAGCGCCGTAGGCATCGACCGCAACTCCCCAATCCATTTCATCGACTGATTCGGCGGCCATGCCCGCCTCATCGCAAAGCTGCGCCACAAGTCTCGTGATTTAGCTCTTCCCAAAAGCCCAAAGCCTACCCAAAACGCGACCTGACCATCCCGACGCGGGCCGAAGGGAACGCACACGATGGTTTTCGTCTTGACGAGCCCAACGCGGGCAATAGGGGCGGGGACATAGTTTAAACATGGAGGGCCCGACGCGGGCAGTGAGAGTGGAGGTCCGACTTGGAATGTCCGACGCGGACTTCAGGGTACGGTAAGGGCGGCGAAGGTGGGCTGGCTCGGGAGGGCGGTTCCCGCGCATTACAAGCGGATGACATCCTGGGGAATGGAAAATGTCAAAGCATCGAAAGCCCGCGGGCCCGGCCATCGCCCCAGAGAAGGATCCGCGGGCGACCCATTCTCCAGGATGTCAATAGGTCCACGGCACCGGCCAGCGCAGTTCGCGCGGGAACCGCCCTCCCGAGCCAAATCGCTACCAGTGATCCCCGTACCAAATCCCCCTGCGCCAATTATGCTCCCGCAGCTTTTGCATAAGCGCCGGGGGCAGCTCAGGCAGATCCGAAACGGCAAGGTTCATTTCCGCCTGCGCCACGTTGCGGATGCCGGCGATCACGGTGCTTACCCCCGGATGGGACATGGCGAACTTCAGGGCGGCCTGGGGTAGGGTATACCCCGAACCTTCCACGTCAGCCTTGATTTTGTCGACGCGATCCACCACTTGGCCCAAGCGCTCGCCGCGGAAATAGTCCGCGCGGAAATCGCCTTTTGGGAAAACCGTGTCCCGGGAGAATTTCCCCGTCAGGGCGCCTTCGTCGAAAGCCATGCGCACGATGATGGCCACCCCGTGCTCTTTGGCGGCGGGAAGGATTTCGGCGGCCGGTTCCTGTTCCAGTATGTTGTAGATGACCTGCACGGAGTCGACGTGGTTGTTGCGGATGAGATCGACCACGCTGTTCTGATCGTGCTCGGGAGTGGACACGCCGAAGAAACGGATTTTGCCTTCCTGCTTGAGCTGGCGAAGCGTTTCCAGGGGACGGGGGTCTTTGTTCCAGGCGCGCGTCCAGGTGTGCAATTGGAGGAGATCGATGCAGTCGGTTTGCAGGCTGCGGAGGCGCTTCTCCACGTTGGCGCGCAGGTAGGCCGGGGAATAGGAAACCTCGGGAGCGTCGTACGGGGAAGGCGGCCAGGCGCCGGCTTCCGGGGGCGTCTTGGTGGCGACGATCAGGTCGCCCTTCCATTCCTTGCGGAAGCGCGCGATCACGGACTCGCTTTTGCCTTCGCCGTAGACCTGGGCGGTGTCGATGAAATTGGCTCCGAGCTCGGCGGCGCGGTGCAGGGCCTTGATGGACTCCGCATCATCCTGCTTGCCCCACCACGATTCGCCCAATGCCCAGGCTCCGAAACCCACTTCGGACACCCGCAAACCCGTCTTTCCAAAACTACGCTGCTTCATCAGTACCCCCTGGATTTCCCCCAACTCCGGAAAGGTAACAATCACCCCCAACCTTGCTATCTTTTGGGCCTAACCCACGAACAAGGCAAGCCGTGTCCAGGTACATTCCCAAATCGATCGAACCCAAATGGCAGCAGTATTGGCTCCAGCACAAGACCTTCAAAGCCACCATGGCGCCGGGGAAGGACGCGCAAGGCGCCTTGAAACCCAAGTTCTACGCCCTGGACATGTTTCCCTACCCTTCCGCCAACGGGCTCCATGTGGGCCATCCGGAAGGCTGGACGGCCACGGACATCGTGTGCCGCTACAAGCGCATGCGCGGGTTCAACGTGCTCCATCCCATGGGCTGGGACGCCTTCGGTCTGCCCGCGGAACAGCACGCCATCAAGACGGGCACCCACCCGGCCGTGACCACCCTGTCGAACATCGATAATTTCCGCCGTCAGACCCGGTCCCTGGGTTTCTCGTACGATTGGGATCGGGAGATCAGCACCACCGATCCGGCCTACTACAAGTGGACGCAATGGATCTTCAAGCAGCTGTTCGAAAGCTATTACGATGCCGCCGCCGACAAGGCCATGCCCATCGCGAAGCTTCCCATCCCTACCGGCCTCAAGGATAAGGATGAGGCGGAAATCCGCAGGTACCGGGATTCCCAGAGGCTGGCGTACATTTCCGAAAACCCCGTGTGGTGGTGCCAGGAACTCGGCACCGTGCTGGCCAACGAGGAAGTCATGGACGGCAAGTCGGAGCGGGGGAGTTTCCCTTGCGTGCGCCGTCCCATGCGGCAATGGGTTTTGCGCATCACCGCCTATGCCGAGCGCCTGATCAAGGATCTGGATGGGTTGGATTGGCCGGATTCCATCAAGCTGATGCAGAAGAACTGGGTGGGCAAATCCACCGGCGCCGAAGTGCATTTCCAGGTGGAAGGCCGGGAGGAACCCTTGGTGGTCTTCACCACCCGGCCGGACACCCTGTTCGGCGCGACCTACATAGTGGTGGCTCCGGAGCATCCGGTTCTGGAATCCATCACCGTCCCGGGCCAAAAGGCGGCGCTGGAAGCCTATCGCAAGGCGGCCGGCAGCAAATCCGATCTGGAGCGCGGCCTGGACAAGGACAAGACCGGCGTGGCCACGGGCGCGTTCGCGATCAATCCCGTGACCGGCGGCAGGATTCCCATCTGGACTTCCGACTACGTGATGATGGGGTACGGCACCGGCGCCATCATGGCCGTGCCCGCCCATGACGAGCGCGACTACGCATTCGCCAAGGCGTTCGGCCTTCCCATCGTGGAGGTGATCCAAGGCGGAGACGTTTCCAAGGAAGCTTTCACCGGGGACGGCGTGCTGGTGAATTCCGGATTCCTCGACGGCCTCCGGGTGGAGGACTCCAAGGCGAAAATGATCGCATGGTTGGAAGAGAAGCAATTGGGCAAGGCGCGGGTGCAATACCGGCTGCGCGATTGGCTCTTCTCCCGTCAGCGCTATTGGGGCGAGCCTTTTCCGCTGGTGCATACGGCCAAGGGCGTCGAGTCCATTCCCGATTCGGAGCTGCCCCTGACCTTGCCGGAAATGGAAGACTACAGGCCCACGGGAACCTTCGAGCCGCCTTTGGCCAAGGCCAAGGAGTGGTTGGAATATAAGGGTGCGAATGCGGATCATTCCGGCCGCCGGGAGCTGAACACCATGCCGCAGTGGGCCGGATCCAGCTGGTATTTCCTGCGCTTCATCGATCCCGACAACGATAAGGAACCCTGGTCGCGCGAGGCCGAGAAATATTGGATGCCGGTGGATCTTTACATCGGCGGGGCGGAACACGCCGTGCTGCATCTCCTGTATTCGCGCTTCTGGCAGAAGGTCCTGTTCGATCTGGGGCATGTCTCCACCTCCGAGCCGTTCCAGAAGCTGGTCAACCAGGGTCTGATCCTGGGCGAGGACGGCGAGAAGATGTCCAAGTCGCGCGGGAATGTGGTCAATCCCGATGACGTGGTGGAGCGCTACGGCGCCGATTCCATGCGCCTGTATGAAATGTTCATGGGCCCCCTGGAACGCCAGAAGCCCTGGCAGACGGCCGGCATCGAAGGCTTGTGGCGCTTCCTCAACAAGGTATGGCGCGCCACCGTCGGGGACGATCGCGTCCAGGTCCGCATCACGGACGATGCGCCTCCGGCCCATCTGGTCAAGCGTACCCACCAGACCATCAAGAAGGTCACGGAAGACATCGAGAACCTGCGTTTCAACACCGCCATTTCCCAGCTGATGATTTTCGTGGGGGAACTGGGCGAGGATCTGGAGAAGAGCGGCGCCGCGTACCGGGAGACGTCGGAAATCCTGGTGAAGCTGGTGTCGCCCTTCGCGCCCCATATCGCCGAGGAGATTTGGGAAATCCTCGGGCATGGGGAAAGTCTCGCTTACGCGCCTTGGCCCGTGCATATCGAAGCGCTCACGGTGGAGGATTCGGTCAACGTGGTCTTCCAGACCAACGGCAAGGTGCGCGTGGAGCATGAGGTGGCCAAAGGCACCTCCCGGCAGGACCTGGAGCAGTTGGCGCGAACGCATCCCAAGTTCAAAGCTTATCTGGAATCCAGCGAGGTGATCAAGGTGATCGTCGTCCCCGACAAGCTGGTCAACTTCGTGGTCAAGCCGAAGTAGCCGGAGCCGGTTTCCGGGAGAATCAGCGCGCCATGTCCTCCGCTCCGCTCATCCCTTTCCGTCCCTTGGTGATTGCCACCGGCAACCGCGGCAAGGTGGCGGAATTCCAATCCCTGCTGGCTCCGGCCGGCTTCACTTTGCTTTTGCCCGCGGACCTGGGATTCTCCGGGGAGGTGGAGGAAACCGGCGATACCTTCGTCGCCAACGCCTTCCTCAAGGCTGCCGCGCTGGCGGCAGTCAGTCCCCATCCCGTATTGGCCGATGACAGCGGCTTGCAGGTGGATGCTTTGGGAGGCGCGCCCGGAGTGTATTCCGCGCGCTACGCCGCTTTGGACTCCGGTCCGGGATCGGCAGGGCAATCCCGGCCGATTTGGACCGATGCGGCGGGAAAACCCCTGCCCCAGGCCGCCGCCAACCGGGCCAAGCTCCTGAAAGCCATGGAAGGCCGCCAGGACCGCAAGGCGCGCTTCCGTTGCGTGCTGTGCTATCTGGTTCCCGGAAGCGAGGCGGCCTTCTTCGAGGGTGTTTGCGAAGGGGAAATCACCCGGGAGGAAAGGGGAGAGAGTGGATTCGGCTATGACCCGCTTTTCATTCCTCTGGGCCAGGACAAGACCTTTGCGGAGTTGCCCGGAGATGTCAAGGATGTCCTGAGCCATCGGGGCAAGGCGGTGGCTTTGTTCCTGAAAAGCCTGGCGGAAAATACCCGAGCCTGATTGGGCCGACGCGGCGATCGCGCAGATTGGCAGGACTCCGCGTTTGGATTCCGGTTTAGGACAAAAAAGAAAAGGCCCCGCGGATGCGGGGCCTTTGTCGTTCCATGGGCGCGGGGACCGCGCCGGATCCCGATATCAGCGCATTACGCCGGTGCGGGTATAGCGGATTTCCTGCTTGCCGCCCTTGAACTCGAAGGAGACCTTCCAGACGTAAACGCCCTGGCCGGCCAACTGGCCGTTCTTGTCCTTCATGTCCCAGTACAGGAAGCTGACCAGACCCTTGGGCACGGTGCGGGCCTGATTCTGCAATTCGCCTCTGCCGCCGAACACCTGGATGGAGCTGCGCACAAAGTTTCCATAATTGTCGAAGATGGCAATGTGGGCGATATAGGCCGTGGTGCTCACCACCTGCACGGCGCTGACTCCGGGAGGCAACCTGACGGGCGTGGCAGTCTCCTTCGTTCCGCCGGGAAGGTCGTTCAACGTGGCCTTATACGGGTCCAGTCCGCCGGCTTCGGTAAAGCCATAGGGAGGAATCCAAAGCACTTCCCAGGGCTTTGACGGATCGCGGTTGGTGGCATAGCCGCCCTTGGTGGAATCGCGGGAGTCCTGCACGGCCACCTGGAAGTTGGGGTTGTTCGGATCGAGACCGGCTACCGGCGGGAAGCCGCGGAAACCCTGAATGACCTGATCGCGGTTGAAGCCCAGGAGCACCACACCGTATTCGGGCGGAGGATTCTTGTGCATATCCACATATTGGTTGGGGCCGGGGTCGGCGTTGAGGAAAAGGCAGTTGCCCGCCAAGGGAGTGGAAATGGCATTGTTCACGATGACGATGTATTCCGTGGGCTTGCCCGGAGTGGGATTGGGGGTATTGACCGCCTCGATGGTCTTGGCGTTGGCGTAGTCGTCGCAACTGGTGGAGAACTTCAGCATGGTCTTGAAGTTTGCCGGTTCCAGGGGTTCCGACAAGGTGACGATCAACGTATCCAGGTTGTAGTTGGGGTCGTTGGCCACCAGGCTGTTGAGATTGGAAGGATGCTTGATGGCCGAGAGGATGATGGGGCCGATGGAATCTTCGATGATCGGCTTTTGGCCCTTGAAGAGCGCATCGTTGGGCAGCAAGGCCCTGGGGTTCCCTACCGGCCCGGCGGCGGTGAGACCGGCCGGGAAAGGGCCGCCGGAATAGTCGGCGACCACCACGGTCGAATCCGCATTGAGGAAGGAAAGCTTAGGGGCAATCTTGGTCGCCGAGGTGGAGTCGTTCCACTGGGCGCTCAGGGTGGTGGGTAGGCGACTCAGTTTCTTCTCGAACACGATATAGACCTTGTCGCCCATGCCGTCTCCGTTGCTGTCCTTGATGTAGGCTTTCTCCACGGGAGCGAAGCCGGCCACCAGATCGATGGGCGCCTTGACGGTGGCGTTGTCGACGGTCGCCGTGCCGATGGCGGTAACGTAGTTGTTCACTTCTTTGGCGGTGATTTTGCCTTCCAGCATGGAATTGCCCGCCACCGGCGAGGTGGTGACGAATCCGAAGGGAACCTTGGCGATGAACTTTTGCGAATACACGCCGGTTTCCACGGCGGTGAAGGTTTCGGTTTCGCCCTGCGGAGTGGTGAAGGTGACCTGCAGATTGTCCACCTTGGCCACGTCCGGGCTGCGCGCCAGGATGACCACGTAGAAGAAGTCGGCGTCCAGATCGTTGACGGCCGTGATTTCGTCGCTGCCGTCCGCTTTGGACGAGAAGTACAGCTTGGACGTCACGGGATTGTCTATCAGGACCTGGACTTCCTTAACGTCTCCGTAGACCGGATCCTTATAGGTGACCTTGATGAAGTCCTTGGGCTGGCATTGAAGCACCCCGTCCACCACCGATGCGCCTTCCGATTTGGAAAGGATGACCGACTCATACTCGCCGGGCTTGTCGGCCTTTTCGATGAGCATCACGTTCACTACCACGTCCTTGTTCTCCGTGCAGCTCAAGGTGGCGTACAGGGTATCGCGGGCACTGGAAATGCTCTGGTCCTTGATGGTGATCTTGACCCCGGGGTCATCGCGGTTGATCTGGACTCCGGGACCGCCGGGACCTTCGATTCCGATGACGGGATCCTGGTTGCCGAAGGCCACCAGCAGGTCGTCAGTGGCCGACAGGGAGGCGACGCCGACATTGTTGTGCGCGGGGGCGGAGGCATGGACTTCGCCCAGGATATAGGTTTCCGCGGTGCCGTTCAGCTTGGTGATGGTGGGCAGATCCTTCAGGGGAAAAGAGCCTTTCCATTCGCCCGTGGAGCCGGCATGGCTGGTCAGGTCCAGGGTGAAGGTGACTTCCGAGTCCGCGCCGGCCTTGCCGCCGTTGTTTCCGATGACCAGCATCACGGTCTTCTTCGGAATGCTGCCGTTTACCCAGTCATCCTTATAGGTCAGATACAGGAAGCCTTCCGCCGGGCTGTAGTAGAAACCGTTGGGAAGCACGTTGCCGTTCTTGTCCGTGAACTGCAGGGACGCATCGAGATTGGGAGCGATGCCGAAACCGGCATTGGCGGACGCCACATCCCCGTCCACCGGATCCTTGTAGCTCCCGAGGATTTGATCCCCGAGCGCCAACTGGAGCGACTTGTCGCCGACCACGCTGGCCGCGCCGACAAGATCCACGTTGACGGCGACGCTGTACTTGCCGGCCGAAATGGCCGTCAAGTTGAAGGTTTCCGTGTCCTTGCCGCGGCTGGTCACCTTGGGAGTGGTCTCCAGGGTCACCGTGGGCGTTACGCCCGAAGGAAGCATCTGGTCGAGGACGATGAGGAAGATTTTCGTTTCGGTGCCCGTGTATTGATCGAGCGTATCGGTGCCGTTCACATTGGAAGAGAAATAGGCGCGGGCCTGTCTGGGCGCGGGGCGGACCACCACGGTCTTGCTGGCGGTGTCGCGGGAATCCAGAGGGTTGACCCATTTCACCGTCAGGAAATCATAAGCGGTGGCTTCCGTCTTGGAATTGTTCAGGGTGGCGGTGGTGATTTGGAAAGGGGAGGTTCCGGAATAGAGGAAGTTGTCTCCCTGCGCCAAGGGATTGGTCAAGGTCAGGGTTTCCTGATCCGCGGCAACCTGGGTGGTGGCGCCCGGGGTGATGGAAGCCAGACCTGCCTGGGTGGTGGTGACTTTGACGGTGTAGGCCGAGTTGAGTTCGGTGATGTATCCGCCCGAGAGGGGATTGCCGTTCTGATCGAGGATGTCCAGGGTGGAGGCGACGAAGTTCTTGGTATAGACGGCCGTCATCACGTCGCTCTTGGTCCAGCCGATCTTATAGGCGATGGCTTTCACGGTGGTGCTGGTGGTGATGGGGATGGGGCCCGTGTAAAGCGTGCTGTTGCTGTCCGGGGCGTTGCCATTGGTGGTGTAATAGATTTTGACGTCCGGAGTGGCGGAGGACAGAGTCACGGCCAGCTGGGAATTGAAGCTGGAGGTGCCGGGAGTGGCCACCGGGGTGGCGACTTTCTGGGTTTCCAGCACCAGGCTGGTGGTGATGCGGCAATTCGACTGGGTGATGTGGCGTTCGGCGATGAAGAAATCGAGCAGGTAGCTTTTGCCGTTCTCCAATCCCAGGTTGGCCTCTTGCGCCGCGTTCAGGGTGATGGTCTTGGACAGGGCGGCGTGGACGCCTCCCAGGTCGATGGCGAGCTTTCCGTTGATGAACACCCAGACATCGTCATCGCCGGTGAAGGTGAAAATCTGCTGCTTGGCGGGATCGGCTGAGGCGATGTAGGTGAAGTTGGCGTGGAACTCCATGGTGAAGCCGAAGTTGTGGGCGGCGTTGGCGCCGGTGTTGAGATGTCCGAAGCTGACCAGGTTCTGGCCCTTCAGATTCTTGGTGATCTTCTGATTGGTGACGGGATCCGTTCTGGTGAGGGAATCGTTGTCCATCGGGAAGAAGTTGCTGTTCTGGTATTCATACATGCCGGCGGGCGTGCGCTGGAAAACCAGATCATAGAGAAAGGGACGGTTGGTTTCCGTGTCCTTGTCGTTATACCATTCGTCGAAGCGGGCGAAGCTGGTGAAGCAGCCGGCCCGGGCGTTGATGAGCTTGGGATTGCGGTTGTCGTTGGGAAAGTTGGCGGTGTCCAGCGCTCCGGTGGTCTGGATGACGGCATCCACGTAACCGGTCTGATCGCAGCTGTTGAAGGTGTTGAAGTCCGGATGATAGTTGGCAACGGAGGATGGTAGTTTGGCGTCCGGAAGCTCCCGGAAGTCGCGGACCTTGGACGTGAGTCTCAGCGTGGTGGGAGGCGCTTGTCCGTAGGATGCATCCATGGCGAGCATGGTCAATCCCAATACGAAAGCGATATGAACGAAGTTGTTGGACTTCACGTTGAATCCTTTTTCAGATGTTTCCAGGACGGGCCTCCCGAACGCCAATTTAATATATGAGAAATGCCCAAAATACGTTGGCGGGAAAGCGTCATCAAAAAACGAAAATGGTATGTTCAGCGCTAAACCCACGAACGGCCAAATCTTAATTCCTCGGTCCGGAAATCTAAGTATAAAGTGGGGTTCCAGGTGAGGACAATCCGGCCCCAGTGGCCGGGAAAGGGCCCCGAAGCCCCGAAACTGTTCACGCCTTCATGGGGAATCGTTTTTTGCGGTGGCTGGAAAGCGGTTTTCGGCCGGTTTTGGGCCAGTGCCTGTTCACATCAGGGTTTCCGAGCGGAGCAGGCTGGGGCCGCTGGGATGGGGATGTCCGACTTTTGATTCGAGGGTTACCTCGAAGCCGAGCAGTTTGGATTGGCCCATGGACTCTTCGCTTTCGAAACGGAAGAGGTCTCCGGACAGGGATGCCTGGCGGATTTTGAACGAGCCGGCCCGGAGGCAGGGATCTTTCTTGTCATCGACCAGGATCCATAAATGGTAGACCTGGCCGGCGGGGGCGGGCGGAAGATTGGCCACTTGCAGGATTCCCCGCTGCTTTTGCGGGTCCCACATGACCCTGCCGATTCCCGAGCGCCCTTCTCCTTGACCCTTGAGCCGGGCGACCTGCAATTGCCGGGAGGAAAGCACGGCAAGCAGGGCTTCCTGCCTGGAAAGCGAGTCTTCCAGGGCGACGATGCGGGATTGCGAGGCCAGCAGGGCCGTATCCGGCGCCGCGGCTCGCGCCCCGACCGCCGGTGGTCGGCCATGGTTGAAAAGGTCGTGGACCGATAGACCGGCCGCGAAAGCCAGGGACGCGAAAGCGATGGCCGGCCCGGGTCCCTTCAACCAGGAAGGCGCCGAGTCCAAGGCGTTCCGCAGCCTGGAAAGGAATCCCGGTACGGGTTTAGGCGCGGGCTGCCCGGGATTGCCGGGCAAGGCTTCCGACTTGGCCATGGCCATGACCCGTTCCCTGACATGAGGGGACGGACCGGAAGCCTGCGCATCCTGGAGGTGATGCCGGGCGGCGGAAACGGTTTCGGCGAAGAACTCCAACCGTTTTTCGTCGGCGTGTTCCAAAGCGAGGAAAAGCTCCTGCTGTCCTTTTTCATCCAGCAACCCAAGGGCCTGGGTCAGGCAAAGCTCGCGGAAGGTCAGATCATCCATCGGCGGCGCCTCCAACCTTCAATATGGATTGCAATGTGCGCATGCCGTCCCGCATGCGCGTCTTGACCGTTCCCAGCGGCAGGCCCAGCCTGTTGGCCACCTGGGATTGGGAAAAACCGCCGAGATAGGCTTCTTCGATCACGCGCCTTTGGTCGGAAGGAATGCTGTCCATGGCGGATCGGACATGTTTCATCATCATGGAACGCTCCGCCAGATCGAGAGGGCTGACGGAGGAGGCTCCCGCCAGGTCATCCATGTCCAGCAATCCGGGATCCTCCATGCGGTCGTTCTTGAACTGCTTGGAACGAAGCCGGTCGATGGCCCGCGAGCGGGCGATGGAAAGCAGCCAACCGTAGACGGAACCCTTGTCCCGATCGAAGGTTTCCGCCTTCCTCCAGACCTGGAAAAAGATTTCCCCGAGGACATCCTCCGCGTCCTCCCTCCTCTTGACGAAGGCGAGCACGAACCGGAAAAGGACGTTGGAAAAGCGATCATAAAGGAACTCCAACGCCCTTGCGTCGCGGCGGACAATCCGCTCCATGCATTCAATCAAATCCGGTCCGTCGTTCTGCATTGAGACCAAATCGGCATGGAGCCGGTCCTTCAATGCGAAAATATAGCATCCGCATGCAGGAGATACGGAGCGGGAGCCCGCCCCGGATTTGGAAATCGCGCGAAAAGCATCGCCGCTTCGTCGAAGAACGCAGTCGTTCCCCAAGTCCCCAAAAAAAGCGCGGCGCCCCGGGGAGGGCGCCGCGCGGCAGGGAACCTGTGTTTATCGCGCCCGCTAGCGGACCACGCCCGTGCGGGTGTACATGATTTCCGATTTCTTGGTCTTTTCCAGGAAGAGGAAGGACACCTTCCAGACGTAAACCCCTTGGCCTACCAGGTTGTGATCTGCATCCTTCATGTCCCAGACCAGGAAGCTCGCCTGACCGTTGATGGTGGTCCGGTTCGTGTTCAAGAGCTCGCCATTGGTCCCGAAAGACTGGTTCATGGCGCGGACGAAATGCCCCAGGTTGTCGAAGATGCGGATCTGGGCCTTGTACGCCGAAGAGGTGATCACCTGGACGGTACTGATTCCCGGGGGCAGCGGGCGCGGATACGAGTTCTCCCGGGTGCGCTCCCCGGCGGTGGGATTCAGGAAGTCCTTGGAGATATCATTGAGGGAACCTACCGGATCGTTGTCGGCCATTCCATACGGCGGGATCCAGAGGATTTCGAAATTGCCGTCGGTTCCGGTAGGATGGCTGAAACCGGTATTGGGATCGTTGCGAGGATCGTTGGTGCTTATCACGAAGCCCGGCTTGGTGGGATCCAAACCCGCGACCGGGGGAAAGCCGCGGAACTCGCGGATAACCTGAGCGGGATTTGCGCCGGAAATCTCCGCGCCCAAGCGCCCGGGAATGTTGAATTTCAAATCGGTATAGCGCCCATCCACTTCCAGGAAGATGCAGTCCTTGACCAGGGGGGAAGGGGAGTCGGGGGCATTGTCGACGATGACCACGTAGGTGAGCCCGTCCGCCGAAACGGCCGGCTGGCTCTGCAGTTTGACCGGCTTCGAATCCGCGTATTCCGCGCAACCTTTGGAGAAGCGCAGGAAATCGTCGAAGGATTGCGACGTCTTGATCTTTTCCGATACCGTGATCACCAGCGTGTCCGGGTTGAAGCGCTTTTCGGTAAGGCCCACGGTGTAGACCTGGAGGTTGGAAGGCCGCTTGATTGCGGTAACCACCACGGGCCCCACCGAATCCTCCAACGTCACCTTCTGTCCCCCGAAAAGGTTATCGTCCGGGAAACGGCCATAAGGAGCCGGCCGGCCTTCCGCGACGTCCGTGAGGAAGGCGCCGAACTGCGATTTCGTGAAATCGGCCACCACGATGGTGGAATCGGAACCGGGCTTGAAGGACAACATGGAATGGTCGGCCTGGCGCTTGAAATCCGCGCCCTCCTGGTTCCAGAACACCTCATCCAGGCTGGCCGGCAGGATGGGCAGCTTGTGGTCGAATACGAAATAGGCGCGGTCGGCGCGTCCATCCTCATCCTCATCCTTGATATAGGCCCTCGCCACCAGGTCATAGCTGGAAAGCAGGGACAGGTCCGCGCTGACGGTTTCCCCGGCAACGACCGCCGTACCGGCCACCAGGATCTGGTTGATCCGGTTTCCGGGGTTGATGCGCGCCTCCACCATCTTGTTTTCCTTGGAGGGATTTCCGGTCTGGAACCTGAAGTCCGCCAGCACCTCGAACTTCTCGGTAAAGATTCCGGTTTCCACGGCGCGGAAGGTTTCCTTCTCGCCTTGGGCCGTCGTCAGGATCACGTCGATGGTGTCGACCTTGTCCCGGGAGGGGCTCTTGCCTTCCACGATGATTCGGAAATTCGTGCTCAGGGCGTCCGTGGCGGAGGTGATGACCGACCCGTCTTTGGAGGAGACGTAGTACATCCGCGCCTTGGTATCGTCGCTCCACTTCACGTCCGCGGTACGGGGCGTCAGGTAGACGGGATCCACATAGGTCACCGTCAGCACGTCCGAATCGCGGCAGAGCAGCAAGACGTCGTTCTTGTCCACGGTGGTTCCGCTCAATTCACCCTTGTCCAGAGGAGGCTTGATGACATAGGCCGTGCCGTCCCAGACAAGGGTGACGCTGGCGACCTTGTCCCCGGATTGCGCGCAGGTGACGAAGGCGTTGATGGAGGCATCGCCGGATTTGGTGAACAGCTGGTCGCGGATCACCACGTCCACCTTGTCGGTCTCGCGCACCACGCTCTTGCCGGAGGTGTCCCGGATCACGATTTCAGCCGGCTGATCGGGATAGGCGATGACCAGATTGTCCACCGCATCCGGACTGGTGGGTTGGCCCGCGTTGTTGTGGGGCGTCACCGCCGCGCGCAGTTCGCCGCGGAAATAGGTTTCCACAGTGTCGTTGCCGGCCTTGGCGGGCGCCTTATCCACCAGGGTAAGCGAGCCTTCCCAGATCCCGCGGGTGGCGGTCGAGTCCTTGAGTTTGAGCGTGGCCGTTTCGACGTCGGCGCCCACGGAGTCGCCGGACTTGCGGTTGATCAACTGGAGGCGAGCGGTCTTGGTCTGGATACCCGAGCTGATGCCGGGGTTCCAATCGTCCGAGAAACGGAGGTACACCTTGCCTTTGACGGGACTCCAGACGTCGGTCGCGGGCACCACCTTGCCGGTTTCATCGATGAATTCCAGGCTTGCGGATTCCTGAACCTGCTGGGCGAAGCCGGCGTCGCCGCGGTAGTCCGTTTTGTAGACCGGGTCGGTGAACACCGCCGTCAATTGATCTCCCGCGGCCGCCACCTGGATGGTTCCGTCACTCGCGGTCTTGGGTCCCGTGCCTACCGGAGCCTTGGCCGAAAATACCCCGGGGGAAAGTTCCTTGAGGACCAGGACTTCCTTGTCCGTGCTGCCGTCGCTGGAGGTTACCGTAACGGTATAGGTCAAGGTGGGATCGCGCGGCCGGGTCTTGACCACGATGTAGATGCTGTCCTGGCCCACGGGATATTCGGTAATCTTGGGGCCGTTCTCGGAGGTGGAGAAATAGACCTGGGCATCCACGATTGCGGGCTTGATGATCAGGGTATCGGCGGCCACGTCGCCGGCGTTGTAAGGGTTGACCCAATGGACGATCAGGGTATCGGTCCCGATGGCCTCGATGGTATCGTTGCCCGAGACTCCCGTGAAGGGATGCTTGAGGGAAACCTGCTGTCCGAATTCGAAGGCGTCCCCGAGCGAGCCGTTGTTGGCCAAGGTGACCTGCTCCTTATCGCCGGCGACCTTGGTGGATGCGTCGGCGGAAGCCGATGCCAGGTTGTCCTGGGTGGTTACCAGCTTGATGCGCACGGCCTTGGCCGCCCCGGTGATGAATCCTCCCGGGATGGCATTGCCGTTCTCATCCAGGATTTCCAGGCGCGAGGCCACGAACTCCTTGGTGTAAACCTGGGTCATCACCTTGCTGTCCTTGAAGCCCGGTTTCACGGCTATGGCGGTGAGCGTAGTGGTCACGCTGATGCGGATGGGATCCGTATACAGGAGGCTCACGCCGGGAATGGGTTTGGAGCCGTCCGTGGTGTAATAGATGAGCGCCCCGGGAGTGCTCGAAGACAGGGTGACGAGTTCGCTGGTGATGAACTTGCGGCCGGCCGGACTGGCTTCCGGCTTGCCGACTTCATTGATGAGGAGTTCCGTGAACGTGCCGTAGACGGGATCCACGTAGCGGATGCGGATCTGGTCCGTGGTGAGGCAGGAGAGGAATTTGTCCGAAAGGATGGGTACGCCTTCATCCTTCACCAGGGTGCCGCTCGTGTACACTCCCGAAATGACCGTAGGGCCTTCGATGGCCGGAAAGTTGGCCACGCTGTCCCCGGACTTGGTGCAGGCTACTGAGACCAGGGCGGTGTCCTTCTGATTCAGGGAGAAGGTCTGATCGTTGACGGTAATCACCAAACCTTCGTTGGGCTTGGGAGTGACCGTGGTGTCCAACCGCCATTGGATGGTGGCCTGGGAATCCGGATAGGCGATGACCAGGAAATCCGAGACGGTGGCGGTTTGCTGGACGCCGACATTGTCATGGGCGTTCACGACCACGGTGGCTTCGCCCCGGAAGCGGGTTTCCGCCGCGCCGTTATTGTCCGTGGAGGGGAAGGCGTCCGCGAGATCGATGGACCCGATCCAGGTGGCGCGGGTGCCGCTGGGAACCGCGGTCATGTTGACGGTGACCTTTTCATGGTCGGTGCCGATGGCGGCATCGTATTTCTTGCTGACCAGGGTGAGGGTGACCTGCTTGCTGGCCACCCGGCCATAGGCATAGTCGTCGCTGTAGCTCAGGAACAGTTTGCCGTTGGCGGGAGACCAGACCGCGTTGGGCGCCAAAGGCGCTCCGGAAGCGTCCGTGAATTCGAGGGTGGGGGCCTCCTGCACGTTTTCATCGAATCCGGCGGTGGCGGTGGCGGAATCCCCGTCCACCTGATCCTTATAGACGACGCGCAGTTGATCGCCGCCCGCGGACACTTGCAGAAGGTTATCGGCCTGGGTCTTGGCCAGGTTTGAGATGGTCAGTTGTCCCAGGAAGATCCCCGATCCCCCCGGCTGTTCGGTGAGTATGACGGTCTCACGGTCTATGCCGAACTTTTCCGAAGTCACCACCGCGGTATAGGTCCGGCGCGGATCGGCAGGCTGATCTTCAACCACTATGAAAACCTTGGTGGCGTCCACCAGGTATTGCGTGGTGACGGGTCCGCCGTTGGTCCCGGAAAAACGGACCTTGGCCTGCTGGGTGGCGGCGCGCACCACCATAAAGTCCGAAGCCACGTCCTGTGCGTCGCGGGGATGGACCCACGAGACGAGGATGGAGTCGTACAGGTTGGACTCCAGCGTGCCGTTCCCATTGGTCCTGGCGGCGGAAAGCACCAGGAAGGGGTTGGTCCCGTCGAATACCAGGCTGTCCACCGTGATTGACGCGGGAGGCGCGAAAACGGGAGTCTCCGCATCGGTCTTCAAGGCCGTGCGGGAAGGAACCGTGATGGAGCCCAAAGGTCCGGGAGCGGTCCTGACCCGCAAGCGATAAGCCGTCTGCGCGTCCGTGAAGAAGGGCGGCCTACTTCCGTCCGATTTCCGGATGGCCAGGGTGGACTTATCGTAACAGGCCACGCCGAACGGATTGCCAAGGGGAAGGTTGGTGTTTGTTGTCGTTGGAGAGTCTATCGTAGCTATGGTGAAGTTGATGGTCGAGTTGTCCACGCCGGCGCCGTTGACCTCGTCGAACTTGGTCTTGACCGAGATCTGGTTGGAGGATAAAGGTTTGAGTCCGATGATGTCGCTTAGCTTCATGAGCCAGCTGCCATCGGGTTGCAGGACAAAACCCGCCGGCATCCCCGCGAAGGCCGATTGCACGGGCGCCAGGGTATTGTTCGAAACCGTGGCGCTGTCCGGCTGGTATTCCTTCAGGATCAGGTTGAGGATCTGTTTGACGATTTTCACCACGCTGTCCGGCTCCTGGGGCGGAACGCGGAAAAACTTTCCGCCACTGCCGTCGGACAGTGATTTCATGACGGCCGTATCCGGAGTGGCCTTGCCAGCCAGGAAAATGCTGTAGATGGGCGGCATGGTGCCGTCCAGCAAGGTAGCGGTGTTTCCTCCAGAAGTGGGGCGACCGTCGGAAATGAAAACGATGGCCTGCTTGGATGTCTTTATCACAGTGGGGTCTTTGAGCCATGTCTTCGACCGGCTCAAAGCATTGAAATAGTTGGTGCCGCCCTCTTCTTTGATGAAAATCTTGCTCTTCAACGTCGCTATGTTCGCCGCGTTCAATGTCAATGGTTTCACAGAGTCCAGGTTGTTGGCTGCGAACCCCACGAACCCGGCGGTAGAAATTTGGGTTCCGGAGGCGGCGATGTTATCGATTGCTTGCCTTACCGCGGTGGCCCGGATTTTGTATGGGTCGCCCGAATATGAGGTGCATCCCGTGGCGGAAGCCAATCGATTGATCGTGACCGTGCTGACCACCGGATTGGTGACGTTGATCTTTTCGAAAACCTGGTAGCTGATGGTGCCGCTCAGGGTGGAGCTACCGCATCCCGTGAGATCATTGAAGAAAAGGGTATCATTGGGAGTGACCGCGGTATTCACCCATGCGTATCCCGCTCCCATGCTTCCGCTCTGATCCAGCACGAACATGATGTCCGCATCCCCGCCCAGCCGCAACGACCCTTTGCAAAGGGAAAGTCCGTCATTGTCGATGCGGGTAACGTTGGAGGGTACCCTCACGGTCTTGCCGCTCAGGGCCGCCAGATCGAGGCATCGCTTGAAGCGCGCGGGATTGCCGGTGATGGACGTGTCGCGTCCCACCAGATCGCATCGTTTGGTCTGGGCATGCACTCCGGCCGCGCCGGCCAGGAGCGCAAGGGTAACCGCGAAGTTTCCCCAGGCGCGGAATGTCCGTTGAAGTGGGTTGCTGCGAAAGGGTGCGATGCGATGCATGGCGGACTCCAAAGGTTCAATCCGGAATTGGGAAAGCGGAAAAATCACCCCTAGAAGGGCCGGCCGGATACCGTCCCCCCAAAATTATATCATTCCCAAACGCACCAGGTAAGAATGTTATTTTCCCCAAACCCATTATGGGCGCAAGGATTTTCCAAGGCAAGCAGAATCAACGTCTAAGCCGTTGTGGATTGGCCGATATTTGGGATGGTCACCAAAACGAAATGGTTTGCGACTCCAATATAGCTGTTCCGGGAGGCCGGTCTTCATAAGGTTATGCGCGGCGGCGCTTTTGGGAATCCGGGCGGGGACGGATGGGGTATCCCGGAATAGCCGTCCCTGGAGAACCTTGGGGTAGTCGGGGTCCGATCCACCCCGGGAAAAAGGCCCGGCCTCCCGGCTTTGGGAGCGGGGCGGAAGCCGGCTTTCTTACCAATTTAATTGGTGGTTTGGACGGTTCCGTCCGGGACCATGCATCGTGGGTGTCCCGGGCCCGGTAGCCGGAAGCCGCGCCGGATATTTTCGGCGGAGATCGGGTCGGCACTATGAAAAAATACCACGGCGCTTTGGCCATCGCTACGCGCAGGTCCGACCTTAGCGGGAACCATATGAAAGGTTTCCCTCCCGGCAAACCGCCGGGTTGAAATTGTCGTTGTTTGACCAACTTTCCTATCTTTTTAGAGGAAAGATCGCGGGTTTCCGGTCGCCTCTGCTCCGGTCCGCGGGACGGGGGACGGCGAGCGGTGAAAATCCTTCCTGAAAGCGTGGATTTCCTTTTCAGAAATAGGATAATGGCACCGGAAGGGCTTCCATAAGATGCCGGAATACATCATCATAGGCGTTTTCGCCTTGGTGGGAATCCTCTTCGCGGGGGCCGCCATGGTTTTCTCGCGTATTGTCGCCCCGCGTTTCCCCGATGCCGGCAAGAAGTTGAATTCCTACGAATCCGGGGAAGACACTATCGGTTCCGCGCGCATCCAGTTCAAAATCGGCTATTACCTGTTCGCCCTGGTTTTCCTGGTGTTCGATGTGGAAGCGGTTTTCCTGTTTCCCGTGCTCGGAATCCTCCGCTCGGCGGGCGGGAGCGGATCCCACATCTCTCCCTTGTTCGTCTGGTGCGAATTGCTCGTCTTTATCGCCATCCTGGGCTTTGCCTTGTTCTATGCCTGGCGGAAGAAGGTACTGGAATGGGAATAGAAAAAGCGAAATCCGGGGCTCCCGCGGCGGGTCACCATGATCCGGACGCCCAATATCTGGCTTCCCTGCTTGGAGAGGCGGGCGCATTGGGCGGCCTGCCCCCGATTCCCGGCGTCGCCGGTTCGGGCGGCCTGACCAACGCGGTGGACTGGGTGGTGGGCTGGGCCCGCGCCAATTCCCTCTGGCCCCTGGTTTTCGGCACATCCTGCTGCGCCATTGAAATGATGGCCACGGGCGCATCCCACAATGATTGGGCGCGTTTCGGGTTGGAAGTGGCCCGGGCCTCCCCGCGCCAGGCGGATCTCATCATCCTGGCCGGCACCATCGTGGAGAAAATGGGTTCCCGGCTGATCACCCTTTATGAACAGATGCCCGGCCCCAAATACGTGATCGCCATGGGCGCCTGCACCATCTCCGGCGGCCCCTTCTATTATGACAGTTATTCCGTGGTCAAGGGCGCCGACCGCCTGATTCCGGTGGATGTCTACGTGCCGGGGTGCCCGCCCCGGCCGGAAGCCCTTTTGTTCGGGGTCATGAAATTGCAGGAATTGATCCGCAAAGGCGCTTGGCGGAACTCCCTCACGCCGCGCCCCATCAACCATTCGCCCATCAAGGACGAGATGAGCGAGACCGCCCGGCTTTGGGAGGAAAAGGAAAAGCTGAAGCAGGAGGGGATGAAAGAGGCGCAGGAGCGCTTCAAAGCCGAGAATCCCGACTTCAAGGGCGTGGTCATCAAGCGGATAGCCGCCCCCAAGTTCGACGAGGTGGCGCGGACCGTCCGTCCCGCCCGGGGAGTGCCCGCTGCGGACATGCTGGCCATCCTCACCGAACGGTTTCCCGCCTTGACCGTCCAGAACGTTCCCGAGGCGAACGCGGAAAAGATCGCGGCCTTGGGGCCCGAATATGTTCTGGACGTGGCGGTGGGCCGGGAAGACTATCTGCCGTTCATCACCTTCCTGAAAGAGGATGCCCGGCTGCGCCTGGACTTCCTGATCGAGTTGACCGCCGTGGATTGGAAAGACCGGTTCGACGTGGTGGTGCATCTCCAGTCCATGGAAAAAGGCCACAAGTTGTTCATCCGTTGCGCTCTGCCTCATGATGTCCATCCGGAAATCCCTTCCTTGTCGGAACTGTATTCCGGAGCCAACTGGCATGAGCGCGAGGCCTATGACTTCTTCGGGATCCGCTTCGCGGGCCATCCGGACCTGCGCCGCCTGTTCCTGGACGACGATTTCCCCGGCCATCCCTTGCGCAAGGATTTCGAGGATCCCTCCCGCGTCGTGAAGAGGCCCTATTGATGGCGACGGAACAAGGCTACGCGTTGCCTCCGGGCTTCTCCTTACGGGAAACCCGCGCGGACGGCAGCCAGGAATATTTCCTCAATATGGGCCCCCAGCATCCCAGCACCCATGGCGTGCTCAAGCTGGTGGTGCGCCTGGACGGGGAAACCGTCATCGAGGTGGTGCCGCATCTTGGGTTCATCCACCGCGCCATCGAGAAGATGGGGGAGAACGAGACCTTCGTCCAGTACATCCATCTCACGGACCGGATGGATTACCTGAGCAGCCACATCAACAACCTGTGCGTCTGCCTGGCAATCGAAAAGGCCATGGGCATCGGCGTGCCGGAACGCGGGGAATATATCCGCGTGATGGTTTCCGAGTTGCAACGCATCCAGTCGCACCTGCTCTGGTGGGGCGCTTTCGGGATGGATCTGGGAGCGGTGAGCGCCTTCCTGTACGGGTTCAAGGAGCGGGAGAAGATCACCGCTTTGTTCGAGGAGTTGTGCGGGGCGCGCCTGACCATGAATTTCTTCCGGCCGGGAGGCTCCAATGCCGACGTGCCGGAAAATTTCCTCGCGCGCGTGAAGGAAATCCTGGAGGAGCTGAAATTCTCCCTGGATGAATTCGAAGTGCTTTTGACCAAGAACCCGATCATCCGGGAGCGGACGCTGGGCGTGGGCGCGCTGTCCCGGGAACGGGCCATCAACTACGGGTGCTCGGGACCGGTGGGACGGGCCTCCGGGATCGATTTCGACGTGCGCAAGCATGATCCCTATTCCGTTTACGATCGCTTCCAATTCGACGTGCCCCTCGGCAAGAACGGGGATTGCTACGACCGCTATATGGTGCGCATGCAGGAGATGCGGGAATCGATCCGCATCCTGGCGCAGGCCATGGCGGGCTTTCCGGAAGGGCAATACCGTTCCAAGGAAAAGGCGAGCTACAAGGTTCCGGCCGGCAGCTACTACGCCAACGTGGAGACCGCGCGCGGACTCTATGCCACCTACATGGTTTCCGACAATTCCTTCAAACCCTACCGCATCAAGAGCCGGTCGCCGAACTTCTCCAACCTGTCGGCCATCAACGAGATGTCCCGGGGCGGGAAGATCGCGGACCTGGTCGCCATCCTGTCCACCCTGGACCTGATCATCCCGGATATCGATCGATGAAGGCATACGCGGTCAACCACCCGATAGGGGATATCGTCCGGAGCCTGCTGCCCGCGCCTTGGGCCGCCATCGCCAACGGCGCCTTGGCCGTGGCGGTGATCGCCGGCCTGGTGACCGTCAGCGCCATTTTCCTCATCTGGCTGGAACGCAAGGTCTGCGCGCATTTCCAGGCGCGCCTGGGTCCCACCCGCGTGGGTCCCTTCGGCCTTCTGCAACCCATCGCGGACGCGATCAAGCTGCTCATGAAGGAAAACCTGCGCCCGCGCGGCGTGGACAACCTGGCCTATTTCATGGCCCCGCTGCTGCCCATCACCGGATCGTTCCTGGTGCTGGCGGTGATGCCTTTCGACCACAATCTCCAGGTAGTGGACCTGCAAGCCGGCGTGGTCTACGTGGTGGCCGTGTCCGGACTCGGCATCCTGGGCATCCTGATCGGCGGCTGGGGATCGAACAACAAATATTCCCTCCTGGGCTCCATGCGTTCCGGCGCCCAGCTTTTTTCCTACGAACTCTCCATGGTCCTGTGTCTGTTGCTGATCGTCATGGCCAGCGGCTCCGCCTCCTTGCGGGAAATCGTTCTGTCCCAACAGGGCACCGTGGCCGATTGGTGGATTTTCAAACTGCCGGTCGCCGGCTTCTTGGCATTCTTCCTGTTCATGATTTCCTCCACCGCTGAGCTCAACCGCGGTCCCTTGGATCTGTCCGAAGCCGAATCGGAACTGACGGGCGGCTTCCATACCGAATACACGGGCATTTCCTTTTCCATGTTCTTCCTGGCGGAGTTCGTGAACATGTTCGCCTCGGCGGGGCTGGGGGCCACCTTCTTCCTGGGCGGCTTCCTGGCGCCGCAATTCGGGATCGGCCCGGTGGATTATGCGCTGGCCGCCGTGCCCGGCGTGATCTGGTTCTTCCTCAAGACCTACTTCCTGATCTTCCTGTACATGTGGTTCCGCTGGACTTTTCCGCGTTTGCGCATCGATCACCTGCTGTCCCTGGAATGGAAATTCCTGCTGCCGGTATCCATGGCCAACCTGCTGTTGGCGGCGACCCTGGTCACCTTCAAACTGATCATCCCCTGAGACCGGAGCGACCATGACCGACACCGCTACCGCTACAGTTCCCCCGGCCCCCGAAGCCAAGCCCGCCCTCCCCGGCGTCCAGGTGGATCCGGCCAACGGCAAACCCAGCTTGCGCCGCTTCCTCGGGGACGCCGCGAATCTGTTCAAGGGCATGGGCGTCACTTTCCGGTACATCCGCAAGCCCAGCCGCGTGGTGACCCGGGAGTATCCCGAGAATCGCGACACATTGAAGTTCCCGGAGCGTTTCCGCGGCCAGGTGATCATGCCCCATGATGAAAACGGGGATCATACCTGCACGGCCTGCACCTTGTGCGAAAAAGCCTGCCCGAACGGAAGCATTTCCATCCTCACCACCAAGAACATCGCCAGCAAGCGCGTGCTCGGGGCCTTCGTCTACCGGTTGTCGTCCTGCACCCTATGCAATCTGTGCATCGAGGCGTGTCCTTTCGACGCCATCCACATGGGTCCCGGCTTCGAAATGGCCACCTACTCGCGCGACCCTTTGGACCTGATCCTGAACAAGAAGGAAGGGCGCTGAGAGTGCGCGATTTCTTTTTCTACGGCCTCTGCGCCGTCCTTCTGGGGTTGGCCGGCGTCACGGTGCTTTCCCGCAATCTCTTCCGCTCCGCCTTGGGCCTGCTGGGCGTGCTGTTGTGCACAGCCGTGCTGTTTCTTCTCTTGCAGGCGGAGATGGTGGCCTTGGTGCAGGTGATGGTCTACATCGGCGGCATCATGATTTTCGTGTTGTATGCGGTGTTGCTGACTTCCGAACTGGGAGGCCGCATGGCCTCGCCTTCGCCGTTGAAAATCGGGCTGGCGGTGGTGGTGGCCGCGGTGGCATTGGGGATGCTGGCCGGGCTTGCGAAAAAGGCGGGAGGCTCGGCGGATCGCGTCCGGGCCGAATCGCCCGCGGGCTCCGTGGCCGCCGGGGCGAACATCGCCTCCATGAAATCAATGGGAGAACGCCTCCTCGATCCGCGGGGCTTCCTGGTTCCCTTCGAGCTGATTTCCGTATTGTTGCTGGCCGCCATGGTGGGAGCCATCGCCGTGGCCCGCGAAGCCGCGGTTGTTCCAGGCGCAGGCGCAGGTGAAGGAGGCGGCGGCAAGGCTGCGTCCGCTCCCGGCCAAGGACGGCCGGCATGAACCTGACTTCCTGCCTGATGCTGTCCGCGGCCCTGTTCGCCATCGGGGCCTATGGATTGGTCACGCGCCGGAACATGATCGCGGCTCTGATGTCCCTGGAACTGATGGTGAACGCCGCATTGATCAACTTCGTGGCCTTCGCCAGGTTCGGAGGCGGCCACGCGGCGGCCCCGGATCCGGAAGCGGGCAGCCTGTTCGCCCTGTTCGCCGTGGCGGTGACGGCGGCGGAAATGGCATTGGCCCTGGCCATCGTCATCGCGGTGCATCGCCAGCGCCGGCATCTGGACATCCGGGATTTGGACGGCATGCATGGGTGACTCGACGGTGATAGGCCCGCTGGGGGAGAACATGGGCCTAATCGGATACGGCATCCTGGCCTTTCCGCTGCTTTCCTTCCTCATCAACGGACTGTGGCTGGGGCGGAAAAGCCCGCGGGCTTCCGCATGGACGGCGGCCGCGCTCATGGGCCTCACTCTGGCGCTTGCCGTTCTTCTCGCCAACGCCTACCGGGGCATCGTGCTCGCGAATCCGGGAGCCTTCCCGGCCCGCGCCGCGCTCCTTTGGGAACATACCTGGATGTCCTTCGGCCTGGGAACGGACTCCGTCCTGGCCGCCAAAGCCGGGTTTCTGCTCGACCCCATCTCGGTCATGATGGTCTTCGTCATCTCCTGCATCAGCTTCCTGGTGCATGTCTATTCCATCGGCTATATGCACGATGATAAGAGCGCGGGTCGCTTCTTTCCGCTCCTGTCCTTCTTCACCTTCGCCATGCTCGGCATGGTGGTTTCCGGCAACCTGATCCAGACTTTCTTCTTCTGGGAACTGGTGGGAGTGGCCTCCTATCTCCTGATCGGATTCTGGTACGCCAAGCCTTCCGCGGTGGCGGCGAGCAAGAAGGCATTCATCCTCACCAGGCTGGCGGACGCCTTCTTCCTCATAGGCATGCTGGTGGTGGGGATCTCTGCGGGCGGCTTCGGATTCGATCGCCTGAATTCGCCGGAGGCGGCGGCCGCCCTGAACCATACGGTGGGCGCGGGATTCCTCACGTTCAATCTGCTGACGGTGGGCACGCTGGGCATCTACATGGGCGCCTGGGGCAAATCCGCAATGTTCCCGTTCCACGTCTGGCTGCCGGACGCGATGGAAGGCCCCACTCCGGTGTCTTCCCTCATCCATTCTGCCACCATGGTGGTGGCGGGCGTTTTCCTGACGGCCCGGCTGTTTCCTTTGTTCTCCGCCGCCGCGCATACCCTGCGCGTGGTCGAGTGCACCGGCGCCTTCACCGCGGTATTCGCCGCGGCCATCGCCTGCACCCAGACGGATCTGAAACGCATCCTGGCCTTTTCCACCCTGTCCCAATTGGGCCTGATGATGTTCGCCCTGGGCACGGGAGCGGGAGCGTATCCGGCTTCCATGTTCCACATCTTCACCCACGCCTTTTTCAAATGCCTGCTGTTCCTGTCCGCGGGCGTGGTGATCCATGCCATCCACAGCAATGACGTGCGCGATGCCGGGGGCATGCGCAAAGCTTTGCCGCGAACCTATTGGGCGACCCTGATCGCGGTCCTGGCCATTTCCGGCATCTGGCCTTTCTCGGGGTTCTTTTCCAAGGAGGAAATCCTGCACGCGGCTTTCGCGAGCGGGCATTACGGGGCCTTCCTGGCGGGGCTTTGCACCAGCGGCCTGACCGCCTTCTACATGTCCCGGTATTTTTTCCTGGTCTTCCACGGGACCCGGGGATTCCATGGGGCCTATGCCGGATCCGCCGCAGCGGGCGCCGCCGGACACGGCGGAAAGGATCCCGATGCGCATGCCCACCCGGTCCGGGAAGGCCTGCTGATGACTTTGCCCATTCTGATCCTGGCCGTGCCCAGCGCCCTCATCGGGTATTTCAGCAAGGGATTTTTCATGCGCGCGGTCCTTCCCTCCGGGAGCGGAACGGCGGAGGCGGGGGGAGAAGCCCTGGCCCATGGCGGCGCGGCCTGGCTGCCCGCGGTGGCCACCGTGCTGGCCTTGACCGGCGTGGCGGTCAGCTGGTATTGGTACGGGATGAAGAAGAACGGTCCCGCTTTTCCGAATGGCAAGGCCCCGGCCTGGTACCGGATTCTCTCCAACAAGTTCTACATCGATGAGTTGTATCTGTTCCTGGCCAAGCGCGTGGGCGCCCGCCTTGTCGCGGCTCCCGCCGCCTGGGTTGAACGCAGGATCGTGAACGGCGCGTTCGATTGGGTGACCGGGGCCATCAAGCGGATGGCCTTCGTCCAGAGTTTGGCGCAAAGCGGACAGGTGCAGCTTTATATCGCCGTGGCCCTGCTGGGCCTCTATCTCCTTTCCCGTTTCGCGGGCCTGGCTTTCTGATGTCCCCGTCGCTGTTGCTCACCCTCACCTGGGTCCTGCCGCTGGTTTCCGCCGGAATCCTGATGGCCTTTCCCGCGGGAAGCAATCAGGCCGTGAAGCGATTCGCCCTGGCGGCCAATGCGGCCAACCTGGTTCTCATCACATGGCTCTCCGTCGCTTTCCTGCAGGATCATCCCCATGCCCCGCCCGGCTCCACCGAATCGGTCCTGGCATTCGCCGCCGATTACGCCTGGTTCCCGGCCTGGCATATCCATTACCACGTGGGCGTGGACGCCATTTCCATGTCCATGATGTTCCTGGCGGGCGTCGTGGTCTTCTGCGGCACCCTGGCAAGCTGGGGCATCGGGGAACGGAGCAAAGAATTCTTCGTGCTCCTGCAGATACTGGCGGCGGGCGTGTTCGGCAGTTTCATCTCCTTCGATCTTTTCGCGTTCTTCGTGTTCAACGAGCTCACCCTGATTCCCACCTATCTGCTGATAGGCATGTTCGGCAGCGGGCGCAAGGAATTCGCCGCCATGAAGCTGAACCTGATGCTGATGGGCGGATCGGCCCTGATCCTGCTCGGCATCCTGGGCCTGTATTTCGAGTCCGGAATCCGCAGTTTCGATATCGTGGAACTGTCCCGGATCCATTTCGACAAGGGATTCCAGATGTGGGCATTCCCGGCGCTGTTCCTGGGATTCGGCATCCTGGGCAACCTTTTCCCCTTCCATATCTGGTCCCCGGACGGCCATGCTTCCGCGCCCACGGCCATCTCCATGTTCCTGGCCGGCGTGCATATGAAACTGGGAAGTTACGGGTGCCTGCGCATCGCCATGTACCTGCTTCCGGAAGGCTGCCGTCCCTGGATGGACGTCTTCATGGTGCTCGCGGCGGGAGGAGTGGTCTGGGGCGCTTTCGTGGCGGTCAAGCAGAAGGACCTCAAGTACATGAACGCCTATTCTTCCGTATCCCATTGCGGCCTGGTGTTCCTCGGGCTGGCGTTCCTGAACCTGGTGGGATTGCGGGGCGCGGTCATGCAGATGCTGGCCCACGGATTCATCACCGCGGCGGTGTTCTGCCTGATCGGAATGATCTACGGCCGCACCCACACCCGCCTGATCCCGGAGATGTCCGGGTTGATGGCGCGCATGCCCTTCCTGGCCGTTTCGTTCATCATCGCCGGCTTCGCGGCCCTGGGCCTGCCGGGCTTGGCCGGCTTCGCAGCGGAACTGAACATTTTCCTGGGCGGATTCACGGCGGGAAGCCCGCTGGCCACGGTTTGCTCCGCCTTGGCGGTCCTATCCATCGTGGTCACGGCCATCTACGTATTGCGGGCCGCCAACGGGATCCTGCACGGCCCGCCCAACGCGGCCGCGGCGGGCGTTTCCGATGCCACCTTGATCGAAAAGATCCCTCTCGTGATCCTGCTCGCATGCATCATCGCCCTGGGCATCTTTCCCGGTCCCATCGTGGCTTTGTTGGACGAGGCGTTGCTTCCCATCCTCAACAATCTGAACAGGTAGGACGGGATGACGCCGGCTTCGCTTCTGCCTCTTTTGCCCGACATGCTCCTGCTGGCGCTGGCATTGCTGGTGCTTACGCTCGATATCCGGAGCGAAGACGGACGGGCCGTTTTCCATGTGACCTGGATCGGGTTGGCCGTCATCGCGGTCTTGCTCGCGCTGAATCCGATGCCGCAAGCCGTAACGGCTTTTTCCGACTATCGCACATCCTCCGGCACCCAGGTCTGGAAGCTCCTGTTCACCTTGGCCACTCTGGGCACCGTGTTTCTGTCCCGTCCGTATTTCCGCAAGGGCGGCAATGCGCGCGGGACCTTGGCCAAATCCGGGGCCTTCTTCGCGTTGCTTCTCCTGTGCACCCAGGGCATGTTCGCTTTGGTCTCAGCATCGAACCTGTTGATCTTCTACCTGGGGCTGGAACTGGCCACCATGCCCATCTATGCTTTGGCCGCCTTTCAACCGCGCGATGCGGATTCGGTGGAAGCGGGATCCAAGTACGTGCTGATGGGCGGATTCTCCTCCGCGCTGACCTTGTTCGGGATTTCCTTCCTGTACGGCGCCTCGGGCTCGCTGGGCTTCGAAGCGTTGGAGCAGGCGGCCCGGTCGGCCCCCGCCGATCCCGTTCTCTGGGGCGGGATTTTCTTCCTGTTGGGCGGACTCGGATTCAAGCTGGCCATGGCGCCGTTGCATATGTGGGCCCCGGACGTCTACCAGGGCGCGCCCACGCCGGTCATGGCTTTCCTCTCGGTGGGATCGAAAGCGGCCGCGGTAGCCGCCACCGTGGCGATTTTCCTGGGTCCTCTGATCGTGGTAGGCCAGGACCTGGCGCTGTTCTTCTCAGGCGCGGCGGTGCTGTCCATGGTGGCAGGCAACCTGGGCGCCATGCGCCAGACCAATCTGCGCCGCTTCGTGGCATACTCTTCCGTGGCCCAGGTGGGCTACATGCTATTGGGCCTGCTGGGGGAACAGGAGGCGGCCCGGGCCGCGTTGCAATACAACCTGGTCACTTACGGTGTCACCAGCTTCGCCCTGTATTTCATCATGGGAATCATCGGCAAGGACGGACCGGAAACCCTGCCCGGCTTGCGCGGACTGAGCCGGCGCAGCCCCGGCCTGGCGGCCCTGTTGGTGCTATGCATGTTCTCCCTGGCCGGTATCCCGCCCCTGGCGGGCTTCCTGGGCAAGTTCATGCTCTTCTCAGCGGCGGCTGCGCAAGGGCATTACCTGCTGGTCGCCATTGCCGTGGCCAACGCGGTGGTTTCCTTCTACTACTACATGCTGGTGGTCAAGGAAGCTTATATCGCGGCGCCGGGCGAGGGAAAGGCAATCGTCCTGAATCCCATGCAGAAACTTTCCCTGTGGGGCTTCGCGGCTTTGCTATTGATGCTGGGATTGTGCCCGGCGGCGGCCGACTGGCTTGCTGCCCGCAGCGGGCCTTAAGTCAGGCCATTGAAAGCGAATCGCGTGGAGTTTGCCCGGCAAACTCCGAAGCGATGAGCCTAACTCAGACCTTGCCGAGATCCGCCAGGCGCACGAAACCGCCCTTGCCGTTGGCCAATTTCACCGAGACCCAGTCGCCGCGGGTTTCCACGATTTCGAACTTGGTGCCTTCGTGAACCTGGGTCAATACCTGGAAGGTTTCGCCCGGCCCGCTGAACATTTCCGCGGCGGGTTTGAGCACGATGCCGTATTGCAGGGTCTCCTGTTCCTTGATCTTGAAGGCCAGGGAAGGCGTTAAGGCCAGCAGCGCCAGACCCGCCAGCACCATGGCGGCGATCAAGGCGCCCCGGAAAGCCGGGCCCGCGAAGAGGGTCAGGATGGCTGCGAGGAATAGCAACGAGAAAAGGCCCGCCGAGATCCACAGACCTTCGTTGATGGAAAAGGCCGAATGGGCGAAGGAGAGAGCCTTGGTCAAGGCGTTGCTTTCCGGCGCGGGATTCTTGTCGATGATCTGCGCGTTCACGAAGCGCAGGTTATAGGCGACGTCCTCATCGTTGGGATCCAGCTTGCGCGCTTTCTCGTAATATAGGATGGCCATCCCGGGCTGGTTGAGGCGGAACAGGCAGTTTGCGTAGTTGAAATACAGGCGCGAGTCCGCTACGCCTTCATCGATGGCGCGCCGGTAAAGATCCCCGGCCTTGGCGAAGTCGGTCTTTTCATAGGCCGCATTGGCCTGCTGATAGTCCTTGGTCGCGCGCTTAAGCGCCTCCGGCGAGGCGGAGGCGGAGGTGAGGGACGCCAGGGCGAGCAGCAAGGCCGCCACCCGGAGCACAATCGATTTCCCGATGAAGCGGCCCATCATAGCTCCCTATCCAGCATGCGCAGCAGATTGTCCGCCGCGTCCAGGGATTCCTTCCAGGCTTTTTCGTCGCGCGCGCCGCCGCCGAATTGCCCGAAATCGCACATCTGCAGGACCTTTTCGTATTCGGTCATGGAGGCCTCGGAGATGCCGCGCTTGCGCAACTGCGCTTTGGCGTCGTCCACGGTGAGGCCGCGGAACTCCACGTTCAGCTTGTCGCTGGCGAAACCGACGACTGCCTGGGAAAGCGCTTTGTAGAATTCCCTGGCGTTGCGCTGCTTGAGGGCTTCGTTCGCCTCCTTGAGCCGGCGCTTGAGTTGGGCCCCGGCCAGGGTCTTGCGCTTGAGGGTGGCGTCCCCGGCCAGTTTGCGTCCGCGGCTGCGGACCAGGAAGATCATGGCGAAGGCCACGGGGGTGGGGGAGAAGAGCAGCCAGTACCAGAAATGCTTGTAGAGGAAATCGTCCTCGCTGCGCAGGGGCGCGGAGCCTCCCTTGATATGGCGGATGTCCGAACCTATGTCCGTTATCTCCCGCTGGCTCATGATGCGGTTGGGGGACGCGGAGATTTCCTTGCCTTCCGTGACGGAAATGGTGAGGGGCTGGGATTTGGCCTCCGCATAGGCGCGTTTGGCCGGATCGAAATAGCTGAAGGCGACCGGTCCCAGGCTGTAGTCGCCCTTGCGATGGGGGACCACCACGTACTTGAAGGTTTTGGTGGTGACGAGGGTGGAGCCCTGGACCGCGCTCCCGGTGCTGACTTCCGGATCGAACACTTCGAACTGTCCCAGGTCCGGCAATTTGGGTTTGGTGATGGTCTTGGGTTCACCGTCCCCGCGGATGGTCACGGTGAGCGTCAAGGCATCGCCGGAGGCCAGGGAGGTCTTGTCGATATTGGCGGTCAGGGAATACTCGCCGACAGATCCGGTGAAGTCCGCCGGAGCCTCTCCGGGAAGGGGGGAGACCTCCATGGAGATGGGGCTGGCCATGGCGGTCATGTTGACCACGGAAGCGCCGTTGAAGAATTGATCGTCGAACATGTCGAAGACCGAACCGGTGCGGCGGCGCTGGTTGCGGCTCACCTGCTGGTAGTCCACCGGGATGCCGGACAGTTCCACCTTGCCCGGGAGAAGGGGGAAGAGCACGATGCGGACATCGAACACGCGGACGTTTTCGCCGTTGATTTTGACGACCTTGGCCTCCACGTTCTTGTCGAGGCGCTGGAACCAGAATTTTTCGCCGATCAGCTTCTGCAGATCCTGGGGCAGATTGATTTGCTGCACTCCCTGGGCGGGGATGATGCGCAGGTTGTAGAGCAATTGCTCGCCGATGAAGGCGGACTTCTTGGAGAGGGACGGCTGGCTGGTGAGGCCGGCTTCCTGCTTGACCACGGTGACATTGGCGCTGCCCATGTTCTTTTCATAGGTCTTGTAGGCGTAGCGGATGGGTCCGATTTGGAAGGTCCCGGGCTTCTGCGCGGTGAGCGTGTAGATGAAATTGGTGACGTAAAGATTGCGGTTGGAAATCTTTCCGTTCATGATGGTGGTCTGGGAGCTCTGGGTGGTGCCCGTGCTCTTGGCCACGGTGAATTTTTCCAGGCCGTCCACCTGGGGCCAGGGAAGGCTTTCGGATTTGTCGTCCGAGGTCACCTGGATGGTGAGCTGGAACGGCTCGCCGGTACCCACCTGGGTGGAGGAAATGGACGCTTCGGCGGCCACCTCGGCGCGCGCGACGCAGCAGACGGCCAGCACCGCCAGGCAGATCCAATGAAAACCCTTTACCAATCTTCCTCAACTTCCACGGGCTGGCGGTTGCGTTTCTGCAACTGCTTCTGCTCCCGTTTTTCGTCGTCCTGGTAGGAATTTAGCAATCGTTCCGCTTCTTCCTTGCTCATCTGGCCCGGCTTGGCCGGGGCTGCCGCCTGGCCGCTGGAATCGCCCTCTTTTCCCTCTTCGGGTTGGGGCTTTTGATCCTGGCCGCCCTTGTCCTTATCCTTGTCCTTGCCTTCCTGCTCTTTTTCCTTCTCCTTTTCCTTGTCTTTCTGGTCCTTTTGATCCTTCTGATCCTTTTTCCCGTCCTTGTCGCCCTGGCCGGAGGAATCCTTTTTATCCTGCTTGTCCTTGTTCTCGTCCCCGCCCTGGGAGCTTTGGCCCCCCTGATCCTTCTTCTGCTGGTCCTTCATGTTCTTGAGTTGGTTGGCCAAGGCTTTCAATCTGGAATCGTTGGGGTAGTGGCGCAAGCCTTCTTCCACTTCCACGCCGGCTTCCTGGAGGCGGCCCTGGATGTATCTGGCCGCGCCCCCGTGCAGATAATCGTCCACGGGCTTGGCCGCGGCTGCGGCGATGCCCGGGAAGGCGACGGCGAGGACGGCCAGGGAAAGGAGAAGGGAACGGATGTTGTTGCGGACGTTACGCAGGATCATATCACGCCCACCCCGGGTTGGGAGGCGCGCGGATCCTGGCGTTGGGGCGGGGCCGGAGTTTCGCCGCGCAGGATTTTGAGCACGTCATCGATTCTCTGCACGTGGGACTGGTAGGTGGCCGCCGTGCGATCCTTCTGGATGATGTCCTCCAGCAAAGCCTTGGCTTCCGCGTACCGGCGTTCCTGCACCAATTGCATGGCCCGGGCCAGGACCTCCTTGGCCTTTTCGCTGGGCTCCGGGGGCTTCTGGGGATTCCCCTGCTGCTTCTGGTCCTGCTTCTGCTTATCCAGCAGCTCCTTGATGCGCGCCTGTACGACTTCGATATTGCGTTTGGCGTTCTTGTTGTCCGGGCGGATTTCCAGGGACTTCTTGTACATGGCCATGGCTTCCCGGTAATCCTCGATGCCCTCCTGCTTGCCGCTTTGGATGGAGAACTCCCCTTTGCGGAAATGCGAGTTCCCCAGATTGTAATAGGACGCGGCGGCCAGGCCGGCATCGTCTCCCACCAGGGCTTTCTTGTAGGCGGAGATGGCGTCGTCGTATTTTTTCTTCCGGTATTGGGCGTTTCCCATGTTGTAGGCCAGGGCCTGCGACTCGGGGTTGTCCAGTTGCGCCTCCGCGTACTTCTGCAAGGCTTTGTCGTAGTCGCCCTCGGCATAAGCCTTGGCGGCCTGTTTGGGCGGAGCGCCGCCCGAGCCCAGCAGACTCAGCAGCTTGGAGACCCAGCGGGGCTTTCCGCCCGCGGGCTTTTCGTAGCGGGAGAGGAGATCTCCCGCGGAAGTATCCGGCCGCGCGGGATCCAATGACACCGGGGCGGAGGCGCCGTTCGATCCGGCCGGATCCACCTTGATCTGCGCCGCCGCGGCTCCGAGAAGGGCGATGACGGCCAACAGGGAAATACGCGCGTTCATGTGAACCGGCCCTCCCATTCCTTCCGGCGTTTCCGCCTGTCGGAAACCAGCATTTCCGCGATCAGCAGGAACAGGGCGATGGCGAGGGGAAGCTGGAAGCGATCCTCGTATTGGCTCATGCGTTCGGACTCGAGCTCGCGTTTTTCCATCTTGCCGATTTCCTTGAGCACATCCTCCAGTTCGAAGCGGCCCGGTTCCGCATGGTAATACTTGCCGTTGGTGGCCAGGGCGATTTTCTGCATCAACACTTCGTCCAGCTTGGTGGTGACGATATTTCCCCGGCGGTCTTTCTTATAGGACACGTTTCCCTGCTCGTCCTTGAGGGGGATGGGCACTCCCGAGGGCAGGCCGATGCCGACCGTATAGATGGCCACGCCCATCTTCGCCGCCTCCTCGGCCATTTTTTCCGCCCGCCCGCTGTGATCCTCGCCGTCGGTCAGCAGCACCAGCACGCGGTACTTCCGATCCTTGGGGTCGAAGGCCTTCAGGGAGGTTTCGATGGCGCCCGCGATGTCCGTGCCCGGAGTCGGGATCAGATCCGGTCCCAGCACGTCCAGGAAAATCTTGAACGCCCCGTAGTCCATGGTCAGCGGGCATTGCAGGAACGCCTCCCCGGCGAAGGCCACCAGGGCCACGCGGTCGCCGGCCAGGCGATCGACGAACTTGCCGATTTCCTGCTTGGACCGCAGCATCCGGTTGGGCTTGATATCCTCGGCGTACATGGACAGGGAAACGTCCTGGGCCACCACTACGTCCAGTCCCTTGCGGCGCATCAGTTCCATCTTGGTGCCGAATTGCGGGCGCGCCAGCGCGAGCACGGAAAAGACGGCAACCAGCAGCAACAGCAAGGCCTTGAAAACCTGACGTCCCCGGGAAATGCCGTCGGTCATGCGCTTCAGCATTTCCACCTGGGCGAAGCGGGCCAGGGTCCTGCTTTTCTTGCGGAATGCATAGATGAAAAAACCCATCAGGATGGGGACCAGCCAGAACAGCCAGAACATTTGCGGCGAGGCGAATCTCATGGGATTTTCATGAACCTCGTGTTGGCCAATGCCGTCTCCAGGATCAGGATCAGCAGGGCGATGATGAGAAGGTTGCGGAACAGCTCGTGATATCTGTAATAGCTGGTTGTCTTGATCTCGGTCTTTTCCAGCTTGTCGATATCCTCGTAGATGGCTTCCAGCGCCTTGGCGTCCTGGGCCCGGTACCATCTGCCGCCGGTCAGGTTGGCCACGGATTGCAGCATGGGCATGTCCACGTCCGTCTTGACGCTGACTATCTGCTTGCCGAACAGGGGATTGTCGATCTCCATGGGCTGTTCGCCTTCCTTGCCCACGCCGATGGCGTAGATCTTGATCCCCAGGGCCTTGGCCGCCTTGGCCGAGGTGACGGGATCCACTTCGCCCGCGTTGTTGGCCCCGTCGGTGAGGAGCACGATCACCTTGCTCTTGGCTCCGGTAAGGCGCAGGCGGTTGGTGGCGTTGAGCAGGGCCGTGCCGATGGCGGTGCCGTCCTCCACCATGCCGAAGTTCACCTGCCGCAGGAATTGCACCAGGATGCCGTAATCCAGGGTGAGCGGACACTGGGTAAAGCTCTTGCCCGAGAAGACGACCAGACCGATGCGATCGTGCTGGCGGCCCAACACGAAATTTTCGATGACCTTCTTGGCCACCACCAGGCGGTTCTGGGGCTTGAAGTCCATGGTGCGCATGGACCCGGAAATGTCCAGGGCCAGCATGATATCGATGCCGTTGGTGGTGACATCCTCGATGGCCTCGCCGTATTGCGGCCGGGCCAGGGAAATGCACATGAGAGAGATGGCCAACAGGCGCAGCACCAGCAGCATATGCCGGGCGCGGTAGGCCAGACTATGGGGCACGCGCTTGACGATGGCCAGGGACGGAAAACGGATGCTGGCCTTGCGTCGCTGGTTCTTGCTGAAATAGTCCCAGGCCAGGAACGGAATGGCGGCAAGGCCCGCCAGGAAATAAGGATTCTGGAAATGGGGCAGGTTCATGCCGTCCATCCCCTGGAATTGTCGTCCGGTTTCTTCCCGCCCGGTTTCTGGCCATCCGGCCCCTGGCTTCCCGGCCTGGGGCTTTCCGGTTCATGGCCGTGGCCGCCCTGGGTATAACCGGGACCGGGAGCAATCTTGGGTTTGCCGGGCGGCTTGCCCGCTGCGGCTTTCCCGTTTGACTGCGGAGTCTGGCCGGTTTTCCCGGGTTGCGGAGAAGCGGGGGTGGGCTTGGCCGCCGCCGGTTTTCCGGTCAAGGGCCGCTTGGGGGACACCTTGGCCGCGTCCGCGGCCCCTTGTCCGGGCAATCCCGTTTCCGTTTCCTTGGGCCGGGTCTGGCGCAGGAATTCCTCGGTTTTCTGGATCAGAACCCCCGCATCGCTTTCCAGCAAGGGGGCGCTGGCGAATTTGATCAGGTCCGTGGCCTCGCAGAATTCCCCCAGCCATTGCTTCTGGGCCACGGTAACCGGCAAGCTACGGGCCTTTTCCAGGAACTCGGCGGTGGTGGATTCCAGGGAGTCCGTCCCGTAGCGGCGGTCGAGGTAGCGGCGCAGGGCTTCGGACAGGTGGAAGCAGAATTCCCGGGCCCGGTTCTGGCGGATGAGGGAGAGGTCCTTCAAGCCGGCCACCTTGGCCATGGCCTCTTCGAAAGGCGGCAGGGCGGGCTTGGCGGCTTTGGGAGGGGCCTTGCGGCGGAAGCGTTTCCAGAGCAGCAGGGCGGCGGCGATTAGGATCGCGGCGCCCAGACCATAGGCGAGCCAGGGCTGCGCGGATTTGACTTCCGCAAGGGTGGCGATGTCCGCGATGTCCTTGACCGTTTCCGGGGACGTGCGGATGACGTTGATTTCGATGGGCTGGGTGTAATAGGTGGCGGCGGTCGTATCCGTCCCGTGGCGGTAGACCACCAATTGGGGCGGGATGGTGTACTTGCCCACGGTGTAGGTGGAGAGATCGAAATGCCAGGTCTGGATCTTGAGATTGCCCGCGTCCTTGGGATCGGAGGCCTGGTACTCCTTTACTTCGAAGGATCCCAGGTTGCCGAGCACGGAAGGCAGTTCCACGTGGCCGTCGGCGGGGTAGACCACCTTGATCTCGTATTGGATCCGGTCCCCGATGGTGATTTCCGAATGGTCCACCTGGGACGAGATGTCCAGGGAAACCGACGCCGGGGAGGCGGCTTTGGCGGTATCGTTCGCGTTCATCGGGCGGCTGCTGCTCCGGTGCCGGCGATAGGGGCGCTGAAGAATTGCACTTTGGCGGTCTGCAACAGACGCTCCACGTACTTCTGGTATTCCGCGCCCTGCTTTTCCCGCGCCCAATCGGCCTGCACGCGCGGCGCGAGCTTTTCGAAGGTGGCGTTGGAATCCGCTCCCTGCAGATAGCGGGCCTTGTTGGCCTCGAAGTAGTATTTGATGTCGTTTCCGCTGGGCGGCTGGATCTTGATTTCCTCCAGCAACCCCGCCTGGGTGAGGATCTGGTTCTCCGCCTGGCCGATGCGCTGTTTCACCTCGGGCCGGTCGGCGATGCCCTTGCGGCGCGCCGCGTCCGCGATCAGGATCTGGGCCACGTATTCGCGCACCAGCTGGTTCAGTTCCAGGGGCGCTTCCGGGAGCTTGCCCACCAGGGCCGCGATCTCGCCCAGGGTGATTTTGCGTCCGTCCAGTTCCGCAACCACGGTTCCGGCGCCCGCGGCTTTGGCCGTGTCCTGGTTGAAATCGGTCAGGCGCGAACGGGCCTGGGTGGCGTCGACGCTGCGCCCCATGTTTTCCAGGCAGGCCACCATGCGTTTGCCCAGCTGGTTCTCGAAAGTCTTGTCCGGATACAGCGCCTTGATCACGGCGAACTTGGCCAGGGCCCCCTTCGGGTCCATCAGGTTCTCCTGATAGATCACGCCCATCTGGTAGAGGACGTTGGGCACGTCTTCCGCGGGGATGGCCGGGGACCGCAGGTATTCCTGATAGGTATCGATGGCTTCGCGGTACAACTGCCGTTCGAAAAGGGCGGTGGCGGCGGCGCGGTATTGCTCGCGCGTGAAGGCGGAGCGTTGGGAATCGCAACCCGCGGCGAGCAGGGCCAGCGCCATGGCGGGAACGATCGAAAATGGGAATCGGGATTTCATCTCTTCACTCACCGGATTTTAGCGGCACGTTTCCGGAAATATTCCAGCAACGGATGGATGGTATCGTCGTATTTGGGTTGGATCACGATTTCCACGAAATCGATCTGCAGTTTGCGGAACAGCCGCTTCAACTGCGAGCTTTCCTTCTGGGCTTCCTTCTTGAACGTCTTGCGGAAATCCTCGTCGCTGGTGTCCACCAGGATGATCTCGCCGGTTTCCGCGTCCTCCAGTTCGATGAATCCGACGTCGGGGATTTCCCGTTCGCGGGGATCCCACACCGTGATGGCCACGCCTTCGTGCCGGCGCGCGAGCAGCTTGATGGGCTTCTCGAAATCCCCGGTGGCGAAATCCGAAACCACGAACACCACCGCCCGGCGCGTCAGGATCCGGTTCAGGTATTCCAGGGCCAGGGACAGGTTGGTCCCTCGTTCCTTGGGTTTGAAATACAAAAGTTCGCGGATGACGCGCAGCACGTGCTTGCGCCCTTTCTTGGGCGGGATGAACATCTCCACCTGGGAAGTGAAGATGAGCAGACCCACGCGATCGTTGTTCTTGGTGGCGGAGAATGCGAGCAGGGCGCTGATGGTGGCCATCACCTCGCCCTTCATCTCCGACTGGCTGCCGAACTCGCCGGAGGAACTGGCGTCCACCACCAGGATCACGGTGAGCTCCCGCTCCTCGACGAACTTCTTGATATAGGGAGTGCCGTGGCGCGCCGTGACGTTCCAGTCGATGGAGCGGATTTCGTCCCCGGGCACGTATTCCCGCACCTCGGCGAACTCCATGCCCTGGCCCTTGAAGGACGAGGTATACGCTCCCGACAACACCGAATTCACGATGCCGGTGGTGCGGATCTCGATCTGGTGGACCTTTTTCAGTACTTCCTTGGGAATCATTTTCGCATCCGTCCGCTCCCGGCGGGCTTTACGGAACCTCGATAGAGTCAAAAATCCGCTGCACAATGTTCTCCGCCTTCACTTCCTCGGCCTCGGCCTCGTAGCTCAGGATCAAGCGGTGCTTCATCACGTCCATGCCGATGGACTTCACGTCCTCCGGGGTCACGTAGCCGCGGCCGCGGATGAGCGCATGCGCCTTGGACGCCTTGGCCAGGCTGATGCTCGTGCGCGGGGAGGCGCCGTATTCGATCAGGCCCGCCACGTCCTTGATGCCGTGTCCCAACGGGTCCCGGGTCGCCGCCACCAGGTTGATGATGTAGTCCATGATCTTGTCGTCCATGAACACTTCGCCCACGGTGTTGCGGGCGCGCAGGATATCCTCCTCCGTGGCCATCTTCTGCGCGGTATGCAGGCCCTTGCCGGAAACCATGTTGACGATGGCCTTCTCTTCTTCCTTGGTGGGGTAGGTGAGGGTGACCTTGAGCATGAACCGATCGATCTGGGCTTCCGGGAGGGGATAGGTGCCTTCCTGCTCCACCGGGTTCTGGGTGGCCATAACCAGGAACAAAGGCGGCAGGGTATATGTCGTATCCCCGATGGTGACCTGCTTCTCCTGCATGGCTTCCAGGAGCGCGGACTGGACCTTGGAGGGCGCGCGGTTGATTTCGTCCGCCAGGATGATGTTGGCGAAGATGGGGCCGCGTTTGACGTGGAAGTCGCCGGTCTTGGGATTGAAGACCAGGGTGCCGATCAGATCCGCCGGCAGGAGATCGGGCGTGAACTGGATGCGGTTGAACGCGCAATTGATGGCATTGGCCAGGGCCTTCACGGCCGTGGTCTTGGCCAGCCCGGGCACGCCTTCCAGCAGCACGTGGCCGTCCGCCAAGAGGCCGATGATCAGCTTCTCGAGCATGTTCCTCTGGCCGATGACGGTGCGGCCCACTTCGTCCAGGATTTTCTGGATGAAGGCCCCTTCCCGCTTCACTTTTTCCGTAATGGCCTGGATATCCACCTTGGTCGCAGTCCCAGTAGTCATTCTTCGTCTCCCGTCATCTTAAGGCATTTCCTGAATGTCCGAAAAGCGTCCTGCAGCTCGTGCGGCTCTTTGTAGCCGCCCGCGAAACGCGCGTGGCGGAACAGGTCCCCGAGCTTGGCCCAGTCCTGGGCGCTGCCGCCGGAATTTTCGTCCGCCCGGCTTGCGCCGGGCCCCGCCCCATTGCGGGCCAGATAGGCTTCCAGCAAGGGTTCGAAGCGTGCCGTAGCGGATCCGGATGCTTGGGGCGCGTTTCCGGAAGCCGTGAGCTCATCGCGGAGGAATCGCGCGGCCAGGTTTTCCATTTCCGATAAAATGGCCTTGCTGGCATCCGGGGAATTCTGGGCCGAGCGCAGCCTGTTCTTGAGGGCCGTCACTTCCGGTTTCAGATCGTCCCGTTTGGGAACCTTGGCGGCGCGCCTGCGCAGGGTAAGCTTGAAGCTGAGGGTGGCGAGCGCTCCCGCGGCGGCGCAAATGGCCATCCACAAAACCAGCTTGAACCACAGCATGTCCATGAGATGGACGGGCGCGGGTCCGATATCGATCAGCGCGGTGGGGATGAACACGGCCTCTTCCTGCCGGGAAAGGCCCGTGAGATAGCGGACTTTCAGGGAGGCCGCCTTGCCCGGTCCCTGGGTCTGCGCCCGCAGGCGATAGATGAATTCCGTATGGTTGCGGACCGACTGGGCGTTCGCCAGCTTCTTATGGACCGTGGCCTGCCCCAGGATTTTGAACCCGGGGAAATCCAGGCTGTCGGGGGCGAGCACGAATACGGGAACCTGGGTGTCCTCCCACTCCACCTGCACCACGTAGTCCAGGGAGTCCCCGACGCGCGGCGCAGGGGAGGTGAAGGCCCCCTGCCCGGACAGTTTGACGGCTTCCTGGGGCGCGGCGGCGGCGTTGGAATCGATCGCCGGGGCGGAATGCGGGGCCAGGAAAGGATCGCGGACCGCGGCCGAGGCGGTGTCCGGATTTCCCTGGGAGGCCTGCGGGGATTGGGCAAAAGCGGAAAGGCCGGGCGCCTCGGGGGCGCCGAGCAGCGCCAAGGTCAGGAGCGCGGATGCGGTGCGGGTCAGCGTATTTTCGTTGCGAGCGCGCATAGGTCTGGAAACTGGCAACCTCCAAGAATCCGAAAGCCGGAAAAGCCTCTAAAGCGGATAGAATTTAACAAATTCCCGGCCCGGAAAAAATAGGGGGCGCACTATTGTTGGGGGTGAATCCACTATTGTTATTGGTGGATTCCGGGTCAGGGTCGGGGATTATAAGTATTTTGTTGCGATGGATTCGGAACCGAGGGAAATCCTCATAGAGAACCTCATCAGCCAATTGGCCGGGCTGCCGTCCATAGGCAGGAAGACCGCCCAAAGGCTGGCCTATCACCTGCTTGCCCAGGACGAGGCTTCGGTCAGGGAATTGGCGCGCACCCTCACGGATGCCAAAGCCCGGATCCACGCCTGCGCGGTATGCGGCAATTACACCGAAAAGGAAGTCTGCCGGATTTGCGACAACGGGCGCCGCCAGCAGAACCTGATCTGCGTGGTGGAAAAGCCCGCCGATATCCTGGCTTTCGAGCGCTCGGGCAGTTACCAGGGCGTTTACCACGTGCTGGGAGGAAGTATTTCCCCCCTCGACGGCATCGGCCCCGCCGATCTCAACTTCGCGAAGCTGTGGGAACGCAGCGCGCCCGGCCAGGTGGAATTGATCCTGGCCCTCAACACCAATGCGGAAGGCGAAGCCACCGCCACCTTCATCGCGCAAAAACTCCACGGCGCGCCGGTCAAGATCTCGCGCCTGGCCCGCGGCATCCCAGTGGGGTCGGAATTGGAATACGTGGATGAGCTTACCGTGCAGCGCGCCCTGGAAAGCCGGGTCGAGGTGATCTGAACCGGCTCGCCTTTCCGGGCGAAACCGGCGCGGAACCCGCCCCCCCGAATCCCGACATCATGCTGATCAAATCCGCCGACTTCATCAAATCCGCGCAATCCCCCGCCGATTACCCCAATGACGGGCTGCCGCACATCGCCGTGGCGGGGCGGTCCAACGTGGGGAAATCCTCCCTGCTCAATATGCTGGTCCAGCGCAAGGGCCTGGTGAAAACCAGCCAAAGTCCCGGCAAGACGCGCCTGATCAATTTCTTCCTCGTCAACCGGGCGTTCTACCTGGTGGACATTCCCGGGTTCGGGTATGCCCGGGTCGGCCGGGACGAGAAGCATCGCATGGAAGACGCCATCGAGACGTATTTCCGCACCTGCAAGCGATTGTCCGGGCTGCTCTATCTGGTCGACATCCGCATGACGGACAGTCCCGTGGACGGGGAAGCGCTGGATTGGCTGGCCGGCTTCGATATGCCTTTGCTGGTGGTGGCCACCAAGGGCGACAAGCTGAACAAAGAGCAGACCCGCAAAGCCCTGGCGGAAATCACCCTCCGCTACAAGCTGCCGGATGAGCCGCTCGTGACCAGCGCGGACAAGAAAACCGGCCGGGAGGAAGTCCTGGAGCAGATCCAACTCGTCCTGGACGGCGCCGCGAGCGGTTCCCAAGGCCCTTCCCAAGCTCCAAAGGCCTGACCCTCCCTTTCCGCTTTTGATTCCTAAGCGGAACCCTGCCCTCAACACCCAAACGCCCCGTTTTATCGCTCCGGATCGATACCTTAGCGGTATCATGCGAAACCTTTTGTCCGCGGCCGTGCTGGCCGTCTTTCCCTTCGCGGCCTGGGGGCTTCCGGCCGGATTCACGAGCGCCACCGTGGCCACGGGACTGGACGTCTCCTTCCTGTGCGCCCTTGGGGACGGGCGCATCCTGGTCAATGAAAAACACGGGGTGGTGCGGGTCATCAAGGACGATAAACTCCTCGCCGCGCCTCTCCTGGACATTTCCGCGAGCGTACAAAGCGCCGTGGAACGGGGCCTGCTCGGCATCGCGGCGGATCCGGATTTCGCCGCCAACGGGTACGTGTACCTTTTCCACAACGACAAGGATGATCACGCCTACATCAGCCGCTACACAGTCCAAGGCGACGTGGCCGATCCGGCTTCGGCGAAAACCCTTTTCGATCTGGGCGTGCACGGCGCCCCCTACCACCACGGCGGGGACGTGACTTTCGGGCCGGACGGCAAGGTGTACTTCACCCAAGGCAATGCCGCGGGTTATCTCGGGGATGCCAAGACCGTTTCCCAGAACAAGAACGATCTGTTGGGAAGCATCTTCCGCATCAATCCGGACGGGTCCATCCCGAACGACAATCCCTTCTATGCGACCAACACCGGGAACGCGCGGGCCGTGTGGACCTACGGCAACCGCAACCCCTTCAACCTGCGCTTCCAACCGGGAACCGGGCTGGGGTATTTCAGCGACGTGCAGGACGACAACTTCGACGATGAGATCAATGAAGCGAAGACCGGGGCCAACTACGGTTACGGCGGCGGAAGCGCGCCGGTGGCCCCGCTCCTGGCTTACGGCGCCAACGGCACGGCGCAGATTGGCGGCGCGTTCTATGCGGCGGATCAGTTCCCGGCCGAATACCGCGGTCTTTTCTTCTTCGGAAACAACGGAAACGGGTTCATCAAGACCCTCGATCCCAAAACCAAGAAGGTCGCCACCTTCGAAAGCCTGGCGGGCGATTGCGTGATCAGCATGGACGTAGGCGCGAAAGGATCCCTGTATGCGAGCGCCCGTTGCGGAGACGCCGCCTCCACCGCCGCAGGCAAGGTCTTCAAATTCACCTACCCTGGAGGCGCTGCGGCGAACCGGTCGGAAGTGCGGCCTCTGAAGGCTTCCGAGGTGATGCAATGGAGCGTATCGGCCCGGGGAGGCCTGCGGATCAACCTGCTGCAAGCAGGACCGCAATCGCTCGAAGTCCGGCGCGCGGACGGGACCCTGGAGGCGCGGGCCCCGGCGGCGCAAAAGGGCTGGATGGAGATCCGCGCCGAATTGGCGCCGGGAGTGCATCTTCTGGTCTGGCGGGCCGGATCGCGAAAAGTCATCGCCAAAATCCTGTCGGAATGATCCGGAATCGTCCCGGGCATTCCGGGTCAAGAAACTGAGAAACTCCAAACCCGCCCCATAAAACCCAAAATCCTCAGGGTCGCGCTTCCCTCGATCCACCCCAGAGGCCTAGCCGCGTCCCGGCGGCCCGGTTCCATCCGCCCGTCTTTATAGTGTAGAATAAGACCAGATGACCCGCCTTTTGACGTGGATAGGACTGCGCTACCGCAGATCCTACGTAGGCCAATTGATGGAATTGGGGCTGCAAGCTTCATGGTGCGCCGTGCATAAGGCCGGAAACCGCAAGCAAAGCCTGGATCAGCTCATCACCCAGATCTATTTCACCGGCGTGGAGGCCATTCCCCTGGTGGCTTTCCTGGCCTTGGTCATCGGCAGCGCCACCATCCTGCAGGCCTCCACCGTGATGCCCAAGATCGGCGCGGGGGATTATTTCGGAAACGTCATGGTTCTGGTGGTGATCCGTGAAGTGGGACCCTTGTTCACGGCCTTCCTGGTGGCGGGCCGCACCGGTTCCGCGCTTTCCACCTATCTGGGCAACATGAAGGTGCAGCAGGAAATAGACGCGCTCAAAACCATGGGAGTGGACCCGGTGCGCTACCTGGTGTATCCTAGTTTCGCCGCAACGGTCATATCCATGTTCTGCCTAACCGTCATCTTCAACCTGGTCGCAATTTTCGGCGGCTATGTCGTGGTGAAAAGCCTTTCCCTCTTCGTCTCGGATTTTTCGGAGGTGCAATTGTCCCTCTCGCTTTTCCTGGAGCGCATCCTGGCTTCCATGAGCCTCATGGACGGCGTGCTCGGCATCGTGAAACCCGTGTTCTTCGGGATCCTGGTTTCCATCATCGCCTGCTATCACGGCATCAACGTCTCCAACGACATCCGGGAAGTGCCCAAGGCCACGACCAACGGCGTGGTGAACTCCTTCGTGTGCATCACCCTTTTCGACACCCTTTTCGCGCTGCCCTTCCTGGCCAAGCTGGGATTCCTATGAGCGGCGTCATCGCTTCCGTGCATAACCTGCGCTTCACCTATCCCGGCCAGGAGACCGTGCTGCGGCGCGTGAACTTCCACGTTCTGCCCGGGCAGATCCTGGTCATTTGCGGCCTGTCGGGACAGGGCAAGAGCACTTTGCTGCGGCTCCTCATCGGGTTGGAAAAGCCCGATGCGGGCGTGATCCGCCTGCTGGGAAAGGACATCGCCACCTTGAACGAGGTGGAGTTCAACGATTTGAAACGCGAGGTCGGTTTCGTGTTCCAGAGCCCGGCCCTTATCTCCACCAAGACCATATTCGAGAACGTGGCCCTTCCGCTCATCTACCACAACGTGGGGGACGAGGAGGAAATCCGCTCCCGGGTGGACAACGCCCTGGAGATGCTGCTCATCAAGGAATTCCAGCACCAATATCCCGCCTCGGTGAGCCTGGGAATCCTCAAGCGCGCGGCCGTGGCCCGCGCCATGATCATGCGGCCCAAGCTCATCCTCATGGATGAGCCCACCGCCGGACTCGATCGCATCAGCCGCGCGGTGCTGCTCGCCCTGATCGCCAACATCCGCCGCATCAACCATGTCTCCATGATCCTTGTCACCCACGATTTGCTCGCGGCCCGGGAACTGGGAGGGGAAATCGGCGTGCTCAAGGAAGGCGAACTCCTGCAGCCCATGAACTTCGAGCAGTTGAAGAACTGCCAGGATTCCTTCGTGGAATACCTCTTCCGCCAGTTGGAACAGGAAGCGGCCATGACCGCGGAGCCGCAATCATGAAGCTCCAGTTGCATCGCCACCGCAATCTGTTGGCCGGCTTTTTCGTATCCACCGCCGCCATCACCTTCGTGGTGTCCCTGGTCGTGCTCTTCCACAAGAAGGGCGTCTTCGAGATGCAATACACCTTGAGCGCCGTGTTCGAAAACGGCGTAGGCCTGCGCCCCGGCGCGGACGTCCTTTTCAACGGCGTGAAAATAGGCCGGGTGGAATCCCTCAATCTCCTGGGCCGCGGAGGCATCGACGCCTCCTCCGGAAAAGTGGTGTTGAACCTCCTCGTCGAGCGCAAGTTCCAGGACTTCATAACCAGCCGGTCCGTGGCGTTCGCCTTGCGCGACAAGAACCTGGTTTCCGATCGCGTGGTCAACATCGAGACGCTGGGACTGGGAGGAACCATCCTCAAGGGGGGCGATACCCTGATGGTCTCCAACTCGCGGGACATCGAATCCGTGCTGAGCGGACTGACCAAGCTGATGGGGAAGATGGACCAGTTGATCAACAGCATCGATGAGATCGTGGTTAAGGCCAAGGATCCCAACACCACGGTAGGGGCCATGCTCGGCTCCCGGGATCTGTACGACCGCCTTCTGGACGGCGTGAACAGCGTGGACACGGCGGTGGGACAGGGCCGGGTGGTGCTGGGCAAGGTCGCCTTGCTGACCGATACCCTGCACCTGGCTCTGGGCGGCATTCTGGCCAGGGCCGATTCCACTTCCGGCAAACTGGTGCGCACCGCCGAGCAGGCGGAAAAGCTGAGCGTGCACGCCAACGTGCTTGCGGGCCAGGGCGAAACCATCCTCCGGCGCATGGACCAGATAATGCTCCAGGGCTCGGGGAAGATAGACCAGGCCGGCGACCTCATGAACGCGGTTTCCAGCCTGTGGTTCATCCGCGGCAAGATGGTGAAGAAGGGCGATTATCCGGTTTTGCTGAATGAGGCGGGCCCGTGAGACCCCGGGGAATCTCATCCCGATCGCGCGGATCTCTTCGATCTTCAATTTTGCATTTTGCATTTTGCATTTTGACTTTTTCACTCTCAACAAGAGTCTACGCAGATGACTCTCCCAAGTACGCCGAGCGCGGCATGTCCGCTTATTACGCCGGCAAATACGATCTGGCCCGCATGTTCTTCTCCAAGGCCCTGCAGGACGCGGTTCTCAAGGGCAAGGACGAGTGGATCGCCAAAGCCACCTTCAACCTGGTGGACCTGGAATTGGAATCCGGTGATGAAATGGAGGCGGGCCGCCTGCTCGATGGCGTCAGCACCCATGACAAGGGACTCAAATCCCTGTGGTTGTGGAAGCGTTCCCAACTGGCTTTCCTCCAGCGGCATTATCCCCAGGCCGTGGAACTGGTCGATTCGGCCCTGGGCCTGGCCAAGGGCGATGCAGCCCGGCAGACCACCATGCGACTGGATCGGATGCGCTATCTGATCCAATCGCGGGAGCCGTCCGTCTGGGCTTCCCAATACGAGACGCTCCGCAAGGGGCTGGGGCGCGAGCGCGCCGTTCCCCTGGATGCGATGGCGGCCATGGCCCGCAAGGACTACGCTTTGGCGGATACCCTGTGGCACGAGGCCATGGGCTATTACCGCGATCAGGGCCGGCTGGCCAAGGTCGCCGGTTGTCTGAACCAATCCGCCATCTGCCTGTTCTCCCTGGGCCGCAAAACGGAAGCGGTGGAATCCAA
>JAQBPN010000028.1 GCA_028287505.1 Fibrobacterota bacterium | reverse complement strand
CCTCCCGTGAAGAAGAACACCGCGCCGTTCTGATGATCGTTGTTCCCGTCAGCCCTGTCTATGCCGATGCGCAGGAGGCCCGGATCGTTGACGTCCCCCAGCAGCCAGTCCCCGCGGTAGAATCCGCGGTCAAGGTACAGGGGCTGGGAAGGGGATTTGCGCACCCGGCCATGGGGCAGCCAGGCAGTGGGCGGCTCGTAAGGCATGCTCTCGGCCCAGTTGGCGGGATTGTCCGTCTGCTTGTGGCCGTAGAAGAAGCCTTTGACCACGTGGATGAAAGTGGAGCTGGGCACATAGGCCCCCTGGTTGTCCGCATAGTACATGTTCCCGTCCGTATCCATGTTGGCGCCGTTGGGCGATCGCAATCCGCCGGCGACCTTATCCATGGCCGTGTACGCCTGGCCGTATATCGTCGGGTCGAAAGAGACGAAAGAGCCGCTCAAGGGCGAGGTGGCGGGCGTGGCGGAGGGTCCGCCCGGCTGGATGCTGCCCGAATACGTGGCGTAGATTCTCCCTTTATACAGGAAGGGCGTGAAACAGAATTGGTGCCAGGTGGATCCATGGGTGAAGTTGGTGTTCGGGGCCCCTTGCAGGGGATAGTCGATGACCTTCTTGCGGTTCCCGGCCAGGTCGGTGGGGTTGTCCACGTTCTGCAACTCGTAGAAGCCGTCCCGATCCGAGATATAAGCCTTGTTGTCGGGCGTGGCGAATGCGCCGACCGGCTGCTTGAACATGTTCGCCACTTTTTTCATGGTCACGTTGGTGAGGTCACCCTGGACCCCGCTGACGATCCAGGCCACGCTGTTGGCCTGGGGCGCGGGCATTTCGCCGCCCCCCATGAAATCGGTGGTGGTAAGCAGCATCCGTCCATCGGCGAAGAAACTGACCCCCATTACGCCCAATTGTGTCGCCCCCAACGGGATGACTTTGAGGGTTACGGCGGGATTGATGTTATCGGGGAATTCCGCCCAGGCGGAGAGGGCCAGGAACGTGATTCCGGCGGCGATTCGAGCGTGTCTTTTTACCATGGCAAAATCTACCTGGAAATCCTCCACCCCGCTTGACGGGATTGATGAATTTAACGCCCAAACTGATTCTGTTTTTTGTTTTCATTTTGAGAACATTCACCAAAGCTAAATGGCCTTGTCCCTTTTGAGCAACCAGGCCAGGATCAGGTGCGCGGCAAATACCGCGGCCAGCAACTGCCAGTTCCCGAGCCGCAGGAGAAAGCCGCGCATGTTCCGCAATCCGAAATTGGTGATCAATCCGTAGCCGGCCGTGGAGAGCAGAACGAACAAAGCATATCGCATCACCCAGTGCAGTTTTTGACTGATGTTTTTCATGCCCGCGTTGATGTAGGGACCGCCCACCACGAGAATCATGGCGGTGATGCTGAAGGCTATTTCCGTAATGTGGCCGCGCATCCACTGCCCGGCCGCATTCAACCATGCGATTTTTTCCAAGTGCATTTTTTGAAGATAGCAAAGCCGGAATGCGAATTGCCTTCGTGGCACGCCACGGTCGGAATTTCCGACGTTTGTTTCTTCTTGTAGGGCATGATTCGGGAATGGATTTTTGATCCAAGCCACCCGACGCCATTTATCATCTTCACCACCCTTGACCGGGAGCGGAACCATGAGACGCTTGCTCGTCCTCCTTGCCTTGCTATGCCTGGGAACCGCCCAGGCCAAGGATCAGACATGGTTGAACGGGGAGGATACGTGGCTGACCACGGATCACCCCGAGAACGCCTCCTATTTCGCGCCTACGCTGAGAACGTCGATGATAAACGACAGTCTCGCCGTATGGCCCGGGGCCCGCATCGGTTGGATAGTCGGGTCCGTCCTTTCCATCGGATTCGAAGGCTATCTATTGGCGAACGAACTGCATGCGGATTCCCCCGATACCGCGCGTTTCAGCATGGCGGTGGCCGGAGTGTTGTTCGAAGCCATCCCGTCCCCGGAAAAACGCACCCACCTTGTCTTCAACATGTTGATCGGGGGAGGCGGAGCGCAAGTGGGCGGAGGCGGTCCCGATCTGGATTCCCTGGGCAAAAACACCTTTTTCGTGCTGGAGCCGGGCGCGGCCATCGAATTCAATCTCACCCGCCAGGTCCGTCTCAGTCCGGGCATAAGCTATCTCTGGATCGCCGGGACCGTACCCGGCATGGAATCCAAATGGAAGACTTCGGAAACCGCATTCAGCCTGACGTTGCGATTCAAGGACCCCTCATGATGCGATCTTCATGATAGATCCATTCATAATGTGATCCATGTAACGTAAATTCCCCCAAGCCCGCGGACGTCTCCCGGGCTTCGTTTTGTTCCCCCGCGTGAAAATATTCCGGTCCCTGCGCAACCGCCGCGGCCCGTCTGCGCACCCTGCGCAAATCCTTTCACACCCGCCGTCGATATCCGGTCCATTTCGCGGAAACCATGCTGGCACGTCGCTTGCGCTTGGACTGCCATGCCCGTATCAAATCCCAAGGTCCAAGACCAAGGAGTCCTCGAATGAAAAACCTGTCCGCTTCCATCGCCATCGCCCTGCTTATCGCGGGGGTCTCCCAATCACCGCTCCATGCGCAGTCCGCCCTGGATGGGAGGACCGATGATCCCGCCGCCGATACCGCCGCGCCCGCCCGCCTCGATGCGAAGAACAAGTCCTACGCCAAGGTTGAAAAGGATCTCGGCGAATCCGCCCCGGGCTCCGAGCCCGCGGCCTCGGAACCCGCGGGAGAAGAGGCGGTGATAGAAACATCGCATCCCTATCTATTGCCGCGGCTCTTCACCCTGCCCACCGCCTACTCCCTGCAGTCCTACGAATTGCGCTTCGGAGGCCAGGGCAACATCCATTCCACCATGGCCAACATGAATACCGAAGCGCTGAAGGCCTCCCTCTCCCTGGGTTTGGGCGGCATCATGGAACTCGGATACCAATTGGACGAGTACTACACCGTGCAGAACATCTCCGATAAGATCCTGATGGGCTATTTCAAATTGTCCCTGCTGAAGGAATCCAAATTCCTCCCCGCGGCCGCCATTTCCGCGAGCAAGAACCTGCGCACCACCTTCCGGACGGAAGACACCTTCAAGTACGACATGGACGAAGACATGTATGAAGTGGTCTTCTCCAAGGGATTCCAGATCGGCGACAACCGCATCACGCTCCATCCCGGCGCCCAGATCATCCGCGACAAGATCAACTCCATCGAAGGGGTTCCCGATATCGACAAGGATATGCGCATCACCAAGTTCAATCCCCGCCTGGGCATTTCCTGGCAGTCCCGTCCCAAGACCCTGTTCATGTACGAGTTCAAGCTGCTGAATCCCACCGATCTCGACAATCTCGCCAAAGGCGTGGTGGCGACCAACACCGCCGTGGAAAACAACCTCGGCATCCGCTACTACATCCGCAACTGGCTCTGCATCGACTCCGGCATCCGGCACTTCTACAATCTGGACACCCGGGAAGACGAGATGAAACTCCACGCCAACTTCGTGGGCGTGATACCCCTGGCCACCGTGTACGACCGCGTCCAGAACTACTTCAAGAAATGAACCGTCCCGGAACCTCCGCCAAGGGAATGCCATGCGCCTGACGATACTGCTCCTGATCCTGATTTGCCGCTTGTCGCCTTCCGCAAGCGCCGCCGCGGCCCCGGTCGCGGCGGTCCCGGCCGCTTCGATCGCGGGAGCCCCCGCATCCGCGGCCGAAACGGCCGGGGCCAAGAAGGAGACCCTGCTGGCCGTCATGGACATCCTCAACAACACCGGGGAATTCCAATCCTTCGTGGACGGCATGCCGGACATGCTGATCACGGAACTCCTGGAAACCGGCGACGTGAAGCTGGTGGAACGCACCAAGGTGCAGACCGCCATGAAGGCCCTCAAGCTGGAAACCTCCGGTCTCACCCAGGAGCGGAACCTGGAACTGGGCAAATGGCTGGGCGTGGACGGAATCCTGTTCGGCGCCTTCAACCGCGTGGGCGACAAGTACCGCCTGGACGTGCGCGCCATCGATGTGCAGACGGGAAAGATCAACGTAGCGGCCAGCGCCACCTGCGGCAAGCAGAACATCCCGGACATGATTCCCGATATCGGAAAACAGCTCCGGGTCAAGCTCAGCAGCGCCCTGCCCGGCAAGGAAAGCGGCCAGACCTACTCCCAGCCCGTCGCGCCCTCCGCGTCCAAGCCCGCCGCGGACAGTTGTCCCCTGGAAATCCAGTACAAGATGATGGTCTCCCTGCTGGCCGAGACCGGCATCCCCCATCAACGCGTGCGCATCTATCTGGACAACAATCTGCTGGGCGTCAGCGGCGTGGTCGACGATCTGAACCGTTACTTCATCCTTTACAAAGGGAACATCGCCGCCGGCAACCACGTACTCAGCCTGGTCCACGGTTCCGTGGACAGGCAGGGCCGCTGGGTCCGGGAGCTGGGAAACCAGCCCGAACCTTACAGCTTCTACGCCCGCAAGGACGACCGTCCCGCCATCCAATACAAAATGCATGCGCACGAGGGATGGTTTTCATTCAAGGATTTCACCCTGAACTACCACAACCACAACGATGGAGAATGACATGAACGGCCTGAAAACGATAACCGCCGCCGTATTGGCGGCCTTGGCTCTGCTCAACTGTTCGCACAAGCCGAAATTCGAGCCGGCCAAGAACGATCTCTTCGGAGAACTGCAAGGCAAAAAGCGGAAGCTGAACGAGAAGGGCGTGGCCGCCGAGGTGGCCATAGGCGAATCCAGGAACCTGCAGGCCGGCATCGACAAAGCGGAGCTGGAGGCCCGCGCCAAGCTGTCCCGCTCGCTGGAGTCCAAGACCTCCTCGCTGCAGAAGAAATTCCAGGAAGAGGTGGGACGGGAATTCTCCGATCATTTCAGCGAAGCGGTCAAGAACATCTCCGACCAGACGCTGCGCGGCACCACCCTCCAGGAAACGCGTTTCGAACAGAACGGAGAAGGCGTCTATCGGGTCTATGGCTTGATGATCCTGGACAGCGACCTCTACATGAAAGCCCTGGCCGGCGAGCTGGAAGCCGACAAGGCCACCCGCGATCGCTTCCGGGCCTCCCGGGCCTATAAGGAGCTGAACGAGGAAGTCGACGCATTCCGCGAGTGGAAGAAGAAGGAAGCCGCCCCGCAAACCGCCCAGGGGTCCTGAGTGGACCCGGGGAGCGGCACGCGGGAACGCCGGCGCCGATGGATGGCATCGGCGTTGGTAGCGCTGCTGTTACCCCTGGCCCCCCGCGCCGGGACGGCCGCGCCCGCCTGGGTGGAACGCTTCCCTTATGATCCGGACCGTTACGTCGGCATCGGCCGCGCGGACAAACGCCTCCATCCCGGCGACTACCGGGATCTGGCCCAGGCCGCCGCCTTGGCCCAAATCAGCCGGGAAATCTCCGTCCGGGTCCAGGCCGAGGAGGCCGCCACCCGGACGGAAAACGGGGGCGCCCCCTCGGAGACCTACTCCCAGCGCATCGCCACCATGAGCCGCAACGACCTGGCCGGATACCGCCTGGAGGATGTCTACGAAACCGCGACCGGATTCTGGGCTTTCTATACCTTGGACAAGGAAGTCTTCCGCAATTCCCTGGCGGAAAAGGAATCCCGCATCGCCGGCTGGCTGGTACGGGAAACCGCCGCCCTGGACGCCGATCTGTCGGACCGCCGGATCCAGGACGCCGCGGACCGCTTTGCCCGCATGCGAAAAGAGTTTGAGACTTCGTCCCCGGGCCGGCTCCTGATCGGCGACGGCTTCCCCGCGGGCGCGGACCGCCTTGCCGCCGCTTCGGAAAGAATCCGCTCCGTCGTGCGCGGCGCGGTCCTGGCCATCACTCCCTCGACTTGGACATTCTCCATGGCGCAAACCCGTGGTCATGAACCGAGGGGCGCAATTGCCTCGGGAGGCGCGAGCGGCGCGGGAAGCGCGGGTTCGGCGTCGGTTCTGCTGGTGGACGGCGACTCCCGGGCCCCCTGGAAGGGGCCGCTGTCGCTTACCCTGGCGGATGATCGGTCCGGGGAAGCGGCCACCTGTCTGGTTGAGACGGATGCGGCGGGCCGGCTGGATCTGGCCCGGCCCTTTCTGGATTGCGGCCTGAAACAAGGTACCTGGGAGGTGACCTGGACGGGGCCCGACCGGCGGGTATTCCATCAAAGCGTTGAAGCGGCCTGGAGCCGGGTCGATCTCACGCTGGACCTGCGCGCGGATTTGCTTCCGGGTCCCGGACCGGCGCCGCTTTTGGCGCAACTCAAGAGCGCCCTCGAGTCCCTTAACAGTCCGTGTTACCGTATCGTCCCCGGCACTGCCGCCCAACCCTCGCTGGAGGTGCGTCTCAGGGAGTTCACCCGGGATTCCCTGGACGGCATGTACTTCTCTTCCCTGCGCGCGGACGTCACGGTTCCGGGGCTGGCGAGACCGGTGGAGGTGCGCGGAAAAGCCGGGCACGCCGACAGGGATCGGGCGGACGCGCGGGCGATCCGGGATTTCGCTCGGGGAATGGAGGGCGTCCTCCTGAAAAAGGAATGATGCGACCGGTCGTCCGGATGCGTCATCCCTATGCGAACTTGGAGAGCGCTTCGAGGATGGGGTTCACTTCGGCATCCTGCAACCCGGAACCCATCCGAATGGTTTTCGATCCGTAATCGAATGCGATCGAGCCGCCGCCCATTCCCCAGAACTCGAACATCCTCTCGGGGCTGGCATTGAATATATTGCCCGAACCCGTCGAAACGCGGAGGCTTTTGACGTGCCCGTTCAGGTATTCCTTGGACCTCTTGAAAATCACGAAGTCCCGCTTGTGCGAGATAAAACGATCATCGCGGACGATGATTTCCTTTCCCTTGAGCTGATACAACCAGGACCCAATCGCAAAAACGCCCCCCACGGTCCAACCGCCCAACCAGAACAGGAGGAACAGGCCGCCGGGAATCATGGCGTGTTCGATCGGCTTGGTTTTGGAAAGAAACCATCCCGCGCCCCCGACGATGCTGGCGATAGCCCCGAACTCGCCCATCGCCCAACCACACAGCCAGAAGCCCAGGAAGAGGAGCAGAAACCAATTCCTTTTGACCGGAATGGAAACGACGACCCTGTCCGCGAATTCTTCGATGGATACCCTGCTCTGCTCCGGATTTACAATGGCCAAACCGGCCTCCTTTTCATTCTTTCCCGAAAAACGAGGCGAGTGCCGCCTTCTTCTCCTCGAACCGGCTCAGATCGTTGTGGCCTCCGCCTTTTATGGCCTGGAAAACCTGAGAGCCGTCGAAACATCCGGAAAGCTTCTTGCCGTACTTGAACGGAACCACATGGTCTTCCGTCCCATGCAGCATCAAAACCTTGGTCCTGATGTTTTTCATTTTGCCGCAGTTGTTCAACGAATAGGACAGGTAGAAATAGGGGAGCATGAACCAGTATTCCTTGTAGATCATTTCCCGCAGGCTGGAATAGGGGGACTCCAGGATCAAGCCGGCCAGGTTTTTGTTTTGCGCCACGTCCACGGCGATGCCGCTCCCGATCGAGCGGCCATAGATGAAAATATCGACGTCCGCATATCCGAGGCTTCGCGCGTACTCGTAGGCGGCTTGGGCATCCGCGTACAAACCTTCTTCGGATACGGTCCCTTCGCTTTTCCCGTAGCCGCGGTAGTCGATGAAGATCATGTCCCGGTGCAAATACGTCAGGTCCGCATATTCATATCGCCAAGAGTCCAAGGATCCGCCGTTGCCATGGAAGTAAAGGATGATTTGCCGGCTCTTGAAGTTGGCGTATCTGATGGCGCTGAGTTTGACGCCATCCTTGGCCGTGATTCCCACTTCCTCGCCTCGCATGAAAGGAGTGAAAACATGGTCCTTCCCGAGCTTCTCGCCAGGGAAAATAAGCCGGTTCTGCAAGGCGCACCCTATCCCCATCTGCACCCCCGCGACGATGAGGAGAACGCGGAACGCTTTGAACCTTATTCCCGACTTCACGGATTTCCCTTTTTGCGTCCCTTTTCATTTCTTGAATGCGCGGTTCAAAAAATTAAACATAACTATTTATCACAAATGCGATATCCGGTCCGCCCCGTATATGGGGCGACCGGAACGGAATCCGTGTTCGGAAGCAGTGGGACAAAGGCGGCAGACGAAGAATGGGCAATGGGCCCGGAGAAGCGCGCCCCTAAGGGCGCGCCGGCGCATCAAGGCAGCAGAATCAACTTGCCGCTTTTCCGCTTGGGGGCGAGCCCGGATATCCCCATGCGATAATAGTAGAGGCCCGGCTTGAGTCCGGCCACCTCTCCCAAATCCCAGGAATATTCCAGCAAGCCCGAAAGCGGGGCCCGCAGGCTGGACAGGACTTTCCCCTCCAGGGACACCAGTTGCAGGTCCAGCCCGGCGTTATCATCCACGTTACCGTCCAGGCCGATGGGCAGGAACCGGGTCGACGAAAGCGAATGCACGGTATTGGGAACGCCCAGGTACCGGGCGGCTTGCGCCGCCGCCAGGGACGTCGCCGCCTGTTTGGCCGCGCCGCCGATGGACACGGTGAGTTCATCGATGTTACCGCCGCTGGATCCGATGGCGGTGAGCCTGATGGTGTTTCCGCCCGCCGTCAGGCCGGCCGAGGCGTTCTGCGTGGTCCAGACGTCCCAGGAACCCGTGGTGGGAAAAGGCAGGGACGCGGCCACCACCATTCCGTTCACCGTGAGCTTCAAGGGGCGGTTGCCGGCCTGCTGGGCGTAGCGGAATGCCAGGTTATAGGTGCCGGCATTGGCCACCTGCGCGGTCCACTCGATATAGTCGTTGCTTGCATTGGTGTAATCCAGAAAACCGGAGCCGTGATAGCCGGCATGGTTGGCCACCAACGCGGGGCCGGACCAGACGGCGTTTTCCGCGGGCAGGACCACGGAAGTCTGGGGCGGCGCCGCGTCGAAATAGGCCGCGACCGTCCCATTCTGGCCTACCGAAGTTACCTGGGTGGACGCGCTGGTGGCACTGGCCAAGGTCAGGCCGGCGGAAGCGGTCCAATGGCCGAAAACGTAGCCCGCGCCCGGAGCGGCGGTGATGGAAAGGTTGCTTCCCTGGTTGACCTGGACGGTGGTTCCGGCCGCGGGAGTCAATGTCCCGGTCCCGGCGGCCACGTTCATGGTTATTCCGTATTGCGTTCCCGTCGGGGGAGGCGATTGCGCCGCCAGGGTGAACTTTTCCCAATCCGAGATGTTCGCCCGGTTCGCCTTGAGGGGCTGGGAGCCTCCGCCTTCCGATACCAGATGTCCCAGGGTCCCCATGTTCTTGAAAGAGGCGGTGCCGTCGGCGTTGTCTATGCGCGTCCACCTGGATTCATCGGCGGACACGGACGGGGCGTCGCAGGTCACGTCCGCATCCAAGGCGATGGATCGGCAGAACATGCCGTTTCCGAGCGCTTTGAGATATACCGTAGCGTCGCCGTTACTGCCGATTTCGAATACCGGGTTGTTCCCGGCGACCGCGGCGGCATTGGGGATGATCCGGTTGTCCGCCTGCAGACTGGCGTATTGGGCATTCACGGCCCGTAGGGCGTAGGCGGTTCCGCCCGTCGGAGGAGGCGTGGCCGGATCGAAATGGGCCTCGACGGTCCCGTTCTGGCTTACCGACAGTACTTGCGTGGAGGCGCTCGTGGTGCTCGCCAGGTTGGTGCCTACGGAGGTGTGCCAATGGGCGAACACGAAGCCGGCGGCGGGCGTGGCGGTGATGGAAAGATTGGCTCCCTGGTTGACCATGGTGGTGGTGCCGGCGGCCGGGGTCAGGGTCCCGCTCCCATCCGCCACCGTCATGGTGATGCCGTATTGGGTGGCGGTCGGCGGGGTTTGCGCCGTCAAGGTGAACTTTTCCCAATCCGAAATCCCGGCGCGATTGGCCTTGAGGGCTTGGGCTCCCCCGCCTTCCGCGACCAGGTAGTTCAGGGTGCCCATGTTCTTGAGGGAGGCCGCTCCGTCCCCATTGTCGATGCGGGTCCATTTGGCTTCGGATGCGGTTGCGCCGGCCGCATCGCACGTGACGTCCGCATCCGGAGCGGTGACGCGGCAATACATGCCGTTGCCGGAGGCTTTCAGGGAAACCGTCCCGTCTCCGTTGTCGCCGATGGAAAACAAGGGATTGTTGCCGGTAACCGCGGCCGCATTGGGTATGATCCGGTTGTCCGGCTGCAGGCTCGCGTATTGCCCGTTCACGGCGCGGATGGCATACGGGGTTCCGCCGCCTCCAGGAGGCGGCGTGACGGGCCCCCCGTTCAGGGAATAGGTCAGCTCATCGAAATTGCCGCCGCTGCTGCCGATGGCGGTGAGGCGGATGGTATTGTTTCCCGCGACCAGGTTCTGCGTCGAAGACACCGTGCTCCAAGTGGTGAAGGCGCCCGTAGCGGGGAAGGCCAACGACGCCGCCACGTCCGCGCCGTTGACGGTGAGCTTGAGGGGACGATTGCCGCCGGCATGGGCATAGCGGAAGGACAGGGTGTAGGAGCCCGCGGTGGAAGCCGGCGCCTTCCACTCGATGTAATCCCCCGTGGCGTTCTGGTAATCGAGGAACCCGGTTCCATGGAAGCCCGCATACCCGTTGCCGAAAACCGGTCCCGCGAAGGTCGCGTTTTCCGCTTGGAGCGTGTTGGTGGGAGCGGCGGTGTAATGCGCCACGAATGTCGCGGGATTCCCGCGCACGGTGAAATTCTGGAAGGTGGCGGTGGTGTTGAGCTCCGGGGGCACATCGCCGGAAAAGGACCAGTTGCTGAAATCGTACCGGACTCCGTTGATCGTTTGCGGGGTATTGGCGTTGATCTTGCCGCTGTTCCCGATCACGGCCGTCACGTCGACATTGGTCTTGACCAGATCCATCAGCACCATGTCCAGGCCCGGGGGATCGCTTTCCGCGCGCAGGGTGGTTTTGTTGGGATTCAGGGTCAGGGTATCCTTGTCGGTATTGCCGGCATTGTCGGTGACGGTCAGGATGAGGAACAGCCAGACCTGGGAGCTGGGCTCCCCGGCGACCGTGCTCGCGAAGCTTCCAGATGTAACCCCGTCGAATACGGTGACGGGATGGGTGTGGAAAACCGTGGCCGAAGTCCGATGACCCAGCTCCAGCTCCCAATGGAAAGCGCTGGCGGGCAGACTGCCCTGTTCCGGATCCGAGGCGGTGGCGGAAAAGTTGATCGTCTCGGGCACGGTGAAGAAGGCGCCTTGGGCGGGAGAGATGAAACTGATGACGGGAGATCCGTTGGGAGGCAGCACGGTCAGGTCGGCGAAGTTGCTGGCGGCGGAACCGGCGCCGTTGCTGACCTGGACGCGATAGCGGCCCGTCTGGCTTTCGGTGGCGTTGATGGTGAGCGAGGCGGTGTTCACGCCGCTGAAGACGGCATTGTTGGCCAGGTTGGCGAAGTTCACGGATCCGCTCGGCGCGGATTGCCATTGGTAGACGAGGTTGCCGCCCGTGGCCGTGGCGGAAAGGATGGCCTGCCGCCCGGAATTGACCGTGGCGTTCTGGGGATGGGACGTGAAGACGGGAGTCTGTTCCACCGTGCCGTCGTACCGGACCTGCCAGAGGCCTCCCTCGCCGTTGTATTTGCAATAGTACATGTTGCCGTCCACGGATCCGAAAGTCAGTCCCAAAGGTTGCGCATCGTCGTCATTGAAGAGCTGGGGGTTGGACTGGCCGATGGGCGTGTACTTGATCCAGCTTCCATTGTGATCGGAAAAGAAAACCGCGTTCTGGAACTGGGCGGGCCAGGGGCTTCCGATGTTCCGCTTGACCGCCACTCCGGTGATGGCGCCGCCGTTATAGGTATGCATGGGACAGACGAAGGCGGGATCGCCGCAATTGTACATCCCCGAATTCCCGCCCGGGCCCCAGCCGAAGCGCTTGCCGACGGCCTGCGAAGGCACGATGCGGTTGATTTCCTCGCTGCCGCCCACGTCTCCGATGTACATGTCTCCGGTGGAAGGATCCTTGGTCATGGACCATGGATTCCGGAACCCATAGGCGAATATTTCCGGCTTGGCGAATCCGGGGTTGCCGGGCGGGATGCCGTAATGGCCGTTGACGTCGTCGTTCGAAGCCGTGGTGGCGTTGGCGTCGATGCGGATGAGCTTTCCGAATACGTTGGCGAGGTTCTCCGCCTGCTCCTGATGCTCCCCTTCCCCCTTGGGCATGTATAGGTAGCCGTCATTGCCGAAAACGATCTGTCCGCCGTTATGGCGCGAGTCCCCGGCCGGAAGATTGGGAAGCCGGTACACCAGGCGCTCGCTGCCGGCCACGAACTGGGGGTTCCCTCCCAAAGCGGGCGACACGGTGAAGCGCATGATGACGTGGTAGTCCTGATCCGCTCCGTTCACGTACACGAAGTAATGCACGTACATATACCCGTTGCTGGCGTAGTTGGGATCCGCGGCCAGGCCGAAAAGGCCCTGTTCGGATCGGGCATTGCTCGTGGGAAATTGATGGATGGTGTAGAAGGACCCGTTCTTGCAGGTCTTGAGGGCGCCTCCCAATTCGGTGACGAAAAGCCGGCTGTCCGAAGTCTGGAGGATGGAAGTGCCCCGGACGACCGATGGCATGATGTTGGTCAGGCTGAAATCCGGCGGCAAGGCCCGGGAAGAAAATGCGCTGATCAGAACGATAAATGCGGCTTGCATCAGTCCGCCGAACCCGAAATGTCTTTTCACGTTATCCTCGTCTTTGAAGTGTTCCCCCCTTGACCCACCCGATGGTCAATGGTGAAATTACGCTTTGCGCGGAGAGGCGCCAGCGCGAAGAGGAGAAATGCCGGGTAGGTTTGACCCCGGTAAAAACACTAAAAGGGTAGCGGGGTCATTCTTCGGTCTCGTCCAGGATTTCCCGGGTATTGTCCTTTTCAAAAACCGTCTTCACGGGGATCAATTCCCTGGCGCTGTATTTCTTCGCCTGGCCGCCGTCGGCCCGCCGGAACAGGTCCGCCAGGCTCCGCGCCATCTTGATTACATGGCCCCCCGCATCCATCTTGGCGCCCACCAGGAATCCCAACAACTCACCGTTGAATTTCGTTTCCACCACATCGATCCCGTACCCGAACGCCTTGCCGGTATGCTGATCGAAGAAACAGAATTCGGTGAAGGAATAGAATACCTTCCGCTTGGTCTTGGTCCGGCTGGTATCGATTTCCCCATCGTCATGCAGCATTTGCATCTCGTCCTGCACGGGCTGATATCCTTGCATTTGCAAATCCTGGAGCGCGTGGTTGCCCCCCATGAAGCCGTTGGGGGTACCCGTCGGAACAAAAGCATTAAAACCTTCTCCGGGCATGCTACATTTCGTCAACGGCAGGATTACCGATGAGCACATGGAAATGAACCCGATGGCCGACCATCTTTTCCGCCATGAGGCGGGAAGGATGGTCTCCATATTGACGCGCATTTTCGGCACCGAGAACCTGGAAACCGCCGAGGACGTGGTCCAGGAGACGCTCATCCAGGCCATGCAGACCTGGAAGCTCACCGGACCTCCCGAGAATCCCGCCGCGTGGCTGTTCCGCGTGGCCAAGAACAAAGCCATCGACGTCATCCGGCGGCAACGCCATTCCATCAGTTTCGACTTCAGCGATCACGAGAAAATCCTCCTCAACTCCGAATACACCCTGGCGGTCGCGATGGAAACCATTTGGCAGGAAGAATCGATCGAGGACGACCTCTTGGGCATGATGTTCGCCTGCTGCCACCCGGGACTTTCCGGGGAGAACCAGATCGCCCTGGTGCTCAAGACCCTGTGCGGATTCAGCACCGCGGAAATCGCCCAGGCATTCCTCACTTCCGAGGACACGGTGAGCAAGCGGCTCTACCGCGCCAAGGAATTCTTCCGCGTTGAGAAAATCAGACCGGAAATCCCCGCCGACGCCGAGCTGCAAAGCCGCTTGGGCCCGGTTCTCGATTCCATCTACCTATTGTTCAACGAAGGCTATCGCTCCACCCACAATGAGAACGCCATCCGCTCGGACCTGATGGGCGAGGCCCTGCTGCTGAGCCAATTGCTGGCTGACAATCCCCACACCCGGGATCCACGCGTCTTCGCCCTCATGGCCTTGATGTGCTTCCACGCTTCGCGCAGCGGCAGCCGGCTGGACTCGGAGGGAGCCCTCATCCTGCTTCCCGATCAGAACCGCGGCTTATATGATGCGAATCTGATCGGCCGGGGAAACGCCTTCATGGACCAAGCCGCGTCGGGGGATACCATGAGCGCCTATCACCTCGAAGCCGCCATCGCCTACGAGCATTGCACGGCGGAATCCTATGCCGCCACCGATTGGCCCCGCATCCTCTCCTATTACGAGTGGCTTTGCCGCATCGCGCCCAACCCCATGGCGGATCTCAACCGCATCATCGTGGCCATGCAGGTCCACGGCCCGGAAGCGGCCCTGCGGGAACTCGACGCCCTGCCGGACCGGAACAAACTGGAGACGCATGCGTTGTTCCACGCCCTCTCGGGGGAAATCCACGCGCGCTTGGGCGATCGGGAGCGGGGCAGGGAAGGCTTTGAAGCAGCCATACGGCTTACGCAAAGCGATGCGGAGCGGAAGGTGCTCAGGGAGAAGCTGGGGAGATTGGATCTTCCGTAAAAAGGTATCGAACTATTCGGTTCAAAATGGTATATTCAAGCCATGGGCAGACCGAAGAATTTCAATCGCGAGGAAGTGCTGGAAAAGGCGATGCCGCTGTTCTGGAAACGCGGCTTCGCGGATACGGGACTCCAGGATCTGGAAAAGGCCACGGGCGTCAACAAATCAGGCCTGTATTCGGAATTCAAGAACAAAGAAGACCTCTACCTGGCCACCCTCCGGCATTATGGCGAGACCCGCAAGGCCCGGGGCCTTCTGTCCGAGGCGCCTTTGGGATGGAAGAATATCGAGAACTTCCTCACGCTCAAGATGACCGGCAAAGGGGAAATGAAGGGTTGCTTCGCCGTCAATTCGATGCGTGAGATCGCCCTGCTTCCGCCGGAGGCGCAGGAAATCATGGCGGAAAACCGGAGCAGCCTGAAAGGCCTGTTCCTGAAGAACATCACGGCCGAGAAAACCAGGCTGGCTCCGGAAGCTCTCGTGGAGATCCTGTCGACTTTCTTTTCCGGGCTCTGCATCGAGCAGAATCTCAAGGCCGGGAAGCCGTCTCCGCTGCGGAAGGTCGAAGACTTCATGAAGCTCCTCCGCCAGATGTAAGCGGACCCGGTTTTTCCGGGCCCGACCGCGGTTCAGCAGATCGCAGCCACTCCCGCAAGCTTTCCGGATTCGACCGCCGGACGCCCCTTGGCCGGCATGGGCCGCGCGGCGGCTGCTTTAGCTTTAACTTTAGCGCGGGCCGAATAGACCAGCGCACCCAACCCGATCGATATCAGCAGGATGGAAATCCCCAGCACGGAAGCGAACCCGAAGGCCGCGTACGAAGCCCCGCCCAGAGCGGAGCCGAAAGCCATTCCGGAAAACATGAAGGACGAGGAGAGGGCCAAGGCGATGCCGCGGAAGCCCGGCTCCAGTTCCACCATCCTGCGCTGCTGGGAAGGCCAGAAGATATCGCTTACGAAAGGCCAGGCCACGAGAGCGGCCAGCAATACCGCCGTAGACACCGGCAGGACCAGGAGCGCGGCAAAAATCAGGATCAGGGTCAGCATGGAGCCCTTGAGCAGGGTCTCGGCCGACCGCGCCGACGCGGCCCGCCGCACGAACAGATTTCCCACCAGTCCCGACATGCCGAAGAGCAGCAGCGCCATCGAAACCACGTGGGCGCCGGCGCCGTAGACATCCTTCATGATGGGTGTGATCATGGTATAGGTCGCGAAGATCCCCGAGGTGACGAAAAACACCACCGCCAGGCCGCTCAGGGTCGCCGGCCGCCCCAGGAGTCTTAAAGCCTGGCGCGGGCTCACCCTTTCCCCCTTGGACCGATCGGGAATGAACAATGCGATCAGGGTCCCGGTGGCGATCAACAAGAGCGCGATGATCGCGAACAACATGCGCGGCCCCACATGCCCCGCCAGCCATGCCGAGGACGGCACGCCGATGACGGTGGCGATGCTGATCCCCATGGAGACGATGGCCAGCGCACCGCCCTGCTGGTGCGGCTTGACCAGGCTGGTCCCGAGCGCGAACATGACCGGGCTCAACAGGGCCGCCCCCAGGCCCATCAGGATGCGGGCGGCGAAAAGCACCGGGTAGTCCGGGGCCAGGGCGAAGGCGACGGCGCCGAAGGCCATGATGGAGATGCCGGTCAGGATTTGCGTTCGCCGCGCCCAGTGTCCCACCAGCATCTGCAGGATGGGCGCGCTCACGGCGAAAGTCGCTCCGAAGGCGGTGACCAGCAGGGCGCTCGCCGTGGAGGAGATATGCCACTCCGAGGCGACGGCTCCCAGCACGCCGATGATGGACAGGGCGGCCGTGGCCTGGACGAACAAGGCGAAACTGAAGAGAACCAGGGACCTGTAGGTCTTCTTGTCGATCCGTCCCGAGAGAGTTTCCATTTTTCCGTCTTTCTGATTGAACCTATTTGAACTGATTGGTTCAATATAACCCAATCCCCAATCCGGAACAAGGTTTTTTTGAACCGAATGGTTTTTTATTTCTTTTCCCGGTCTTTCTTGCCGTTTTTTGGCGGAGTGGGACGGGGCTGGTTTTCAAGCTGATTTCCAAGGAGCGCAAAACCCGAAGCCCGGACACAGCCGAAAAACGGAAATCGGAATCCTGGGCGAAGCGTAAGCCTGTTGTGCTATCTTTGCACGGATGGCGACCAAGTCTTCTCCGTCAAAACCTGGAACCCCGCCCGGAAAGACCCGGGCCTGGCTTTCCTTCCTGCCCTCCAATGCGCGCGCCTTCGCGGGTCTGGCGGTGCTGGGCCTCGTGGCCTACGCCATCACGCTCTCCACATTCTTCGCGAACAATTCACGGAAAGGCTCCTACGTCAGCGCATACGATTCCACCGCCACCGGGTTCTTCTCCCTCACCCTGAAGTCCATCGACTATGCCGCGGGGCGGATCCGTTTCGGCGCCGAGGTGAACATGCCGGAAGGCCGGGGGAAAATCACCAAATGCTTTTGGTACGGCTCGCGGTTCTGGTATTCCGGGGGCAATTCGGCATCGCTCTCCCCGGCCGTAGTGGAGTTGGTCGAGGTCCCGCGCGAATCGATGCAGCCCCTTGAGCGTCCCGGGCCCGGCTTTACGTCCTATCGGGGAGGCGGGGAGTTCACCTTCGATACGGACCTGCGCCTGTACCCCTTCGACAAGGTATGGTGGGATTTCCGGGTAGGCGATGAATGCTGGACGCCCTCCGCCAAAATCGACAGCGGTTCGTTCCGGAATCTGTTCGTCCACAACAACCTTACGGGGTATTCGCTTTCCATCGTTCCGGACGATGAGGATGGCGGGATTCCCTCCCATCCCTATTTCCTGCTCCAGCGTTCCTTGTTCCTGAGGGTCCTGGCGGCGATCATTTTCACCGTCGCCTTCGTTTCCTCCCTATTGCTCATGGTGAAGTCCCCGAAGGAAAAAAAGGATTTGTCGTTCCTCACCTATTTCGCGGGACTATGGGCGATCCGGACCATCCTGCTCGCGCCCATCAAGGACCTGAATGCCTTCCCGACCCTGATCGAGATGACGATTCTGTTCCTGTTCTGCTTTACCATCATCGGGACGACGTGGGCTTCAACCCGCGAATCCGGCGGCGCGAAGGATTAACGTCCGGCCCTGGTTCTAAGCTGGCCCATCGCTATCCAGAACCCGCCGCTTCACCCACTCGTCCATTTCCGCGAATTCCCGTTTCAGCGCCGCGATTTCATCGCGTCCCGCCTCGCCCTGGGTTTCCAACCAGGCGATGCGGTCTTGGGCTTCGGAATAGCGCGCCCAGCGCAGCCTCTCCGCTTGCAAGGCATCCAGGATTTCGCCGTTAAAGTAATCCCTTTCGATTTCCAGGAACTCCGTGTTCAGCAGGCGCTCCTTGAGCGTCAGTTCGGCCTTAATGGTTTCCAACGCCTGGGCGTCCATGCCGGGAGTCTTCTCCAGGAGGGCGAACTTGGCCTTCTGGATTTTGAACCTGAGCTTTTCCTTTTCCCGTTCCACTTGAATGGAAAAGTATTCGCGGGCCAAGCGGATGGAGCGTTCCCTTTCCGTTTCCCCGCCGTCGTTCCCCGTATGGTCCCAGAGGCTTTGCAGGAGCTCCAACATCGCATTCAGGAATGCCATGTTCGTTTCACTCCTTGAAGCAGGCACACCCTCACCAACGCCACAGCCTCACTCTGCGGCCCGGCTTCACCTCTTCCTCCGAGGCGCCCAACTCCACGAACCCGTCCGCCCGGGCCCAGGCGCTGAAGTCCCCGGAACCCTGATTCTCCACCCACCGCGCCAAGAGGCGTCCTTCGTCATCATAGCCGCAGGTGACCGGCCGGTACTGCGTGAAGCGGCCGGTAGCGGCCGCGCCCCGTTCCAGGACCGCGGGGACGGAATCCTCTCCGGTCCAACCCATGGCGCGGCCCAGCGCGGGCAGCACATAGCGGTGCAGGCACACCAATACGGAGGCCGGGTTTCCCGGCAAGGCGAAGACGGGCATGCCGTTCGCGCCCAAGCCGAACCAGAAGGGCTTGCCGGGCTTCTGGCGGATCTTGTGGAACAGGGAGCGCACGCCCAGATCCATCAGGACCGCGGGCACGTAATCGGTTTTCCCCATCGACACGCCGCCGGTCAGGATCAGGACGTCGCATTTTCCCCGCACGCTTTCCAGGCAGCTCCGCAACCGGCTTTTGTCGTCGCGGGAATGCAGCAAGGCCACCCGTTCCACGCGCCGCTTGCGCAGGGCGGCCTCGATGGCGTAGGAATTCGATTTGCGGATCTGGTGCAGGAGCGGTTCCCGGCCCACGTCGACCAGTTCGTCCCCGGTGGCGACGATGGCCACCGAAGGGGATTCCGCGACCTTCAGATCCTTCATGCCGAAAGCCGCCGCGGCCCCGATGTGCGCGGCGGTCAGCAGGACGCCTTCGGCCGCCAGCACGTCCCCGGCCGCGCAATCGCCGCCCGCCCGGTGCACGTACCGGTAGGGCACCGGCGCATCCGCATTGCCGCCGATCACGGCATAGCCGTCTTCCATGTGGATTTCCTCCACGGGAACCACGCAGTCGACCCCGGAAGGCATGACCGCGCCGGTCATCACTTCCAGGCAATCGGTTTCCGACTTCAGTTTTTTCGCGCCTTCCCCGGCTTTTTGCGATCCCTGGACGGCGAAGCGCCGCTGGCCCTTTTCCCAGGCGGAAAAGGCGAATGCGATTCCGTCCATGGCCACCCGATCGAAAGGCGGTTGCGCGCGGTCGGCGCGGATGGGTTCGCGCAGGATGCGGCCTTGGGCCTTGGAAATGGGCAGGGTAACTTGTCCGTAACGGGGCATGGCCGCGGCCAGCATCGCGTCCGCTTCCGTAGGGCTGATCATTTCCCGGAAATCCGTTTCCATGGCGGTCTCCCCGCCGGCGCACGGCGCCGGGAGTATCGTGTGGGTACTGGAGGAAATTTAAGTTCTTTGGGGGAATCGCGCGGATCATCGATCACGCCGTGCTGGATATAAAAGGAGGTTGGCCCTAGAATGGGATCAGGGATAGGGGGGAATCCTCCCTCCATGGATTTAAAATGTCAAAGATCCTGATTTTCGAGCCGGAGGCGCGATACCGGAATATGCTGCGCTTCATTCTGGAAGGCATCAATCATCGCGTGATGGATGCGGGAAGCTGGGACCATATCCCGGTGCTGCTTGCCGGGGACAGCCCCGATTTGATCGTTCTGGGAGTGCATCTGGGGGAAGAGCCGAAAATCCTGTCCTGGCCGGATTGGCAGTTGGTGCTGCCCGACGTGCCCACCTTGATCCTGTTTTCCGGAGACCCGGATTTGCGGGAAGGATTCCTGGACAACTGGGAAGGTTCGAAGTCGCTGAACATCATGGTGCAACCGATCGATCCTTATCCGCTGCTGTCCAGGGTGAAGGCCATGTTGACCGCGCCGGTGGAATGGCGCCGTGGCGGGCAACACGCGGCCTGAGCGGCCCAGCCAAGGGTCGGAATCCGATTGCGCCGGTCTTTGCGCTTCTCCGTGATTTTTTATATACTAATTTTGGTACACGCGCTCTCAATGGAAAGCACCATTCAAAATGGTGCCTTGATAGGGGATCCATGGCTATTAGGAAATGGAAGACATGGAAAAGTCTCCTGCCGCTCTCATTCCTGGTCGGATGCATGGAATCAACCGGACCACATACCGGGCCCAAGCCCGTGCCCACATATACGCGGGATTTCAGCCCCCTGGCAAGCGGGAATACCTGGTCCTATTCGTACCATGAAAAAAGCCATTACCGTAACGGTGATGCCGACTCCACCGAGGGTACCGTCCGATTCGAGGCGGCCGGGAAGGAGGGCGGAATGTGGTTGCTGAGTTACCACGTGAATCTTACGAAGTACGCTTACTCCTATAATTATGTGAAGGGCGGATATGATACGGTCGCGTCCGTCGTCCGGAAGGATTCCGGTTTCGTCTGCCAGACTATTTCCGACAGCGTCGCATGCGGCGGTTATGCCGAACCGCTCGGACTGTTCCTGGGTCCTGTGGCGGATCACCATGTTTTCCCGGACAGCATGGTGAATACCCTCCAGGTCGAAGGTAAGCCGGTTCCAGTGTCCGGCATTCCCATATGTTATGCTTTTGATTTCAATGGCCCGAATTTAGGGTCTCACCTCTACCTGGACGGAGTGGGAACCATTTACAGCGAATACGATCACAATGGGAACGGCACCGGTTACACCGCCATGGCATACCTGGATAGCTTTAACGGTCGTACCATCGATTCCCGGGGACTAGTGGATACCGCCACTGGCTTTGGCTGTCCCCCGCGATAGCGGAAGCCGGCCTTGGGTGAGACCCCTTCTCAGGCGCCGATTTGTCTCAAGCCGCGAACGGCTTGTTTCAAGCCGCCGTCGGCCTGCGCGGAATAACGGGATTGTCGCGGGCTTCGCGCCGTTCCGCCTCCCGGTTGGCGTCCCGGTCCCAATTCAATCCCATGTTGCTGGGGATATATACCGGGTTGCGCTTGAGCATGGCCTTGACGCGGCGCGCTTCCGAGCCCGCGCTGATGGAACCGAAGGAGAACTTCTGCAGCAGGCGGTTGAGTTTCCATTCCAGCGAGTGGATGTTCACGTAGTGCTGGAATGACTTCACCAGGCCCACGCTCACGCGGCGTTGGTCTTCGTCCAGTTCCCAGGGATGGAAATAGACCATGGCGGGATGGCCTTTGCGGTTGCAGGCTTCGATGAACCCTTCCGTGACGATGTGCGGGAACAGGCGCAGGTACCCGCCTCCGGACATGGGCAGGAACTTGTTGCCCACGCCCAGGGTGGACATGGGGAATTCCTTCATGACCGCCCCGCTCTGCAATTGCATGGTATGGGGCAGGCGGTTGGGATAGTCCGGGATGCCGTAGCGATCGCGCTTGATGGGGAAGATGCTGGAATCGTACTCCAGGCCATGCTTGGCCATGATTTCCAGGGCCCAATAGGTATTGGGCACGATGGTGAAATTGGACGCGCGGTGCCCGCGGATGGGCTCCGAGGTGTGCTTGGAAATCGCTTCCAGGGATTTGAGCAAATCCTCTTCGTAGCTGGCCGGGGTCATTTCCGTGATCAGGTTGTGGTAATACCCGTGGGTGCCGATTTCATGGCCCTCCGAGGCGATCATCTTCACCACTTCCGGGAAGCGGTCGGCCACCCAGCCCAGGACGAAGAACGTGGCCTTGGCGTCCTGCGAGTTGAACAGCCTCAGGATCCGTTCCATATTGTTTATGATGCGGGTTTCCTGGAGATGCCAGATGGAGGGCGGGATTTTCTCCTTGAGGTTGTAGGCATGGAACCAGCATTCCACGTCCACGGTCATGAAGTTGCGGACGCGGCTTTGCGGCCTCGACAGGTCGATCACCTTGTCCATGTGGATTTCCTGGAGCATGCGGCGCACGCGGGCGCTGGGATCGCGCACGGCCACCCGGCCTCCCACCTGCTTCACGCCGTGGGCCAGCTCCACCAGGAAGCCCAGGTCTTCCAGATCGAAATCCTTGCGGGGCGTATAGCAGACTTCCAGGGTCTTGAGCCCGCGGGCGGAAAGGCGCGCCAAGCGGGCGGTGATTTCGGAAGGGTCCTTGCCCTGCAGCACCACGGAGCGATCGTCGTGATCGAGCTTGACCCAGGCCGTGACCTTGTGATTGCCCTGCTTGCGCGGGGCGTGGGCCAGCATGTTGAGCACCTTCACCCGCTTCAGGCTGGCCAGGTCGCGCGTGTCGCCTTCCTTGCGCGGCTTGATCAGAAGGTATCCCACCGTGTTCATCAGCACCCACCATTCCATCCGGGCCCAGGATCCGAAATGGCTGAAGGAGGCGCGATAGGAATAGTCGAAGTAGGTCTTGCGCACCACGCTGTCCATACCCTCGTCGTACCCCAGGGAGATCTGGGCCAGGCCGGTCAGTCCGGGCTTTACCCATAAGGTTCGGTTCTGATAATGGGGAATGGTGCGCCCGAACTCGACCGTGAAGTGGGCGCGTTCCGGGCGCGGGCCGATGAAACTCATGTCCCCGCGGAGCACGCTCCAGAATTGCGGGAGTTCGTCCAGGTGCAGGGCCCGCAGCCACCAGCCCACCTTGGTCACGCGCGGGTCCACCCCTTTGGCGGCCAGTTGGGGTCCGTTCTTTTCGGCATCCGTGCGCATACTGCGGAATTTGTAAATCTCGAAAGGCTTGCCGCCCACATCGGATTTGCGAAGGGCCAGGATGTCTTCGCTTTCCCAGCCGCCCTGGGCCTTGCGATCCCGCTTGTTGATGCCCACGCGCTCCTGGCTGTAGAGCACGGGCCCCTGGCTTTCCAATTTGATCAGGAGGGCGAGGATGGGATACAGGAAAAGGAAGGCTCCGGTTCCCACAAAACCTATGCAAATATCGATGAGACGTTTGACGACGATAACGCTTGGACTCGGTCGCATCCTGCTCCTTGCGCGCGCGGGGCGCATTTTCTCGGTCCCCTGGAGAACCTTGTTCCCGCGGGAAACCCAAAACCGCCGCACAGGACCCTCGTCCGAGACCCTATATAGTCACGGGGCGCGGCTGCCGGCGTTGCAATATTAGGGGATGGCTCCGGACATTTCCAATATTTTTCGGAGTTTGATGGGTATTTTAGGCCCCAGTGCCCCGTCCAAAACATTATTTCCATTTATAGGCATCGAACCGCAGCACGGAAAAAAATGGGAATTACGCGCTTTGGGGGGTCGGCCGGCTCTTGGTGGGAAACATGCGCGAATGGCTGATCGATAATGGTATTTGGGGCGTAGCCCTCCTGATGTTTCTCCAGAATATCTTTCCTCTCCTCCCTTCCGAAGTCATCATGCCCCTGGCCGGATTCCTGGCTTCCGTGGGCGTCCTGGATTTGAAAGGCGTGGTCCTGGCCGGCCTGCTGGGGTCCCTGCTGGGACATCTTCCCTGGTACTTTCTGGGTTTCGCCTTGGGCGAAAAACGGGTGGAGGACTTCGTGGGCAAGCATGGGCATTGGGTCCGCCTGCGCAGCGCCCATGTCCGCAAAGCCGGGGAATGGTTCGATCGCAACTCCGTCAAGGCGGTTCTGCTGGGACGCCTGATCCCGGGTCTGCGCACCGGCGTGAACATCCCCGCCGGCACCTCGCGCATGGCTTTCCTGCCCTACCTCACCTATACCCTTATCGGCGACGCCGTCTGGACCACATTGCTGGCCTACGGCGGATTCACCCTGGGACGCGACTACCACCTCATCGCCAGCTACATGCACCTGGGGGTTTGGATCCTGGTCGCCGGCATAGCGGCCCTGACAGTTTGGGTTTACGTAAGACACCACCACCGCGAAAACGGCCGGACCGCCTGATTCTGCGGCCTTTCGCGCCGCCCCGCAAATGCGTTTTTTATACTCAGGGCCCCACCGGAAATCCCGGAACCCGGCAAGGGAGGGCGCGGATGCGGCATCGCGGGGAAGGCATGCATGAGAAACGTTGGCGCCTGAATTACGACATCGGCGTTTTCCTGAGGATGGCATCGTATCGCGCCACCCATGGGGGCGCAAATCCCCCCATCAACAGCCGACTCTGGATGGAACACGCGCGTCTGTGGGAGGAAAGCCATCGTCCCACGCGCTTGGGCCGCCTGCTGGGCCGGGGCCGGCATGGCCAAAGGCACGCGGATTGGGGCGACGCGCCGCCGCTTGAGCGCTTTCCGGTGATGAAACCCTTCCTGCGGGACGATTACACGGCGGATCAGGTGACGGCGCGCCTGGAAGCCTGGCCCATGATCATGGGCACAAGAATGGCGGATCGGGATCCGTCCGGCGAATGGTTCCTGTTCTTGATCGAAGTCCTGGCCGCGAACAAGCGGAGCGCCGAATACATCGTGGAATACATTTTCATGCTGGAGCCGCAGGTACGGAGTAATCCGGAAAGCACATAAGAAAAAGAGTTTTTTAAGCCAGTGTTTCCAGGCTTGAGGCTGAGCACTCTGTAGAATCCGGTCGGGAGTACGGGTCACCCGCCTGGTTCCGCTGCTGCGCCCCTTGGAGTCGGGAGTCGGGGGTTGAAGAAAAAACCAGGCGTCACGGAGTTGACCCTGGTCAGTTTTTTTCTTCAACTCCCGACTCCCAGGCACGCTTCGTGCCGGGTCCCCCGACTCCCGACGGAATGCAATTCAGGGCGCCACAGCGTCGACTCCGCACATACCCAGTCCCGCAATTCTTCGTGGTCTAATGTGTTTTGAACTTCAGCACACGCGGCGGCGGCGGCGCCTTGCCGCGCCGTACCACGGTGATGGTCTTGCTCGTCGCGCGCCGCTGTTTTTCGGCCACGAAAGGCACGCCTTCACCGCTGACGCGTTCCGGATAGAAAGCCATCCTCAATTGCAGGTTGGTGAACTTGGGCCGGGCATGGAAGTCCCCCAGCACGCGATCCAGCCTGCGCTGGCCTTGGAAGGTCTGCTGCGCGCCGATACGCTGGGGAGGGAAATCGTTCGGATCCACCGCGCCTCCCGCCGTGGGGCCGCCGGCAGTCTTTCCCGCCGATGGACCGGAAGCGCCGGAGCCGGCGGCCGCGCCCGCGGAATCCGCCGCGCCCGGAGCCGGTGGCGCCGCGGTCCGGTCGAAGTCCAGCACCAGGGTGTTCCCCGTCAGGGTCGCGCGGGGCGGCACCTGGCAATCCAGATACAGCACCGAATCCGAAGGGTTCGCGAACGTGAAGGCGTACTGGAGCACCCCTTGATCCAGATTGTAGATGGCGGTATCCACGCGGAGCGTGGGCGCCGCGGGAACGACCGGAGACATGTCTTCGAATGGCCCCTCTCCCGCCGCCGCCAAGGCGGCGATGCAGAGCAGAGACGCCATCGATCGGATGGCCGCGATCAGCAAATTTCCGGAATTGAATCCACGACCCGTCATACTCAACCTCCCGCGACGATGTTTTCCAGGGCAGCTTCCAGGGTACGGTAACGGAAATCATACCCCTTGGACAGCTTCGAGACATCCGTTTTCTGGCCTTCCAGCAAGGTGGCCGCCATCTCTCCGAGTCCCAGCCGCAAGGCGAACGCCGGAATCCTGAACAACCGGGGCCGGCGCACGGCCTTGGCCAGGGTATCCGCGAATTCCCTCTGCGCCACCGGTTCCGGGGCGCATCCGTTGACGGCCCCTTCCAGCGCGCCGTTCCCCAGGGCATGCAGGAATATTCCCGCCGTGTCCTCCACGTGGACCCAACTCCACCATTGCCTTCCCGATCCGAGCACCGCGCCGCCGCCTTTCCGGTAGACCGGCAGGAGCTTCGCCAACGCGCCGCCGCGGCCCAGCACCAGTCCGTTGCGGACGGCCACGGCGCGGAGTCCCAGCTCCCGGGCGCGGAAGATCTCCCGCTCCCAGGCCACGCATACTTCCGCCAGGAATCCTTTTCCGGGGGCATGGGATTCCGGAAGGCTTTCCCCGCCGCCATCGCCATAATATCCCACCGCCGAAGCCGCCACCAGCACGGAAGGCTTGGTACCGCCCTCGCTTATCGCCCGGACCAGGGCGCGCGTGCCGAGCACCCGCGACTCCAGGATGCGCCGCTTGCGCGCCGCGGTCCAGGGCCAGCTGCCGATGCTCTCCCCCGCCAGATGGACTACCGCATCCGCGCCGTCCAGGGCGGCCGCGGGCACGGTATCACCGGACGTCCACGGAAAGGCCCGGGTCCCGATAGGGAGTCCGGATTGCGCAGGGGTAGCGTTGGTGTTACGGGTGAGGATGCGGAGGGTGTGGCCTTCCGCGGACAACCGTGCCGACAGGGTTCTTCCGATGAAGCCCGTGGCGCCGGTCATCAGGACGATCATTTTTCCGGCGGGGTTTTGGGCTTCGCGGCCTTCTCGGCCTTTTCGGATTTGGCCGGTTTTTCGACCTTTTCGGCCTTCTCGGTTTTTTCGGCCTTGTCAGCCTTGTCGGGTCTGGCGGGCGCGTCTTCCCGGGGAGGCAGGATGGAGTATTCGGCCACGCTCACTTCCAACGCGCCATTGTCGATGACGAGCCGGCGTTCGGGCTTGAACCAGATTTCCTTTTCCAGTTCCTTGTCCGGAATCAGGACGTAGGCTTTGGAGTCCGGGCACTTGGTCTTGAGGAATTGGCCCAGGGATTTGTAGAACTCCTGCAACCCTTCCTGGGTGTCCTCCAGACGCACGCCATAGGGCGGATTGGCCACGATGGTGCGATCCGGATAGGGGCCTTCCAGTTTGGCGAAATCCTTCTGGGTCAGCTTGACGGCGTCAAGCCACGGCGTGCGCGCGAGGTTGGCGCGCGTGGCGGCCATGGCGCGGGCGCTGATGTCCACGCCCGTGATGAGACCCTTGGGCAGCGGCAGGATGGCCTTGGTGAATTCGTGCTTGACCTTGGCCCAGAGCGACTCGGAGAAATCCGGAAGCGTTTCGAATCCCTGCGTCTCGCGGAAGAAACCGGCGGGCGTATGCGTCGCGATCATGGCGCCTTCGATGAGGAAGGTGCCGCTGCCGCAGAACAGATCCACCAGGGGGCGATCGCCTTTCCACTTGGAGAACAGCAGGACCGCCGCGGCCAGGTTTTCCTTCAAGGGAGCGTCCACGGCCTGGATGCGGTACCCGCGGCGATGCATGATGCCGTCGGAATAATAGAGGCTGATGGTGGCCTGGTCGTGGCGCAGGAAAAGATCGAGGCGCACGTCCGGTGTTTCCCGGTCGATGGAGGGGCGGGCGCCGGTGCGTTCGCGCAGGCTGTCGACCACGGCGTCCTTCAGCTTGAGGGCGGCGTATTGGCTGTGGGTGATGGCCGAATCGGAAACGGAAGCGGAGACCTTGAGGGTCTGCCCTTCCTTCAGGATGCGCGCCCAGTTGAACTTGACCGCATGCTCGTACAATTCATCGGGATTGCGGCAGGGGAAGGTGGCCAGGGGCCGGAGCACCCGGGACGCCAGGCGCGAGGCATAGACCACGCGGTAGACCTCTTCCCGGGAAAGCTTCGCTTCCACGCCCAGGTAGACCTGTTTTACATCGACGATGCCCAATTCCCGCAATTCCTCTTCCAGAAGAGGCTCGAGATTCCGGGGCGTGCTGATGAAAAAAGCGTGACGGGCAGGACCCTTGCGCTCCGCATCCGGCTGGGTATCCTCCAGGACGGAGAGGGGATCGGCAATAGGCATTTGGGAAAGATAAAAATTCGCAAGGCCGTTTGCCTAACCAAATCGGCTTATTCCATCGCAATGGACGGAAAAAACCCTATAAAACAGAAGCAAGGCGGGAGAAACAGGCGAAAAAAAAGGAAGAAGCGCGTAAAAGTAAAATCGATCACGCGGCCGGAAAACTCCGGCCGTCTCGGGAAAAATACCGCGGGACGATGAATCGTCCCGCGACGGATTGTTTTAGTAGGTGCCCCGGTTGGTGCTCTGGGTGTTGGGACGGCTGTCGCGGCGGAATCCGCCCTGACCGCCGCCGTTGCCGCCGCCGGGTCCCTCTTCGCGGGGACGGGCTTCCCTGGCATTGATCTTCCGGCCGGTCAATTCGGCGCCATTCATACCTTCGAGTGCGGCACGGGCTTCGTCGTCGTTGCCCATTTCCACGAACCCGAACCCCCGGGATTTGCCGGTCAGCTTGTCTTTGATGATACGAGCCGAGCTCACATTGCCGAACGCCGCAAATGCATCGCGGAGTTCGTCCTCGGTGGTCTGATAAGGTATGTTGCTGACATAAATATTCATCTGAGATTCCTTCTTTGAGAACACATCAGCCACCCGGTAAAACCCTCGTCGTCATGCGCTTTAACCTGCATGATACTTGAGCCTGCCGGAACGCCTAGTAACTGATTGAGGCTAAATATAATACGGGTTATTAAACCGGGGGCGTTGATTTTTTGCGATTCGGAGTGAAAACCGCCCGAAAACAGGAGGTTTTGTCATAATCCCGCTGCTTCCCATAAGTTCCGTCATTCCTTTATGCCGGCAATCATTGATTGCTACGGGCCCTGCACCCACGGGTTACCCCCCATCGGCTTTCGGCCTCCTTTTGGTCGGAACGAATAGTTTCGGAACGGGTCGTGACGGGTGGGATTTCCGTTCCGGGTCGCGGCGGCCAATTGGGCGAGGTGGATCCATGTGGGGTCGGCCAACCCCATTTTGCAACCGGGCTTCCGGAAGTTGGAACCCGCGGTTTCAAAATGCGATAATCTATCCGATTTGGTCGATTTTCAGTCGGCATTAATTTAAGTCCTCGATGTCTTAGTCGGAACTCCATCCCGATTGCTTCCCGGAGTCTTTCCAATGTCCCGTTCCTCCAGTACCGTTACCAGGGCGTTACCTTGGACTTTGACCATCCTCGTCGGTTGCCTGTTGCCATTCACGGGCTGCGGCCGCAAATCCGGGCCGGGACCGGACTTCGGAACCAGCCGGATCCAGGGCGTCCGTTTCGATCCGTCGTACTACTATAATCTCAGGCAGCCGTTGCGGAACTTCGTGGATTCGGCCGTGGGGGATTGGCGCTCCCATGGCATCAACACGGTTTTCTTCAAGGCCTATGACGCCGAATTCGGCGCCGTCTACGGCACCAAATACCCGGGCAACCGCAAGACGGATTATGGCGACAAGGATCTGCTCCGGTTGTTCCTGGACGCATCCCATAAGCGGGGAATGCGGGTGCTGGCGTGGATGCCGGTCTTCGAGCACAAAGGGGCCTGGGACGCGCACCCCGAATGGCGGCTGAAAACCCGCGACGGCGCGGACCTCATGCCGTTGCCGGACCATCATTTCCTCTGCGCGCGCCGACCCGGCTTCGCCGCTTGGTGGCAGGGCTTCCTGAAGGACATCCTCGACCGCTATCCCGATCTGGACGGAATGGATTTCGCCGAACCCGCCGCGGTCTGGAAGGGGAAGTTGGCGTGCCAATGCGATATCTGCCGCAAGGAAATCGGCGCCGGGGGCCGGGACATGTTCTCTCCGGAAGCGGCAGCGGAACGCGCGCGCGGCCTCACCGATCTTCTGCTGGCTTCGACGAAGGCCGTCAAGGCGGCAGGGCGCACCGCCTGCGTCACCTTCATCGCCACGGCCGCTCCGTCCTCGGATCTGTTGCCTTTCGCGCGCCAGAAGGAGCTGACCGGCCTGGACCTCGATCGGATGCTGGATTCCCCGGACCGGCCGCAATGGGTTTCGGCGGAACTCCTGTGGCAGCAATGGGCCGACAGCTACGACAACCCCGCCACGTTCCGGCCGGAGTGGACCCGCAAGGCGGTGGAACAATCCCTGGCCCAGGTGGGTACCCGGGCGCATCTGATCGCGCACATCGAACTCACGCCCCTGGGTCCCGTGGAAGTCAGTCCGAATGAATTGGTGGAGAGCATCGTGGCGGCCAGGCGCGGCGGCGCGCAAAGCATCGAGTTCTACGACACCCACCTGGCCGACAGCATGGGCGCATGGTCCAACCTCGAGAAGGCGTGGAACACCCAGAGCGAACGCAGGGTATTGGTGCTCCACGATCCGCGCGGCCTGGGAGTGGCCAAACAGGTGGCCGTGCTCTTCGGGCATTTCGGACTGGAAACGGTGACGGCGGCGGTGGATTCCTTTTCCGACACCCTGGTGGGCGCCAATGATCTGGTGGCCTATGTGGGCAGCAAGGAGAACTATCCCCTGCCGGCCGCCTTCCTGGCCTGGGCCGCCGAACCGGAGTCCAAGCTGTTCTGGGCGGATTTCAACCTCTGGCAATTGGATCGTCCGCTCACGGGAGGCCATGGCGACACCAACACCTACCGGGACACCGCCAAGGGCATCGCGGCGGCGCCCTCCAACGGCGTGCTCGCGCGCCGGGGTCTGAAATTCGAGTACCTGCGGCATACTTCCGACTACAACACGGTCCTGTACGGCGGGCAGGAATTGTACAAGACCGATTCCGTATTCAACCAGGTGGCCGTGCTGGACACGGCCAAGGTCAAGGTGCATGCGCGCGTCCGCTCCCGGGACGGCGAAACGCATCCTTACATCCTCCAGTCCGGCAATTTCTGGTTCGTGGCGGATTGCCCCACGGATTACATCGTCGAAGGGGGACGCGACGCCGCCTTCGCCGACGTGTTGCATGAATTCGTGGGGGAAAGCCATCCGGTGAAACGCACGGCCCTGGTCCGCATCGAGGACGTCTGCCCGCTCACCGATCCGGCTTCCATCCGCGCGATTGCCGATCTGCTGCATGGCCAGGGAGTGCCGTTCTCGATCTCCCTGGTCACCTACTACGTGGACCCGGACGAAAACACCGCCCTCACCCTTTCCGATCGGCCCGAGTTCGTCAAGGCCATCAAATACGCTATGTCCAAGGGCGCCGCCATCGTCATGCACGGCAGCACCCATCAGTACCGGGGCCGCTCCACCTACGACTATGAGTTCTGGGACGCGCTCCACGATTCGCCCCTGTTCGAGGACTCGAAGGAATACGTGCGCGTGCGCCTGCAGCGCGGCATCGATGAGATGCGCAAGAACGGCATCTATCCCATCGTTTTCGAAACGCCCCATTACGCCTGTTCGCAGCTGGATTACGGGGTCATCGATCAATTCTTCTCCGCGGAATACGGCCGCCGCCAAGTCATCGACCAGACCGGCTTCGACCAACTGGTCCCCTTCTTCATCGCCAGGCACCCGTCCGGAAACTCCATCATCCCGGAAAATCTCGGCTATGTGCCCAACGATCTCCAGGACGCCGCGCCCCTGTTGCGCTTCGCCAAGAACAATCTGGCCGTGCGCGACGGCTTCGCCAGCTTCTTCTTCCATCCCTGGATCGATCGCAAGGTGCTCAAGGAGCTGGTGACGGGCGTGCGCGCAATGGGATACGAATTCTCCGACATCCGTTCCCTGCCCCTCAAGATGGAGGCCCAGGGTATCGTGCACGTGACAGGTAGCCGGGAGATCTCCCTGAACCCGCAGGGCAAATACTTGCGCACCTTCTACCTGGATTCCCAGGGCGAACACCGGGAGGAATGGGTTTCCAAGGAACCGGTGACGGGAGCATTCGCCAAAGCGGTGCATTGTCCGCCCGGGTGGAGCTTCGTGGCGGAAGCCACCGAGAAGCCGCCCGGTTGGCTCTCCGATATTTCCATGCCGAAACTGGGCGTTCTGGGCAAGGCGCGGGATCGGTTGCTTTCCTCGCCGGTGCTGCGCGCCTCCCAGGGGAAACCCGCGCGGCCTTGCCTGATATGGACGGTTCCCGGCAGCCTCCCTCCCGCCTGGCCGGACACATCGGCCGCGGATTCGCAAACCGCATCGGCGGCCCCGCGCCGCGCCGCGCACCTGCACACCCATCCGGGGGGCACTTGGCCGCCGCGCGATCCGGTCGACAGCGTGGAGCCGGCCCGCCCGGCAAGCAAGGCCGCGTACGCCCGTCCCAAGCCCCCGGCCATCCATTTTCCCGCCAGCCAGGAAGCCTGGGCGCGCGCCTTCCAGGCATTCGGCATCGACGTGGATACCCTGCGGGTGGATCGATTCCTGGGCGTCCCGGACGCGAACAACCTGGTGGTGATCCCGGCCGAAGCCGCCGCCTTGCTGTCCACGCAGCAATCCCTGATCCTTTCCCAGTGGGTGGCCAAGGGCAACGCCCTCATCCTGGAGGGCCCGTCCCTGATGGCCGAACGGCTGGGGATCCGCACCACGGATTCGGGCAAAACGGTTTCCGAACTCAAGGACGATTACCTGCCGCAGGTGGACATCAAATGGGCCAAACCGTCTCCGTATTACGTTTTCGACGCGGACGTGGAATACGTGAACGAATACAGCACCGCGGACGATGCGCCGCTGGTGGCGGGCGGGGAATACGGCGAGGGCAAGTATCTGTTCTTCGCCGTGCCGTTCACGGCGGCGGACGAGCCCGCCAAGCCGTACCGTTTCCCTTTCCTGCTGGATCTGGTGGAGCGGGAGTTCGGGCTTTTCCCGACCCTCAAATCGCCGAGTCTGGAAGTGTATTTCGATCCCGGCAGCCGCGAAGACGTGCCCGTGGAACAGCTGGCGGCCAATTGGCACAAGAACGGCGTGCGCGCCGTCTACGTCGCGGGCTGGCACGACTACCAGAAATACACCTTCGAATACGGATACCTGGCGGACCTCCTGCACAAATACGGGATCCTGGCCTACGCCTGGTTCGATCTTCCCGGGATTTCCGATCGGTTCTGGCAGGATCACCCGCAATGGCGCGAGAAGACGGCGGCGGGAACCGATGCGGAAATGGAAGCCGACATCGGTTGGAAGCAATCCATGAACCTGACCAACGACACCTGCCGAGCGGGGGCCTACAATGCCCTGAAGCGCCTGCTGCTGCTGGCTCCCTGGGACGGCGCCGCGCTCACGGGCCGGATGTTCTCCGGCGACAATCCGGATTCCCTCAAGCATATCACTCCCTTCCATCCGTCCTTCCGCGCCCGGTACGCCGCGGACCGCGGTTACGATCCGGCGCGCATCTTCGATCCCGCCGCGCCCCAGTACTTCCGGAAATCCCCGGCGGCCTGGAATGCATTCCGCGACTATCGGGATTCGGTGGAGCTGGCCCTCACCGTGGACGCGATCGCCTTCCTGAAAGAGCAGCGCCCTCTGCAGAAGCCCGGCGCGGAAATCATCCTTACGCGGTCGCTGGAAGGCGTCTCGCCCCGGACGGCGGCCTGGTACCGCGGCCTCACGGAAAACGATCCGCAGGTGCGCCTCCAGGCGGCCCCCACGCGGACCGCCCTGGGAGCGGAAGAGTTGCTCAAGGATCTGGCCGTGTGGCGCGCGGACTATCCGGCCTGGAAGCCCATGGTGGAAATCCAGTTCGACAAACGCAAGCCGGCGAGCGGTTCCACCTCGCAACTGTGCGGCCTGGAATTGATGGACCTGGTGGCCTCGGCGGAATTGGCGGGCGCGCGCCTCACCCTGCGCACGGAGGATTTCATCTACGATACCGATTTCCGCGATCTGGCCTATGCGGCCGCCGCGGCGGCGCGGGAACGCATCACGCCCGCGGCCTGGACCATCGATGCTCCGGGCCGCACGGCCTTGGAACTGGATGAACACGCGAACCCGGAAGTGCTGGTGGACGGAAACATCTGGCCCGCCTACGACAAAGGCCGCCTGCTTTTGCCGGAAGGTTCGCACCGCGTGGAAGGCTGTCCGCGCCTGATGGCCTGGAAGACGTTGCTGCAGGCCCCGGCGCGCATCACGGGCTTCAACGGAGACATCGTGGAGGCAGGCATCACGCTCAAGGGACTGCACCTGCGATACAGATCCCCGCTGCCGGCCTCCCTGGGGCTGTCCATGGTCCCCAGGGAGACATCCCTGGACGGATTGCCGCTCGGCCGCATGGAAGCGGACAAGACTCCCATGCCCAAGAGCGCGGCGGCGGGAGCCGGAGCAAAAGGCATGGTCCCGGGCGGAAGCCTGAGCCTTCCCGCCGGCGATCATCTGGTGGAAATCACCATGCGTCCGCTCTTTTCCTCCATCATGCGCCAGGCCAGCATCGGCCTGTCCGGAGTGATCGTCGTGATCAGCAGCCTGACCGTCTTCGCCTTCGTGCTTCTCTACCTGGGCGGCGCCGCCAAGCGCCTGTATTCCGGGGACGGCGGGGACGAAGGAAAAAGCGGGGAAAAATGAATTTCGAGTTCGCGGAGGTCCGGTAGTGCCCTATTCCCATCCCATCCTGGAATTCCTGTTCCTGTTTTCCGTGATCGTCATCTGGGGGATGATCCTGTTCAACCTGGTCCTCACCTGGGGAGGCTACGCCTACAGGCGCCGCTTCAAGCGCCAGCCGATCAAGATCTGCGCGGAGGCGGACCTGCCCGGCGTTTCGGCCATGATCCCGGCCCGCAACGAGGCCATGGTGATCGAAAAAACCGTGCGCGCCCTCTTGGCCATGGACTATCCCAAGGACAAGTTCGAAGTCATCGTCATCAGCGATCACTCGAACGACGGAACCACGGAAATCGTGGAACGCCTGTCCAAGGAAGATCCGCGCGTGCGCTGCCTGGGCTGGCCCGCTCGCGAAAAAGGCAGCGGCAAGCCCCACGCCCTCAACGAGGGCCTCAAGCTGTGCCGGTTTCCGGTCATCGCCATCTACGACGGCGACAACAATCCGCGCCCTGAATCCCTGCGCATCCTTTCCTCCGCCATGGTGGCCAACCCCAACCTCACCGCCGTGCTCGGCAAGTTCCGCTGCATCAACCGCAACCGCAACATTCTCACACGCATGGTCAACATCGAGACCCTGAGCTTCCAATGGATGATCCAGGCCGGCCGGTATTGGTTTTCCAGATTCGCCATCCTGCCGGGCACCAACTACATCATCAAGCGGCAGGCCCTGGAAGCGGTGGGGGGATGGGACGTCAAGGCCATCACCGAGGATTCGGAACTCTCCGTGCGCCTGCAGATGGCGGGCTACGAAGTCCAGTTCGTGCCCACCTCGGTCACCTGGGAGCAGGAACCGGAAACCATCAAGGTGTGGATCAAGCAACGCACCCGCTGGGTGCGGGGCAACAACTACGTGCTCAGGAAATACGCCAAGCCGGCGCTGCAATTCAAGAACCGGCACCTCACCACCGAATTCCTTTACATGTTCGGGCTCTATTACCTGTTCCTCCTCTCAACGGTGCTTTCCCACTCCATCTTCATCCTGAGCATCCTGGGGGTCATCCGCATCGACATCCCCGGTCCTTATACGGCCGTCTGGTATTCCGCCTATGCGCTCTACATGGCCGAGGTGTTCTTCGTCCTTTCCTACGAGAAGGAGGACACGCTGGGCAACTTCCTGATCACGGGCCTTATGTATTTCACCTATTGCCAGATGTGGATTTACGTGGTCTTCAAATCCCTGTGGCTGGATTTCACCGGCACGCGCGTTGGCGTGTGGGACAAGACCGTGCGCTTCAAGACCGACGGGGACGTGGCGGTGCCGGAGCCGGGCGAAAAAGCGGACAAGAAAGCGGCCGAGTCGCGATGAAAATGCATTCGCCGATCCTTTTCCTGATTCTGTTCGCATTCGCGGGCGCCCGCGGGGAAGATGCAACGGACTCCGATTCAGCGGAGGCGGATTCCGGAAACGGCCTGCAGGCGGCCCCGGACAGCGTGCCCGCCGTGGACGGCCAGGCGGCGGCCGCGGAGGAGGCCCTGGCCGAGGCCGAAGCCGATGACGCTGCCGAACATCCCCTGTGGATGGACGCCTACGGGGAAGGCGCCTTCTCGCGCCATGACGATCGGAATCTGTCCGGGTTCACGGAGTTCAAGATCGGCAAGCGCTTCGGAACCTCCTATCCCATCGATCCGTATCTCAAGACCCGCATCTACCGGGATCAACGCGACTTCTTCTGGAACAACCGGGTGGACTTCGGCGCGGGCGCGCGGGTTTCCCTGCTCAAGAAGGTTTCCCTGACCGTGTTCGGCGAAGTGATTGCGGGCCAGTACCTGCGCCTGGCTTCCGGCGATTTGGCTTTCCAGGGCGTGCAGGCCCGCATCGATAGGAACCGCAGCGCGCTGGACCAGGCGCAGAAGGATTTCCGCTCCCTTTATCAGGAGGTTTTCAAAGCCAATCTCCTCGAGGATCCGGACTTTGACCGGAAGACCCTTGCCCATCTGGACACGGTGGGGAACGCCCAGATCCAGTCCCTGGACCGGCTGGACGGGTTTCTGGACAGCTTGGAATCCACCAAGGACAGCCTGCAACAAGCCATGGACAGCCTGGCGCTGATCCCGGCCGGACCTTTGCTGGAGTACCGGGCCGGCCTCATCTTCTGGCACGGTTGGGGTCAGGAACCCGGAACGCCCGCGGCCGGCTTCGCCTTTCCGTTCCGGTTCTGGGGGGAAGCCTATTCCGATTGCATCTTTTCCTCCCTGAGCCGCCATGTGCGGACGCGGGGCGGCGGCGAAACCTATCGCGACAGCCTGGCGCGTTTCGGCAACCTGATCTTCTACGCCAACCCCGACCTGGGTTTCATGGTGATGGAAGGCCCCGCCGGCTCCCTGGCCGCCTACGCGACCGCCTACGTGTGGTTCGATACCCATAAGGACTGGTGGAACAATCTGGCGATGGCGGGTCCGGGACTGCGCTACAAACCCCTGGCCATGCTCGATCTGGCGATCAAGGCGGAATACCTCTGGGGCCGCTATTACGGGCGGGAGCGCGCCGAAGATCCCAACCCCTATGCCCGGGGTCTGCGGGATCTGCGCGTTACCGGAAGCTTCTGGTATGGCCTGGGGATTTGAGGAGCCGGCGATGGGCTCCCATGACGTTATTGAATCGATGATGGAGGATACCATGCTTAAAATATCTGCACCCGAATCCCATCCGATCCGCGCTCCGCTCGCGAGCGGCCGCAAGGAAACCGGCCGCCGCCGCCGCATATGGCCACTGCTCGCATTGGGACTGGCCGCCGGAAACGCGCGCGCCGTTCCCGGCGATCAACTCTGGCGCTTCTACGCGGACTTCGGAGTGACGGTTGTGGAGCCCATCGCCGACCTCTCCGGCAACGGGGGCAAGGACGTCCTGGTGGGATCGGAAGACGACAGCCTTTACCTGGTGGAAGGCAAAGGGCCAAAGGCGGGAAACCAGCTCTGGGCCGTCAAGTTCCTGTCCACCCTGAGCGCGGCCGTTTCCGTTTCCGATCTGGATGGGGACGGAAAACCCGATGCGGTGGGTGGAGATCAACAAGGGGTGATCAAGGCGGTTTCCGGAGCCTCCGGAGCGTTGCTGTGGGGTTACCTCACCGATACCCCCGGAACCATACTCAGCCTCGCGGCCCTGCCCGACGTGGACAATGATGGGGTTCCGGACGTGGCCGCCGGCAGCGAAAATGATACCGTCTTCTGCCTGTCCGGCAAGCCCGGCAGCAAGCTGGGCAAGGTGGTCTGGCAATTCGGGGTCCCGGCAGGCAAGATTCATGGTCCTCCCGGAGGCGTGGGAAATCCGGCGGGAAAAACCTCGGCGGTGTCCGCCAAGGACGCGCCGCCTTCGGGCGCCAACGGTCTGGCCCTGCTCAGCCAGAAAAACGGCGCATTCGGATTGGCGGTGGGCACCAATACGGATACCGTCTTCTGCCTGGCCTTGGCCGGCGGCACGGTCAAGTGGAAAAGCGGACTGCCCGGGGACGTCTGGAAAGTGGCCGCCTTTCCGGACCAGGACGGAGACGGCATCGAAGAAGTGTTGGCCGCGTGCGGCGCGGACATGGCGTATCTTCTGAAAGGATCCACCGGGGAAGTCATCTGGTCCCATGCCGTCTCCATGGGGGCCACCGCCCTGGCCGTCAGCGACGATATGGACGGGGACGGAAAACCGGACGCCTTGATCGGCGACGGGGGAGGACAGGTGCATTGCGTGCCCGGCAAGGCCCAAGGCGCGAACGTCCCCGCCTCCTGGACCTACAACTTCGGCGATACCAGCACCATCCTCTCCATCGCTCCCATGGGCGACGTGGACAAGGACGGGCGGGCCGATTGCGCCGTGGGCACCTCCAGCGATGTGGCCGCTCTCATCAGCGGCAAGGGGACCAAGTCCTGGTCCCTGAACATGGGAGGAGAAGTGACCGCCGTCGCCGACATCGGAGACGTGGACGGGAACGGCACCTTCGATATGGCGGCGGGAACCACCATGGGGTTCGTTTCCGCGTTGTACGGCGGGGGTCCCGCTTCCGTCATGCTCCATGCTCCTGCCGGTTCCGCGCCCGGACGCACCCGCCTGGGCTGGAACGCCGCCGCCTCCCGGATGGAGATCCGGACCGGCGGGAAGGCGGATGAGTATGATACGGGCGGGCGGCGGCTGATGCGGCACACGCACCTTCCCGCCGGCCAACGAGCCACGTCCAAATAACATGGAGCCGAGGAAAATGGAATCGAAAAAACCCCTGGTCGCCGTCGTGTTCGGCACCCGTCCCGAGGCAATCAAGATGGTCCCCGTGATCCGGGCCCTGCAAGCCCGCCCGGAACTGTCCACCCTGGTGGTCTCCACCGGGCAACACAAGCAGATGCTGGCCCAGATCCTGGAGCGCTTCCGTATCCGCGTCGATCATGAAATGGACCTGATGGAACCCGACCAGAGCCTGTATCGGCTCAGCAGCAAGGCCATCGCCGCCTTCGAGCAGGTCTTCCTGAAGGACCGTCCGGACATGCTGCTGGTCCAGGGCGACACCACCACGGCCTTCCTGGGGGCGCTCTCCGCTTTCTACGGAAAGATTCCCGTGGGGCACGTGGAAGCGGGCCTGCGCACCAACGACAAATATTTTCCCTTTCCCGAGGAGATCAACCGCCGCCTCATCACCTGCTGCGCGGACCTGAACTTCTGCCCGACCCTGGGCAACAAAGAAAATCTGTTGCGCGAAGGCGTGCCGGAAAAGACGCTGCATGTCACCGGCAACACCGGCATCGATACCCTCCTGCTCGCGGCCGGCATGGACCATCCCTTTCCCCTTCCCGATCTGGATCTCAAGGGAAAACGCATGGTCCTGATCACCGTGCATAGGCGGGAAAGCTTCGGCGAGCCCATGGAGCGGATTTTCTCCGCCATCCGGGAAATCGCCCTGGCCTACCCGGACGTGGAAGTGGTCTATCCCGTGCACCTGAATCCCAACGTCCAGAAACCGGCGCGGGAAATCCTCGGGACCGTCCCCAACATCCGCCTGGCGGCCCCCATGGATTATTTCGATTTCGTGCGGATGATGTCCAAGGCCCATCTCATCCTGACCGACTCCGGCGGCGTGCAGGAAGAGGCGCCCACCTTGGGAGTGCCGGTGCTGGTGCTCCGCAACGAGACCGAGCGTCCCGAGGCGGTGGAAGCCGGTACGGTGCGCCTGGTGGGGACGCGCCGCGAGGACATCGTGCGGGAAGCGCGCCTGTTACTGGACGACGAAGGGGAAAGACGCAAGCTGGGCAACGCCTCCAACCCCTACGGGGACGGGAAGGCGGCCCCCCGCATCGTGGAAGCCGTCTTGCGGTATTTCCAGGCCGACCCTTAACCCTTCGCCAACCTCAAGGACCCAGGAAGGGCGCGGTCCAGGCGGGGCGCGTCACGATGGCATCCTTCTGCACGATGGCCGTGGTCCATTCCTCGTCGGTATACCGCTTCAGGTCGCCCACATGGTTCACTTCGTAGAAAGAACCCACGGGACCCACGTACATCGTCACGCAGGAATCCTCCTGCACCGCCACCGCGGCCAGATTGATTTCCCCCGAAGCCTCATGCAAGACCATGTCCGGGGCCACTTCATCCTTGGGATGAGTATGCACGTCCGCAATGGTGAAGTCCGTGCTGTGCTCCAGATCCGACTTGGGCTTGTACATCAGGTGCATATACCATCCGTCATACATCCTGATGGAACCGCACATCACGATGGGGGGCAAGGAGGAGGTAAGCGCCGTCGTCAGCCAAGCACCTTGCGCATCCGTGGGGCCCTGGCCTTGGGCGGACCGAAGCGCCACGTCCCGCAGCTTCAGGGCTATCTCCTCCAGATCCGCGAAGTAGGCGGACACGGCGGGGCGGCCGGTCTTGAAAGTGATTGCGCCCATGCGGGCGTAGGCCGCTACCGCGTCGAAGAATTCCGGGTACGGTTCCACGTACGCCTTGGGGAAGGAACACGAAGTACCCCCGGTATAGGATTGCTTTGCATAGAGAATGGTGTTGTGGCGCAACTGGGCCCAGGAAGTCAGCTGGGTGTTGCGCATCTTCTTGCGCCAGATTCCGGTCCGGAACGCAGGCGCAACCTTGGTGTTGCCTTCGGCCGGGTTGAGCTTTCTCAGGAACCCAAGCCAGGACGTGTACATGTTGGATTGCCAGCCTTCGGCGCTGATGCCGTCGTAGAGGGCGCGCTGGGCCCCCAGGACGCCGTAGACCTTGGCGCCTTTCGCCGTCGGCAGGTCCTGCAAGGCGGAGTTGTCCCCCAATGCGAATGCGATGTACTGGGAGGACGGCATCAATTCTTCCGTCAGGGGGAATACCGTCTGCGAAAAGGTGTATGAATCCAGAATGAAACGCTGGGGCATGAAATTGCAGATGGGGGAAAGATCGAGATCGGCGGCGCCGCCGGGACCGTATTCCTTGGACTGGGAGAGAATGGCCTGCGCGCCGAACCGGCCCGCGACCATGACGGAATCGAAGCGGGCTTCCGGAAAGGTCTTCAGGAAATCCGGAAGGCTGCGGATGCCCAGGTTCTGGGCCACGGCGCCCATGCCCTTCATATTGAGGCCGTCGCTGTTGCCCACCAGGTATTCCACGTAGCGGTTGATTTCCAGCCAGGCGGGATAGGAACCGGAATTGACCACGCAATCCCACAGGGTCAAGGCGTCCTTCTTCATGCGTGTCAAGGCCGGGTTGGCCGGACCTTTTCCCTGGGCCCGCAGATCGAAGGCCAGGTCCGCCCGCGAGAGCCACATCATGGCCTGGAAATAGGCCGAGAGCTTGGGAGTCCTGGTGTAATGCCCGCGCGGTTTGAATTGGGAGAAATCGACGGCGGTATCCTGGCCGTACAGGTTGACCGTCTGCATCGCCAGCCCGTCGATGGAGGCCAGGCGGGACGTGACCGCGTCGGTCTTTTCCACGTCGTTGCGGGAACGGTTGAGCAGGTACAGCGCGGTCGCAAGCATTTCCTCCACGTCCTGACCATTCTGATCCCCTCCGTAGTTTACCCGGGCATACTCGTGGGAAGCCAGCAGGATCCTTTCCAGGGACGGAGAGAACAGATTTTCCTCCAGCTCCATCAGAATGTTGTCATAGCTGAGGTAGATGGAATGGAGCACGGCATCCGTGGTCACCAACAGCGGCAGATCGGCCGCGTGGATTTTGTCCAACGCCTGGAAATAATTGGGGAACTTGACGTCCTTGGAAACCGCGGCCCCTTGCAAGCGGACCTGGGTCAGGAACGCATTGCGGTCCCAGGCCGGCGATGCCCATTTGGCCATTCCGTTTCCGACTTCGCTTTCATATTGCACCTGGCCGGGGGCATAATTGGGCGCGGCGCTTGGAGTCGAAGGATAATTTTGCTTCAGATCCGACAGACCCCAGGACGCCATGGCCTTCTTGTTCGCCTGATACCCCGCGAATGCGGCGGTGTCGGCGGGATTCCGGAAATACAGGGTGGAAAGTCCGGCGGACGGTTTTTCATACAGCCCGTTGATCCACCGGCCGTACAACAGGGCGTCCGAAAGGCCGACCGTTCCGTCCCCGTCCAGGTCGAGGGATGCCGGGGGCGCGCCCGCGGCGACGCCGTTCAGAAAAGCCTGGGCGTCCTGGGCATCCACCAGCTTGTCGCCGTTCAGGTCCGTGCCCGCGGCCATGGCGGAGTATGCGCAGAGGGTCGAGAGGGTCAAGGCGGAAAAGGACAGCGCGGAAAAAGCCGCTGTGATCCGGTTCATTTCGCCACCTCCAGTTTCCGGTCATAAGCATAGGTGCCGGCCTCCAACCGCAGAAAATAGGTTCCCGCGGGCAATGGATTGCCTCCGTCCGCTTTTCCGTCCCAGGTGATTTCATGCATGCCGGGGGTGAGCTTCTTGTCCAGAATGTCCGCCATGCGCCGTCCCCGGAAATCGGAAACATAAACGCGCACGCGCTGGGTCTTCCCCAGGCTGAAATTCAAGGACCGGGAGGAACCGCGGATGCGTTCGACGAGCGTGGGCGCAAGGGCGCGGGGAGCGGAACGCAGTCCGGTGGTCAGGTTCTTTCCCAACACGGTTTTCCGTCCGAAGGGCGTCCAGGCCTCTTCCACCACGATACTGTCGATCAGATCCGCCGCCACGGCCATGGGCTTGGTCGCGGCCAAGACCAGGTTCACATCGAAAACAAGCTTGGCGGAGGAGTCGCGGCTTTCCCCGATATTGGGCGCCATGGCCCACAGGGTCAGGGTATTGCCGGACCGGACGGTTTGGGGCATGAATTGGGACCAGGGGCCCGCGGCGGGTTCCAGGGTGGTCACCGCTTCCAGGCCCGCCTCCGGCCGCAGCGTCAAGCGCAGCTTCACCGCGCCCAGCGGCTCTTTGGCCGGCACATGGAAAACGCGGATATGCGCCGCCCCGCTCTGCTCGGAAAAATTCACGTCGACATCCATGGGATGCCCCTGCGTGATCAATGTCGCCAACGTCAGCAAGCCTGCCCAGCCTACTTGCATAAAGCCTCCCTGGAAATACCGGCGGTCGGGTCGGACCCGGATAGGATGTTGCCGGTCAATGATTGATGCGCTGTGGATAATCTGACGTCGATTTCTCCCGCGGCGTTTGGATTTTTGAGAAAAAGCATGGTTTCACCCCGTGGGTCAAAGGAAAAAGCAATTTCCAGGCCGGTTCCGGGCCGGCCGGATTTAAGAAATACCGAATCACCCAAGGCACCAGGGAAGTCATTCCCACCTTTCCCCTATGGGCGAAGGGCCCTGTTTTCCCGTATTCTGTGAATGAGGTCCGGAGAATGGGCCGATTTCCATGCCGGGGGGAACCCAAAATGTTACGCAGTCCAGATCGAGCCTTGAAGTCCACTAATCCACTGACCGCTTTCAGGGCGCTCTCGCTATCGGTGTCCACCCTGGCTATCCTCGCGGCCGGGCCCGCCATGGCCCAGTTGACCCATGACGGCTGCGCGGCCTTGCAGGCCACCGATTTCCAGATGACGGAACTGTTCAACCGCAAAGGCGACGCCGGCGCCGCGGGCGATGGAACCATTTCCGAGCCCACCCGCATGGACGTGCAGGTGATCAACAAAGCCGGCGTCTACGATCATACCAACATCATCTTCGTGGAACGCCTGGGCAGCGTGAAATTCTATGATGGAGCGGCCAAAAAAGTCACCCTCATGGGCAAGATCAATGTCTGGGGCAAAGCCGACAATGCCCTGTTCGGCGTGGTCTTCCATCCCGACTACGAAAAGAACCGTTGGATCTACCTCTGGTATTCCCCCAACCAATTGCTCGGCCAGAACCGGCAGCTCCGCCTCACCCGCATCACCGTCAAGGCGGACAACACCCTGGACATGGCCACGGAGAAGATCCTCATCAACATCATCGGGAGCAAATCGGATTCCTGGCACAGCGGCGGCCCCATGATGTTCGACGCCTATGGCGATCTCTGGGGCGGGGTGGGCAACAACAGCCCCGATCTGGATCCGACGGCCTGCGACGCCGGCAACAGCGTGCTCTCCAAGACGGACAGCACCAACAGCGCGGAATGGGGCCCCTCGAACACGGCCAGCCTGCGGGGCGGCTTCTGGCGCATCCATCCCGACAGTTCGGACAAGGGCTATTCCATACCGCGGGGGAATTTCGGGGAATACTGGGCGGACCAATTCGAGAAAATGGGCCGCGCCGATCTGGCCACCCAGTACCGGGACCCCAAGAAGGTATTGCCGGAAGTCTACGTGAAGGGCGAGCGCAGCAACTTCTCCATCGGCCTGCATCCCATCAAGCGCTGGCTGGCCTGGGGCACGGTCAACTATTCCAACGTCAACGATGAATTCAACATCACCAGCCACCCCGTCTTCACAGGTTACCCTTATTTCCACAACGACAACATCAAGACCTGCAACCATGACAAGACCGTGGCGGCGCCCAAAAACAACTCTCCCCTCAACAGCGGCGTGGTGGAGCTGCCTCCCGCGGTTCCGGGCGCCATCAACAACCTGACGAACATCGCCATCGGCGGGCCCATCTACCATTTCGACCCCAGCCTGAATTCGGACGTGAAGTTCCCGCCCCAGTTTGACAACAAGTGGCTTATCGCCGGGTTCCAGGGAGGCATGTGGGCGGTGACGGTGGATACCAACACGCTCAAGGTCGTCAACACCCTCAAGGTGGACAACGGCATCTTCAGCGGTTTCCATATCCGCAACCACGTCATGTCCATGTACGGCAAGGACGGCGCGCTGTACATCCTGAACTACGACGGCTACTACGATCAGGCCATCAACCCGGGCGCCATGCGCGTCACCTACAAGGGATCCTGCAAGGTCCCGGTGGAAATCGCGGACTCGCCCAAGCCGGGCGCCTACCAGAAAATATGGTTGTCCGAGACCGCCCTGATGGTGGGTGAAAAGGGCCGGCATGAATTCAGCCTGTTCGATCTTTCCGGGCATCGCGTATACAATGCGGTGGGCGGCGAAGGGGCGGAATACCGCTTCGGCACGCTGGAAGGATCCGCGGGACTCAAGTCGGGCGTATATCTGGTGAAGGTGGAGACGGCACAAGGCGTCTTCTCGCGCCGCATCTCCTTGTTCTAGCCCCGGCACGTCCGGCAGCCGAAGCCGACTTTCCGGTTTCGGCGCCTTTCAGCGGCGGGATACCCCCACTTGCCCGGAGCCTCCGAGCAGATTCGCCAATCCTTCCAGCACTTTCCCGATCCATTCCAGCTTGTTCCCGATGTCGCGGTCGGCATCGCCGTCCTCGTTTTCCGGCAGGCGGGGACCATTTCCGGGCCCGCCGGGATCGGGGACATTCGGATCCGCGATGCGCGGAGCGGGAACCGCCGGCAGGGTGTCCTGGGCCCGGGCGTGCCGGGCGCAAAACAGGAGCAGGGCGATCAAGAGCAGGGCGCGGAGGACGCCGGGCATGGTCAGTACCTGGAAGCGGAAGGGCCGGCTTGCGGGCAGGCCATGATGCTCAGCGGGTTTTCCAGAATGCACCCCGCGTAGGCAAGAGTCCCGACCACCTTGGCGGCGGATTCCGCGGCCACGCGGATATGCCTATGGCCCTCGCTTTCCAGGTCCGGCATGGCCAAGGAGCCATGGGAGGCAGACTGCGCCGCCGGAGCGATTGGAACGGCCGGCAGGGCGAAGGGAGAGAGCATGATAGGCACCGGTTTGCCGGGATAGTCGGAAATGAGGGAGGGCTGGGAGGCGGGAACGGGCGCCCCGGCAGGATCGGAAAAGCCCGATTGGGCCGACAGGGCGATGATAAGCAGCGAAAGGGAAGCTTGGATCTGGGTCATGGCGGCGGTCTCCTGACAGCCAATGACGCCCGACCAGGGAATATCCGCTACGCCCGGACCGGGCGCCGGATCAGCCCAGGCGCTTGAGGACTTCGGCCAGGACAGGGCTTCCCTTGGCGGTTACCTGCACGGAGAAGCGTTGGCGCGGATCCGTGAGATGCTCCAAGTCGAACCCGCCTTCACCGAAGGCTTTCGCCAGGACCTTGATCAGGTCCGGCTTCACGGCTTCCAGGGTCTGGGGGGTATTGGGGGCGGCGGCTCGGCTGTTGACGATGAAGCGGAGGGACCCGGCTTTGAACTTGGGCTTGTGGGTGAATCCGGCGTCCTCTTCCAGGCGCTTGGCCACGCGGAGGATGCCCTGCAGACTGGCGCGGATCTTTTCCTCGTCGCTGCCATCCATCGGATGCTTGTAATCGTAGAGCAGTCCCAGGCTGCGGCCGGTGGCGTCCAGGGAATAGTTCACGTAATGGCCCACCAACAGGGTCACGGGGCCGTCCGGCACGTGTTTGTAGTCCGCCACGTCGATGAAGATTTCCGGAGCGTCCGGGATCCAGGTGCTGAACACCTTGAACCATTCGTCGGGCTCGGCCTCGGCGGGATTTTCGAAATAGATTTTCCAGTTCAGATATTGCAGATTCATCGTAATCCTTTAATCCCTTTATCCCTTGAAATCCTTAAGCCTTCGCGTCCGGTTTGGCGAGAATGCCTTCCTTGCCCTTGTTCGCGCCCATGCTCATCCGCAGATTGCAATTGTGGCACGCCTCCAGGAAGATCTGGGCCTCCTTGAGCCGGCGGCCCGCCTTTTCCTTGTCCAGCTTCGCGTTCCGCTCGTCGTGGCCGCCGAAGTAGAAGTTCGCGTAAGTGGGGCCCGCGATGGGATCGAAGAACAGCTTGGAGTCGTAGAAGCGTTCCCGGAACTCGGCCATCACCCTCTCCGGATCGTCCGAGATGTCGATGTTGAACATCTTGATGAGGCCCTGGGCCGCAAGCAGCATGGCCTTGTAGGCCTTGTCCCCGGCGGCCTGGATGTCCCCGGCGTCGTATTTCAATTGGGCGTCGAAGATTTCGCGGTCGGCGGCCTTGAGGCCGAACTCGGTGAGCGAAACGACCTCGCCCGCGCACTCGCCCATGCCCTTGTCCTTCACGTTGTATTCGCGCACGCTGCCCCAGTCCGTGTAGTAGGACTTGTCTTTGTCGTAGGCGGGCACGGCGGCCACGTCCGCGATGCTCTGCATGATGACGCCCTTGCCGGTGCGCTCCACCCAGGCGCGGAAGATCTCGCCCTTCTGCTTGCCGTGCAGGTACATGTCCAGAAGCTTGTCGACCACGCCCGGAATGGCCTTGGAGGCGATGCCGCCGGTGGCCAGGCCGTAGCTGCCGCCGTTGTTGGTGAACTGGCCGCCCAGCACCATCTGGAAATGCGGGACGATATAGCCGGCCACGTTGCGGCTGATGCCGTAGAAGCCGATGTCGGCGATGTGCTGCTGGCCGCAGGAGTTGAAGCAGCCGGATACCTTGATGCGCAGGTTGCGCACGGCTTCGTCCATCTCCACGAACTTGACGGCCAGGCGGGTGCGCAGTTCCGCGGCCAGGCCGCGGGAGGAGGAGACGCCCAGCTTGCAGGTATCGGTGCCCGGGCACGCGGTGATATCCACGATGGAAGCCGCGCCGGGCTCGGCCAGATCGATGGCCTTGAGGTCATTGTACACGTTGTAGAGGTCCGCTTCGCTCACCCAGCGCATCACGATGTTCTGCTCCACGGTGGTGCGCATCGTATCCTTGACGTACTTGCGGGCGACGTCAGAGAGGGCCCGGGCCTGGTTGGAGGTGATGTCGCCCATGGGCAGGGTGATGGTGACGGTGACGAAGCCGTCCTGCTTCTGGGGATACACGTTGGTCAGGCACCAGAAGTCGAACATGGCGTCGTTGGTCTTCGGGATCCCTTTGCCGGCGGCGCGCAGGGGCTTCTCTTCGAACTTGGGCAGGGTGGCCAGGAAGTCCGTCCAGCGGGGATCGTTGGGCAGCTTGGCGCGCTCTTCGAGCACGGCTTCGCGGAACTTGTCGATGCCCATGTCGGCCACCAGGAACTTGATGCGGGCGCGATGGCGCTTCTTCTTCTCGCCCAGGCGCGCATAGACGCGGCAGGTGGCCTGGGTCAGGGCCAGCACTTCCTCTTCGGGGACGAAGTCGCTGAACAGCTTGGCGTCATAGGTCACGGCGCCGAGGCCGCCGCCCACCACGTACTCGAAACCGCGGGCTACCGTTCCGTCCGGCCGCGGCCGGGCCACGGCGGTGAGGCCCAGGTCATGGATATTGGTGAGGCCGCAGGGATTGTGCTTGCAACCGGAAAGGGCGATCTTGAACTTGCGGCCGAAATCCTGGACGTCCGGATGGCCGAGCAGGTATTTGAAGACCGCGTTGGCGTAGCCGGTGATGTCGAAAGCCTCTTCGCGGCAGACGCCGGCGATGGGGCAGGCGGTCACGTTACGGACGGAGTTGCCGCAGGCTTCGCGCGTGGTGATGTTCACGGCCGCGAGGCGGCGGAACATGGAAGGGCAGTTCTCGATGTGGATGTAATGGAGTTGGATGTCCTGGCGGGTGGTGATGTGCAGGATGCTGTCGGAATATTCCTCCGCCAGTTCCGCCATCACGTCGAGTTGATCGGCCGACATGCCGCCCCAAGGCAGCTTGATGCGCTCCATGCCGGGCGCGTCCCACTTGGTCTCCGGTCCTTTGTTGAGATCGGTGGGGAAGGGAATGGTCCGGCTCTCGTTGCCGTCATGGCGGTGGCCGTTATCGTAACGTTGGCCGTACGCGCCCATGCGCAGTCTGGTCTCGGCGAAAACCCGGTCCTCGATCTTGCCCTTCTTCTTGAGCACGATGTCGGTTTCAAAATTGTCGATATCCTCGCGCCATTTTGGATCCAGGCGGTCGGAAAGGGTTTTCTTCCAATGTTGTGCGGATTCGGAGGAGACCAGGTCTAAATCTTTCATAGTGGGGTAAATATAGCAACGGCCTTGCTTATTCCTAGTGGAAGGCAAGGAATTGACCTCCAAAACAGCTTTCCTTCACGCTATTTTTTTAAAAAGTGGCGAAATTTAAGCCAATTAATGGTTTTTTTGTCTGAAACATCCATACTAGTTTGGTATGCATAAGACCATTTGTGTTGTTTGGAAAATCCCCGGTCCACGCGCAAATTGTTCAAGTCCCCCTTCCGATTTGACCACTCGATGTTTGAATGCTTCTGGCATTTCCGATAAAATGTCATTAGGCCCAACCGCGGCCGGGGTTTCAGAGGTAGAGAGATGATGGACGAATACGACGAAGAAAGGATCATGACTGCGCGCCGCATGGCCCGCAAGCTGGCCCGCAACAAGTCCAAAAACCGGACGGTGCGGAAGCTGCCGCAGTCCATGGTGATCGTGCCCAAGCGGTACGGCGGACGTGCCTATCCCATCCGCAAGGCCATCAATACCAACAAGCGCCTGACCTACATCCTCCTGTTGGGAGCGGTGATGTGCGCATACATGTACGACATCGATATCGATACGCTCACCGTGGTGATGCGGACCGTCAGCCAGGAAGCGGCCCAGCACCTGCCCGGCGTGGATCTGCAGCAGTTGGGGTTTCCGGGGCTTTCCTGATGTAGTTTTTCTGCATGCGTCGCTTTTTCCGCATGCTTCCCAGGTCCGGGCCCGGCGTTTTGCTTCGGCTCTTCCCGGTCGCCGCGGGGATCTTGTGCCTGGCGGTCCGCCCTTCGCCGGGCGCCCCACTTTCCCCCTCCACCCGGAGTCCTCCCGCGCTCGAAAAAGCGCTCGCCGCCATTTCCGATTTGCGCGTCTTCCTCGATTTCGACGGGGACACCGCCACCTTCGCCGACTGGCCCCTCGATAAATTCGGCGGCAGACTGCCTCCGGATCAGATCGCGCGCGGCGTGCGCCTGGGCTTGTCCATCTGGGCCAGCGTGCTTCCCGATATGCGCTTCCGTTTTGTGCAGCGCGAAGCGGATGCGAATCTTTCCGTCCGCTTCGGGAACTATCTGACTTCCGGATTCGGCACTTGCGGAGGCCGGGCCTTCACGCCCGCGGACTGGTCGAGCCTGGACGGTTCCTGCGGGCGGCGGAAAGAGAACCGGATGCCGGACGGTTCCGCATGCGGGGAATGGGAACACAATATCATCGTGATGATGGATCATGCCTGGGCGGTGAAGCGCGCGGACTTCCGCGGCAACCGGGAGGTCTATCGTGACTTCGCCTGGATGTTCGATCCGGCCAACCCGCATTACGTCAAGGACGGCCGTTGCCGCGACGGCGGCGATCCCGCCGCGGTCTGGTCGGACACCTGCGTGCGATTCAACAAGTCCCCGGCTTACGATTCCATCGCCGGCGCCGACCTGGCCTCCATCTTCGAACATGAGTTCGGGCATACCCTGCTGGGCGACCACACCTACAGCCGCTACGAATGCATCGACTACGCGCGCCGCCCCATCCTCTCCCGGGACAGTTGCGTGCGCCTGTACGACGGCGGATTTTCCGTGATGTTCCCGGGCGACGGCGTGGACGGATTCTGGAACCGGCGCGGCCTGTTCGAGGCCGACGCGGTCCGGCTCCGGCAGATGGGGTACCGGGTCAGTTACCCCGGGTCCGTAGCCACGTTGGTGCTGGAGGGCCGGGGCGGGACTTTCCTCAAAACCGGGGACTGGCGCGAGGCGCAGCGCGCCATGATCTGGCCGTTGCAGGCGAAACCGCTTTCCGCGGAGCAGGCCCGCCGGCAATTGTTCCTGGTGGACGTGCGCCTTCCGCCGCCGGTTCCTCCCCGCTAGGCGGAAGCGCCGGAGAGGGCATTCGCTTCGGGACCGCCGCGGTCACCTGCCGGATTGCGCAACCGCCGAATCGCCCAGGATGGATCGGAAATAATGGGCTTGCGCATCCTTGCGGGTGGCCAGGTCTTCCCAAACCACGCCGCGGCCGATATGCAGACGCACGCGGCCGCCGGAAGCCTCGACGCTTTCATAGGACTTGCGCGCGTAGATCTTTTCGATGAAATCAACCTGCGCCACTCCCTGCAGGGCTTGGCACGCGGCAACCAGGACGAGGAAGGATGCCGCGCGGGGAGCGAAGTTGATCAGGAAAACCCCGAGGAAAAGAACCGGCAGGAGATACGGGATTTCCAAGGGCAGACGGAAAAAGAGGGCCTCCGCGTAGAGAATGCCGGCGGCCACGGCCCAGAGGATTGGATGAATGGGAGCGCGAGGCTTTGCGGAATCCGCGCTTGCGACCGGCCTGCGGCGGAGAACCCAGGCCGCTCCCGCGGCAATGGCCAGAACCAGGAATGCGGGCAGACCCCATAGACTCACGTTCTTATAGACGAACCGTACCGCATAGGCGGCCAAGGTGGGAAACCCGTCGATGCCGACCAGGGATACGGGATTGTCCGAAAGGGTGGGCCGGAACATGGCCGGGCCCATGGAAATCCACGAGGGGAGGTAGAAGATGGAACCCAGGAAGAGAAACAGGAGGAGTGCCCCCGCCAGCTTGCGCAGGTCCGCGGAGGCCCGTAGTCGCGGCCACCGCGCCGGAACGACGGAGGCTGCCGCATAGGCAAGAACGATAAGGGGAGCATAGGTGAGCCGCGAGGCCACGCAGAGGGCGAACAGGGCGCCTGAGATCAAAGACCTTCCCGAGACCAAGGCCAGGATGCCGGCCAGGAAGAAGAATGCGGCATAGACGTAATCCATGGAACTGGAGGCGGCGATGACGAAGTACGGGTTCAGTCCGACCGCGGCCATCGAAAGCAGGGCGGCGCGCGGCCCGAATGCGATGCGCACGAGCCTGCCGCCGCAGGCCAGGCACCCGCATGCGAACAAGGCGGAAAGGGCGTTGGAAGCCGCCCAACCGCCGGCCTGGGCGGCGGCGCCGATGGCGATTTCGGGCAGCGGATAGCCGGGCGGACGGGACGGGGAATAGACGCCGTGCCGGAAGAGATCCGACCAGGTCTTGAGCATGCCATAGGTATCGTTGTCGTTACCGTAACCGGAAAGACCCAGGCAGAAATAGAGGACGAACAGGGCGGGCAGGACCAGAGCCCCCGGGCGCGCATCGCGATTGGACACGGGAACCGGCTTGTTCCTAGGCGGGCAAGCGGCCGCGTATGCGCCGCTTCAGGGTGTTCAGGGAGTGGGAGAGCAGGGATTTCCAGGTCGCGAAGCCCCGGAAATGGTTCCAGGCGCGGACGTCCTCGCCGGTTTTCCGGAGCAGGATGAGATTCTTGAGCGGCGTCGGCACCGCCTCGTAACCGGTCTTGTTGCGGCGCACCCAGGAGGCCACGGTCTGGGTGGAACGCATCCAGGCATCGTGGAGAAGGATGTGGCCGCCCCGCTCCAGGATCAGATCCGCGTAATAGAAGTCGATGAAAATGTCGTCGAAGCGGTGGCCTCCGTCGATGAACGCGAAATCCACTTTCACGCCCTCGGAGAGCAGACGCGGCAGGGCCGTGTGGGAGTAATCGGGAAAGAACCTGAGATGGGAGTCCAGGCCGAGCTTGCGGAGATTCTTCAAACCCAGGTGATGGTAATCCGCCTGCATCGGATCCATGGCGTAGTGGGGAACGCGCGCGGCGGAAATGATGAAGGCCGCCGAACACCCGTAGCCCATGCCCACCTCCAGGGTCGCGCGCGGCTTGAGGCCCGCCACCAGGGCATGCATGAACTCGGCTTCGGCTTTCGAGACCGCCGTTCCCCGATCCCCGGCGGGGATCTCCAGATCCTCATACCTGGGAACCGTGGCGGACAGGGTCCCGGCGGATTCCATCATTCCAGCACCGTGACCAGGCGAGCCATGGAAACGCCGGGACCCTCCAGCCTGAGCCGGTAAACGCCCCGCCGCAATCCGGCCGTGGACAGGGAAAGCGATCCGGGGCCTTGCTCCAGTCCCGATGCGGATTCCCGGCCCCGCATGTCGGTAAGGGAGGCGCGGTAACGTCCGGGTTGCGTCAATCCGAAAACGATCCTTCCCGGCGCGAATTCAGGCCGCATCTCCGAACCCGGATGGGCCGGGGCCCGCAGCGAGGTTTGCGGGTTGGCCCTGACGGAGAAGGTCTTATCGGACCGATCGCGATCGGTCCCGAAATAATCATAGACCGAAATCATGCACTTTTCGGAAACCAGGGAATGTCCGTCGAGGGAATCGGGGATGGCCCAGGGATAATCGCCCCAGGCGGGCTGGCCCAGGTTGACCGAGCTGCGGCGGGTGACCGGAATCCAGGTCTGGCCGCTGTCTTGGGAGAACTGGATCCCGGCGGAAGTGATGAAGCCGTCGCCGGTCCAGCGCACATGCATGGTATCCCCCACGTAGTAAACGTCTCCGGCGGTCGGGCTTTCCAGTTCGATGGGCAGGACCCCGATGTCATGGACTTCCAGACCGGCCAGGGCGAAGGACCCGCCTTCGAACTCCACCTTGAGACCGTCACCGTCGCTCACCGTCACTTGCACGTCCCGGCTTTCCCCCTTGATGCCGCTGTCGGGGCTGACAGGCGGGAGATAATTGTCGATGAGATGCTGGCCTTCGAATTTCACCCCCGCGCCCGCCGTGGAAACCGCATGGCCGGGAAAGGCGCTGGCGAAATGCAACCTGACCGCATACCGGCCATTGGGCAGGCTGTCGAAAAGATAAGGGGCGGCCGGATACCGCACCGAGCGGTACATCGTTTCCAACGCCGAATCCCGCGCGCCGCCCATGTCCACGCGCGCCGATGCCAGAGCTTCCCGGTTCCCGCCGGAGGTGAATTTCCCGTCCGCGACCCAACCGGCGGCCACGCTGTCCGGGCTCGCGCCCGCATCGATCCGGAGAATGCGCTTGCTGATGAAGACATGCGACGTGCAGGCCACGGTCCCCGCGGCGGCCTTGAAAGCGTAGTCCTTCCAGACGGCGGAATCGGCGGTCACTTCGCCTTGGCCGGTGATGGGAAGGGAGTCGAGGGCGGTCCAGACGATGCCGGGCTGGGGGGACAAGGGTTGGCCGACCTGATCCAGGGCCAGGGCGCGCAACCGCACGGTTTGTCCGGGCAGCAAGGCTGCGGCCGCGGGATCGATCCGCAGGGAGGTGAGAACGGGATCGGTGTATTTGAAGCGCACCGTGTAGGAGGCGCTGTCCGCCAATTGGCCGAAAGTGACTTTGACCACGGCGGAATAATCGCCGGGAGCCACCGCCGCCCGGTCGATGGTGTTCACGATCTTGGGGGTATTGCCGCCGTTACCGGTGATGGCCACCTTGAGCCAGGCGGGGAGTTTGCCGATTTCCAGCGGAGGCAGGATTCCGTCCCCGCTGTTGGCCGCGCCCACGGTCTGGGACGGGGGACCGGCGGAATCCTTTTTGAGCGATACGAAGTCGATGGCCGTTTTCTCAAGGTGGATTTTGGCGGGGAGGACACCGTCTTTGATCCACAGGTGCGGGTATTGGTTGATGTTCCCTTTGAGAACGCGCCGGATCTGATTCTCGCCGACGTAATTGATGCGCCCCATATAGATGTCGGAGGAATCGAAATTTTCCACCACTTTGGATCCGATCGCGGTGAAGTATTCCTCATCGGTGGACCATTCGGAGTGGTCCCAGAACAGGTTTCCGCTGCTGTCGTTGTTGCAGCGCACGCCCGGTATGCCCATCACCCAGAGCGGGTGGTCGAGATCCGCATCGTCCCAGCTGCGCATGACGATTCCCTTGTGGTTGTCGAAGGTTTCGCCGCCGGGAAGGGCCAGATATGAATTCAGATGCATCATGCGGTTTTGCCGGGCCGGATCCTTGGACGGGCTGATGGAACCGTTGCACGCTCCCCATCCCCCCGAGTCCTGCCAATTCTTGGCCGCGAAGAAGGCGTTGTCCACCTTGTCGGGGTAGAACTTGTACATCCCGGTCGAATGGTGCGAGGTGGCGCCCCACAGGCCGCTCTTGGATCGGCCGCTCGCCATCATGAAAGGAAGCAGGGTGAGAGGCGGCCCATCGGGAAGGTTGGTCTGCTTGTTGATCTTCTGGATGAAGGTCTGGCCGCTTTTGGGCGGCCACTCGAGATCCGCTATGTTCCCGGTGCAATAGATGATGTATTCGTCGCCGGTCTTGGGGTGGATCCACCAATGCGGTTCCAGGGACAATCCGTTCATGGGCGTCCCGGAATAGATCAGGAAGCGTTGCGTGCTGTTCTCTTCCAGGAAGCGGATGTAAATGTTCGCCTGCGACTCGTAAACGATGCGGGAGCCGTCCGGATGGATCATCGGACTCCAGCAATAGGAGTCGTCGGAGACCCGCTTTTCCTTGAGGACGCTGTCGGAAAAGTCCAGGTAGTAAACCTGTTTTACCAGGCTTTTCAAATAAACGATTTTTCCCGTCCGTCCTCCCAGGAATGCGCGGGCTTCCTGTCCCGTCAACTGCGGGCCCGCCGAGGCGGGGCGGATCATCAGGGCGGACGCGGACAACGCGAAGGCAATCAAGGCCCGAAGGCAAACGCCGCGGTGCGCCCGGAGGGATTTCACCGGTCCTCCCAAATCGCGCCGGAAAGCGTCTCGGCGATTCCGAGCATGCCCCTATCCCCGGGATGCCAGCGTACCGCGACATCCGTGAACAAGGTCGAGTCGCCGTAGTTCAAGGTATCCGTGGCCACGGGGGTGATGTCCACGTAAGCGTATTCGGGGAAATCCTTGAGGGCCATCAAGATGCCCGTCGCATGGGGGCCGTTGACGTCCTTTTCGCCCCATGAGCTCAGGCAATAGACGTGGGGCACGCCCGCGTCCTTGAGGCCTTGCAGCAGACGGCGGTATTGGTCGGTCATCTTCCCGCTCCGGAGTTCGATTTCGCCGCTATGTTCCGAGAGCTGCAACACCACGTAGCGGGGATGCAAGCGACGCACCTGATCCATGTTGTGGATCTGCTCATCGATGGCTCCGTCGCAATCCGGGCAATTGCGATCGGCCAGCGTCATTTCCAGCTCCAATCCCTTTTCCTTGAGGAGGCGCACCGTCTGATGGGCATAGTCCCTGTCCAGCGCGGTGGCCGCCATGCCCCAATCCCCGGTCCAGTCCAGACTGGGCACGGGCAGATTGCGCGTAATGCTGTTTCCCATGAACAAGATGGACGGTCCTTGACGACGGGTTTCGAAAACGCATCCGGAAAAAAGCGCCAGACAGAACGATGTAACGGCAAACGCGCGCACTCCCACAACCTTTGACGGACGCATGCCGGCTTCTCGCCGTCCGACGCTCCAAAATCTAAGGTTTTCACGGAACAAAGGCATGGAGTAATTCCTCAAAAAACCGTATGTGGACGCCATGGTCAACTACCCCGGGTTCCCGGCTGGAGCCGCGGATTTTTTCAGGATCCAAACGTCCTGGGTGAATTCCTCGGAGCCGGGGCCGCCCTCGCGATGCTCCAGGACCCGGAAACCCGCATCCCCGGCCAGCTTTTCCATGAACGCGGCCGGCTGGAAGCTGGTATAAGTCCGATGCCCCTCTTTTGCGTTACCGCGCGCCACCAATTCCCCGTTGTCGAAGGCGCGCACCTCCCAGGGCATCAGGTTGAACCGGAAGCGGCTGCCGTGGGTGGACAGGAACGCGATTCCTCCCGGCCGCAGCACCCGATTGAGCTCCCGGACCCATTGCCCATGCTGGGCCGGGGAAAGATGCGTCAGCACGGAAATCCCGTAGATGGCATCATGCGTCGCGTCCGGATAGTCCAGGGGCGGTTCGCTTCCGTTGAGCGAGAAGGCGACGCCGGGGATGTTCGTCTTGCACCAGGCGATGGATTCCCGATTGTAGTCCGATCCGGATACCGCGCATTCCTTTCCGGCCAGCAGGCCGGGCATGTGGCGGACCACGCGCGCGGGACCGCAACCCCAATCCAGCAGGGAAACGCCTTTCATCTCCTTGTGCCTGCCCAGGGTGGCGAGCACGAACTTGGCGGTGTCCAAGCCGTCGTAGTAATAGCCGCGGTAGTCCAGCGCGTAGGATTCGTAGACCAGATAGGGCGGAGGCACGGGCACGCCGGGATGTTCCCGCAAGAACGCCCGGTTGCCCGTGCGCATGCTCGCCGCCTGCATGCGGTATTTCACGGTATCGGAAAGCCTCAGCAATCCGGAGGCGCGCAGCAGGTAGCTGATCAGTTTCCGCGCCATCAGGTCTTTCCGCCGTGCACGGGCCGCGTGCGCTTCCAATGTTCCAGATGCGAATCCAGATCGATGGGGGCGACCTTCCGGCATTTGACCAGCAAGGTATCCGAGAGCAGCGGGAACAGGCGCGCCAGCGCCCGGGATGAAAAAAGGCGTGGCACGGTGACGCGCGTCGGCACCACTTCGGCGATTTTCAGCCCGATGAAGTTGAGGGTCTTTTCCAGAGTGAGATAGTCATAGGTCTGGAAATGGAAATCCTGCAGCTTGGCGGGATTCCAATAATCCATGGAAGGCCCGCGGCGGAACAGATGCCACAGGAACCGATAGGGCGTCGACGCATTGGGCGTGTGCAGGATGAGCACTCCGTCCTCCTTGAGCAAGGCCCGCAAATGCTCCAGCCCGGCCACGGGATTCTTTAGATGCTCGATCACGTCCATGAAAAACACCGCGTCGAAACGGCGGCCCGCGAAAGCGTCGATGCCGGCTTCGATATCCGCGTGGAAGGAACCTTGCAAAACCACGCCCGCCTTGGCGGCTTCCGCTTCCGCGAATCGCAGTTGGGAAGGCGCGATGTCGCCCACGCTCACGCGGTGGCCGGCTCTTGCCAATCCCACCGCCAAACGGCCTTCCGCGCAGCCAAGGTCCAGGACGTCCAGGCTTCCCTTGGGCAGCATGCCTTGGAACCGGAGCAACTCCTCTTGGTCGAGCTGCTGGGGGAAGATCGCCGCCTTCTCGTAGTAGTCCGAATAGTCGCTGGACAGGGTCTTTTCAGCCATGCACGGTTCCTCGCCTCATTGTTCCCGGCCCTTTCAGCCCATCAACCCGCGAGCTTCCGCGCCCGCGCGAACGCGCCCAGCAGCACCCGCGATACCGGCCCCCGGTATTTCTCCAGGGAATGCCGCACGATCAGCTCCTGGCCGAACTTTTCCTTGAACTCGGACAATCCGCGGTGATCGGCGCCGCACAGATCGAAGACTTCGAAATCCGCGCGGTAGAGCTCCAACAGCCTGTAGAGCAGGAAGTGCATGGCGCCGGTGCGGTCCGCCTCCCGCAGGGAACAGGAGTACCACAGCACCGCGCGTTTGCGGGGCCTGTCCAGGGCCACGCTGGCGAAAGCGATTTCCGCCCCTTCCGCGGTCAGCACCGACCGGTTCTCCAACAGTCCGGCCGCCGTCAGTTCCCGGCGCAGGTCCACGGCCCATTCCGGCTTCCATTGCATGGCCAGGCCCTTGCGCAGAAAGGTGCGCTCGAATGCCTTCCGGAAGCCGTCCTCGTCCCGGGAGGGGCCCAGGGTCAAGCCGGCTTTCTCCGCCTTGCGCACGTTGCGGAGGGAGTCGCCGCCCAGATCCAGGCTGCCCCCGGACTTGAGGCGGTTCACCACGGTGACCTTGGGACGGCAGTCCCAGCCCTCGTCCAAGCCGGCGCGCACGTCGCTATCGTCCGGGGTGAGGAGCACGTAATGGAAGCGTTTCCCCAGCCAGCGCAGGGCTTCCGCCTGCAGGTCATAGCGGAGTTTGGTCCTCTCGTGGAAACGCAGATCGGAGGCCGGAGGGAAATAGGGGCCGCCGTAATAGGTGAGAATGGGCGTGAACGCCTTGGCCAGGCCGCCGCGCCGGATGATCTGCAGGGGGAGGTAACACAGGAGTTTCCCACCCTTCCGGCCTTCCAGCACCTTGAGTTCGAAGGGCAGGGCCTTGGCGGTGGCGGTGAGCCAGGCGGGCGAAGCGAAAACCGTCTCTTCCCCGGGCAGATGGTCCCATGCGTCCGCCAGGGACCATTCGCAAGCGCTCTCGGACACGGTCAAAGCCCTTCATCCATGCGGGCGCGTTCCGGGGCCGGGCGCAGGTATCCGTCCATGCCGGCCTTGCGGATCCACAGGAAGGCGAACGCGGTGAGGGCCAGGTACTGGAACAGGCTGATCATGAGCACGCGCGGATTGGCCAGCTCGGACCAGAGATCGAAGACGGGGACTTGGGTTCCCCAGCCGGTCAGGATGGGAATGCGCCAGGCCTCCGGCCCGGGATAATCCGGAATGGAAAAGAACATGCGCGTGGTGACGGCTTCCAGCGCCAGGAACGCGCCGATGCCGAAGGTGGCGAGCCTGAGATCGGAAAGCACCCGGGCCGCCAAAGGCAGGAGCGCGAAGCAGCCCCAGAAATTGATGCGCGTGGTATCCCCGCCCGCCGTCCAGCCCAGGGCGAAGGTGATCAAGGGATAGATGCCCAGCAAGGGCTCCGCGCGCACATAGGCCCAGGCCCGGCGCCAGAAGACCAGCACGGGAATGAGCAGGGTGCCGTACCCGTTGTAGAACGCGTGGATGAGGACCATCAGGGGCTTATGATACAGGTAGTACAGGACGGTGACGAGGAAACTGTAAGGGCCGCTCCCTTGGACCATCACATGGGTGATGGCGACGCCGGCCAATCCCGCGGCCATGGGCAAGGCGGCGGCCCAGAGCGATCGCTCCCGCGCCAGCCCGATGCTCCATCCGCCCCGAGTCCGCGCGGCGGCGAAAACTTCCGCGGCCCACACGGCGAAGGTGGCGAACAGAACGGACTCGCGGAAGAAGACCCCGATGAAGGTGGCGGCCGACAGCGCGGCGAGGCGCGGGACCTTGCCCCGCAGGCATAGGTGCGCGAGGAAGATGAGGCAGGTGAAGGGTTGCGACGCCGCGTCCACGCCGAAGGAATCGTAGAACTGCTGGCGCAGGGGGGCATGCCATTGCAGAAAGAAAACCGCGACCAGGAAAATGGAAATCCCGGGACGGGCGCCCGCCGCCGTCATGATCCAGAGCAGGAGCAGGCCGGTGAGGAGTACGGATCCCAGATTGACGGCATGGAATGCCGTACGCGTGTCGCTCAACCCCAGGTGCGCGGCCAGCCAAGGCGTGGCCACCCGGAATACGTAGGGCTTTTCCTCCGCGAAACGTTCGCCCTCCCGCGCTTGCCGGTACATGTGTTCGTACTTGGCGCCGTCCCAACCCAGGCCCCCATTCTGGCTGACGGGCTTCTGGGTGCGACCGTAGACGAGGACCGCCGCCAGCCACAAAAGCGCGACCAGACCGAACTGCAAAAGGGAAGGACGGGCGCGCACCGCGGGCCTTGGCTCCGCGGCTGCTTCCCTCATGGCCGGTTTGGCGGCCGATACGACCCGTTTATCCTGCATGCCCGATTCCGGAATCCCCATAATGTATGATTTTTACCGCGTTTACCCGGCCCGCGCGGCGGACGCGCCCTCTCAGGCCCAATGGCGCGCCCAGGCCAGGTAGAATCCCGACCATGCGGCCAATGCCGCCAGACGCCCCCATAATCCGGCCCGTGCCCGCGGATGCAGGGTGGCCAGCCATCCGGCGGTGAAGACCAGGTCCCCCGCCAACGCCCATACCGGCAGCCACTCGGGTTTCCCGGCCCAGACTCCCATGCCGATGGAAACCCCGTTGACGAGGCCGGCGAGGATGAAACGGCGGCAATACGTCCAGGACCCGCCCGCCGCCAGGGTGCGGGTAAGCGGCGGCATGCGCAACAAGTGGAGATAGGTGGCCAATGCCATGGTGGACAAGGTCCAGGCGGCATAGGCGAAGGATACCGGGTCCCATCCCGCCTTTGGGAAAAGAAGGGACAGAATGGGTTTGGCCAGAAAGGGAGCGGCAAGCAACGGGACCGCCAGGATCAACGCCATCCCGTCGAAGAGACGGCGCAGGGAGGATTCCAGATCGAAGCGCGGCTTGGAAAAACGCGGCAGCAGCACCACGAACAGGGAAGAAGCGAACAGGGACGCCGCCAGGATGAGCCGGTACGCGGCGCCGTAGGCCCCTAGCAACGGCCCTTCCCCTTGCATGGTTTTGAAAGCGTAGAATCCCAGGGGCAGAAAAAGGAAGTCGAATCCGCCGGTGAGGGCCAGAGGCAAGGACTTGCGCCAGAGCCAGCGCATGCGCGGCACGCCGGGACGCGGCCAGGGAAGACGCAGACCCTTGCCGCCGCCCGCGGACCGGGCGATCAGATAAAAGGTGGCCGCAATCACGCCCGCGCTATAGGCCGCCGCGGCCGCGGGCAGGATGGGCCGGCCGCGCACCAGCAGGAATGCCGCGCAGAGGGTGACGGCCCCGCCCAGGCAGCGATGGATCACCAGGTCCCGCCAGGACTGCCGGGCCACGAACCACCATTCCAGCTGCGCGGGGTTGAAAAGCACGGCGGGCGCCAGGGCGAACGCGGTAATCCGCATGTTTCGTTCCCGGAAGGTTACCTCGAAAAGCAGGTAGAGGGCGGCGGCGGCCAGGGAGGTCCACCACCGGGTGCCCATGGCCAGGGAGAAATCGCGATCGCGGAAACCGCCGCGCACGGCCATGGTGATGGAGGCGGCGGGCAACGCGAAGTTGGCGAGATTGCAGAAGACGGTGAAGTCCAGCAGGCAGATGCCGTATTTGCCGAAGGTCTCCAGCCCCAGCCAGGCGGAGAAGAGCGAGAGGGCGACGAAGTTGAGCGCCTGGCCGGCCGCCAGCGAGGCGAACACCAGGGCCGTGGGCCTGGCGGGGACCAGCGCGCCGGGGGCCACCGCCTCCGGATCGCCCTCCCGGGAGCGCAGGCCTTCGCGCGCCCCGGGCGCGCTATCCGCGGACATCCGCCTCCGCGTAACGCGCATGCGTCCCCAGGGGATCGAAGTCCGGCAGGCCGCGTTCGTCCGCCCAGGCCAGGAGGTCCGCGTAGACCCGTCCGTGACCGGGGAATTCCGGTTCGTGGAAATACTGGTTGTGGAAGAGCACGGTGAAAACGCCGCCCTGCCGGCAGGCCGTCTCCAGATAGGTCTTCATCACCCGCCGCACCGCGTCGCCGTCGAATTTCTGCGGATCGTAGAATTGGAATTCGGCCAGGATGAGAGGGACCTCCAAAAGCCGGGTGGGCCGGTCCGCGGCGCAGTCGAACCAGAGGTAGGGCCAGGCCGTGCCGGTGCGGAAACCGGGAGTGTCATTGTAACCCAAGGTGGAGTCCACCCGGATGCCGGCCGCTTCCAGGCACGCGAACGTCCTTGCCGCGTCCCAACGCAGGTAGTGCTGCCGGTTGAGCGCCACCGGTTTTTCCGCCAGGCCCGCCAGCTTGTCCACCTCGGCCTTGATACCGGCCGCGTCGGATATGACGTGCACCTGCCCATGCAGGCCGATGTCCTTTCCGGCGCGCAGGCAATCGGCCAGCACCCGCCGGTAGCGCGGCCGCGAAAGTTCATAACGGTGGAAGAGATGATCCAGGCCGTTGGCCAGGAAGAAGCTCGCGGACTTGCGCGCGCCTTCCAGGGCGTGGATGGCGTCCATGGTGTCGTAAGGATCCTTGCCGGTGAAGGCGAGGGTCAGCATCTCTCCGTAATTCCGCCGCAGAAGGCCGAAGCGGCCGCGGGCGGCTTGCAAAGGCGTGCGCGCCAACTGTCCCGCCACCGAGCGCACGCGCCATTTGGAAAGATTGTCCAGATCATGCGTGAGCCAGATGCGGGCGCGGGAAGGCAGGGCCGCGATGGGGCCGCGGAAACGCGGCAGATGTTCCAGCAGGCGGAACATCCATCGATCCACCCAAGGCTCCTTCGCCAGGCCCAGGGCGGCGTCGGACAGATCCCGGCAATGACCCTCCCGGGAGGCCTCGCGGTATTCCGGAAGGAAATCGGCGCGTTTGAAAAGAATGTCGGCGCAGAAGGAGAGCAGATCCCAATCCGCGCGGAGGATGCCGTCGCGCAAGGAAAGCCCGGCCTCGCCGCAGGCGTCCAGGACTTCCGGCGCACCGGCGGAACCGCCGGCATCGGGAAGTTCCGGCTTCCCCATCGGCGGCGATCGGATGCCGCGGATGGGCACCGGGAATCCGTCCCGGGTCCTGGCGCACCCGGCGTCCACAATCGCTTGCGGCCGGCCGGGAAGGAAGATGCAGGCTCCCGGGGATTCCGGGAGCGGGCGATCCCAATGGATGTCCGCTTCACCGTCGTCCACTTCGCGCAAACCCGCGCCGAGATGGGCCGCATAGGTGCGCAGCAAATGCAGGACGGCGGGATGATTGGGGTTGGAGCGGTTGCCGCGGAAGCGCATGGGGCTGAGAGGTTGTTCCATCATCGCTTCCGTGCCGCAGGGAATATAGAAAGTTCGGCGCATTGACATTTTCCGGGCACAATCATAGTTTGGGCCCTTGCCGGCAGGGTGGCGCCTCCGCGCACACCCGGGCCGGCGCAGGGGCGCAATCGGTGGAGACCTCCCAAAAAGCTGAACCCGGTACCGGCGAGATTACCCTGGTGGTCGCCCAATCCCCGCGTTATTACCCCCACGTGGAACGGCATCTCAAAAGCCTGAAAAAGGCATTCGCCCGGGTCCGGCTCCTGTATTGGGAAAAGGATGGCAACGAACCCGTATACTCCTTTCCCGGCGTCGAGACGGAACGCCTGGTCCTGCCCTTCGGGAGCGGCGGGACGGTCTTCTTCCTCAGATTGATGGCCGGTTTTTTCTTCCGTCTCCGTCGCATGCGGCCCCAATCCATCGAAGCCATCGACCCCTATGCCTTGGCGCCCGCCAGATTGTATTCCTTTCTGGCCGGAGGAAGGCGGATCCGAATCGCCTATTTCTCCATGGAATATTTTTCCGAGCTTCCCAGCCTGCGCGCCAAGCCCTGGAAGCGCCGCATCTGGCGGGGCCTGGAACGCTGGGGCGCCGGTGGCTCCGCCGTGGCCGCCACGGTGTGCGACAGCATCGCCGCGCACCTGCGCGCGGATTTCAAGATCCCGGTGGTGACGGTCCGCAACGTGCCCGAGCGTTCCGCCGTAATCCCCCCCGCGGCCGGTAACGGCCCCGATGCCCTGCATGCCCGTTGCGGTCTCCCCGCCGAAGCGCCCATTCTGATTTACCAAGGCATGCTCCAAGAAGGCCGCGGCCTGGAAACCGCCTTGCGCGCCCTGCCCTCCGCTCCCGGAATCCACTTCGCCGTCATCGGCGACGGCCCTTTGCGGGAATCCTTGCGCGCCTTGGCCAAGGCCGAAGGCTGCGCGGATCGGACGCATTTCCTGGGCGAGGTGGATTTCCGCGATCTGGTTACCCTGACGCGCGGCGCCTTCGCGGGACTGGCTCCCTTCCAGGCGTTATCGGCAAGTTACCTGTATTCGCTTCCGGGAAAGCTGTTCGAATACATCCAGGCGGGCGTGCCCGTCATCGCCACGGCCTTGCCGGAAATCCGCAAGGTGGTGGAAGGGTATGGCGTGGGGATATGCCTGGAGCCGTACGCGCCGGAAACGCTGGCGGCGGCCTTGCGGCGCATGCGCGAGGAGCCCGGGCTGCGCGAGGGTTTCCTGGGGAATCTGCCGGCGGCCGGGGCCGCGTTGTGTTGGGAAGCGGAAGAATCCGCCTACCTGTCCCTGTACCGCTGAACTTGGGCCGAAGGCGGTTTCAGCGCCAACCATCGACCGCGTCGATGACGCGTTCCACGTGTTCGGAAGGCATCCCGTAATACAGCGGCAGGCTCACCACCGATCGCGACAGGGCCAGGGCGTTGGGGTAACGCGCCGGATTCCCCTGGCGGGATTGGAAGGGCGGCAGCTCCGGCAGGATCAGGGGATAATGGATCCCGTAGCCCACGCCCTTTTTGTCCAGATGGGCCAGGAAGGTCTTGCGGCGCGGGACCCGGCAGACGAACAGATGCCAGGCCGATCCGGGACCGCCGTCCAGCGGGGTGACTTCCGGGTTATCCAGGCCGGCCAGATAGGCGGCCGCGATCCCTTCCCGGTCCGCATTCATGCGTTCCAGATGGACCAGTTTCTTTTCCAGGAACAGGCCCTGCAGGCCGTCCATGCGGTAATTGAATCCCAGCATTTCGTGTTGGTAGCGGACCTTCTGCCCATGATTGCGCAGGCGCGCGATCTTTTCCGCCAGGGCCGCGCTCTTGGTCACCACGGCGCCGGCCTCTCCGGCCGCGCCCAGATTCTTGCTGGGATAGAAGGAAAAACATCCCGCGTCCCCCAGGGTCCCGATTTGGCGGCCCTTCCAGACGGCCCCGTGGGCCTGGGCCGCGTCCTCGATGAGGGCGATGCGGGGTCCCTTGCGCGCCTTCAGGACCGCCTTGATGCGATCCATGGGCGCCGGGCGGCCGAACAGGTGCACCACGATCACGGCCTTGGTGCGGGGGGTGAGGACGGCGGCCAGGGATTCCGGATCGATGCAAGCGGTATCGGCCTCCACGTCCGCGAAGACGGGCTTGGCGCCGCAGTAGAGAATGCCCCAGGCGCTGCCTACGAAGGTGAATGCGGGCACGACCACTTCATCCCCGGGACCAATCCCCAGGGCGGCCAGTGCCAGATGGACGGCGGAGGTGCCGCTGTTGAGGCCCAGGCAATGGGGCGCTCCCAGATAGCGGCCGAAGGCCTTTTCAAAGGACTCCACGTAGGGGCCGCCGCTGAATGCGCTTTCCCGGTACAGCTTGGCGGCGCCCTGCAGGAAGGCGTTTTCCACGAGACGGTTGGCGGGATAGAGATCCTGGAAGGGCACGGAGGTCTTCATTTGAACCGCATCGGGGGGCCGAGCACGGTTTTGCCGGCGGGCACGGATTTGGTCACCACCGCCCCCGCTCCGATCACGGCGCCCGCGCCTATTTCGATGCCGGGCAGGATGGTGGCGTTGTTGCCGATGGACGCGCCCGCGCCCACCTTGGTTTCCAGCAGGGTCCAGTCGTCCTGGCTGTTGATGAGCCTGCCGTCCTTGGAGGACCTTGGGTGTTTATCGTTGCTGAACACCACTCCGTGCCCGATGAACACATCATCCCCGATGGCGACTCCTGTGCAAATGAAAGAGTGGCTTTGTATCTTACACCGGCGGCCGATGACGGCTCCACGCTGGATTTCCACGAAGGGACCTATCATGCTATCGTCGCCTATTTCGCAGCCATACAGGTTCACGAAATCGCCGATGCGCACGTCCTTCCCCTGTTTCACGTCCACGATGTTCCGTTTTTCCGAAGCGCTCATTCCCGGTCCTCATGCATACGGCAAAATATAGTCTTCTCCTTCCGGTCCGGAACGAGGCCGGCCGCATCGACGAAGTGGTGCGCTCGGTATTCGCGGACCTCGCGGGCAATCCCGCCTGGGAGATCTGCTTCGCCGACGACTTCTCCGACGACGGAACCTACGAGCGCCTGGGGAAGCTGGCCGGTCTCTTTCCCTTCCGCCTCATCCGCCCCCCGGAAAACCTGGGCCGCGGGGCCATCCGCAACCTGCTGGCCAAAGAGGCCTCCGCTCCCATCCTGGTCTTCCTGGACGGAGACTGCAAGATCCTGCCCGGCTTCTTCAAGGCCTGGGAAGACCTCGATCCGGACATCGCTTACATCGGCAAGGTCTCGTACGACGGCAATCCCAGGAGCGGCTTCAGCCGTTTTCTCTCCAAGGGTTCCGGCATCGGCAAGCTCAGCCGCAAGGAAGTCATTCCCCCGGCGTATTTCATCTCCCAGAACTTCCGGCTTTCCAAGGCCGTGTTCGAAAAAGCCGGGGGCTTCCGCACGGACCTGCTCGGCTGGGGCGGCGAGGACGTGGACCTGGGCTGCAAACTGCGCAAGCTGGGCGTACCCTTGCGTTACAACGGAGAGGCGGAGGTCCGTCACCCCTCGGTTACGGGCCTGGAATCCTATTTCGCGCGCCTGTTCCATTTCGGCCGGGTGAACCTGCCCGTGCTCATCGGCGACAACCCGGAGCTGGCGGCCCAGTTCAAGTTGGGGTTCGTACGCAAGCCCTGGGACCTGCTGTTCGTCAATCCCGTGGCCTTTTCCCTTTGCCGCTCGCTGGTCACCGGGGCCAAAGGCTGGCCCTGGCCGTACGCCTTCTATCGCTATGTGATCTTCAACTGCTACGCGCGCGGCTATCGGCAAGCGCCGCCCGGTCGTCAGGCTCCGGCCTCGCGGCCTTAACGGCCTTAGCACCGCATCCCGCGGGAACGGATCATCGTGCGACGATACCGGATTATCGCGCTACGATAATCTTCCCGTTCTTGGTCTCCTTGGGGGATCTCACTATGTAAAAATAGACGCCTTCCCGCACCCGCTCGCCCGCCTGATTGCGGCCGTTCCAACGGATCTGGTCTCCCGTGCCCCCGGTCAGGGATTGATGGTACACCACGGAACCGGATTGGGTGGTCACCTGCACCTGGCTGCCGGGACTGAGGTTGGAGAAAACCACGTTGGCATGCTTGGCCAGGAAGGGATTGGGATACACCTTCACCTCGGACAGATCGGGACGCGTGGGGCGGGACGTGCTTTCCAGGCGGGCCAGCCCTTTTTCCGTGGCGACCCAGACATCTCCGTTGTCCTGGTTCACATCCAGGTGGAAAATGACGTCCGATAGCAATCCTTCGTTCAAGCCGTACTTGCGGAAGGTGTGCGACAGGCTGTCGCGGCCCGGGATGATTTCGAAGACGCCTCCCTCCGTGCATCCCGCCCACAGGTGTCCTTGCGGATCGCTTTCGAGATTCAGGCAGGCCGTGCCTGTGAATCCATCCAGGGATTTGAAGGATTGTGCGGTGCCGGCGTTGAAAGTGACGGAAGGGATATAAAACAGGTTGGACCCTTTCGTGGTCACCCAGAGATTGCCTAACCGGTCCATCTTGGCGGCCAGGGGAGAATCTCCGGCGCTGGGAAGGCCGGCCAGAAGGTTGGCCGGCTCCACCGTCATCGAACCGCCGTTGTCGTGAAAGCGGTAGGCCTCCACGCCGCGTTCCGTGACCACAGTGAGGACGGAATCCCCTACAACCTGGAGATTCCTCGGCTCATCGTCCTTGGCATCGGGCGCAAAGCACTGCATCGTTCCTTTATCCAAATCGTAGTAACCGAAATGGTACCCCTTGCCGACTACCCAGTTCGTCATCCAGATCCCTTTGTTCTTATAAAGCGTCTGGGACCAGATAACCGGATAGTTCGGGTTCGCATCCACCGTCGATACGATGCAGGAATTGCCGGCGTCGTAAGTCTTGTGCTCGCCGTTGACATAGGTATGAAACCCCTGTCCCCAAGTGCCCAGATAAAGCTGGTCCGCTCCGGGGACATCGAACGCATGCTGCCCGCGGATCTTGGAGTCGGTTGCATCGCTCATGACCTCGAAATCACCGACCGGTTTCCACTCCTTGCCGATCAGCTTATACACCCTTGGGGCGGCCCACAAGTAAACGCCGGACCGGGTGGCTTTGACGGCGATGATCCCGTCCTTCGGGATGTCCTCGCGATTGTCGATGTTTTGGAAGCTCCCGGATTCGGGATAATAGTGATACAGGCCGTACAGGTTGCCCAGGTACCATTTCCCGTCGAGGTTGATGATGGCCTCCAGCCTGGGCGAATCCGTCACGACCTTCCCGTCGAGAATGAGCTTTCCGTATGCGGAGACCCTGGCATTCCCGGCCGGCCAGGACGATCCTTCGTAATCGCTGGCGATGCCCGAATCCCCATAGTATAGGGAGCCGTGGGAGTAAAAGGCGGCGTCGTCGATATGCGCGGGCTTGTTCTCCAGGATGGTCTGTATGTCCTTCAGGGAGTCTTCCTTGTATGCGGAGTCGTCCCTGTTGGCCTCGGGATCGAAGAAATAGGCCCCGTCGGTCCCTCCCACATTGGTCCAGATGCCCGGATTGAAGATGTTAGCCTGCGGATCCGTGAGAAGCCTGTCCAGATGGAGGACCGTCTTGAAAATGCCGCGGCTGGTGCCCGCGAACAAGGTGTCCCCGACGAACAGGACCGAATTCACGGACATGCCGCTGACCTTTCCCATCTTGGTCACGTTGGCCTCGGCCACCTTCTTTTTCAGGTTGAAGAAGCTGAGGCCTTTCTCGCTGCCCAGCACCAGGTAACCCGCGCGGTAAAGCAGCGCGCGCTTGTTCATCTTCCACCCGGCGCCGCGATAGGAAGTGCCCAGGATTTCCCAATCATCCGCTCCGGAATCGTAGCGGTAGACATACCCCAGTTCCGATGTGGCGTAGACCTCCCCTTGCGGGCCGGCCGCCAAGGCGCTGATGCCCACGTCGCGCAATCCCTCGGTGTTGCGGTAGACTTTTTCCGCGCCTTTGACGTCGAGCTTGCGGATGCCTCCCGTGGTGGCGATGAACAGCTCGCCCTTGGACGCTTCCAGATCCCGGATCACCTGCAAATGGGTAAAGCTGGTCCAATCCCCCACCAGGGCCTGGGAAAGGGTTACGGCGGTCAGGCCTATCAGACAAGCGATGCGCACGTTTCTCCTCCCGGCCCTTCAGCCCAGCGCCACGGGAATGCCGCCGGCCGCCATGGAACTCTGGGCCGCTTCCAGCAAGCGCACGATGCGCTCCCCGGCGTCCCCGCCGATATGCGTGGCCGCGCTGCCGGAAAGGCTCCGGTATACGTGATCGACCAGCTTCTTGAGGGCCTCCACCTGGGGCAGCTTGGGGATCACGATGTCGCCGGTGCGGTAGTCCACAAGCAGCGAGTATTTCAATTGGTCCGGCTTGCGCTCCACGCCGTGATCGTAGATGCGCAATTTCTCGGTGGGTTCGGTATCGTCGAACAGGATCATCTTCTTGGATCCGCCCAGCAGGGTCTTGCGCACCTTGACCGGTGAAAGCCAGTTGAAGTTGAAGTGGCAGATCATGCCGCTGGGATATTTGAACGTCACGTAGGCCAGGTTTTCGACATCTTTGTTGAGGTGGCCGGCGCCGATCGCGCTCACGGAAGACGGCTTCTCGTCCAGCAAATAGTCGACGATGGAGAAATCGTGCGGGGCCAGATCCCATACCACGTTGATCTTTTCCTGGAACAGGCCCAGGTTGATGCGCGTGGAATCCAGGTAGCGCAGTTCGCCCAGGTCTCCGGAGGAGATGAAGGACTTGATGTATTCCACCGCGGGATTGAAGAGAAAAGTATGATCCACCAGGATCTTGAGATCTTTTTGCGCAGCCAGGTCGTTGAGTTCCCGGCAATGGGCGGAACTCAAAGCCATGGGTTTTTCCACCAGCAGATGCTTGCCCGCATTGAGGGCCGCGAGTCCCATGGGGTGATGCGTCTCCGGCGGCGTGGCCAGGACCACCAGTTTTATTTCCGGGGCCAAGGCGGAGGCGAAGTCCGAAGAAGTGGGGAGGGAGGGATAGATGCTGCGGATGGCCTCCAGCCGGGCCGGATCCTTATCCACCACGGCCGCGACGCGGAAATGCGGGGAGGCGAAAAAATTGCGGATGAGATTGGGGCCCCAATAACCGCAACCGACTATGGCTACTGGCAATATCATCCGGGGTAATGTACCAAATATCGGTTCCGGAAGAGTAGCCGATATGTTTCCACCGCCGAGACGGTTTCCGGGTCCAGGGATACGATCTGATCGACGGGGAACAGGGGCAGTTCCCGGGCCCTTTCCGTCCGCAGTTTCAGCCAATCCTTCTGCGTGCAAAGGATGCCCGCGGCGGGATGCCGCGCCGCGCAGGCTTGGAGGATTTTCAGGGGCGGTACGGCATGGTTCCGTCCTTCAATCACCGCCACGGGCCGGACGCCTTGCCGCTCGAGGTCCCGCAGGAAAGGCCGGTTGTCTCCCAGGGCGCAGAAAGCGATCCAGGGCCTTCCGCGATCGAAATCCGGAGGGAGGAGAAGCCCGCGGCGGAAGCCGTGGAGGGGAAGCGTGGACGTTACCCCATCGCCTATCTCCGCGGGATAGGGTCCTTCAAGCCGGAGGTCCGCCCCGGCGCCGGCGGCCCAGGTTTCCCGGAACGGTCCGCCGGGCAACAGGTCGAACAGGCCGGGACGTTCTCCCGGCGCGGTCAGTAAAAGGCGCAGGGCCCCGTGGAGCCGGGGATCCTGGAACCCGTCATCGGAAATGACGATATCGAAGGCGCCCCCCTCCTGGATGTCCGCATCATGGAGACGTCGCCAGGCGGCCGCGCGGTTGCGGGTCACGAAAACGCGGCATCCGGACTCCCTGCTGAGAAGGACCGCTTCTTCCGAGGACAGGCGCCAATCGTCTCCGTCGCGGACTTCCAGCACCGGATCCGGTCCGGCCGCCTTCCCAGCCTTCCCAGCCTTCACGGCCTTCCCCGCCTTTCCCGACATCCGATACGCCAGCAGGGCGGGTCGGCAGCCCCGCGCGGCCAAAGCCCGGGCCAACTCCAGGGCGACACTGGTCTTGCCGGACCCCCCGGAACGCAGGGCTCCCACCACCACCAGGGGCAGAGCGGGAACGAATCCGGCTTCGGCCGTGGCCCGCATGCCAAGGCGGTGCAGGCGGGAAAGGGACCAGTACAGGGGGCAAAGAGGCGCAAGCCAGGGGGAGGGCCTCCAAATCCGGCGGGAAAGGGCGGAAAAGACCGGAATCGGGCGGCCTAAAACAGGTCTAAATCCTGATAAAATTGAATTCCTCGTGACCACGTTGGATAATGGATGGGATGTTCCGGCGGTCAATGCGCTTAGTGCGAATCTAGCTATTCCCTGGCTCGCGCCCCCCCGGTAAAAGGACGGATTATGGGTTTGGACGACAAGTTGGTCCGGAAGAAGCTGGAAGTGCTTCTCAAGGACGAAATCCTGGTGCAAAAGTATCTCCGCATTTTCGGCCCGCGGCTGGATATGAACAATATCAACAAACTCAAACAGGACCATTTGCGGGCCTCTCCGGAAGGGAGCATGGGGGAGAAGGACGATCCCACCTATGTCATCAAGGTCAAATGCCCCATTTGCAATCAGGCGGATCTCTCCTGCTACGAGATCAAGGCCAAGAGCCTGACCACCGCCCCGGATCGGTTCCTGGTGCCGCGCTATTCCGGCGTAAAGCCCTTCCGCACCGTCAACTACAGTCTCATGGCGGTTACCGTATGCCCGTCCTGCCTGTTCGCTTCGCCGGATAAAAAGGATTTCCTGACCTTTTCCGTCCAGTCCCGCACCGAGAACAAATCCCAGATCAGCCCCTTTGTCCTGGAGGACCTGCGCAAGAAGGTCGATGAGCGCAAGGCCCTCATCAACGCCGCGGACTTCACCGACTATTTCAAGCATCCGCGCACCACGGAAACCGGCATCGCCAGTTACCGCCTGGCCATCCATCGCGCCCTGGTGGAAACCTCCCTGGAGTCTCCGTTGGCCTGGTACAAGGCCGGCATGTACTCCCTTAAAATCGCCCTGCTCCAGCGGGACGCCGGCAAGGATGACGACGCCATCCTCAAGGATGCGGTCGCCTACCTGGCGAAGAGTTTCCGGCAAAGCGAACTCAAGAACCCGGAAATGGAATATCAACTGGTCTACCTGCTGTCCGCGCTCTATCTGCGCCTGGACGATCAGACCCAATGCCAGAATTACATGGGCGTCCTGGACAAGTGGAAGTCCGAACTCGCCAAGGCCGCCAAGGACGATCCCTCCATCAATACGGCCCATGTGGATCGCTGGTTGGACAAGGCCAAGGAACTATGGACCGATCGCGAGACGCCGGATCTGTGGAAACATTAGCCCGTTCCCTCCCGGATGGTTGCGCATGGTCGTTAAAGGTTTCTCCGGTCCGCTCCCAGCGCTCGCGATAGCGCTCGCGGCCCTCTGCCTCGGGCCATTGGCCCGCGGGTCCTTGATCCGCGCCGCCGATCTGAATCCCCAGGGCCTGATCGATGTCCATGGGGGCGGAGCGGGCGTTCCCGTCCTGACCTTCCTCAAATTGCCGTCTTCCGCGCGCAGCATCGGCATGGGCGCCACTTCCCTGACCACGGACGAAGAGGCCACCGCCATCCAGGGCAATCCCGCCCTGCTCTCCCTTGTGCAGGATTACTACTACTCCGTTTCCCATGCCGAGATCCTGGGCGAGTTCCGCCACGAGAACCTGGCGTTCACCTGGCCCACTCCCAGCTACGGCAGCTTCGGGGGCTCCGCCCGGATCCTGGCCGCCACCAGCTTCGAAGACGCCCGCGACATCGACGAAAACCGGACCACGCCTTCCGCCTACGACATAGCCCTGGGTTTCAGCTACGGAAAAAACCTCTGGAACGACAACATCCATGCGGGCGGGCGCGTGGATCTGATCCGCAGCAACCTGGACGGCGACGTGGCCAACGGCTACGCCGTCACCACCGGACTCATCTTCATGATGGTCCACGATCTGCGCCTTGCGTTTACGGTGAACAATCTGTCCCATGGCATCACCTACGATGCCTCCCCGGATTCCCCCACCGAGCCCTTGCCTTTGAGCGTGGGCCTGGAACTGGGCAAACCCCTGCTGGACACGCGCTGGTCCGGCCAATTGGGACTGTCCCAGGGAAACGACGGCATCACCCGGTTCTACGCCGGAGCCGAATGGCGCTTGATCAAATATCTGCTGGTCCGCGCGGGATACGAGGGCACGAGCCAGGATCGGGAACTCGGCTCCTGGGCGGGCCTCGCCACCGGCATCGGAATCAAATATGATCGCATCACCCTCGACTACGGATACAAAGCGCTGGGGCCGCTGGGGGATTACCATTCCTTCACCCTCAACTATTCCCACAAGTCCCAGTTCCAGGCCCGGGATGAACTCCTGCTGGAGCGGGCCATGGATAAGTACGGCAAAGGCAAATACGCCGCGGCCCTGTCCCTGGCGCGCAGCGCCATCGCCGCCAATCCCTACAATTTCAAGGCCCAGGCCCTGGCGCAGAAGATCAAGTTGGAGATGGATCGCCTGGACGAAATGGCCGTGACCCTGGCCTACACGGCCAACACGGACGGACGGCTCGCCTCGGAATGGCGCGAGGGCCGTCCCATGGGCGGGCTGCCGAGGCGCAAGACCAAGCTGTTGCAACTGAAGGGCGCGGACGGCAAGATCCTGATCCTGGACGCCGGCGACCTCACGCTTCCGGGGTCCGGATTGGGCAAGGAGAAATACGTGTATGGGGCCTACGCCCAGATGCCCTACGATGCCGTGAACGTAGGCTCCGCGGAACTAACGCTAGGGACCGATCGATGGGACCCGCGCCTGCCGTTCCTGGCCACGCAGAAACCCCTGAACGACAGCCATCGCGGCCTCCTCACGGAAAAGTCATTGACCCTGAAAAACGGGCAGGAGGTGATGGTGTTGGGCGCCCTGGATCCCCGCACGGTCCGCAGCGAAGCGCTGGGGGGCAAGGAACTGGAGAGGGTAGCGGAGGCGATACGCCGGCGCGCGGGCGCGCCCAAGGCCATGCGCATCCTGGTGCTGCTCCTGTGCGGCAATCTCGCCGAAGCCCACAAGTTGGCCGCCAAGGTCCCGGAACTGGATGTGATCATCCTGTCCGGGGAAGCCCAGGCCCTGGGCAGCCCCATGAAGGCGGGCAAAACCCTCATCTGCTCGCCCGGTCTGGGCGGCACCCATATCGGCGAACTCACCTTGCAGCTCAACCGGGACGGCAGCCTCCGCTCCTTCCGCCATTTCCTGTTGCCCCTGGACGCGAGCGTCCCGGAAGATGAAGAGCTGAAGAAATACCTGGAGCCGGTCACCGTGGATCCCAACAAGTTCGACATGGACGGATATGATGACGATTACCGCGCCCAGGTGATCGCCTATCTGCGGTCCCGGGATCCGGGCCCGGGAGGCGATCTGTACCTCCGCGATCTGCGCACCGGCAACGATTATCCCATCCTCACTCCCGGTCTCTCCTGTTCGCATCCCATCCTCGGCTACGGCAAAAACCGGGTGGCCTTCGAAGGGGAAGACGGTTCCGGCGCGCGCGAGGTCTATGCCTTCGAGCCCGGTCCCGGCCGGCTGGACACGTTGACGGACCTGGGCGGGCGCGCGGGGGACCTGCATTGGATCCTGCGCAACAACGCCCTGCTGACCGTGTACGAAAAAGACGGCAAGTCCGATATCTACCGCATCGATCCCTGGAGCCGGGAAGTGCGCGACCTGACCAAAGGAAAGTTCGGGAACATCAAGGGATTCGACGTGGACAAGCGCGGGGAATCCCTGATCCTGAACGCCGATGACGGCAAGGCGGGCACCATCTGGGTCACCAACACGGATTTGGCGGCCCCGCTGTCCATCGCCTCCGATAAGGCTTTCCTGGGATCCCCGCGCTGGAACCCGCAAGGGGACAAGGTGGCATTCCTCGTCGCCGCCGCGGACACGACTCCCGCCCCGGACGACGGCCCGGCGGGAGAACTCCGCATCTTCGATTTCACCAGCAAAGCCCTCATCAAAGGCACCCTGCAAAGCCGCGTGCGCAGCTTCGCCTGGTCCGCGGACGGCGCGCGCATCTTCTACGCCGCGGGCGTGAACCTGGGGGACGTGAACGCGTACCGCCTCGATTCCATGACCTTGAGCAAGGTGACCGCGGCAAGCATAACCCCCCGCAACGAAGCGAATCCTACCCCGAAGCTATTGGGAACGCGGGACGGAATCCTGTTCGAAGCCGCCACGGAAGGCTCCCGCAAAATCATGTGGATGGATGTGAAGACCCGGGAGGAAAAAATCCTGGTCGATTCGGCGGAGTACAACTCCCTCAGATAACAGACGAGGATGAGCGGCGAGCGTGAAGTTTGCGCAGCAAACTCCGGAGCGGGGAGCCTAACAGTCAATTGAACGCGACGAGCGTAGAGTTTGCAAAGCAAACTCTGGAGCGAGGAGCCTTACTGGCCATTACACGCGACGAGCGTAGAGTTTGCAAAGCAAACTCTGGAGCGAGGAGCCTTACTACTCCTCGCTCATCAACGCCAACGGCTGGCCGTCCGGATCCCGGAAGAAGGCCATCCATAAATCGTAGCTCCCCATCTTCGCCAACAGGTGCGCCGGTTTCTCGAACCGGACGCCGCGGGCGGTAAGCTGCGCCTCCGCTTCCCGCGCCGAGGCTACCTTGAAGTAGAACACGGTTCCGGGCTGGCCGCCCGCCTTGAAATCGGCTTCAGGCGTGGAGATCATCAGGCGCACGCCGCCGCAATCGAAGAAGGCCATGTGCTGCATGGCGAACATGGGCTTCAGGCCCAAGGCCTGGCCGTAAAAGGCCCGGCTCTTGTCCAGATCCGAAACCGTGATCGCGATTTGGCCCAAGGTTGAGAGACCGAACGCTTCCTGCTTTTCCATGTGTTCCCCGTATCCGGATCCGTTCAAAGGAGTCCTTGGAAGTGGTCCCCAAAATATAGCGAGAAAGGCGCGGCGTGATCCGGTTGATCACGGATTCGCAATCCGATCGGCGCAATGCGTTGTCCACGGGCCGATTGGCGATATAGATTCCTGCGCAAGTCCATAACAGGGGAGATTGATCCATGGTGTATCCGATTTTCAACCGCATTGCGCCCGTCCTGCTGGCCGCCGCCGCCGCGGTATTTTCCGGCAAGGTCTCCGCCGCCGGCGAAGTCAGCCTCATCCGGGCCAGTTCCACCCTCGCCAAGGATACGGCAACCGCCGGAGACCCGGCCGCGGATACCAACACCGTGCAATCCGCGTATTTCCTGATCCTCATCAAGAACATCGCCTATTCGAAATCCGTGACGCTTTGGGTCAGGAACGATACCGCCTGGGATACCCTGCCCTGCGCCTGGTCGCGCCAGGCCGACGACGACAATGAATACTGGGACCTGGCGAAGAACTTCACCCTCAAGTACGGGCTTACGGATCCGGTGCGGGATCTGGTGTTCAAGATCGAATACGTGGAGGGGGTGCATACCTATTGGGACGACAATGGCGGCCTCAATTATTCGTTGTCCAGGAACGGCGGCTCCCTGTTGAAAGGCGTGAACGTATTGCTCAGGAACGCGAAATGGGCCGTGGATACGGGCCTCGGCGCGGACACGTCCATTTTCTCCGGACAGGCGGAAGTGCGCGGCTATCGGCCGGGAAACACCCTGAAGGTCTCCTTGACTCCCGACAATCTGAAAACCCAGGACATCCGCGAAGCGGTCGGAACGCCCGTCCCCACTTGGACGGGAACAAGCCCGATGGCGGAAGCGGACAGGGTCTGGCTTTACGACTTCTCGTTCGCGGGCATCAAGCTGCCCTATGAGAAGAACCCCAGCCTGCATTTCCACCTGATCTATTCGGACAGCGTCCACGCCTGGCAGGACGACAACCGGTCCCATCAATACGCGCTCGGCCTGGGGATGAAGCTGGAAAACCTGGTCTATGAAGAGCTGCCCGTTCCCGCGGCCTTGCGCTATCCGGCCAACGCGCGCGTCCCTCGCAACGCGGCCCGCGGATATCTGCGCATGCGCCCGTCTCCGGTATTCAGCGCCGGCGCGCGCGGCCTGGTCGACGGCATCGGGAGAAGCAGGTAGGCTTCACCAGATCTTCCGTTTCACCGACTCCGCGCTCCGGCGGCATTCATACTCGAATGCATACGCCTTCTGCCGGAAAGATTCCGCTTTGCCTTCGCCCCAGGCCAGGCATTCCCCCAGCGCCGGGAACTTCCCGGGCCCGGGGGAAAGCGTGTCTTGATCCGCGCGGAAGAATCCGGACCATAAGGTATCCGAAGGGGTTGGAGCGGCGGTATCCGGCGGCGGAGCCAGGGCCAGCCGCCTGGCCAGTACGGGGATCCTCAACCGCACCCGCCGATAGCGTTCGAACAGCTCCCGGTTCTGCGATTCGCTGATCATGCGCGGGATCTTCCGTTCCGGGTTTTTCACCGCCGCGTCCCGGCGCAATTTGCCGTTGGCGTTGAACCGGGATCCGCCGGTGGAATAATCGTTGTAGGCGAAATCGAAGGCGCTGTCATCCTTGTCCTTCAAGGCCTTCAGGATTTCCCCGTCCTTGGGGTCCTGGCCCAGGAGGAGTTCCAGGCTGGCCTTTTCCGTCCGCAACTGGATCATGGTCATCGTGTCCACTTCCAGATAGCCGAACACGGATCCATATTGGTTGACCACGGACTCATGCCGCACCGGCGGGGGCTTGCGGGGAGCGGGATCGCAGGGGGCGCCGCAATAATGCGAAGAGCAGCCCGAAGACAACATCGCGAAGAGGAAAACCAGACCGAGCTCAAGGCGGGTGCGCGGTTGCGTTTTTTCTTCCTGTCGCGCCATCGCTTGGCCTTCCTCGCATTGAAACCTGTCCGGGCCGGATCCTGGAAAAGATAGTGAACCGTTGGGCGGAGCGTAATCCCGCCCCGGGGACATTCCTGATATTCAAACGCTTCGGGCTTCTTCATAGTACGAACCAACCGAGGGCCAAGCCGCCCCCCAACCGCCGCTTCTCCGGAACGTAGAACACGGATGGATTGAGGGTCCCGTATGCTCCCAACCGGATCGCCGGAGTCACGCGATAGGCCCACACGGCAAGATGGTCGGTGGGAGAAAAAATCAGGCCGGCCTTGCTCGCGTAGTTGTAGAAAACCATCTGCTGCCGATCCGCCACCACCGTGACCCAATCGGTGACGCGCACGCCGGTCTGGCAACCCCAGTTCTGGTGATCCTTCAGGTTCCCGGCGTCGGGGAGGTAACTGGCATAGAACGCCAGGTAGACCCTGTCGTATTTCACCCCTGCGAGGATCCCGGGATAGATGAGGGTTTGGTCGGACAAGTATGGCGCCGCAAAGACGTAGTCCCCGATCAGGCCGACGCCGGCGGAAAAATTGTAACTGTGGTATCCCATGTGGGTGGGGTCGGATGAATTTTCCGTGCCTTCCAGCACATAGCCTTGGGCGAGGTCCGCTCCCGCTTCCCCGACGGAAAACGGGCCTTGCCGCGTTTTCCCGGTTGCGACGACGGAAGCGAGGTTGGGAGGACCCATAAAGCATCCCTCGCAAAGTAGCAGTGCCGCCGCACAGAGCAGTCGCAAGGCAAGGTGGCTGGTAGCGGGTGAAGGCAGACTATTTCCCAGGTGGCGGGTTTGGGTACATGACCTTTGACGCCGGAGAGCGGCATTGAGTCACCGGGCCCATCCGATTGGGAAGGGCCGCGGGTCTAGCGACCCGGCAGTCCTATCGGCCGGTTACTTGATTGAACCAGCGCACCAGTTCGAACTTCTGGGAGTCATCCATGGGTTGGAAACGAACTCCGATGCCCTTGAGGCCGGGTTCGTCCACCACCCAGATCACCTGGGCGTAGATTCCGGCGAGTTGCGGGTTGTAATAGCTGTGGACCAGGACGATATCCATTTCCCGGAGCCCCATTCCGCCTTCCAGGAAGCAGCCGCCCAGATTCACGTTCAGAATGCTGGTATCGTAGTACTGGCCGTTTTGCAGGGTTACCCGGGCCGTCACCGCCACGGGCCAGCGGGCGGAACCTCTTCGTTCTTGGGACATTGTCGTTTTCCTCGCCCTATTATCATAGTACAGGGCGTACTGGAAATTCATCTGTTTTTTGGGTTATAGGAGGGACAAATCCTGGGGCCGAAAAGCCTTCCATCGGGCCCAAAACGTGCTTATTGTTACCTTTTCCCATTCCTTTACCGGAGAATACCCATGAAAATCCTGAAAAACATCATCCTGGCCCTGATTATCCTGATGGTCGCGTTGGCCGTGATTGGCCTGCTGCTCCCGCGCATGTCCAATGTGTCACGCTCCACCGTCATCCAGGCTCCCGCCGAAGTGATTTTCACCCAGGTGAACGATCTCAAGAAAAACGAAGCCTGGTCCCCGTGGAAGGATCCGACCATGAAACTGACCTACGGTCCCGTAACCGAAGGCAAGGGCGCAGTGTCCAGCTGGGTCTCCAAAGGCATGGGCAGCGGCACCATGACCATCGAGGAAAGCGTTCCCTACTCGGCGATCAACATCGGTCTGGATTTCGGCGGCATGGGCAAATCCAAGGCCCTGTGGACTTTCGTGCCGGAGAGCGACGGCATCAAGGTGACGGAAGTCATGGTCAACGATGCGGGCAACAACCCGGTCAGGCGTTGGATGAACCTGATGTCGGAAAAATGGATCGGCCCCTATTTCGAAAAGGGCCTGGCCGCCCTGAAGCAGGTTTCGGAAACCCGCGCCGCCGAGGTCGAAAAGGAAAAGGCCGCCGCCCAGCTGGCAGCCGCCGCGGCCGCCGTTGCCGACAGTACCAAAGCCGCCGAGGCCGCAGCCGCCGCGAAGCCCGCGCCGGCCCACAAGAAAGCCCATTGAAGCAAACGGGTCCCATCGGGACCCGTTGCAAACTCACTCTCTGAGATTCAAATTTAGAGCAAAGCCGGGAATGGGAGGCCCTCCTCCCATGCCTGAAAGCTTCAGCCCGCCGAAGCGGCTTCGGCCGCCCGTTCCTGCTTGGTCTTGCAGTCGATGCACATCTTGGCGGTGGGAACCGCTTCCAGACGGGCCTTGGGAATCAGCTTGCCGCACTTTTTGCAAACACCGAAGGTGCCGTTCCGGACACGATCCAGCGCCTCCTCGATATAGAAGAGGTATTTGCCTTCCCGGCTGGCCATATGGAATGCCTGCTCCCGATCCTGGGTCTCCGTAGCATGGTCCGCCAGGTGATAGGCATGGCTGGAAAGATCTCCGGCGCCCTCTTTCGAGTTGAGGCGCATGGTGTTATCCTCCAGGTAGCCCAATTCCTGTATCAGGGTCTCTTTTTTCTCATTCAGCAGGCCTTCAAAGAACTTCAGCTCAGGCTTGGTCATTCTGGCCCGGGGGCCCGAGGGTGCCGGTGCTTCATCGGTTTCCACGGCCTTGGCCTTGGGTTTTTCCTTAGGAACTTCCTTCGTCGCTTCCTTGGCGGTCGTCACCTTGGTCGGGGTTTCCTTACCAGCGGTCTTCTTCATAAAAGGCGATCCTTTCGCAAATCAGCCACCGACAGAGCGGTGGATCGTTTTAATCTAAACTTTTTTTGACACCGAAAATACTGCAATTTCACCATTGATATCCAAAGAGTTGCCGTCCTCCTCTCGAACCGCTGCTGAAAAGCCCAACGAGCTCGCCAAAACTTCGGCCGTAATATATGTAAAATGCGTTTCCAAAGCCTCACGGAAAAGCGACGAACCTGTTTTGACGCTTACCTCCACCTTGTCGGTTACTTCAAAACCCGCGTCTTTGCGCAAATTCTGGATTTTGCTCACACTTTCACGAGCCAGCATTTCCAAGCGCAGGCCATGATCCACCGAGGTATCCAGGGCGACTGTCAATTCCGGGCTCGCTTCCACCACCAGCCCCTCCTTCGTTTCGCGTATTACAAGGATGTCTTCCGCCGTCAATTCGCCCTCTTCCACGGCCAAAGGTTTGCCTGAAAGGACAGATTTTATCTCTTCATGGGAGAGTTTTGCAACCTTTTCCGCAACCGTTTTCATGGCCTTGCCCAGGCGGGCGCCCAGACTCTTGAAATTGGCCTTCCCCTTATAAGTGACCAGGGAGGTTTCGTCCAGGGAAACCTCCACGGATTTCACGTTGAGCTCCTCCCGAATCAGGTCTTCCATATCCAGGATTTCCCGCTTTTGCCCCTCATTGCGGACCACGACGATCAACTGCCGCAAAGGTTGCCGGTTTTTGATGTTGTGCTGGGATCGCAAGGAGCGGCCCAGGTTCACGGCCTGGCGCACCCGGGCCATTTTGGCGTTCAGGGCGGGGTCATGTTCCGTCGCGTCGAAGACGGGAAAGTCACATAGATGAACGGAAACGGGGACGCTACCCCCCGGCGCATTGGCCGCGGTCTTGACCAGGGTTCCATCCGCTTCCGGCTCCCGGACCAGGATCTGGTAAATCTCTTCCGCGAGGAAGGGCAGGAAAGGCGCCAGTACCTTGGAGAATTCCACCAAGACCCGATAGAGAGTGGCATAGGCGAAGTTCTTGTCCTGATCATCCTCGGACTTCCAGAAGCGGCGGCGCGACCGGCGGATGTACCAGTTGGTCAGATCGTCGATAAACTCCACCACGGCCGGTACCACGTTGAAGAGACGATAGGCGTCCATCTCGGCCTGGACCTTGGCGAGCAGCTGCTGCAGATCGGACAGGATCCAGCGATCGAGTTCGTTTTCCGACTTCAGGTCCTGCCCGGGGCGCCAGGTGAGCTGGCCCTTGCCCGCATCGGCATTGGCATAGGTGATGAACAGGGACAGTGAATTCCAAAGGGGCAGGAGCACGGCGCGGATGATGTTCTTCACGCCGGTTTCGCTGAACTTGAGCTCCTCGGCCTTGACCGCGGCGGAATCGATCATGAACAGGCGGATCGCGTCCGCGGAGGTGCGATCGATGAGCTCGTTGGGATTGGGATAGTTCTGGAGCCGCTTGGACATCTTCTGGCCGTCTTCGGCCAGGATGATGCCGTTCACGATCACGTTCTTGAAGGCGGGCTTCTGGAACAGGGCCGCGCCCAGCACGGTCAGGGTATAGAACCAGCCGCGGGTCTGATCGAGGCCTTCCGCGATGAAGTCCGCGGGAAAGTTGCCGGCGAACCACTCCTTGTTCTCGAAGGGGTAGTGGGGCTGGGCATAGGGCATGGATCCGGATTCGAACCAGCAGTCGAGGACTTCCGGAGTGCGGCGGTATTCCTTCCCGGCCGCGGCGAAAGTCTTTTTGTCGTTCGTACGGATCACGAGCGGATCGACGATGTGCTTGTGCAGATCGGTGACCTTCTTGCCGGTGAGGGCTTCCAGTTCCGCGACGCTGCCGACGCAGAGCATGTCTCCGTCCTCGGCCAGCCAGATGGGGATGCAGGTGCCCCAGAAGCGGTTGCGGGAAAGGTTCCAGTCCCGCGCGCCTTCCAGCCATTTGCCGAAGCGGCCGCCCTTGATGTGATCGGGCACCCAATTGATCTGCTGGTTGCTGTCGATCATCCATTGCTTGAGGGTCTTGGTGACGCCTTCGGCGGAGGTGATTTCCTTTTCCACGCTCAGGAACCAGTTCTTCTGGGCGCGATACAGCAGGGGCACGTCCGTGCGCCAGCAATGGGGATAACTGTGGACGATGGTCTCGTGCTTGAACACGCGCCCTTGCGCCTTCAAATGCTGGAGGATGGACTTGTCCGCATCCTTGGCGCCCACGCCCTGCCATTCGGGGACCAGGTTGGTGAACTTGCCTTCCGCATCCAAGGGATCGAAAAGCGGCAGGCCTTCCTGCTTTCCGAGCTGGAAATCCTCTTCGCCGAACGAGGGGGCGATGTGCACGGAGCCGGCGCCGTCCTCGGCGCTGACGAAATCCGCCATCAGGATGGTGTACTGCTTGTCCGTCATGTAGGGCATGTACTGGAACAGCGGCTTGTACCTGCGTCCGGCGAAGTCGCGGCCCTTGCGGGTTTCCAGGACTTCCGCGCCCGGCGTCGCACCGCCCGGCGTCCCGCCGGCCTTGGCTTCCGGAAAGTAGGCCGGTCGGCGCGCTTCCGCGATCCAGTATTTTTTGCCTTCGTAGCGCACCAGGGTATAGTCCAGGTCCGGATGCAGGGCGATGGCCATGTTGCTGGGAAGCGTCCAGGGCGTGGTGGTCCATACCAGGATGCTCTCGTCGGATTCTCCGGCGGTCGAGGGGGCCTGGTGGCCGGCGGCGTGATGGGGCGCTTCCAGTTGGAACGCCAGGGTTACGGACGGATCCTGGCGGTCCCGGTACGCCTGGTTCACCTCGAAATTGGAAAGCGAAGTGGCGAGGGCGGGACTGTACGGCTGGATCCGGTATCCCTGGTAGATCAAGCCCTTATCGAAACATTGCTTGAACACCCACCATACGGATTCCATGAATTCCGGATCCATGGTCTTGTAGTCGTTGTCGAAATCCACCCAGCGGCCCATGCGGCCCACCGTCTTGCGCCATTCGGCGGTATAGGTGAGCACGCTGGCGCGGCAGGCCTCGTTGAACTGGTCCACGCCGTAGTCGATGATGTCGCGCACGGTCTTGAGGTTGAGTTTGTCCTGGATCAGGTTCTCGATGGGCAGGCCGTGGCAATCCCAGCCGAAGCGGCGCTCCACGCGGTAACCCTTCATGGTCCAGTAACGCGGGACGATGTCCTTGATGGTACCGGCCAGCAAGTGGCCGTAATGGGGCAGCCCGGTGGCGAAGGGCGGGCCGTCATTGAAGATGAAGGTCTTATCGGCGGGACGCGCCTGCACGCTTTTCCGGAAGCTGTCGTCGGCTTCCCAGAGCTTCTGGAGGCGCTCTTCCATTTCCGGGAAGGATTGGCTTTTGTCGAGATTGCGAAACATATCTGCCTAACTGTTCAAGCACCCTGGAAAGGGGCGAAAAGGGCCGGTCAAACAAAGTACCAAGCCGAGCCGATACCGCCCTCACAGCGGTGGCGGCCCTCCGGGAAGGAGGGGGAAATTTAGCAAAAAGCGGGGATTAATGCGGCGGAGAGGAAGCGGAAAGCGATCCGGTTTCCCTGGGGTGAGCAGTGCGGATTGGAATATCAACGGGAGAATCGCCCAATTCAAGCCAAATCCCTTGGGACCAACGGGATTGCCGGCGCAGGAAGCGAAGATCGGGCCCGAAGCGGCTCATTGCCGCAACTTGTCCGATCCGACCGCGCGGCCATCTGGACGACGCCCTGCTTCGATCCAGGCGGGGCGGGAATTGGAAGGTATGCGCTCGAAGCGGCGGGCCGGCATTGAAACGTCCGTCCCATGGGCCGCCTCCGGAGAGAACCACTGCACCTTTCCATCTACGTGCCGGTAGAGCACGCTCGATTTCAGATCCCAACCGCGCAGGTCGGCTTTGGAAGCCAGGACGCCCCAGTCCGGCGCGGCCCCATTCAGGTCCAAGGTGAACAGGGTGGAGTCCGCCAAGGCGAAGAGGGCTCCCTTCCCATCCCTGAAAAGCCGTTGCGCCGAATGGAACGGGGCGGGCCGGGTCAGCGCCCGGGGTGCCGACCCGCATTGGGAGTAGAGGGCGCCGCGGTCGATCCAACGGAAACAATCCCCATCAATCAGCATCCGGGCCGAATCCGGATAAAACGTCCAGGTGGCGCCGCCATCGAAAGTTCCCAGCGGATTCTGCTGAGGACTCGACTCGGCGGACGTGAGGAGTATTCGGTCCCCGGAGGCCTGGATCCGTTGATACAAGCCCCCGGAAATTGCGCTCGGAAAAGGAATACGGATCCAGCCCGTCGCCGGGTCCTCGCTATATTCGAGAGAGCCCGCGATGGAGTATCGGTAGATCCGTTCCCCGTCCCCGCCCACCGCGTCGAGCGCATCTTCCGCAAGCCGCAGGGATTCCCATTGGTCCGAGACGGGATTGAAGACCGCGGCGTTCCGATATAACCGCGATGCCAGTACGAGTCTTTTCCGGGTGGAGATGAGTACGGCTTCCGGCTGCGAGGAATAGAAGGGTTCCGACAACAGGGTCCAATCCTGGGATCGCCAGGTTTTTCCCGCATCCGCGCTGCGGTAATTGTCCCTGTTGTATTGCATGAAAATCCTTCCGCCCCATTCCTCCAGGGCGATGAGCCGATTGTTCCCGCTTTCTCTGGGACCCGACTTCATTTCCAGAAGCCGCCAGGAAACCCCTGCGTCCGTGGACACTTTCACCTGCTGGTTCCGGAGAGACAGCAAACTGTCTCCGCATATGGCGAAGCCCTCCAACGGATACCCGCCCTCGGCGTTTGCCGCCACCGCGCGCCAGGATCCGGCGGCATCCCCGCGGATGAAAGTGGAATCCCCCGTGATCAGGCCCAGGAAATCCCGTCCCGGAAAAAACCGGGCTTCGGACAGGATTCCGAAATCCTTTTCGATCCACCGCCACTCCTTGGCCTCGTCCTGCTTTTCGAATACACCCCAGCCCGGAATGGCCGCGAACACCAGGCCGCCGCGGTAGCTGATCTGGGGCTCGGCTGCGGGATTCCCATAAGGCAATCCGGGCTTCTGCACCTCCACGATTCCCTTATCCACCCGCTCCCAGGCGCGGCGGGGGCCCGGCGTGCGGAAGAGGCCGGAACTGTCCTGACCCTTGGAGCGGAGCGCGTAGAAGTATCGGCCGGCGGCGGCAAGGGAATGGGTTGTCCATCCATCCGCGGCCTGGAATGGGATCCAATCCCCGGATCCCGGCGGCTGGAATCCGATGTCCATATCGTCCGAGAGGCCATAGCCCCCGTACGCGAACACGGTGTCACCGCGGGAAACCAGCCCCGTCGGCGTGGTATAAGGGGTGAACGGATTGGCATGCGACCAGGATAGGCCGGCATCTTCGGAGTGGAGGAGAGCGCCGCCCTGGCCGCCCAGGGCCATCCAAAGCCGGCTTCCGCCCGCGGCCACGGAGATGGATCCGGATGTGAATCCCGTCCCGCTCCGGAATTGGCAGACGTCCCAATTGAGCCCTCCGTCCACGGACCGGTACAGCGCCGTGGGAGAGGTTTCGAACAGGGTGCCGGCGACGGTGGCGAGACCGGTCATCCTGCTCAGGAAGGGCGCGGGAACTGTGCGGACATAGGCTGCGAACGGTGACGGATCCGCCCAGGCGGCGCCGGCAAGGCCGAGCAGGAACGCCAACTTTGGAACGGAACGGAATCGGGTTGTGACGCTGATCGGCATAGGCTCCCCCAAGAACGGAACGATCGGGGAAAGGATGCGCGGACATCCCGATGGTTGTCTCCCCTGAATCAAATTAAGGCCGAAGACGTCCGGACAAACCTGATTTCACGAATGTGATAAAGGAAACGTATTCGCCGGGAATACGGCCGCGGACTGGACCGTTCAATTCCCATGATTTCACATTTCCGGCACCAAGTCACGCACCAGCTGCGCGATCTTGGGCTCGGCCTCTCCGGCCACGCGCATGATCTTGGGAATGTCGATCGGCTCCAGGTTGTCCGGATCGCATGCGTCCGTGATCAAACTGAGTGCGACCACCCGCAATCCCGCGTGCACGGCGGCAATCACTTCCGGCACCGTGGACATGCCCACCGCGTCCGCTCCCAGGATCCGGAGCATTCTGTACTCGGCGGCGGTTTCCAGGCATGGGCCCGACATGCAGGCGTAAACGCCCCGCTTCAATGCCATGCCCCTGGCGGCTCCCAGGGCCATCAACCGTCCGGCCAAGGCCTTGTCGTAAGGCCGGCTCATGTCGGGAAAACGCGGACCCAATGCGTCCGTGTTCGGACCGATGAGCGGGTTGGCCCCCAGCAGGTTGATATGGTCGGTAATGACCATCAGATCGCCCGGCTGATAACCCGGATTCACCCCGCCCGCGATATTCGTGATGAAAATGGTTTTGACGCCCAACGCTTTCATCACCCGCACGGGAAAAGCGATATCCTCCATGGAATGGCCTTCGTAGAAATGGAACCGGCCCTGCATCACCGCCGCGGGGCGCCCGGAAACCCGGCCCGAGATCCAGCGGCCTTCATGGCCGTCCACCGTGGGCCTGGCGAAATGCGGAATGTCCCCGTAGGAAATGTCCGCGTCCGGCTCCAGGCTGGCCGCAACCGGTCCCAGGCCCGTGCCCAGGATGATTCCGATTTCCGGCGTCAAACGGCAACGCCCGGCGACGTAGGCGCGGGCGGCTTCGATCTTCTCCAATAATCCAGTCATGGTTTTTTCCCAATCCGAAGCGAACGCTCCCTTGCGCACCGGCAAGGGTCCCCAGGAACGTAAGCAATATCACTTCGGGAATCAACCGTTTCGTACCGGGTACGCCCATCCGGAAAGACGGGCGGATTGTCCGCGGGCAGGGGGCCCGTGGGATCTTTTCAGTCCACGGTTCCGTAATCCCGCTTCCAGCTGGCCACGGGATTTCCCTTGGGGAGGGGCATCTTGATGTTGGTGACGATGCGGCTGGTGGAATTGGTCATATGCCGTTCGCATTGGAAGAAATCGAAATCATAGGTCTGGCCGAATTTCAGGCTGGTCAGGTCGTCCAGATTCAAATAGGCGTTGCTCGAAACGTGCACGCCGCCCAGATCGATGACCAGGGAATTGTCGATAAATACCCAGACGTCGTCATCGCCGGTGAATTCGAACTTCATGCCCGATTGGTATTGGAAGGTGGTGTGCAATTCCGTGCAGAAGGAGAAGTTGTGACCGGACCCGGGCGGATCCTGTCCGTATTTGTCCAACGGAAAATATTCGGAGGGGTCGCCGCGCCAACTGGTGGTCGCATCGCCGGTATTGTAATTGCCCATGTGGCTGTAGACATAGGTATTGTGCCCTTGGGTTTCATCCAAAGTGAAGTCCAGGGAATCGTAGTACTTCTTGTTTTTCCAGGCGTCCCCGGAGGCATCCCAGGTGGTGGACGAACAATTGTCCGGCTGGGGATAGTCGTAACGGTTATTCACCTTGACCCAATCCTTGAACCACATGTTCAAGCCGCAGGAATTGTTGCGCGTATTCAGATTATGCGTGGGTTTGGGGATGGAGGACAATCCGAAATAGTCCGCATCTTTGGAGGTGAAATCGGTGAGTTTGTCTTTCACCATGTCCTTTTTGACGCCGCCGTCGTAAGGATCCATATTGAATTCCGGATTGCTGCCGTCCGTTTTGTAATCGTAATGGATGACGCGCAGCCACATGGTCTTGGGGGGAGTCACCACGCTGCCTTTCATGGAAACGGATTGTTCCAGGGGGGCGCGGAAAGCGGTATCGCTGGCATGGCCGGCCCGGGTGTCCAGCGCTTCGGTGAAAATCCGGTACTGGTCCTGCCCGGTACCCAGCACCTGATAGCGTACGGGCAAGATGCCGACCGTGTCGGTCCCGGCCCAGGAGGGGTCCTTGCTGTATTGGCTCAGGTATCTGCCCGTGATGGGACGCTCACTGAAGAATTCCGGTCCGTCCCAGCCCATCTGGCCCAGATCGTTGCCGCCGCCTTCTTTGTGAAAGTACTCGAAATAGTACCGGTTCCCGCCGATGAGCGGGATGGGCTTGGAAACGGCGCTCCCGCCGGTCGGCCAACGGAACGCCCAACCGTTTTCCGCGCAAATGGGAGAGGAAGAAAGATTCGACTGATTGCCGTCCGAGCTCAGGTAGAATGCGGAGGCATCGTCGGAACGGGTGTAGAAGGTGTAATTCCCGGAAAGGGGCGGGATCAACCAGCCCGACCACTTGATTCCGTAGTTGTCTTCGTTCAGGGCGGAACCCAGATAATAGGAGGTGATGTTCTTGAAGCCGGTGGGATTGCTGATGATGGCATCCTTCACGTCTTGCACCGAAGTGCCGGGTAGGCCGGTCCACTCCTGGCCGTTGATGATTCCGAACCGGCTGGTATCGATGTACTTGTTCCCGTTTCCGTTGATCAGCTCCTGGGCCAGCAGGGTCATGAGGCCGTCGGAAGCGGTGAAAGTCTGGATCTTATGTTTGTAATTGAGGGCGGACATGCGGCCCATCTTGCCGTTGTACATGGTGCCCACGGAAATGGCCGTCACCCCCAGGATGAGGATGATGGTGAAGGCCAGTACGAACCCGCGGGAGCCGGCGGGATTGCCGGAGAGGTTTGCTGGTGAGTCCGGTTCTTGGCGCATGGCACCTCCGCTTCAGATTCTATTCCGCAAAATGACGTTCATGGGCAGGCTGATTTTATGATAGCCCGGGGCCGGCAGTTTGGGATCGGGCCTTTCCGTCCTGGCGCGCACCGTGATGCTCGCCGACCGCATCTTCGACCATGTGGTGGTGGCCGCTCCGGCTCCGGTCTTGAAGGTGAAGCCGATTGAGTCGATGTTTTCGGAAAGCACCATTTGCAAGGCGACGTTGCCATTGGGACGGATGACCAGGTCGCTCCCGGAAAGACTGTACTCGTCTTCCCGGTATCCGTAAATCTTGTCCCCATCGGACAGATCGATCTGCGTCGTGACGCGGATGCTGTCGAGACCGGCGCCGTTGTTTTTGACCCCCGCGGAAAACCCGCCGCTATTGTAGCTCAAGTCGATGTTCAGCTTTTGCACGGCCTTCAGGGGATCCGCGAACTGCACCAGGACATGGGTGGTATTCAACAGGACGTTTCCGGTATTGATGAACTTGGATCCATCCATCACGGGGATGAAATAGCTCGCTGGGGCATCGGTCGAGTTGTACTGTTGGGCGCCCCGCGGGTTGATGCCGACGGTCAAAACGCCGGACGATACTTTGATCACGGGCCAACCGGAATCCGGCAGGACCGAACCCGCCTGCTGGAGGACTTCCACCATCTTGCCCAGGGTGAACTGCGCGTTCTGGTTCCGGTCCGCGATTTGGTCCTGCATGCTGTAGGCGTGGTAGGAGTCCTTGTAGAACCGGACCACGGCGACGCCCAGGAGTACGGCGACCACCATGGTAATCAGCAGCTCGACCAATGAGAAGCCGCCCTCGCCCGATTTGTCCCGGCCGCCATGGGCGGCGCGGCTAGAATCGCTTGGAGACATAGGTTGTGACCTTCAGGGTATCGGAGGGGTTGGTCCAGGAAGCCACGATGTCCATCCGCACCACGTTGGCGACCACGGCGCCGTCCTTGGGCGAATGGGCCACGCCCACGGTGCTGACCACCTTGATATTGTCCGGCGGGGTGGCGGCGATGGTCTTGCTCTTGGGCGGCCAATTGGCCACCGTGTCCATGCTGATGCTGATGCGCGTATCCTCGAGGTGCTTTTCGATCATCTTGCCGGCCATGAGGATCTTGGAATTGGTGGCGCTGTTCCGGCTCGTCATCCCTTGCACCTTGACGAAAAGGGAAACCCCGATGCCGATCACCACGATGGCGGCAAGCGCTTCAATGAGGGACCAGCCGCGCTGATTCATTTGACCACCACCTTTACCTTGCCCGTGCTGGCCAGGACGCTGACGGTGTCCTGGTTGCCGCCGAGGGTCAGGATGAACTTGGCGCTGGCATTGGCGGAGCCGTCTCCGCGGAAGACGATTACCGTGGGCGATCCCATGGGAATGACCGAGGAAAGCTTGTACTTCTTGTCCACCACGAACGGGGCGCCGTAGACTTCGTCCTTGGCGGCCGTGTAGAGATAATCCTGGGGAGCGCCTTCCAGGAAGGCGAAAACGCTGTCGTTGATGGCCGAAGACGTGTGCGATCGGAAAACCACCCCGCAATGGCGGCTGGGATTCGCCACCGCGCGCATCCTGGCATTGAGGATCAGGTGTTTGATTCCATCCGCGGAATTCTGGATTTTGATCCGTTGCAACAAGCCGGTGACCGGTTTGATGCAAAGCGCCGTCAGCACCGACACCACGATCAGCGCGACCAGAATCTCCAATGCGGAGAACCCATCTTTGGCGTTCAGAACCATCTCACCCCCGGAATTCCGCATTCGGAATCCCCCCTTGTCGGTACTCGGATCATACCACTGGGAGGCCTGGTTTGGGGGATCCAAGGCCTTGGGATTGGGCTCAAAATCCTATAATATGCCCCCGCTCGGCGCCCGGAAGTCCGCCCAAAAGGGATTGGGGGCGGTTTCCGCGCCTGATCGGGACCTGCAGGGGCCGGTTTCCGGCGCAAGCTCCCGATCGGACGGCGGGAGGCGCGGGATGGGACCGCGCCGCGATTTCAAGGAAAACGGATCAGACCCGGCGGCGCAGGCGCCGGAGTTCCTTTTCCAGATCCCGCATCTGCCCTTTGATGGAGAGCAGGCGATCGATGACGGGATTGAATCCCTGTCCGCGCTTGCGCCTGGGGTCGTCGTTCCCGGTCAGCCAATTGCGCAAGGCGATATAGCTTACCTTGAACTGCCTCTGCGCCGCGGCGATGCCGCCCCGGCCATGCTTGCTGTCGTACTCTTGCACGTACTGGGTGACGCGCTTCTTCTGGGCCTGGGAATACCGGTTTCCCGTGAACCCCTTCACCTGCCTCATCGGCGCCGCTTCCACTACTTGGTTTTGCATTGTTAAGCCCCTGTGCTTGGACGGTTTTTCAAAAGGACTTGACCAAATAAACTAATGGAAAGACCCCGCGCAAGTTTATTCTGCGCCCTTACTTCCGGAAAACCGATGATTTTTCCGTGATGTGGAGGGCGCCCGGAAACGCGCAGGCGATACAAATAATGCTTGCGTCAATCCGATCACTGCATTGCTATTTTCCATATCTGTGACTTCCCTCTTCCCGCGCGCCCCATGACCAAGCCGCCCAACCAGGCCTTAAGCCCCTCCGGGGACGGCATCCCCCGGACGCCCGATCCAGGCAAGGCCCTCACCGGCCTGGCCTCGCTCATGCACGACATTTCCAAATGCCGGGCCGATATCGCCCGCCGGGAAAACCTCGTGTCCGATCTGCAACGGAAGCTGCAAACCGAGTTGCGTCCCATGGAAGAAAAGATCGTGGAAATCCGCGTCGACACATTCCGGGTGCTGGGCAAGCATCTCAAGTCCGGCCGGCTCAACAAGCGCGCGCACAAGGTCCTGGAACTGGCCTTGTACGATCTGGCCGATGAATTGGAAAAGGAATACGGCGTCGATCTCCGCCAGGATCGGAACCGCATCTTCGAAGAGGAATTTCCGCCGGAGGAGAACGATGACGCTTTCGAAGGCCAGGAGGACGGGCCCGCGGATCCGTACGGACAGGATCCCGGATCGTACTCCTACCGCGAATCGGACTTCGCCGGCCGCGCGTCGGACAAGGACGCCGGCGCGGGCCGTAAAGAGGGGCCCCGATCCAAAGCCAGGCAAAAGCAGGAACTCCGCGATGAATCCATCGCCGGGGACATCCGCGCGCTTTATCTGATGCTGGCCCGGGCCCTCCATCCGGACAAGGAAACCGATCCTTCCCGCCTGGCGGAAAAGACCGGGTGGATGCAGCAGGTCACCGCCGCCTACGCCAACCGGGACCTGGCCCGCCTTCTGGATATCCTGGCAGCCAATCCCCTGGACGCGGTGGGACCCTATCTTACCCAGGCTCCCCTGAAAACCGTGCAGGGGTTCGCCAAACGCCTGCGCCGGGAGCTGGATGCCCTGCGCACGCGCCTGGCGGACCTGGACTGGGGCATGGATCCCGTCCTTTCCACTTTCATCAAAGGCGGAAAGCTGAACGAGGCGGCCTACAATACGCACCTGGCGGCGGTGCGGAAGGATGTCAAGTTCCTGAAGCAACGCCGGGACATGTATAGCACCAGCCAGGGCTTGCTGGAATTGGTGGAGGCGCTGAAGACGCACGGGTGGCGGGAACTGATGTAATGGGGAAATCCGCGAAAGGCCTCTAAAGGCTGTCCCCGTCCGGCCCAATTAATTTAGTTCTTATCCACATGAAGATATTCCATTGCGATCATTGCCAACACCTGGTCTTCTTCGAGAACTTCCGTTGCGTCGCCTGCGGCAGGGCCCTGGGATTCCTGCCCGACGTGCAGGATATGGGCTCCATGGATCCGGCGGGAAATTCTTTGTGGCAATCGCCGAACACGGGAGCGCGGGGCCGCACCTATCGCCTCTGCGCGAACTATGATCGCGAGAATATCTGCAACTGGACCGTTCCCGCGGACGATCCCAACCCGCTCTGCGTTTCCTGCCGTCTCACCCTGGTCATTCCGGATCTGAGCGTTCCCGGCAACAAGGAAGCCTGGTACCGGCTGGAGTCCGCCAAGCGGCGCCTTATCTACAGCCTGCTCGCCCTGGGCCTGCCCCTGGAAGGCAAGGAGGATTCGGGCGACGGGACTTTCGGCCACGGGGTGGTCTTCGAATTCATGGCCGACACCTCCCTCCCCGGCGCCGGGCCGGTCCTCACCGGGCATAACGACGGCGTCATCACCTTGAACGTGGCGGAGGCGGACGACAGCGAGCGGGAACGGCGCCGGACCCAGCTGCACGAACCCTATCGCACCCTGCTCGGGCATTTCCGCCACGAGATAGGCCACTACTATTGGGACCGCCTGGTGGCGGACAGTGGCGACCTGATCGGATTCCGGAATCTGTTCGGGGACGAACGGCAGGACTACGGCGAAGCCTTGAAGCGCCATTACTCCAACGGCGCGCCCGCGGATTGGCAGCAATGCTTCGTCAGCACCTATGCGAGTTCGCATCCCTGGGAGGATTGGGCCGAGACCTGGGCCCACTATCTGCACATGACGGACAGCCTGGAAACGGCCGCCGCTTGCGGCCTGACCCTCAAGCCCCGCCGTTCCGACGAGCCCTCCCTGAAGACGGCGAACGTGAACGCGCCCGGAGATTCCTTCGCGTCGATGGTGGATGCCTGGTACCCGCTGACCTATGTGCTGAACAATCTCAACCGCGGATTGGGCCTGCCGGATGGCTATCCGTTCGTCTTGTCCGCACCGGCGCTGGAAAAGCTGCGGTTCGTGCATGGGGTGGTCGCAGCTGCGCGCCTGATTTCCCATCTTTAGCCATTCAATTTATAAGCAAAATGATTCTTAAAAAACCTGAAATGGTCTTAAAAATTGTAATTTAAGGCATTTTTTGTTGAAAAATTGCCAGCGTGAGTTCTATACTTGCTTATATTAAATAAGCAAAATGGAACCGAACTCCAACCCTCCCATCGTCTTCGACTATCTCAATTCCCGGGATTACCTCCGGGATTTTCTGCATTGGGGAAAGGAGCACAGGCAGGGTTTCACCCATCGCACCCTGCTGGAAAAGATGGAGGTTTCCTCCACCGGCTTCATCGCCAATGTCCTCTCCGGCAAAAGCAACCTGAACGCGCGGCAAACCACGGCGCTGACGGAGATCTTCAGGCTGAATCCGTCCGAGGCCCGCTTTTTCCAGACCCTGGTGGCCTATACCCAAGCGCGCTCCATCGAGGAAAAGGGAGACGCCCTCGACAGCCTGCGCACCCAGGTGCGCGGCCGCTATAAAAAACTGGACCCCCGGCAGTACTCGCTCTTTTCCAAATGGCTGTATCCGATCGTCTTCGATCTGGTGACCGTGATGCGGGTTGGCGACAACCACAAGGAAATCGCGGACCTGTTCGATGCCGCGGTCAAGCCCGACGACGTGCGGAAAGCGCTCGAGGTGCTGGAAAGCCTTTTGCTCCTCCGTAAGACCGCCAAGGGCGTTTACGAACAAGTGCACGCGAGCATGAAGACGGGAGATGAGATCACTTCCACCGACGTGGTCAAGTTCCAGCAGGCGACTTTGAAGAAAGCCATGGAGGCCCTGGACCATATCCCCGCAATGGAACGGAGCATTTCCGTCACCACCATCCCCCTGTCCGCTGAAGGCCTGGAGCGCGTGAAGCAGGAAGCCCGCAATTTCCGCGACAGGGTGTTGAAGATTTCGGAGGAGGATCGCGCCTACGATCGGGTCTATCAGCTGAATCTGAATCTCTTCCCCGCCACCAAGAGCATCCGGAAGGGAGTGAAATGAAACTCCGTGCCAGGCTGCCGATCGCCGGGGCCATGCTGGCCGGTTTCCTGATGGCGGGGTGCGGCGATGGCCCTTCGGCGGGCACGGATGCGGGCAATGCCGACAAGGTGGCCGGGATCCTGACGGATACGTCCGGCCTTGCGGTGGCGGGTCGGCTCATCCAAATGCGGCCCGCGGATTTCCAGGGAAGCCTGGCGGATTCCCTCCTGGGACATTCCTCTCCGGGCATGGAATGGTCCGACACCACCGGTCCGGATGGCGGCTTCGCCTTTTTCCCGGGGCCCGCCGACACCGGCGATTTCGTGGTCGAAGCCTTGGTGAACGAAGTCAAAGGCGCGCGCGCGAACTTCCGGCGCGAGCCGAAGCAGTCCGTGCGGCTGGGCGACCTGGTCCTGCGCGCGATCGGCGGGATCACGGGCAAGGTAAGCCTGCCCCCTTCCGCATTCGGCGGAATGGTGGTCACTTTGCTCGGGACGCATCTGTCCGAATATATTCCCCCGGGAGCCGCTCCCGCCGGAACGGGCGCCTTCGGATTCTATAGCCTGCCTCCCGGCGAATATCAGGTGCGCGTGGAAGGAATCCATCCCGTACGCAAAGCCGTGGATACCTTGATAGAAGTTCTTCCCGGAAAGACCGTGACCGATCTCTCCCTGACCGCGGGACCCGCCTTGGATACCTCCGCGGGCGCTTTATCCCTGCGCCTTGCCTTTCCTGGACCGTTGGCCGGCCGCCTGAAGGCGCGGCTGGAAGAGGGCGGAGGAATCCTGACCGCGGATTCCGGCGGAGCCGTGCTTTTCCAGGACGTGACGGCGGGAAGCCATACGGTTTTGGCCTGGGGCGAGAATCCCTTCCGGGATACTTTGCGGCTTGCGGGAATATCGGTCAAGCCCGGCTTGACCACGGCGGCGGGCGAGATACGGTTCAAGATCAAAGCTCTGATCGTGGACGGCATCGCCAACCATGATTGGAAGCGGATGACCTTGTATCATTCCGCCATTCTGAAAGCATCCGGGATTTTCGACGTCGCGGTTTCCACCACTCCTCCGGACCAGTCCGGCCCGCAGGCGTGGGCCGCCTGGAACCCGCAGTTCTCCGAAAACGACGTAGTGATCCTGCATTGCAATTCCGGGTATACGGTCAACGACTCCGCCAATCCCTGGCCGGATTCCATCAAGGCGCGCCTGGAAGCCTTCGTGGCCTCGGGGGGAGGCCTGGTAAACACCCATGCCACCTTTCCCGGCTTCTCCGGCTGGCCCGCCTTCGACGAGATGCGCGGGTTGATGTGGAAAGCCACCCAACCCGCCGGGTCCAGTTACCGTCTCGACTCTCTCGACGCGCTGGTAGCCGATCCGGCTACCCTCGATTCCGGATCCATCGAAAACGCCGCGCCCGGAAACCCGGGGGAACGCATGGGCATCGCGAATCCGGACCACCCCCTCAACCGCGGGCTTCCCGCCCAATGGCTGCTTCCCCCTTCCGAGCTGCTCTATCATCTCAAGGGCAGTCCGCAAGGGGTCACGGTGTTGGAATATTCGGTCAACCCGTTCACGGGAAGCCGGGAACCGCAGCAATGGGTGAAGCAATTCGGCAAAGGCCGGGTTTTCACGAGCACGGTGGGACACCTTTACCCGGGAACGGCCAATACCGCATACCGGTGCGCCGGTTACCAGACCACGTTCTCCCGGGGAGCGGAGTGGGCGGCATCCGGCACAGTAACTTTGCCGGTACCTGGGGATTTTCCAGGCAAGGATTCCATCAGCCTGCGGGACAACCTGCCCTAAGGCTCAGACAAGACGCGGATTAAACCGGGCTTCCCCAGGAAGCCCTATTCAGGAATTTTCCAAAAAAGAACCGGAAAGAGCCATGAGAAAAATGAAAACCCTGTCGATTATCGTCGCCTTAGCCGCTTCCGCACTCCACGCCCAGGATCATTCCCTGGACACCACCCATGCGCAGCAAATGGACTGGTGGAAAAAGCAACGCTTCGGAATGTTCATCCATTGGGGCCCGGTGGCCTTGCGCGGCCAGGAGATCAGCTGGTCCCGGGGCAATCAGATCCCGACCGCGGAGTACGACGCGCTGTACAAGCAGTTCAATCCCACCGGATTCAACGGCGGGGAATGGGTGCGCATCGCCCAGCGGGCCGGGATGAAATACATGGTGTTCGTCGCCAAGCACCATGACGGGTTTTGCGAATTCAACACCGCGCTTACCGACTACGGCATCATGTCCCCGCAGTCCCCTTTCCGCCGCGACGTGACCAAAGAGCTGGTGGATTCGGCGCACCAATTGGGGATGGGAATCGGGCTCTACTATTCTCCCGCCGATTGGTACGTGGGCAACAACGGCAGCCCCGCCTATCTCACCCAATACACCAACCAGGTGGTGGACGAATTGCTGAGCCATTACGGCCGCATCGAAACGGTGTGGTGGGATCTGGATCCGGTGGGCGCCGATCCCGCCGCCCTCCTCAAGCGGATGCGCCAAAAACAACCCTGGATCCTGGTCAACAACCGGGGCGATCATGTGACCCTCGGCGACTACGCCACTCCGGAGCAGAGGGTAGGCGCGTTCGACACCTTGCATGCCTGGGAATCCTGCATGACCATCGACGGCACCAACCAATGGGCCTGGAACCCCAACGGCGGGCTGAAGCCCCTGAGCCAGCTTGTGGGCATGATCGTGCAGACCGCCGACGGCGGCGGCAATTGCCTGCTGAACGTCGGGCCCCGGCCCGATGGCATCATCGATCCTCCCATGGTGGCCCGACTCAGGGAGATAGGCGATTGGATGGGGCGATACGGGGAAAGCATTTACGGAACGGTGGGGGGCCCCATCGTGGGAGGAAGCTGGGGAGGCGCCACGCATCGCGGGGACACCATGTACGTCCACCTCAAACCCTTCGCCGGCACCGTGACCCTTCCCGGAGTCAACGCCACCATCGTTTCCGCCGCCAGCCTGAGCGGAGGCGCGCCTACCGTGGTCCAAACTCCCATGGCGATCAAGATCACGCTCCCCGCGCAGGACATCGACCCTTTGTATACCGTCCTGAAAATGGTCCTGGATCATTCCAGGCCGGTCATGCACTACAAGAACGTCGCCTTGGGCGGCACGGCGACGCAAAGCTCGACGGGATTCGGAGGCGTGCCAGCAAGGGCCATCGACGGGAATACCGATGGCAACTTCAACGGCAACTCCGTCACCCATACCGACAGCGCGGCCGGCGCCTGGTGGGAAGTGGACCTGGGCGCTTCCTATCCCGTGAGTTATGTCGGCATCTACAACCGGACCGATGAACTCATGGGCAGGCTGGGAGACTACAATCTGATCCTGCTGGATCAGAACCGGAACCCGGTCTGGACCAGCCACCAGACGGCCTATCCCAACCCAATCGCCAATATCGACGCCGGAAGCCGCGCCTGCCGTTATGTCAGGATCCAGCTGACCGGTTCCGGATACTTGAGTCTCGCCGAAGTGCAGGTGCTGGTGGATTCGCTGCCCACCACGCTGTTGGGCCAAGGCAAGGGAGGCGGCGCGCGGTCAAAAAAGACGCAAACCCTTTCGCAAGATCGAATGGCCACGCCGCTTTTCCAACACGGCGACGCGGGCAGGGTCTATGATCTCACGGGTGAGGCCGTGCGCGCGCACCACTTGAAAAAGAATGGGAAGGCTTCTCCTTAAGCCCCCGCGGCTCCCACCGACTCCAATTCCTCCTCTTGCTCCGTGGCCTTGCCGCTCAGTACGGACAAGATGTTCCCGGCGGGGTCCTTGAACCAGGCGATAGCCATTCCCTCGTCCCGGGAAATGCCCTTGGCGTCGGTCTTGATCTCCTCTTGGGCGTAGGACTCGAAGCGGACGCCCATGCCTTTCAGGCCGTCCACGGCCTTGTCCACGTCATCCACGGGGAAATTGAGCACGGTGAAGCTGGCGGGCGCGTGATCGGTTTTCGGATAGATCATCACCTTGCCGCCTCCCGCCAAGCGAAGTTGCAGCAAGCCGTCCATGCCGGGCAACTCGCGGACGTCGAGACCCAAAGTCTTGCCGTAGAAAGCTTTGGCTTTTTCGGAGTCATTTACGGAAAAACTGGCGAATGCCTTGGTATCCTTGAACATGATTGCCTCCCGGTGTATTCCTATAAAATCGATACCTGAGGGGCCGAGGGCAAAAGAGGGTCAGGTTTGTTACATCTGCTGTCATGCAAATCGACATCTCCACTCCCGCGCTCCTGTTCCCGGCCATTTCCCTGCTCATGCTGGCCTATACCAACCGGTTCCTGGGCCTGGCCTCGGTGATCCGCCAATTGCACAAGACCCATTCCGAATCCCCCAAGCCCGTCTACCTGCGGGAAATCGCCAGCCTCCGCAAAAGGATCCGTCTGATTCGGGATATGCAATCCTGGGGCGTCCTGGGATTGATCCTTTGCACCACCTGCATGTTCCTGCTGTTCCGGAGCTTCCACCGCCTGGGGGAAGCGGCGTTCGGGGCCAGCATGGTGTGCATGCTGGTCTCACTGATATTGTCTTTCGTGGAAATCCGGATTTCCGTCCGGGCCTTGGACTTCCATCTCCTGGATCTGGAGAGGGAAACGACCTGACCGCTGCTTAGACCCCGAACTGGCTGAGATGGTGATCGAGGTGCTTGGAGAACATATTGTTCCACTCCCTCGCGGTCAACCGTCCGAACGAACGGTAATCCCTACCCTCAAAATGGGCTTCGCCCAGGTCCCGGGTCTTGCGGATATAGTCGATCAGGCGTCGCTTCTCCGCTTCGAAATCCTTGGTCTCCTTCATGACGAAAACCGGTCCGGTGGGGGAGTTGTGTTTGTACGGCTTCTCATTGACCACGGGATTCTTTACCAACAGCCTGAGGAGGAGCTTTACGAAGGCGTTAGGCCTCGGGTGCTTGTTTTCGTAGGCCAGCTCATAGCTGACATTGCAATGCGCGAGCATCTGGCCCACGGTCATTTTCCCCCACAGAGGCCGGGTGTCCGGGGTCAGTTTCTCTCGATGCGGGCGGTCATGTTGCCGACGTAGGTGTCGCTCCAGATGCTTTCCAAGATTTTTTCTCCGGATTATTTCGTATGGGAGAGACCCGATTAGCATCGACAATCTAGCTCACAACACTAAATGTGCTGTATTCAGTTCATTTAGGCAGCCCAAATTTCGCGGGTTTAATATATTCTAGATTAAATTATCTTCATAAATAGAAGATAATTTAATGTATTATGTAATTTAAATAGTATATATTTACCAAATATCCTCATAAACTGAGGATTTATAGAATTAAAATATAACATGGTTAAAAGGAGCCAAGGGTTAAGCGATCATGAGTGTGAGGTGCTTAGGCATTTCTCCGCGACTGAAGCATCAACAATTCGCATCGATGACGTACTCTCCCTATTTCCAGGCTCCAGGAAAATCGGCAGCCAGATCCTGAACCGGATGGCCCAAAAAGGTTGGTTGCAAAAACTCCGCGCCGGGGTCTTTCGCATTATCCCGCTTCACGCCACCCCTCAGGCTCCGCTGGAAAACCCTTGGTCGGTAGCCATGGATCTTTTCAAGCCCGCATTCTTGTCGGGCTGGACAGCTGCGGAACACTGGGATTTAACGGAGCAGATCTTCAACAGCGTTTCACTCGTTACAGGCCATCCTCAACACCCCGCTTCGCAATCAATCGGTGGCATTGAATTCCGGACCAAAACCTTGCCTGAGCATCGGAGGTTCGGCTATACGCCGATTTGGACGGGGAGCAGCAAAATCGAAATAGCGGATCCCCATCGATTGGTTATCGACATCCTCGATGATCCCTCCTTCGGAGGCGGCGGAAGGCATACCGTCGATATCATTCGCGAATACCTGCGCAAGGGCAAATGCGACGGCCCGATCTTGTTGGATTACGCCACGCGATTCGACAAAGGTTCGGTCTTCAAACGGCTAGGATTTCTGATGGAAGTGTTGAAGGCACCGCTTGGCGAAGAATGGTTCGGAATTTGCCGTTCACATGTGACCCAAGGAATCAGTGAGCTTGATCCAGGAGCCCCGAAACAAGGCCGGATCGTGACCCGTTGGAACCTACGCATCAACCTGCCTTGGGAGGCTGCATGATTACACGGGCCGAACTCAACGCTGTGGGTGAGTTTCAACAGCTTCCCGCCACTACCATCCAGAAGGATTATGCGTTGGGATGGATCCTGCGATCCGTCTCTGCGCATCCAATCCTAAAGGAATGGTTGTTCAAAGGCGGCACATGCCTGAAGAAGTGCTACTTCGAAACCTACCGGTTTTCCGAAGACTTGGACTTTACGATACCGGTGGCGCATACCGTGAGCGTTCCCTATTTGGAAAGCCATTTGGAAACCATGGTTAAATGGGTGGAAGCCCGATGTGGGCTTATCTTCCCGCGCCAGGATTGGAAAATCGAAGAGTACCTCAATCCGCGGGGTAAGCCGGCGCATATGGCGAAGATCTCCTACGCCGGTCCGCATCCTCAACCCGCGCGCTCCCTTCAACGAATCAAATTCGACCTGACCCAAGATGAAATTCTTGTGGACGAACCGGATCTGAGGCCGCTTCACCACGGCTATTCGGATGCAGATTATCCGCCGTCCTTGATCCGGTGCTATTCAATACACGAAATCCTGGCCGAAAAAACCCGGGCATTGCTGCAGCGAAAAGGCCGGGCCCGCGACGTTTATGACTTGGTGAACATCAGCCGCAATTTCCGCGATCAAGTGGATCCGGAACGCGCCCGCCGAATTGCGCATGCCAAATTCAAATTCAAGGACCTTCCTATGCCAACCGTGGAGGGAGTTTTGGCAGCCGTGGATGCGGGCCAGTTAAGGGCGGCGTGGGAAGATCAACTGGCACATCAAATCCACCAGCTTGCAAGCGTTGATTCCTTCCTGGCGGATCTTCCGGACGCCCTGGCATGGTGGCTGGAGCCGACAAAAGCCCAACCCAAACCGCCACCGATAGCCGGGCCGGATGATCGTGTTGCGGAGCGAACGACATACGCGTATTTCCCGTCCCGCAATGGCCCAGCTTCGATGGAACGTATAAAGCAGGCCGCCCATCGGCGGTTGGCGGCATACGTGGAATACCATGACTCGACGCGGCTCGTGGAGCCATACTCCCTGCGTTACCCATCCACGGGGAACGAGATCCTGCACGTCTGGGAAATCGAAAAGAGCGGCAGGCCGGTAGGGGCGCATCGGAGTTACAACGTCAACGATATCCAATCTGCAACGGTTTCGAACATCGAGTTCCGGCCGCGCTACGCAATCGAACTATGAAAATCACCAATCCGCATCCAATCAAGGGAACCATGGATACCAACCTCTCTTCTAATCTCTGGGCCGTCGCAAACCTACTCCGCGGCGACTATAAGCAATCCGATTACGGCACGGTCATCCTGCCCTTCACCCTGCTGCGCCGACTGGACTGCGTGCTGGCCGATACCAAAGCCGCCGTCCTGAAAGTGGCTCCGAAAGTGGCCAAGGATTCGGAAAAGGTCCAGGAGTCGCAACTTCGCAAAGCGTCAGGATACGCTTTCTACAATACCTCACCGATGGATCTGAAAATCATCCTGGGCGACGCGAACAAGATCAAGGCCAATCTCATCCGCTACCTCAACGCCTTCTCCTCCTCGGCCCGGGACATCTTCGATCATTACAAGTTCCAGGATCAGATCGAGTATCTCGACAGCAAAAATCTGCTGTTCAAGGTGGCGGAAGAATTTGCCAAGATCGACCTCCATCCCAAGAAGATCCCCAACACGTCGATGGGTCTGGCCTTCGAAGAACTCATCCGCAAGTTCGCCGAACTTTCCAACGAAACGGCCGGTGAGCACTTCACCCCGCGTGAAGTCATCAAGCTCATGGTCAATCTCCTGTTTCTAGGCGATGATCCGAAGCTCGGCAAGCCGGGCGTGGTCCAGTCCATATATGATCCCACTGCGGGTACGGGGGGCATGCTTTCGGTGGCCGAGGAGCATCTGCGCGCGATGTACCCCAAGGTGAAGCTGGTCGCCTTCGGGCAAGAGCTGAACGACGAATCCTACGCCATCTGCAAGGCCGACATGCTCATCAAGGGGCAGGACGTGGGGAACATCGTTCAGGGCAACACGCTGTCCGAAGACAAGCACTCGGGGCAGAAGTTCGACTACATGCTCTCCAACCCTCCCTTCGGCGTGGAGTGGAAAAAGGTGCAGAAGAAGATTGAGGATGAACATGAGGACAAAGGCTTCGCCGGCCGCTTCGGCGCGGGCCTGCCCCGCGTGAATGACGGATCGCTGCTGTTCCTGATGCACCTCCTTTCCAAGATGCGTCCCGTGGCGGAAGGCGGCTCGCGCATCGGCATCGTATTGAATGGTTCGCCCCTATTCACGGGCGGCGCTGGGTCGGGCGAGTCCGATATCCGCAAATGGATCTTCGAGAACGACCTGCTCGAAGGCATCGTGGCCCTGCCCACCGACATGTTCTACAACACGGGCATCAGTACTTACATCTGGATCCTGAGCAACCACAAGGCGCCGGAGCGCAAGGGCAAGGTGCAGCTGGTGAACGCGGTGGATCGCTTCCAGAAGATGAAGAAATCCCTCGGCTCCAAGCGCAGGGAAATCCCGCCGGATCAGGTAGCGGCCATCACCAAGCAATACGGGGATTTCAAGAAAGGCGAGACGTGCCGGATTCTGAAGACGGAAGAGTTCGGGTACCGGACCATCACGGTGGAACGGCCGCTGTTGGATGAGAATGGGAAGCCGGTGCTGGACAAGAAAGGGCAAACGAAGGCCGATTCGAAGTTGCGGGATACGGAGAACGTACCGCTGACTGAGAAGGTGGAGAGGTACTTTAAGCGAGAAGTACTGCCGCATGTGCCGGATGCATGGATCGATGAGGAGAAGACCAAGATAGGGTATGAGATTCCTTTTACGAGGGAGTTCTACAAGTATGTACCGCCACGGCCGTTGAAGGAGATTAACAAGGAGCTTAAGCAGAAGGTGGCGCAGATTCAGGCTTTGTTGACGGAGGTGGCGGAGTGAGAAGCATTAAACCGTATCCCAAGTACAGAGCATTAGAAATAGATTGGATCGGAGACATTCCAGAAAACTGGAATCTCGAGAAATTTCGCTTCATTTTTAGTGAAAGTTCGGAAAAAATCGAATCGGAAATTGTCGGAGAAATGCTTTCAGTTAGCGGGTATCGTGGGATTGAAATCAAGCAGTACGATGACGAGAATAGAAAGAGAAATGAAGAAGATTTGATTGGGTATCGAGTCGTTCGAAAGGGGCAACTCGTCGTTAATACAATGTGGTTGAACTACACTGGATTAGGAATATCAGAGTTTGAAGGATATGTCAGTCCAGCATACCGATGTTATTGGCTGAAAAGCGGCATCCATAAGCAATATATTCATCATCTTATGCGTAGTTCGATATACGTGATTGGGTATACAAAATATTTGACTGGAATTCGACCCAATTCGCTTCAAATGAGTCGCGACGACCTAATGGTATTTCCAATTTTGGTTCCTACGTTTTCTGAGCAGGAAATTATTGCCAAGTTTCTCGACCGCGAAACCGGAAAACTCGACCTCCTCATCCGCGAGCAAAAAGAACTCATTGCCCTTCTGCAAGAAAAGCGGCAGGCCTTGATTTCGAACGCCGTGACCAAGGGCTTGAATCCAAAAGCGAAGATGAAGGATTCGGGGGTGGAGTGGCTGGGGGAGGTGCCGGAGCATTGGAAGATAAAGCGCCTCAAGCAAGTCGCCGAAGTTCGAGGAGGTATCGCAAAAGGCCGGGACTTAACTGGAATCAATACCATTATGGTTCCATACCTTAGGGTTGCAAACGTGCAGGATGGCTACTTAGACTTAGAGGATGTTGCTGAGATCGAGATCGGAGAGGACGAAAAATCAAGATATGAACTTCGCCCTGGTGACGTATTGATGAACGAAGGCGGTGACTTCGATAAGCTCGGACGTGGATGCGTTTGGGACGGACAAGTTTCACCTTGCGTCCACCAGAACCATGTGTTCTCGGTCAGAACGATATCGATAACTGCTGATTGGCTAGCTGTGTATGCCTCTTCAAGTCCCGCGAAATTCTACTTCATGTCGGTAGCGAAACAAAGCACAAACCTCGCGTCAATTTCTTCTTCGAATCTTAAGGAACTGACTCTACCTTGTCCGAGCGATTTCGAGCAAAGTGAAATCATCAAGTTCATAAGAAAAAAAGCAAATAATCTTGATATTCTGATTGAGGAAGCGGAGGAGTCAATCAATCTCATGCAAGAACACCGCGCCAGCCTGATCTCCGAAGCCGTCACCGGCAAAATCGACGTCAGGCACCTCGCATGACGCCATCCCTTAGCATCCACCACGAAGAACACTTCGAGGCCGAAATCGTCGACCACCTCCTGGCTCACGGCTGGGTCGGCGGCGAAAAAAATCCATCCGGATACGTCGCCTACCAGGCCCTCTATCCCGAAGACGTATTCGACTGGGTCCGCTTCGCCTATCCCAAGGAATGGCTGAAGCTCGTCGAGGCCAGCAGAACCGAGTCCGGCGCGGAAGAGTTCTTCCTTCGCAAGCTCGCCGAAAATCTCGAACGCGACGGCACCCTGCACGTGCTGCGCAAGGGCTTCAAGCTGGTCGGCACCGGCAACACCTACTTCGAGATGGCCTCTTTCAAGCCTGCCTTCGGACTCAATCCCGAGGCCCAGGAGCGCTACGCCAAGAACATCTGCCGCGTAGTCCGCCAAGTCCACTTCTCGCCCTTCCGGCCCGCCGAGTCTTTCGACCTCGTGCTCTTCCTAAACGGCATTCCCGTAGCCACCTTGGAAGTGAAGACCGATTCCACCCAATCGGTCCACGATGCCATCCGCCAGTACAAGCTGGACCGGCCCCCGATAGATCCGAAGACCCGGTCCAAGGAGCCCCTGCTCCAATTCAAGACCCGCTGCCTGGTGCATTTCGCCGTGTCCACCGACGAAGCATACATGACCACGCATCTCAAGGGCGGCGGTACCCATTTCCTACCCTTCAACCTTGGCCACAACGAAGGCGCGGGCAACCCGCCCAATCCGCACGGGATCAAGACCAGCTACCTGTGGGAACAGGTGCTGGAGCGCGATGCATGGATCCATATCCTGGGCGGATTCATCCATCTGGAGGTCACCGAGGAGGAAGGGCCGGACGGCAAGACGATCCGTAAGGAAGCTCTCATCTTCCCCCGTTACCATCAATGGAATGCCGTGCTCAAGCTCGTCGCGGCCGCGCGGACGGAGGGGGCCGGCAAGCGTTACCTGGTGCAGCATTCGGCAGGATCGGGCAAGTCCAACTCCATCGCCTGGCTGGCGCATCACCTCGCCAGCTTGCACCGCACGGATCTCTCGGGCGCCGAAACCAAGGTCTTCAAGTCCGTGGTCATCATCACCGATCGCACCGTGCTCGACAAGCAGTTGCAGGCCACGGTGAAGCAGTTCGAGCGCACCGAAGGCGTGGTGGAACGCATCACCAACGAAGAAGGCTCCAAGTCGGGCAAACTCAGCGGAGCGCTGCTGGGCGGCAAGCAGATCATCATCGTCACCATCCAATCCTTCGGGCGGGTGTTGGAGCATCTCGCGACCGATCAATCCCTGAAGGAATTGCCTTTCGCCGTGATCGCCGATGAGGCCCATACCTCTCAGACCGGCGAAGCGGCCAAAAAGGTCAAGCAGGCCCTGGGCTTTCAACCGGAAGGCGAGGAAGAGGTCACCGCCGAAGACCTGTTGATGGCGGAAATGGACCGGCAGGCGAATAGCCGGAACCTCTCCTACTTCGCCTTCACGGCCACGCCCAAGCCCAAAACCATGGAGCTGTTCGGCCGCCGGGACGCGGAGGGCGTGCTGCGACCCTTCCACTCCTATTCCATGCAACAGGCCATAGAAGAGGAGTACATCCTGGACGTACTCCAGAACTACACCCCATACAAGGTGGCCTGGAAGCTCGCGCATGGCGGCAAGGATTACGAGGATTCCGAAGTCGACAAGTCGGAGGCCACCAAGATGCTGGTGCGCTGGGTTCGCCTGCACCCTCACAACATCGCCCAGAAGGTGGAAATCATCGTCGAGCATTTCCGGGAGAACGTGGCCTACCGGCTGGAAGGTCAAGCCAAAGCGATGGTGGTGACCGCCTCACGGCAAGAGGTGGCGCGCTATAAGATCGCGATGGACCGGTATATCCGCGAAAAGGGCTATCCTATCGGCACCTTGGTGGCCTTTTCGGGCGAGATTAATGACAAGGAAGTGGGGCCCGATCCGGTTACCGAGAAATCCATGAATCCGCACCTGCGGGGACGGGATATCCCGAAGGCCTTCGACAGCGACGAATACCATATCCTGCTGGTCGCGAATAAGTACCAGACCGGCTTCGATCAAAAGAAGCTGGTCGCGATGTACGTGGATAAACGGCTGGGGGGCGTGGCCACGGTGCAGACCCTGAGCCGCCTGAACCGCATCTATCCGGCAATGAAGAAAGACTGGACCGTCGTGATCGATTTCGTGAACGATCCGCAGCAGATCCTGGAGGATTTCCAGGTCTATTTCCGCGCGGCCAGCATGCCCGGAGGTTCGGATCCCGAGGTGCTGTTACGACTGCAAGCCAAACTGGACGCGGACGGATTCTATCTCGCATCCGAGGTGGAAGCCTTCTTCCAATTCTATTGGAACCCCACCGGGAGGCGGTCCCATGGCGAACTCCAGAAATTGATCGCGCCGCCGGTGCAACGAGTGAAGGATCGCCTTAAAGAAGCGCGCTTCGCCAAAAACCAGGAAGCGATTGATGGGATCATCATGCTGGTCAAGGACGTAGGGACCTACTGCAAGCTCTACGAGTTCCTGGGTCAGATCCTCAACTACGAAGATACCGATCTCGCCAAGAGGTACGCCCTCTTCAAGCACATCCTGCATCCCCTCAAAGAAGCCATGCGCCTTGCTCCGGAAGACAGGCCTCATGTGGATCTGTCCGGCGTGAAGCTGACGCACTACTCCATCCGCGCCAAGGAGGCGCAGGAGTTGAAGCTGGATCCCGGCAAGGTCTCGGAGCTGGAAGGGATCTTCGATGCCGGGTCGGGCAAGCTCAATCCCAAGGACAAGGTTTTCCTCTCCGAAATCATCCAACGGCTCAACGATTTGTTCGAGGGCGAATTGTCCGGGACGGATATGGTCAACTACGCCCACGGCGTGCGCGACAAGCTGATGGAATCGGAAGAGTTGGCGCAGCAAGCGGCGGCCAATACAAAGCCTCAGTTCGCTTTGGGCGATATCCGGAACATGGTGACCGATGCGGTCATCGAGCACCGCTCCGCCAACAATGCCATGGCCGGTCAAATCTTGGCGGACGACAACAAGCTCAAGACATTCATCGATATCATGGTGGATATGGCCTGGTACGGATTCGAGGAAAGGCGAAAAACGGGTTAGCACATTTCCTCGGTATCCATTTACGGATACCGAGACTTTGTAACATGCAAATACCTAGAGATAATCCTCAATGATTTTGCCGTTCCACATGTAGAGTATCGGCGTCCCGTGTTTGCGGAGGCCCCTTGGAAGCGGCTGCGGAATCCCCCGGAAGGTTGCCCAGCCGCCCCTCTTCTACTTCTTACTTCCTCTGCAAGGGCTTATACTTCAACCGCGTGGGAGTATCGGCATCGATGCCCAACCGCTTCTTCCGGTTCTCCTCGTAGGCCGCATAGTTCCCCTCGTACCACACCACCTGGCTATCGCCTTCGAAGGCAAGGATATGCGTAGCGATGCGATCCAGGAACCAGCGATCATGCGAAATGACCACGGCGCAACCGGAGAAGTTCAGGATGCCCTGCTCCAGCGCCTGCAACGTTTCCACGTCCAAATCATTGGTGGGCTCATCGAGCAATAGCACGTTGCCGGCCGTGAGCAGAAGCTTGGCCAGGTGCACGCGGTTGCGCTGGCCGCCCGAGAGGTCCTTGACCTTGGCCTGCTGGTCGCCGCCGGAGAAGTTGAACTTGCCCACGTAGGCGCGGGAGTTGACCTCCATGTTGCCGATCTTGAGCATCTCCACTTCGCCGGTGATTTCCTTGTACACCGAGTTCTCGCCGTTGAGGCTGTCGCGGCTCTGATCCACATAGCTCAGCTTCACGGACTCGCCCACCTTGAGCTCCCCCGCGTCCGGCTTTTCCTGGCCCGTGATCATGCGGAACAGCGTGGTCTTGCCCGCGCCGTTGGGGCCGATGATGCCGACGATGCCGGCCTTGGGCAGATCGAATTCCAGGTTTTCGAACAAGAGCTTGTCGCCGTAGGCCTTGGTCAGGCCCTTGGCCTGGATCACGTTGTCGCCCAGGCGGGGACCGTTGGGGATGGCGATGCTGGTGGAGTTCAGCTTTTCCGGGCCGCTCATCTCCTGGAGCTTCTCGTAGGCGGCCAGACGGGCCTTGCCCTTGGCCTGGCGGGCCTTGGCGGAAGTGCGCACCCATTCCAGCTCCGACTTGAGCTGCTTCTGGCGGCGGCTTTCCTCTTTTTCTTCCGAGGCCATCTTCTGGGTCTTCTGATCCAGCCAGCTGCTGTAATTGCCTTCCCAGGGAATGCCGCGGCCGCGATCCAGCTCCAGGATCCAGCCCACCACATTGTCCAGGAAATAGCGATCATGCGTGACAAGAATCACGGAGCCCGCGTATTCGCGCAGGTGGCGTTCCAGCCAGGCCACGGATTCCGCGTCGAGATGATTGGTCGGTTCGTCGAGCAGGAGCAGATCCGGCTTTTCCAGGAGCAGCCGGCACAAGGCCACGCGGCGCTTTTCGCCGCCCGAGAGCGTGGACACCTTGGCGTCAGGAGCCGGCAGGCGCAAGGCTTCCATGGCGATTTCCAGATGGCGATCCAGGTTCCAGCCATCCACGGCGTCGATCTTGTCCTGAAGCTTGGACTGCTTCTCCAGCAGCTTTTCCATTTCCGCGTCGCCCATGGGCTCGCCGAACTTGAGCGATAGGGCGTTGAACTCGTCCATGACATCCTTGATGTCCTTGACGGCCAGCTCCACGTTGCCCTTCACATCCAGGGTTTCGTCCAGCTTGGGTTCTTGCGGCAGGTAACCTACGGTGCGTCCCGCTTCCAGCCAGGCTTCGCCCTGGAATTCCTTGTCCGTGCCGGCCATGATACGCATTAAAGTGGATTTTCCCGACCCGTTGTACCCGATGATGCCGATCTTGGCCCCATAGTAGAAGGAGAGGGAGATCTGCTTCAGCACCTCTTTTTGGGGAGGGTAAACCTTGTTCAGGCGGTGCATGTAGTAGACGAATTTCTCAGCCATGGAATCCTCTTCTGGTAGGAAAGCAGCAAAGGTAGTTAACTGGGAAAAGGGCTTGAAAAAGGCCCTGAAAAACGGGATTTTGCGGATTTGAGGAAGGAATGTGAGAAAAACTTCCATTTTTACACTACAAAATAGCGGAATAAAATGGAAATATCGCTTTGTAATTCCCATTCACTCGGTTATAATTGGGTCATGGTACACTACAACTTGATGGGTTGCTGACCCACTCGACGATAGGAGGAATACGCATGTCATCCCGAATCCACTCTTTCAATCTTGCCGCTCTTTCCCTGCTGGCCGGCCTTGCCTTGGTGCTGCCCGCGCAGAGCCGCGCCGTCGTCGCGCCGGTCCAACAATATTCGGTGTCGCCCAACCCGGCGCCGGCCGATAAAGCGTTCACCCTTTATTTGAGCGGGGCGGGTACCGGCTGCGGTACCACGTTCACGCGCGAGAGCGTCACGGTGGTGGGCAAGCGGATTGACTTGTCCTATGTGGCCAACAGCGTGGTCTATACGACCCCCCCCGAGGTGCAGGACAGCGCCAGCACAGGGAAAGCGGATATTGTCTGTCCGGTCTACGATCAGCCCGCGAATCCCAATATCATGATGCCGATGCCGATATTCAGTCAGCCCACCTACAACATGCCCGCTCTCAAAGCCGGGGCTTATGAAGTGTGGGTCACCCAGATGTCCGAATGCATGTACGCCGCGAAGCCGTGTCTGATCGCGCCCCAGGCGGTGAGCGCGGGAACGCTGACCGTGCAACCGGCAGGAGCCATCACCTATTCCATCACCCCCACCACGGCGAACGCGGGCAAGGATTTCGAGCTCAGCCTGCTCAGCTATCAGTTCACTTGCGGCACCGTCTTCAGCAACCTGGCCACCGACGTGGTGGGCAACGTAATCACGCTGAGCTTCCTGGATCGTGAAACGGCATCCATCTGCCCCGCCATTTACAAGGCTTACGGCCCCACTTACAAGATGACGGCCCTGAAGGCGGGTACTTACAAGGTGATGGCCTACCGCCTGCCGGCCTGTTATCCCTGCAAGATGCTGGGTGAAACCGTAGAGGCGGGCACGCTCACGGTGGGGCCTGCCGTGGCTCGCGTGGGATGGTTCCTGAAGGAAGGGGAAACCCTGGCCGGCAAGCCTTTCACCATGAACCTGCTCAACAATGCGTTGGGGAATTGCGGGACCTCCTTCTCCCACAAGTCCGTGACTGCGGACGCGGCCGGCATCTATGCCTCCTTCCTGGTGGAGCATCAGCAAGTGGAGTGCCTGGTGGACCTGCATCCTTACGGCCCGTCCTTCGAAATGGCGGCGCTGAAGGCCGGCGCCTACCCGGTCTACGTCACGGAACTCCTCGCATGCCAGGTGACCGCGCCGTATTGCGCCGTCAAGATCGCGCCCGCGCTCTCCGACACCCTGATCGTCTCGCAGACCTTGTCGGTGATGCTCTCGGAGCTCCGCGCCCATTCGCCCAAGGTGGATATGATCGGTTCGCGCGCCGCGTTCATCCTGCCCCAAGGCATAGGCGGCATCTGGAAGACGGAACTGCTGACGCTATCCGGCCGGCGCCTGTCCGCCTCCTCTTTCGCCGGGGAGGGCGGTGGCCGCGCCGAGATTGAACTGGGCGGCGCTCTCGAAAAGGGCGTCTACCTGCTGCGCCTTCAGGCGCCGGACGGGGAAACCCACATGTTACCTGTCGTCCGCAAAGATTGAACGGCCGATAAGCGGTCGCCGTCCGGGCCAAGTGGGGGCCCGGACGTTTCCTTTTTCCCATCGATAGGAGTCCTATGCTTTTCGCAACCCGCCTTCTCGCCGCAAGCTGCCTGATGTCCGCTTCCCTCTGGGCGCAGACGCGCACCCAGACGGCCTATCTCGCTCCCAACCTGGCGGAATCGGGGAAGCCCTTTTCCGTGACCGTCTCCGGAAAGACCACCCTCTGCAATCCGCAGTTCTCGCACCAGAAGGCGACGGTGGACAATGGAAGCATCCTGCTTTCCGTGATGGCCGTGAACGACCCCGTCGCCAAATGCACCGCCGGCGAACACGACTATCAGACGGATTTCGATTTGCCCGCCCTCAAGGCGGCGGCGTACGAAGTGAACGTCTCTCTGCAACCCGCTTGCGCATACTCGCAACCCCTATGCCCGTTCGCCATGATTCTGGATTATGCCGGCACCTTGGGCGTGAAGGATTCCGCGGACCTGAATTACGCCATCCGGCCCAAGCTCGTGCAGGGCGGCAAGGCCTTCGATCTGTTCCTGACGAACAAACAGTTTACCTGCGGGAATGAATTTTCGGACCTGTCCTCGCATGTGGAAGGACATATCCTCTACCTGTCCTTCACCAATCGGCCCCATCCGGAAGCGCTTTGCGCCGCCGTCATCAAGGACTACGGGCCCACCTTCCCCATTCCGGCGCTGAAGGCCGGGACCTATCAGGTTTTCGCTACTTCCATGCCCTATTGCGGCACCGTGGGTCCGTGCCCGGTGGCATTTGTGCTGCCGCAACTCGCCGGCGCTTTGACGGCCACCGACGGAACGGCCGCCGTGGGCGGCGGCGGAAAAGCCGCCTCCGGGAAATCGGCATTGCGGGACGCCAACGGATCCGGGGCTTTGCGCATCGATGCGCGCCAGGGCGTGACCGGCCTGTGGCACGGAAAATCGAGCACGCTTACCGGCCGCCGGAATATATCTTTGGAATCGAAATAGGCCCGAGGAGGTATCCATGAAAACCATCCGAGCAACCCTTTCCCTGCTCATGGCCGCGGCCGCGCTGGTCCGCCCCTTGGCCACCCGGGCCCAAGCCACCATCGATCCGGTGGCGTCCAAGTTCTACCTCGCCCCGGACCGGGCGGAGGCGGACAAGGCTTTCGTCCTTTCCACCTTGAACCATGACTTATACTGCACCCTGAAATATTACGACCAATCCGTGCGCGTGACGGAAGGCCGCATCGACCTGACCTTCCGGGATTCGGTGCCCGACACGAAGATAGCGGTGCTTTGCGCCAACCGGGATTTCGGCCCCGCCTTCGATATCCCCGCTCTGCACGCGGGCAATTACCAGGTCTATGTCTCCCCGCTCATCACCTGCCCCAAAGGAGTCATGTGCCTTCCCGTGATCATTCCGCAATTCGCGGGAACCTTGACGGTGGGGACTTCGGCGGCATTGGCGCCTTCGCCCGCCTCCGGGCCGCGCCTTTCCGGGCACGAGGAGCGCTGGGAATTCGACCGTTCCGGACGGGTGTCCTGGCGGGGATCCTTAAATACGCTTACCGGCAGAAACGAATGAAACGGATTCTTGAAGCGCCGCTTCCCTGAAAATACCCGATTCAGGGGGGCGGATCTCCTTTGATCCCGCGACCGCCCCTTTCCACCCGCCGATTCGACGCGGATGGCCGATCTTTGACCCCATCGCATTACTAGGTATCTTAACCTAAGGATAGGATATCGCATGCACAAGGTTCTCATCACCATGGGCGATCCCGCCGGCATCGGCCCGGAAGTGGTCGTCAAATGCCTGGCCAAGATCACCCATCAGGAGGATCTGGAACCGGTGGTGGTGGGAGAGCGCGAGATCCTGGAAGAGACCGCCAAGGCCCTGGGCCTGAAAATCCAATTCTGCCCGGACGATTCCCCGCGCCACGGCCGCATCAAGGTCCGCAGCATGGATCTGGTGCGCCATGGGGACTTCGAACTCGGCAAGATCTCCGCCATGTGCGGCAACGCCGCCTACCATTATTTCGCCCATGCGGTGGAATCCTGCCTGGCGGGGGAAGCCCAGGCCATCGTCACCGCGCCCATCCACAAGGAGGCCATGAACCTGGCCGGCCACCATTACGTGGGACATACGGACATCCTGGAAAAGATGACCGGGGCCGAGACCGTGATCATGGCGCTGGTGCATCCCAAGGTCATCGTCAGCCACGTGACCGATCACGTGCCTTTGCGCCGCGCCCTGGATTCCATCACCATCCCGCGCATCAAGGAAGTGGTGAAGCTCACGTGGAAGACTCTCGTGGCCACGCGCACGCATACGCCCCGCATCGCCTTGGCCGGGGTGAACCCTCACGCCGGCGAGAACGGCCTGTTCGGCCGGGAAGAGATCGAAATCCTCCGGCCCGCCATGGAGCAATTGCGCGCGGAAGGATTTCCCACCTTCGGTCCCTTGCCGGGCGATACCGTGTTCCTGCAGGCCCTTAAAGGCCGCTTCGACGCCGTGCTCGCCATGTACCATGATCAGGGCTTCGGGCCCATGAAGACCGTGGACATGGCCAACGGAGTCAATTGCACCTTGGGCCTGCCCTTTGTGCGGACCTCGCCCGACCACGGCACCGCGTTCGAAATAGCCGGCAGCGGGTTGGCCGAGCCGGAGTCCATGATGGCGGCCTGGGATCTGGCGGTCCAGCTTTTGAAGGCCCAGGCGCTCCAGCAGGAGTAGTCGCGCGCCCCCTGTCTAAGGCTTGAACAACTTCCGGCTGCGGATTTCCCCCGTGGCCGAAACGACGCGCACCAGGAACAATCCCCGGCCCAGGCCGGCGCCCACGGGAACAAGGGCCTCATCCGCATCCGATACTTGGTGGGTTTCCAGGAGCATGCCGGTGACGGAACGCAGCTCCACGCTACGGGGCCCGGAATCGGCGGGCAGGAACAGGCTCAAGGGATTTCCCTGGAATCGCATCCCGGCGTCCGAAGACGCGCCCGTCCGGGCCAAGACCGCCGTCGAACCCGCCGTAAGCGTATCCACCGGCTTGAAACCGGGAATGACGTGGCAGTCCGGGTAACAGGCCGGCACTTCCCAGAAGGACACGGTATATTCGCCCGCGGAGAGGGCGTCGATATCGAAGGCCGGTCCCCAAGGCTTGGTATCCGGATTGCAAACCTTGGCGCTGTCGATAACGGTGTTGAATATGAGTGCCAGGCCTTTGCCGGTTTTTTCCGCCCCGAGGTGGGAAAAGGTGCTGGAGCACTTGCCGTATCCCGCGTTCAGCAGCTGCAAGGTGAACGGTTTGCCGGCCTGCACCTGCTTTACGCTCAAGCTCCAAGCGCCGGGCTGGGCCAAACCCAGAAGCGGCACGCCCAGGATAAGCAAAGAGGCGATTCGGTTCCAACGCGTGAACCCGCTATGTCTGAGGCTTGGCGAAGTTGCGGTGGCGCTGGGCATGCTGGACTCCTTGGTTTGCGATGGACAACGCGAAGGGCGCATTGCATATCGTTCTCAAATTAGCCCGGATCTTTTCCGAAAAGCGCGATTTATCCTGTTGATTCCAGATTTTGTTCCCATAACGTTCTCATTCGATCATTCCGCCATCAGCGGCAACCGGATGAAAGAAACTATCGAAGAGGCGCTCCCGAAACCCCGAAGATGGCCTCCGTTCCCGGGAAGCCGAGTCGGCCATGGATGAAGAGAGGCGCCGACCCTTTCGACCCTTTGCGGAACCGGAGAAACCCATTCCCCGCAGTCGGTTTCTTTTGGTTGAGGAACAGGAATGCGCCGGCGCGGCCCGCGGTCAGGATATCCGGAGCGCCGTCCCCATCGACGTCGGCGACAATCAACTGCGTTCCCACGCCCGCCTGGGAATCGATCAGGTAAGGCGCATAATGCGGCGCTTGACCGGATGGGCGGCTCAATCTGAACCAATAGAGCACGGCCGGCGAATCCACTTCCGATCCCAATCCATTGCCATGCGCGCCCTTGCGCTTTCCGGTGATGATGTCCTTCAGACCGTCGCCATCGAGGTCCGCGAGCGCCAAGGCGTGCAACTGCGCGAAGGCGACGCCGCCGTATTGCGACTGATTGTTCCGGTTGTCCATGATGCGATGCTCCGTGAAACCCGCATCCGCATTCTGGAACCAGGACAATCCCCAGCCATGCGCCTGCAGGCTGGTGACGATATCGTTGCGCCCGTCCCCGTCCACGTCATACGCGAACATCCGGGCGCCGCCGTAGGTCTCCGCAGGAGCCTCCTGGCCCCAGAAGGCGGCCCTATGCTGGACCCAGGGCGTGGCGGTGGCCTGTGCGGGCTGCTCCCACCACCCTTCGGGAAGGATGAGATCGGAGCGGCCGTCGCCGTTCACATCGCCCGTTCCGATGCCGTGGGTGAAAGCCACCCAGGGACCCTTGGCCGTCACGCTCCGGAATGCCCAGGCATTGTTCGGATGCGCCCAGTCCGGCTGCATCCAGCCGCCGTAGGCGCCGGAAACGGTAAGCAGTTCCGGCTTGCCGTCTCCGTCGATGTCCGCCAAGGCGGCCGCTTCGTCGTTCACGGAGTTGGCGATCACGTGTTCGGCCCAGTATCCGCCCGCGCCTTTCGGGTTCTCGTACCAGACGCCCTCCGCGCCCCCGGGCGTCCGCGTCGATAGGATGTCCGGCCATCCGTCCTGGTTGAAATCGAAAACGAAAATCGAGTAGCAATCCGAATCGCCCGCGTAGTCGAAGGGCGCGGCCTTGGGGGGCCGGAACGCCGTTTTCGCCGTGAAGTCCGGACCCGGATAATAGTAGGGCCCGGCGATGATATCCTGTTTTCCGTCGCGGTTGAGATCCCCGAAGTTGATCCCTTCGGAATAGAACTGCGGGTTGAGTTGGATTTTCCGGAAAGGGACGGGGCCGTCGGTCTGGCCATGGCCGATGCCGGTGAGAACGGCAAGCCAGGCGAATGTCGACGGCGCACGCATCATGTCTCCCCCGAATCGGATCCCGCGGCCCTTGCGCGGCAACCGAATCCTATGGTAGCTCCGAAAGTCCGGATCCCGATAACGAATTTCCGGAAGGGCGCGGCCGAAATGGCCTGACTATTTGACGAGGATCATCTTACGCGTCTTCACATACCTTCCCGCCGTGAAGCGGTAGAAGTACTGTCCCGAGGGCGCTTCGATTCCTCCCTCGTCGCGCGCATCCCAGATGAGACGGTACTTGCCGGGCAGCATGGCCTTTTCCGGCCGCACCAGGGTACGCACCAGGCGGCCCTTGGAATCGTAGATGATCAGGCTGACCTTGAGCTTTTCCTTGAGCGAGAAGCGCAAGGTGGTGATGGGATTGAAGGGGTTGGGATAGTTGGAATAGAGTTCCGTATTCAGGGTATTGGACGGGCGCGCCGTCCTGGGACCGTATTGCACCCGCCTTCCGTTGAAATCCGCGGCCTCGAGCAGATACTCATAGGCGGTCCCGAACGCGGCCGTGCGATCGATGTAACGGTACTCCAAAGTGCTGGCGGAGGATCCGTTTTTGGCTCCCGGAATCAGTTTCGGCGTAATCCGCGCGTAACCCAGGGCCGCCAGTTCCTCCGGCGACAATTCCTGGGAAGGCAGGGTATCCAGAGCTCCGGAGGAATCCCCGGCGTCTGAAGCAAGCGCTTGGGCCTTGGCCAACTTGGCTTCCGCGCGTTTGGCCAGTTCCGTGCGCGCCGCATTCATCAGGGCGTTGGCGATACCGGCGCCCGCCACCTCGCCGCCTTCCGCCAGGCTGGTGTCGATTTGCGCATCGGCAGGAGCCACGCGGCGATAGACGTGGTACCCCAGATTTTCGAATTCGCTTTCCGTGATCCAGGTGAGCGTGTCCACTCCGTCGCCGCCCTTGGCTTCGAAAGATCGCAATGCGACGGCCAAGCCGTTCTTATGGCTGATGTAAAACACATGGTTGCCGGGAGGCAGGGTCTTGTTGAACTGCAGGACCAATTCGCCGCCGCCGGCTCCGGCCGTATTCAGGTAGACGTTGTATTGATATCCCCGGTTCAGCACCTGGTTGTCCACCTCCACGAATTCCGGCACGGTGCCGGCCGTCCAGGTGTTGATGCGGAAGGCGGGATTGAAGGTGGTCACCGTGTTGA
>JAQBPN010000020.1 GCA_028287505.1 Fibrobacterota bacterium | reverse complement strand
TTGATTCCATGTACCGCCCATAAGTACAATATTGGAATAAAGGACGGCCGGGGAGCGGTCGTCCTAGTAACATGTGGGCAAGGAAGCGTGGAGTTTGCGAAAGCAAACTCCAGAGCGACGAGCCACTAGCATAGGACATCGCCAGCTTGAAGATGGGAATGAACAGCGCATGCTTTGAACGATGCACGCCGATCCTGGCCGTGCTTTCCCTGCTATTCCTGGCGGGCTGCGGGGGCGATCTCAAAAGGGCCCGGGAAAGCTACCGGGTGGGCGATTACCCGCGCGCGCTGCGCCTGTTCGAATCGGAACTGGATAAACACCCCGGATCCTTCGAGGCGCGCTACGGATACGCCGTGGTCCTCCAGGAAGTGAGCCTGAAAAAGAAGGCCCTGGGGCAGGACGATGAGAAGGACTGGAGCGAGGTGGTCCGGGCCTACGAGATCTGCGCCCGCCTGGGGGACAGCGGAACCATCTCCGAGAACTACGCCATCTCCCTGTTCCATCTGGCCAACAAACTCTACCTCGCGGAAAAGTTCGATCCGGCCCTGGAATACCTGGAGACCGCGCGCCGCGTGGATCCCAAGAACAAGTACGTCCTGAACCTGGCCGGCATCGTGCAATACAGCCTGGGCAAATACCAGGATGCCCAGGAGACTTTCGAGTACCTCATCGCCGAGGATCCGGGCTTCGTAAGCGCGTATCTCAATCTCGGCAACGTGTTATGGGAATCCGGCAACGAGGACGCCGCGCTGGTCACCTGGAAGCAGGCCCTGACCGTCAGCCCGGACAACCAGGCCGTCATCAAGCGCATCGAATCCGCCCTCCAGAAAATCGCGGGTTCCTGAATGTCCTTCGCGACCGGCGATTTCTCCGATTGGTCGCTGCTGGGCGAGGGCGGCGAGGCCCAGATCTTCCGCGCCCGCCAGGTGAGCCTGGACCGCATGGTGGCCATCAAGCGGCTGAAGCTGTCCACCATCGGCAACGAAGAGGAAATCAAGCGCTTCGAGCGCGAAGCCAAACTGTGCGCCTCCCTGAGCCATCCTTCCCTGGTGCAGGTCAACGACTACGGCAGCGACGGCAAGTTCTATTACCTGGTGATGGAATACGTCCAGGGCGTGGACCTGGGCAAGATGGCGGAACTTGGATCCGCATACGTGTCCTCCAGTAACCTGAAAGTTACCGGCAGCATGGAGGTCCTGGGTTTCCCGTCCCACTCCGGGCAGGGGGAATCGGGCGGTCCCGGCCTGCCGGAATCCCTGAAGATCCATCTGGCCAGGCAGATGGTGGAGGTGGTGGAATTCATCCACCAGAAAGGCGTGCTGCACAGGGATCTCAAGCCGGAAAACTTCATGGCGGACCTCACCGGCCGCCTCAAACTGTTGGATCTGGGGATGGCGCGGGCCCACTCCCAGGGACTCAACCAGACGGATTCCAAAGGCGGCGCCCTCAAAGGCACCCTCGCGTACCTCCCTCCGGAAATCCTGCGCGGACAGGGCCGCATGGAAGCCGTCTCGGAGTATTACTCCCTGGCCCTGGTCCTGTTGGAGCTTTTCTCCGGCGCCCGCTATTATCGCGGCAAGGCCGCCGATGAAGTGGTGGCCCTGATCCAATCCGGGATCACCATCGCGGAAATCGCCGGAGTGCCGACCTCGGTGAAGGCCTTGCTGTCTCCCTATCTCGATCCGGATCCGGCCCGCCGTCCCAATACCCTTGAGCCCTTGCTTAAAGGCCTGAAGGGGATGCAAAGCAATACCCTGGCCCTGGCCGGCGGCCGGGAAGCGCTGGAGGCGGTCATCCGCCGGGAACAAAAGGCCTGGCTTTGGGCCATGGTCCGGGCTTCCGAGGGTACCGGCGAAATAGAAGAAGCCTTCGCGCGCTTGCGGGAGCTTTTGGAAGCCGACCCGGAGAACCCCGAAGTCCAGGCCAAGTTCCAGGAATTGGGCGTTCGCCTGAACGATGCTCCGGAAACGGCGCCGCCCCCCAAGCCTCCGGAGCGCCGCTGGTCGGGCCGGCTGGTCGATTCCTCCGGCGGCCGGACCCGGTTCCTGGCGCTCGTCGCTTCCGTGGTATTCGTCGCGGCGGCCGGCGGGTTTTTTTACCTTGAAGGCCGGCCCCGGTTCGACGATCTGGGCCGCGACCTGATGGAAAGGGAAATGAGCCTTCTGTCCCAGGAAAACGATTCGGGTGGAAAACCCGCGCCGGCCGGCACTCACCGGCCCGCGCTGCGCCCATATGGAGTCCTGATCGTCACCGGCGTCCCCAAAGATTACCGGTTGATGATCAATCGCGTTCGTTATCCGGTCGGGGGGGAGATCCATCTGCCTGCCAGCCGCCACCTCATCGAGGTGAAGGATGCGGGCAACCATCCGGTGCTGCGGGATTCCGTGGCCATCGGAGGGGGAGAGCCCACCGTTTACGATTTCACAAGGAGGGCCGGCAAACCGTGATTCTGAAGAACAAAACCTCGGGCGAAACCCACATGATGGCCCATAATGTGTTCACCGCCGGAAGCGGCGCCGTGAACAATCTGATGCTGTCGGGCGATCACATCCGCAAGATCCATTTCCAGATCCTCAAGCAGGGAGCCCAGTTCAAGCTGATGGCCATGAACGGCACCGTGGAAATCAACGGCAACCAGCTCGGCGAGCACATCCTGGCCCAGGG
>JAQBPN010000110.1 GCA_028287505.1 Fibrobacterota bacterium | reverse complement strand
CCGGAAATCACCGTCATCACGGACGTGGCCATGGATCCGTATTCCAGCGACGGCCATGATGGCCTGGTCTACGGCGGCAAAATCCTGAACGATGAATCCCTGCCCATCCTGGCCGCCATGGCGCTGTCCCAGGCCCGGGCCGGAGCGGACATCGTGGCGCCTTCGGACATGATGGACGGACGCGTGGGCTACCTGCGCCGCGCCCTCGACGCCGAGGGATTCAACGAAACGGGCATCCTGGCCTACACCGCCAAATACGCATCCTCCTTCTACGGGCCGTTCCGGGAAGCGCTCGATTCCGCCCCCAAGCACGGGGACAAAAAGACTTATCAAATGGACCCCGCCAACCGGCGCGAGGCCTTGGTGGAAGCCGAACTTGACGTGCGGGAGGGCGCCGACATGATCATGGTCAAGCCCGCCCTGGCCTATCTGGACGTGATCATGGCCGTGAAAGCCGCCGTGGACGTTCCCGTGGCCGCATACCATGTCAGCGGCGAATACGCCATGGTCAAAGCGGCCGGACAGATGGGCTGGCTGGATGCGGACGCGGCCATGCTGGAATCCCTGACCTCCATCCGCCGCGCGGGAGCGGACGCCATCCTGACCTATGCGGCCATGGAAATCGCGCAACGCTTGAACGGGTAGAATACGGAATGCTGACCGACCTCCATCTCCAGAAATACATCCAGGGCATGCTCTCCGAGAAGGAGTCCAAGGAATTGGAAGCCATCCTGGAAAAGAATCCGGACATGAAGGCCCGCTTGGAGGTTCTGAAGAACCAGAGCGAAGTGCTGGGCAAGCCGGCCTGGCAGCGCATCCACCTGGAGCGCAGCACCCGCAGGGGCAGCCGCACCCGGTATACCACCTTGCTTCCCGCCCTGCTGATGCTGGTAGTGGTGCTCATGGTCGCCCAACATTGGTTCGCGCGCCCCGGGGAGAACTCGACCTTCACCATGAGCGGCGGCAACGGTTCCGGCCTGGAATTGCTCTACGACGCAAAGACGGGCTGGCGTTATCTGGACGCCGGGTATAAGCCCACGGACAGCCTCACGTTCTCCATCCGCGCGGCTGGCAGGTTCCACGTAGCGGTCGCGGCCGTTTACGGGAGGGGACCGGATGCCGAGGTGGTGATGACCTGGCCGGACGCTCCGGATCGTCTCTATGATGAGAAATCGGCCAAGCCGGTTTTTATCCCTGCCTACAAACCCGCCGGTGGGGAACCGCCGGTTTCAGCGTCCGCGGGGCCGGTCGCCCCCACCCAAATCGTTGTATTTTATGACGATGCGCCGCTTCCGGAGTTGTCGGGAGAGCGCATTCTGGACCTGCTTTCCTCCCACGGAAATGAACGGGGTGGGTTGGATTTTCAGTACCAAGTCTTTTCCGCTGGCCGTTGATCCTATATATTTGGCAAAATTGACAGCGTCGGGGTGGAATGGTATTTTCCGTTGCCGATGTTACTGACTATTTGGGCAGTATAAAATCGGCCCGTAGCCGATTACAATGTCCGGGGGCCGCTGCTTTGAGGGATCCGGCGTTTCGAATCGAACCGAGGAAGAAATAGAAGATGGCAAAAGCTGCCGAAAAAGTTCTTAAGAGAGAGCCGCCCGAAAAAGGCGGCGACCGCGCCGCGCGGTACGATGAAAGCAGCATCAAGTCCCTGGACTGGATCGAGCATATCCGGCTGCGCCCGGGCATGTACATCGGTAAACTGGGTAACGGCTCCTCCCCCGATGACGGCATCTACGTCCTTTTCAAGGAAATCGTCGACAACTGCATCGATGAGTTCGTCATGGGCGCCGGCAAGCAGGTGGATATCTCCTTTTCCGACGATGGGACCTGCACCATCCGCGATTATGGACGCGGCATCCCCCTGGGCAAGGTCGTGGACTGCGTTTCCAAGATCAACACCGGCGGCAAATACGACGGGGAAGCTTTCAAGAAATCGGTGGGCCTGAACGGCGTCGGCTCCAAGGCCGTCAACGCGCTCTCCTCCCATTTCAAGGTCCAATCCTTCCGCGATGGCCGCACCAAGAGCGCCGTCTTCGCGAAGGGATTTCTCCTTTCGGAAGACAAGGAAAAACCCACCCAGGAGCCGAACGGCACCCTGATCAGCTTCATTCCGGACGGAGGGCTTTTCCCCAAGTTCAAATGGGTGGCCGAGTTCCTGGAAGAACGCATCTGGTACTACGTCTATCTCAACGCCGGCCTTACCATCAACTTCAATTCCCAGAAGTACCTGTCCAAGAACGGCCTGCTCGACCTGCTCACCCGGCACACGGACGATACCAAGCGCTACCCGATCATCCACTTCAAGGATACGGATCTGGAAGCGTCTCTGACCCACGACAATTCCTACGGCGAGCGATATTACTCCTTCGTGAACGGCCAGTTCACCACCGAAGGCGGAACCCATCTGGCCGCCTTCCGGGAAGGCATCATCCGCGCCTGCAAGGATTTCTTCAAGAAGGAATTCGACGCGGCGGACGTGCGCGCTTCCATCGTCGGCGCCATCTCCATCCGCATGCACGAGCCCGTTTTCGAATCCCAGACCAAGACCAAACTGGGTTCGACCACATACGACGAAAAGGGAAATCCCCTGCGCACCTGGATCGTCGAGTTCGTGCGCAAGCATCTGGAGCAGTATCTCCATAAGAATCCCGAGACGGCCAAGGAGATGCTGGCCAAGATACAGCAAAGCGAACGCGAACGCAAAGACATGGCGGGCATCCGCCGCCTGGCCAACGAACGCGCGAAAAAGGCCAGCCTGCACAACAAGAAACTCCGCGATTGCAACGTGCATTGGAACACCACGCACAAGCGCCGGGAGGATTCCAGCATTTTCATCACCGAGGGCGATTCGGCTTCCGGCTCCATCACCAAGGCCCGGGACGTCAATCTCCAGGCCGTGTTCTCGCTCAAGGGCAAGCCGCTCAACTGCTACGGCATGAGCAAGAAAGTCGTGTACGAGAACGAGGAATTCAACCTGCTCCAGCACGCCCTCAACATCGAGGAAGGCCTGGAAGAGCTGCGCTACAACCGCATCATCGTCGCCACCGATGCGGACGTGGACGGGGCGCACATCCGCCTTCTTCTCCTGACCTTCCTGCTGCAATTCTTCCCGGAACTGATCGCGCGGGGCCACGTCTACGTGCTGCAGACGCCCCTGTTCCGCGTGCGCACGAAGAAAGAGACCATTTACTGTTATAGCGAGAACGAAAAGGAAGCGGCCCTGACCAAGCTCGGCCGCAACTCCGAAATCACCCGCTTCAAAGGCCTGGGGGAAATCTCTCCGGACGAATTCGAAGGCTTCATAGGCAAGGATATGCGCCTGGAACCGGTCATTCTCCACGGAGAAACCAAGGTCCACGAAATCCTGGAATATTTCATGGGCAAGAACACTCCGGCCCGGCGCGATTTCATCATAGACAATCTTCGCATCGAAGAGGACGTGGTGGAGGATGCGAAGGCCCTGGTGGCGTCGAGAGCCCTCGATGCGGAAGCGGCGGAAGGATAAGATGGCCGGCAATACTTTGAAAGATCACATTCCCCACGTCCAGGACATGTACAAGGAGTACTTCCTGGACTATGCGTCCTATGTGATCACCGATCGCGCGGTCCCGCATCTGGCCGACGGGCTTAAGCCCGTCCAGCGCCGCATCCTGCATTCCCTTCGGGAAGAGGAGGACGGACGGTTCCACAAGGTCGCCAATATCATCGGCCAGACCATGAAATACCATCCCCACGGCGACGCCGCCATCGGCGACGCCCTGGTGAACCTGGGCCAGAAGAACCTGTTGATTGATACCCAGGGCAACTGGGGCGACCCCATGACCGGGGACAGCGCCGCCGCGCCCCGGTATATCGAAACCAAACTGAGCAAGTTCGCCCTGGAAGTGGCCTTCAATCCCGCCACCACCACCTGGCAGCGCTCCTATGACGGCCGCAACCTGGAACCGATCAATCTTCCCATGAAGTTCCCCCTGGTGCTGGCTCAGGGCGCCGAAGGCATCGCCGTCGGCCTGGCGACGAAAATCGTCCCCCATAATTTCATCGAACTCCTCGAGTGCTGCATCGCCGTGCTCAAGAAGGAAAAGTTCAAGCTCAGGCCGGACTTCCCCACCGGGGGCCTGGTGGACGTGTCCAACTACAACGACGGCCAGTCGGGCGGCAAGCTCAAGGTTAGGGCCCGCATCGTCAAGGTGGACGATCGCACCCTGGCCATCACCCAGATCCCGTACGGCACCACCACGGGAACCCTGATCGATTCCATCGTGACCGCCAACGACAAGGGCAAGATCAAGATCAAGCGCATCGAGGACAAGACCGCCAAGAACGTGGACATCGTAATCCACCTTCCCCCGGGAGCGGACACGGACAAGGCCGTGGACGCGCTGTACGCCTTCACGGACTGCGAGACGTCCATTTCCCCCAATTGCTGCGTGATCTTCGAGAACAAGCCCGTGTTCCTGGGCGTGACCGAACTGCTGGAGCTGAGCGTCCAGAACACGGTCAAGCTGCTCAAGCTGGAATTGGAGATCCGCAAGCAGGATCTCTCCGAGAAATGGCACTTCAAATCGCTGGAGAAAATCTTCATCGAGGAGCGCATCTACCGCTCCATCGAGAAGTGCGAGACCTGGGAAGCCATCATCGATACCATCGACAAGGGCCTCAAGCCGTTCCGCAAGCAATTCGTCCGGGACGTTACCGTCGAGGACATCACCCGCCTCACCGAGATCCGCATCAAGCGCATCTCCCGTTTCGACGGCTTCAAGGCGGATGAAGAGATGATCGCTTTGCAGAAGGACATCGGCGAGACGGAAAAGAACCTCAAGGGACTGACCCGCTACGCCATCGCATACTATGAAAACCTGATCGCCAAGTACGGCAAGGGCCGCGAGCGCAAGACCAAGATCTCGCGTTTCGACGAGATCGACGCCTCGGAAGTGATCCTGTCCAACCTCAAGGTGTACATGGACCGTGAAAACGGTTTCGTAGGCACTTCCGTGCGCGACGGGGAATTGATCGGCGACAACTTCTCCACCATGGACGAGATCATCGCCTTCAAGGAGGACGGGTCCTTTGCCGTGACCAAGGTGGGCGACAAGAACTTCGTAGGCAACAACATCAGGCTCGCCTTCAAGTTCGATCGCGCCGACGAGAAGACCGTGTACAACATGCTCTACCGGGACGGGCGCGGCGGCAACATCCTTGCCAAGCGCTTCCAGATCGGCGGCATCACGCGCGACAAGCAATATGATCTGACCAAAGGCAGCCCGCAATCCAAGGTGTTCTTTCTGGAAAAGCAGCCGGAAGGCCTCTCGGACAAGGTCATCATCCACCTTGTTCCCCAGCCCCGCATCAAGACCGAGGTTCCCCTCAACTTCGAGGATTTCGAAGTGCGCGCGCGCGGGACCAACGGAAGCATCGTGACCAAGTACGCGGTGAAGCGGGTGGAGCGGAAGACCAAGATCAAGGAACCGGAAGACGAAAAGGGCTCCAAGAAGTAACTTCCGGCCCTTCCCAAAACCAAAAGGGTGAACTCCATAAAAGTTCACCCTTTTTTATTTGTGTTTTTTGATATTTTCGTAAGTCCTTATTTTTAAAATAACTTATGAGCTATTGCGAACCATAAAGTGAACTTTAAATTCTCAGTTCATTTATTTTAATATCAACTTATAGTTCAAAATGGGATATCTTCTGAGAGTCGGCGGACGCAAACCAATCCGCCAGGAGAAAACCCATGAAAAATCCCATCGCACTCCTGCTCTCCGCTGCCGCGGTCTCGCTTTTGTCCGCCTGCCTGTTCCAGAATCCGGACTCCCAGCCGAACGCCACGGCCAAGTTCGAATTCCAGGCCACGGCGTCCACCACCGGCCTCGCCAAGTCGGCGGCATCCGGAGGCCTCATCATTACGGACGCTTCCGGCATCCAGTTCACCCTGACGGAAGCCCTCGTCTACGTCAAGCGCATCCAACTGGAATCGGAATCGGACCTGCCGATCACCGGCTGCGACTCTTTGGGAAACAAGGTGCTGCCCAAGCACGGGGACGACTCCGCCGAAGTGGAAACGGAGACAGAGGAATGCGACGAAGGACTGGAGCTTTCCATCAAAGGCCCCTTCATCGTCGATTTGATCAATGGGACCTCCACTCCGGAACTGGCTCCCATGATGGTTCCGGCCGGCACTTACAACCATATCAAGCTCCGCCTCGACCATGGTAACGTCGGGGATACGGCTATGTTGAACGGCAGCACTCTCGTTGCCAAAGGCACCTTTACGCGTCCCGATGGCACGGTCCAGCCGGTTTCCCTGAACCTGCGATTCAACGAAGACCTGAAGATCAAGAGCAAAGCGGGCATAGTCCTGGACGCTTCCAGCATCCACACCATCCTGGTCGCGGTCAATGCGGGCGATTGGCTGTCGAAGCTCGATGTGGCCGGCTGCCTGGCCTCCGACTCCACCCCCGCCGGCCATGAAATCACGGTCTCGGAGGATTCCGATTTGGGCAAATGCCTCGATGCCGGGCGGATTCTGAAGGACAATTTCAGGAAATCCTGTGAAGCGGATGAAAAGGACGAACATGTCGGCGGGGACGACAAGGACAGCACCGACAATTCCGGGAAGGGCAAGTAATCCCGGACCGTTCCGGCCGGTCCGGACCATGACGTTCCGGCCCGGACCTGTTATTTTCGAATGGGAACACCATGACCAAGCCCGACCTTTTCTCCTACCTGGATTACCGCAAATACCTGCGGGACGTCCATGATGCCTTGAAAGCGAAGGACAGGAAGCATTCCTTCCGGTCCTTCGCAAAAGAGGCGGGCTACACGTCCCCGAATTTCCTTCAGCTGGTGATCGGGGGAACCCGCAACCTGTCACCCGCGAACCTGCCTGGTACCATCCGGGCGCTGGGGCTGAACAAACAGGAATCGGAATTCTTCGCCAACATGGTCGCCTTCGAGCAGGCTGAAGGATTCGAAGAAAAGAATTTCCATTACCAGCGCATGCTGCGCTCCCGCCGTTTTACCGAGGCCCGGCCCATCGAAAAAGGCCAGTTCGAATACCTCGATCAATGGTATCACCCGGCCGTGCGGGAAATGCTCGTGCACCGGGAGTTCACCGGGGATCCGGCCTGGATCGCGGACCGGATCCGCCCCCGCGTGACCCAGCCGCAGGTGGAGAAGTCCATCCAACTCCTCAAAAGGCTGGGCCTGGTGAAAATCGATGAAGCGAGCGGCAAATGGATCCAGACGGAGATCCAGATCAGCACGCCCCCGGAAATAGCCTCCCTCGCGGTCGCCAACTACCATCGCGCCGTCTTGAAGCTGGCGGCGGAATCCATCGATGGATTTCCCTCCGAAGCGCGCGATTTGCGTTCCGTGACCTTGGGGATACCCCAATCGCGATATGCGGAAGTTAAGCGGAAGATGGAGGAAATGTGGCGGGAGATTCTCGCCCTCTCCGAGGCCGGCGGCCCAGTCGAAGAAGTCTACCAGATCAATATGCAAGCGTTTCCCCTGACCCGGGGGAAGGACGGAAAAGATGCTTGACAGCCGAACCATCGCCGCGATTTCCATGCTGTGTGCAGCCCTGCTCGCCGGCTGCCTGGGCGAACGCGTGGCCGGGGGCACGGGAGTCGGCAACCCCACCAAAGGTTCGGTCACGGTCGCGCTCCAGGCCGCCTCCGGACAGGATGCCCTGGCCAAGCCGGGAGCGACCCAACCCCGGAATCCGGACGGCACCTTCTCCGTGACCGACGCGGGCGGCACCGTTTTCACCATCCGATCCGCGTTAGCGAACGTGGGAAGGGTGAGATTGCAGCTCCCCGAGGGAATCGTCTGCAAGGATGCGGATGAGACCGAGTGCGAATCGGGGGAGGTGAGCATCCCGGGGCCTTTCGTGGCAGATCTCATGACGGGCGGATGGCAACCGGATCCCGGGGTCGTCCGCATCCCGGTCGGGGAATATCGGCGCATGGACGTGCGCCTGGAAGCCATGGAGAAGGGCGCAACGGGCACTGATCCGGATCTACCCGGCCACAGCATGGTGGTGAAAGGCTCGTTCGACTATGCCGGCAAAGCCGATCGCAGTTTCTCTCTGGCGCTGGATTTCGATGAGGACGCACGCTTTGAAAACCTGGCGGGATTGGGCGTAGAGGCCGAGGGCCTGAACAGGCTCATCGTGTTGCTGGACGTGGAACAATGGCTGGCCAAGGCGAACATCACGGGTTGCCTCGACGACAAGAGCCTTTCCCTCGACGCCCAAGGCGGCCTGCACGTCGACAAGGAGAATGCCTGTCCGGGCCTCGAGAATATCCTCAAGGACGCCATCAAAGGGTCGGGAAATCTGCGCGGCCGGCATGAGTAAGGCGGTTCCGGGAACCCGCCACAGGGGCCAGGGGCGCGGAGCGCTCAGGACTTCTTGCGCACCACCTGCAATCCGTCGCGCACAGTAAGCAGCACGTTCTCCACCCTGTCGTCCCGGATGATGCGCTTGTTCACCGCATCGATGGCGATGCTTTCGCGGTCATGGGGCTTCAGCACCAATCCGGACCACAAGGTATTGTCCACCAGGATCAACCCGCCCGGACGGATCAGCTCCAACGTCCGTTCATAGTAGGCCGGATAGTTTTCCTTGTCCGCGTCTATGAAGGCCAGGTCGAAAGGCCCCTGCAGACCGGCGATGGTTTCCAGGGCCGGGCCCATCCGGATCTCGATCTTCTTCCCGTGCGGGCTGGCGTCGAAATACCGTTGCGCCATGGCGGCATGGACCGGTTCGATTTCACAGGTCAGCACCTTGCCGTCCTCGGGCATGCCTTCGGCCATGGACAGGGCCGAATATCCCGTGAAGGTGCCGATCTCAAGCACGCGCCTGGCGCCGCTTACCTGGGCCAACAGCTTAAGAGTGCGGCCTTCCAGCCGGCCCGTGAGCATCTGGGGCATCTGCATCTTGGCGCGGGTTTCCTCCGCCAGGCGGCGGAGAAGTTCCGGCTCGGGCCGGGTATGATCGAATGCGTATTTTTCGAGATCCGGATCGACGATGTCCATGCGTCACTCCCTGTTCCGGTTGTCGATGATGAAGGGAAAGGTAGTTGGCGGGGCTAACGCGCGTGGAGCATTTGTTCACCGCGCGGATCGTTTTGAAGCCCCGCCCGGGCCAGGTCCAGATAATACAGCAGCATTTCCGAGGCGTGCCTCGCCTGCGGCGCCGCGATCCTCCGGTCCACGAAATCCGGCGAGATGAGGCTCATGCCGTAAGGCGGATTCCTTTCATCGCGGATTTCCCAACTGAGGGGATAGGCCTTGGCGGTTACGGACATGGGAGGATCCCAATTGTGGAAATGCGCCTCGGCCCAGGCCAGATGAGGGGAGGCTTCCTTGGTCTTTTCCGGAAACGGCGGCCCGTTATTGGGGATGTCCCGGTAGTCCATCCAGAACACGGAGGAATACGGATCGAAGGCCACGGGGATCTTGTACGGATCGTTAAGGCCCAGGCTCTTGAGGCCGAACTTCAGCCACTTGGTCTGGTAAACCGGGTGTTCGGCGGCGTCCGTGCGCCCGTCGATATAGTCCGTATTGCGGAAAGCCTTCGCCTGGTCCAGGATCTTATGGACCAGGGGATGATTCTTATCCGAGACCATGGAGATCAGGAAAAGGGCCTGGCCCAGATTGTCCGGTTCCCGTTCGCCCTCCCTGGCGTAGTCGAACGGTTCGGCGAGGCTCAGGATCCAATCCTTGACCAACCCCAGGTTGCCGGTGCGGCGCAGGCATTCCGAGATGATGGAACCATCCCGGTAGGTGGGCGCGGTCTGCACCAGGAAATTCGTCAGCGGCTTTCCATCCAGGATGTTGACCAGGATTTCATGCAACAGGACTTTCAGGACGTTCGCGTGGGTGCTGCCTTTGAAGTCGGGCAGATGGACGGGGTTTCCCGTCAGATAGGTCTGGGTCCCCTCCACGCGGAGAAGGACGCCGGTTTCGTCCTCGCGGAGGGAGTATGTTTTCCCGTCGCGGGTCTGCCATTTGACGGCATACTCGTGGGGGATGATCTGCTCATGGATGGGACTCCAACTCCGGAGCAATTCCCCGGTCATGGCGTCGTACAACGCGCCCGCTTTGTACAAAAGCTTGCGCCGGTTTCCCATTCCGAACAGGAAAAACGGATGGTGAGGCAGCTTCATCGGCTGATTCCCCCTCTGGATAATGTAATTTTTGCGCGTTTGTGAAGGAAAAGAAACCATCGGCCAACCGGGGAAAGCGGGTCGGGAACGGCGATCGGACGCAATCCCGGGGAAGTCTACCGGGGGCGATCCCTGCGTCGGAACATGAATTTCAACCCTGACCAGGTCTCATCCACGGCGCACACTTTTACGTCGACCAGACCGACAGCCAGGCCAGCAAGCCCTTCAAGTCCGGAAAAAGCGCTTCCAGTTCCGCGCTCCCGCGGCAGAAGCATTGGATGAAATCGAAGGGAGCGGATTTGGCCAGGGTTTTGGAGCGGGTTCGCGCGGCGGTATCCGCACGGAAAGGAAAAACCCCGGGCAAGGGCCCGAGGTTTTTTCCGTAGTCCGAAGGAGCCTGGACAAGGAGGACCTTTTGGCCCTCCTTGATGCCCAGCTTTTGCGCCAAGCTGCGGGATGAATAGCCTGGCATGATGAACCTAGAACATATTTTTCTTCCACTTGGCGTTCTTGCCCAGCGCTTCCTCGATGCGGATGAGCTGGTTGTATTTGCAAACGCGATCCGTGCGGCTCAGGGAACCGGTCTTGATCTGACCCGCGGCGGTGGCCACGGCCAGGTCCGCGATGAAGGAGTCTTCGGTTTCTCCGGAGCGGTGCGAGGAGACCACGCCGAACTTGGCGGCCTGGGCCATCTTGATGGCTTCCAGGGTCTCGGTCACAGTGCCGATCTGGTTCACCTTGATGAGGATGGCGTTGGCGATCTTGTTGTCGATGCCGCGCTTGAGGATGGCGGGGTTGGTGACGAACAAATCGTCCCCGACCAGTTGCACCTTCTTGCCGATGGCATCGGTCAGCAGCTTCCAGCCTTCCCAGTCGTTCTGATCCATGCCGTCCTCGATGGAGTAGATCGGGTACTTGGCGCACAGGTCCGCGTACATCTTCACCATCTGCTTGGAGGTGTAGCTCTTGCCGTCCGACTTGTGGAAGGTATAGGTGCCCTTGTCCTTGTCGTAGAACTCCGAGGAGGCGACATCGAGGGCGATCTTCAAGTCCTTGCCCGGTTGGTAACCGGCGTCCTTAATGGCCTTGATGATGGAGTCGAGAGCGTCTTTGGTGCCTTTGAGAGCGGGGGCGAAACCGCCCTCATCGCCCACCGCCGTCGACAGACCGCGCTTCTTGAGCAGGGCTTTGAGGGCGTGGAACACTTCCACCGACATGCGCAGGCCTTCGGAGAAACTCTTGGCGCCCACGGGCGCGATCATGAATTCCTGGAAATCGATGGGGGCGTCGGAATGGGCGCCGCCGTTGATGATATTGCACATGGGCAGGGGCAGGGAGTAGTTCTTGTTGCCGACCAGGTCGCCGAGATAGACATACAGGGGCTTGCCGGCATCGGCGGCGGCGGCGCGGGCGATGGCCATGGAAGCGCCGAGCAGCGCGTTGGCGCCGAGCTTGCCTTTGTTGGGGGTTCCGTCCAGGTCGATCATGAGCTTGTCGAGCTCGGCCTGCTTGGAGGCGTCCTTGCCGATGAGGGCGGAGGCCAGCTTGGTGTTGGCGTTCTTGACGGCTTTGAGCACGCCCTTGCCCAGGTAGCGCGACTTGTCTCCGTCGCGCAGCTCCACGGCTTCGCGTTCGCCGGTGGAAGCGCCCGAAGGTACCGCGGCGCGGCCGAAAGCTCCGCTTTCCAGGGTAACGTCCACTTCGATGGTGGGGTTGCCGCGGGAATCGAGGATTTGCCTGGCGACGAGTGACTTGATGGCGGACATAACTACTCCATGCTTTAAGTTAGGGCCAAAAATATATGTATTGATGGCAAGGTTCGTCGCTATAGAGTTTGCTTGTGCAAACTCCCCGCTTCCTCACCTACAAGGGACTGCCGGGTTTTCTATCCTTTGCAACATGCCCCGCCTATTCGGCATGGTGCTCCGCTGGTGCCTGCTGCCATTGCTGTTCCTCCTCGCCGAGGCGATGGCAAGCGAGCTTTTCCGCGCTTCGCGCGCGCAAGGCCTTGGGGTCGCTTCCGCCCTGCATCCATTGGCCCTGTGGTTCGCCGCGGGCCCGGCTTTCCGTCTCCTCTTCGGGGCCTTGATGCGGCGCCTGGGGCGGGACGACCCCCTGGAATTCATTGACACTTTGGAGCATGAGTTGACACATGCCCTGATGGGCTATGCGACGTTCTGTCCCCCGGTCTCCCTGTCCGCATCCCTCAAGGCCGGCGGCGAAGTGGAACTGAAAGGTTCCAATCCCCTGGCCGCCCTGGCGCCCTACTTTCTTCCTCTGTGGTGCCTGCTGGCCTTGGCCCTGGGGTTGGTGGTCAAGGCGGGAATGCAGGCCACATGGAACCACATCCTGTTTTTCCTGCTGGGCTGGTTCTGCTACCGGCTATTCCGCGAGTACCGCTGGCGCCAGACGGATCTGCACGTCTACGGTTTCGCCTTTTCCACCTTCTGCGTTTTCATCCTGCTTATGCTCAGCCTGGGCCTGGTGCTTGGCGTACGGGGATTGTTGTCCTGGCATTGGCTGTGGGCGGCGGCAATCCATGCGTGGCATGCGCTGCCCCTGGCCTGGACCTGGGGGACTTCGCATCTGGGCGGATCGGCTGGTCCGGAACACGGTCCGCTCCCGTAGACGACGGGAAGCTCCCGGTCGCGAGGCCGTACCCAGGTAACACTAATGTTACGGTAGGATCGGACCGGTCCCGGCGATCTCTCCTGTCCCCGTCGGCCTGCGGCCTCCCCTATATGGGTCAAGGCTCCAAGACCCCAAGCGCTGTTTAAGAATTTATCCCCTCGCATGGATTTTCGCCGACGCTATGCCGCGTAGGAAAGCCTCCTGCATGCGCAGGATAGCGGGTTTATCCTCCCATGGATAGCGTTTTTAGCGTTTAATTTTTTATCCGTTTCCCTGTCGAATCCACCATCGTTTCCGGGGTTTGGGCGCTAATTTTATCCTGCGCCCATGACCACCCCCAAGTCCGCCGAAGCAGCCGTATTGGAACCGACCGAGCCCCTAGGCGTGTCCATATATGAATACGCCGACTATCGGGCCTACCTGAAGGATTGGTATGCCAAGGCGCGGGAATCCGACGGACGGATTTCCTATCGCCGCCTGGCCCAGGACATCGGCTTCAAATCCCCCGGACATTTCAGCCTCATCGTAAACGGCAAGGCCAACCTTTCCCTGAAGGTTCTGGATCGCTTCATCCGCTATCTGGGCCTCACCAAAAAGGAGGCGGAGTATTTCCAGGCGCTGGTGTTGTACAACCAGGCCAAGGCCTTGGACGAAAAGAAACGCTATTTCGATCGCATGCTGTCCTTCAAGCAATTCCGGGTGCGCTCCATCGCGGCCACCCAATACGAGTTCCTGGACAAATGGTATTACATGGCCGTGCGCGAAGTCCTGGCCATCCATGCGTTCAAGGGCGATTACGCGGCCTTGGCGCAGATGATCGAACCGGCCATCACCACCGAGGAAGCCCGCAAGTCCATCGATACGCTCAAACGGCTGGGACTCGTCACGCGGGATGCCCAAGGCCGCTATCAGCGCGTGGAAACCGTGTTGGCCGCGGGCCCGGAAGCCCCGGCCGTAGCGGTCAATGCCTTTCTGTCCCAGGCCATGGACCTGGCCAAAGCGGCGCTCGATCGCATCCCCAAGGAAGACCGGGTGCTTGCCGCCACCACCGTTTCCGTTTCCAAGGACACCTTCGAGGAAATACGCGAGGAGACCCGGAACTTCCGCAAGCGCATCCTGGAGATGGCCCAGCGCGACCCCCGTCCCGATCGCATCTATCAATTCCAATTCCATGTCTTCCCCCTTTCCAAACCCGGGACCGCGCCGTGATCGCGCGCCTCACCAAGGGATTCCGGCTCCGGGCCATCGCCTGGCTCTTGCCGCTGCTGCCGCTCCTGGCCCTGACCGCTTGCCGGAGCGGCGAGGACCGTTTGGCGGGGGGCGGCGGCGTGGACGTGGAAGGCATCACGGTGGAAGGCAAGGCCATGCGCGCGGACAATACTCCGGTCGCCGGCGCGCGGGTCCGCTTGCGCGCTTGGGATTACCAGAAATCCGTGGCCGCGCCCAAGGTCTCCATCGACGGCGGCGATACCCGTACGGACTCGTCGGGACGGTTCCGCTTCAAGGACGTGGATACGGGCCGCTACGCCGTGGAAGTGGACGCCGGCGAGGACGGCGCCACGGTCCTGGAGATCGATGCCGACGGATCGCAAAGGGTCTTGATCGTGGAAGCGTTCGTCCAGCCGCAAGGCTCGATAACCGGAATGGTCCAGGACGGCGGCGGAACCGCCATAGCCGGGGCCACGGTGGGCATCCTGGGATTGGACCGGGAAACCCGCACCGATTCCGGCGGGGCATTCATCCTGGCGGGTCTGCCTCCGGGCCTGTATACGCTCAGGGTGCAACCGGATTCGCCGGCATGGTCCGCCATCGAACTTCCGTTGGTGGAAGTGCGCGGTGGGGCCGGCACCGATCTCGGCCCCGTGGTGCTGCCCGCTTCCGTGCCCGGCCTGCTGGCCTATTGGCGCTTCGACGAAGGAAAGGGATCGTTGGCGGCCGACGCCCAAGGCTCCCTCGCCCGGGCCACTCTCCATGGCCATGCGGGCTGGTCCATGGCCAGGGACAGCTTCGGACTTTCCCTGCCCGCCGACAGCGGATACGTGTTCGTTCCCAAGACCAAATCCGCCAGCCTGGACATCGATTCCGGCGCGGACTTCACCTTGACCGTTTGGATGAAGTCCGCTTCGCCCGGAGCGGGCGCCGGCGCCGTCCGGTACTTCGCGAACGCGCGCACGGACTACGCGCCCAACGGATATTCCCTGGGGCTGGCCGCCGACGGCGGTTGCGAATTCCTGTCCCAGTCTATCGGGTCGAGCGCCACGCTGCGCATTTCCGGCGGCTCGGGACTGGATGACGGCGCATGGCACCAGGTGGCGGCGGGGAGATCCGGCGACCGGTACTTCCTCTATGCCGACGGTGCATTGCTGGGGGAATCAACCGGCCCTACCCAAGCGATGACCAAGGACAACCCGCTTTACTTCGGAAGCCGGGAAGGGAAATCCGGTTTCTTCGCGGGCCTCCTCGACGATGTCCGCATCTATTCGCGCGGGCTCACCGCCGAAGAGGCCAAAGCCCTGGCGGCTCCGGCCGCCCCTTGATTTCCCCTCCCCCATAACGTTTCCGGGCCCAAGATAGCGGTTCACGCAAGGTGGCGCGTCCTTCCTGATATGGACCACGCGCGACATTGGCTTTTCGGCGTTTTTTTTACCTTATCGAGGGACAAAAACTCCTCAAGTCCGTTGGAATCGACGCAGGCACCCTTGTATCATGCTAAACAAGCGAGGCGACCCATCCTGAAGCGAACTCTTTTCCACTTCCTGGCGGTTTTCGGCGTCGTCTTCCCGGCGTTCGCGGCATTCGCGGGCAAAGCGTCCGCTGGCGAGCGCATCCAGACGCCCACCGGGGATCTCCGTTCCACCGTGCTCGCGGATCTGAAGCCCCATGCGGGCGCCAGCAAGACCTACAATGAATTCTGGACCTACCAGTTCTACCTGGAGGGCAACATCCAGGTGGTCCTCAATTTTTCCCGGGTCAACCTGGGTTCCTTCAAGTCGCCGGTATGCGGCGCGGATCTGACCATCCTGGGTTTCAAGGGCGCCAATTATTCCGTGGCCCGGGAATACGATAAGAAGAACTTCCAGTTCACCGATTCCAACCAGCAATTGCGCATCCATGAAAAAATCTGGTTCGACGGGAAACTTCCCGACGCCCACCACGTCCACTTCGCCACCAACAAGAAGGATGTGGGATATTTTCTGGACCTGGATTTCAGCGACATCCTCCCCGGCAAGGTGTGGGGCGACGGCATGTTCAAGTTCGGTTCCTCGGATGCGGTGGGCATTTTCATCCATATCCCCTGCGCCAAGGTCTGCGGCAGATTGGCCATCAACCAGGACACCCTGGAGGTCAAGGGGCGGGCCTACATGGATCACACCTACCAGACCGACCTGGCGCCCGATCTGGTCGGGGCGGGCTTCCGCTACGTAACCCAGAGCGGTCCGTTGGAAGTAGGCTACGTCATGGATCCCGTCGGACGCTTCGACAAACAACCCGTCGGTTACGGCTTGCGCCACGCGGAAGGGGGTTTCACTTTGCTGAAACCCTCCTCCCTCAAGGTGGTATCCAAATCCAAGGCCATGGGAGCGAACGTTCCCACGGTCCTGGAAATCCAATATCAGGACGGGATGAAGTCCGTGCTGCAGCGGAGCCAGGATCGACTGCAACAATCCACCTTGCACGAATTCAGCGGCTTCGCCAAAATGGCCATCAAGAGCTTCATGGGCGGGGAAATCCTGGTCTTCAGGGGCATGGGGACGCTCAACGGCGCGCAGCCCATGGCGTACAATTATTTCTCGGTGGAATAAACCGGATGGCGGACCGTCCGGTCCGTCCCTCCCGGTTCCGTTCATTCATCCTTGATGGGAACCATTTCGACCACGCCTCTTTGGGTGCCGAACCAGGTATCCCCGTCCTTCCCCACCATGGCGCTATAGACGATCCGGGTCTGGATGGCGCTGGTATTGTTCTTGTTATACAGTTTCCATGAGGAGCCGTCGTAGCCCGCCGCCCCGCCCTTGCCCGCGACCCATAGCTTCCCCGAAGCCTCCAGGAAAAGCCCGTAGACCTGTTCCGAGGCGAGCTCTCCCATATCCAGCGACCCCTTGTAGGAAGTCCAGACGCCGGCGGTCCATTTCGCGATCCCCATCTGCGTTCCCACCCAGAGAACGCCGTTCTTGGCGACGTTGAGACAGGTGATGCTGTTATGGGGCAATCCCCCGTTGGTATTGTCCCGGTTCATCAGGGTCCAGCTGGAACCGGAAAACCGTACCAAGCCGCCGATGGTGCCGATCCATTTGTTCCCGGAGGAGTCCAGGGCGATGGAGGTGACCAGTTTGTTGGGCAACCGGCCCGAGATTTTGTCCGCGCTGTAGGTGGTCCACAATGAACCCCGCAACATGGCGAAGCCGCTCTTGGTGCCGAACCAGCGCTCGTCCTTGCCGATGGCCAGGGAGGTGACGGCATTGTCCGGCAACCCGCCCGACGTATTCTCCCGCGTGAAGGCCTTCCAGGATCCGTTGGCGTACCAGCTTACGCCGCCCTCCGTGGCGACCCACAATTCCCGGTTCTCGCCGATGGCCAGGGCGGTGATGACATTGGAAGGAAGTCCGCGGGAAGTATTCTCCGCCGTAAAGGTCTGCCAATCGTCGAGAACGGAAAGCCTGACCAGGCCTTTCTTGGTCCCGAACCATTTGTTGCCCTGATCGTCCGTGGCCATCGCCACCACTTCCGGATCGGGAAGGCGGCTCAAATCCTGGAGCACCCAGCGGAACTCCAGCACTTTGTCGGCATGGACGGGAGTGGGCGCCAGGAAAGGCGCAAAGGCCGCAAGGGCCAGGAACAAAGGCGCGAGCATTGGGCCGGAACGGGAACGGAGGCGTGGGGTATTCATACTTTCCTAATGTAGATTACGGGGCCGATCGCGGCGCGTGGATTTTCCGGCGCGGATTCCACCACTCGCGGAAATTGGAGAGGCAATAGCCGCCGGTGGCGGGATTGAAAACGTACATGTTACCCTGCCCATCCGAAACGGCCACCTTCCCCTTCCAGGGGGAATACAGCTCGACCTGGAACAAAGGCGGTTCCGGGGCGTCCTTCCCCAGGAATCCCGCCAGTGCGGACCCGCCGCCCGTGTTGGGACGGTCTCCGATCCAGGGATAGGAAAACGGCAGGCTGACGGCCGGATATTCCTTGGCGCCAGGGACGGGCGCGGGCTCCTCCACCTTCACGATGCCGTCCCTTTCCCCGTCGTACCGGGAGTTGAGCTGGATGGCCGTTCCGTGATAATCCACGTACGTGAAGCGGCGCGGCCCCAGGGGCCAACGGGCCTTGGGCGAATTGTTCTCCAGGGTCCTTTCCCGCAACGCCTCCAGTGAGGCCACCCGTCCCGTATCCACCGCCTCGATGCCGCCGCGCAAGTACTTCTGGTATCCCCATTTGAGGTAGGTATGGGAAGGCCTGACCCGGCTGAGGACTATATACACGCCCGCGTCGGAACGATCCAGGAAACGGAAATCGAAATCCCGGGTGGTATAGGTCTTTCCGTCCCAAGGCCATGCCGCCGGCACGTATTGGGGCCAATCCGGGCTGTTGGACTCCTCGGAAGGCGCATAGCCGTAGAGGAAATCGCGATGGATGGCCAGATTGTTGGCGCGCCATTGCGAGCCGCGGAAATGCAGGATGTCCTTCACTTCCAAGGGCCGATCCTTCCTGGGATCGAGGATCAGGGATCCGGAGCGCGTGATCACGTCATAGACCCAAGGCGCATCGCTGAACCAAAATTGGGTCATGGGGAAATTGGGCCCCGCATAGGTTTCATACCGGCCTCCGGCGGAGAGCAGATAATTGCCGCCGCCGTAGTAGACTTCGGTGGGACGCTTGCGCGATCCGGTTCCCGCATAGGCCGATCGGATTTCCGCGCGGTATTCCCCGGGCCGGGTCTGCATGTAGCGGAGGATGGGATCGGGGACGCGGTACTTGAGCACGGCCGAATAAAGGGCCATGGAGGAATGGGCGGTATGCGATTGCCACAATCCCCTGCGCGCATCGGCCCTCCAGGAGAACGCCCCCGATTGCAGTCCGAAGAAGCTGCAGGCCGCGTCGTTCCCGATCAGGCTGCTGTCCTCGTAAACCTCGGAGGAACGGCGGAACGGCCCATAGCGGAT
>JAQBPN010000102.1 GCA_028287505.1 Fibrobacterota bacterium | reverse complement strand
AATCCTTCATCGGCAAGACCCGGGGCCTGGAGGATTCCGACCGCTTGTTTCCCAGCGTCGCTTTGGCGCTGCTGGCGGCCCTGAAAGGCGCGTCCATCCTGCGCGTCCACGACGTGCGGGAGACCCGAGAAGCCTTGGCCATGGCGGCGGCGGTCCGCGGCGGCTGAATTCACCATCGGAGAAAACCCGCAAAAAATGGTATAATGATGCCATGGCCCGCGCCGATGGATGGATCGCAGAATATTGGGAACGGGGATTCGTCCGCATCCCGGGTGTTTTCCCCGAGAACGAAATCCGGGAGCTTTCCGGATGCTTCGATGAAGTCCTGACCCTGGGCCGCGGGCTTACCGAGACCACCAAGAACGGCCTGGCGGAATACCGCGTGGTGCCCATCGACGGCAAGCCCACCCTGAAGTTCGCGAAGTGGGCCTCCTCCATGCATGAGGGCCTCAACCGGTTCCGCACATCGCCGCGCCTTTTGTCCCTGATCATGCAGGTGCTGGGCCCGGATCTCCGCCAGATCACCAACCAGATGCACTATAAGAATCCGGGCGACGGCGTGAGCTTCCAGATGCACCAGGATTGCACCTTCCGCAAACCGGATTCGGCCTATCGCGATTTGTACGGCGGATTCCTGCAGGCCGCTCTCGCGGTCGATCCCTCCACGGTCGAGAACGGATGCCTGCAATTGGTGCCCGGTTCCCACCGGGAAGCCAAGGCATTGCTATCGGGCGGCTATGAAGGTTGGGAAGCCAACGGGGGCAACCAGCAGGTGCTGGAACGTTTTCCGCCCGCCGAGAACGCTCTCATGGATCCGGGCGATGTCCTGGTCTGGAATCCCTTCACCATCCACGGATCCCGGCCCAATCGTAGCGCGCACAGCCGGCGCGTCTACATCAACGGGTTCGCCCGATCCAGGGACTGCGACCATGGCGTCCATGTCACCGTGGACGGCAAAACCGTTCCCCTGGCCTGGGGTCCCGGGACCCTGTGGGACGTGGTGGAAGAACGCTGAAGGACTCCCGGGCCGGAGCGGCCGCGGGAGCGGACTCATTCCATCCGCACCGGGGATTCGGAATGGGAAATCGGATTGTGCTGCGCAGCGCCGGCCTCGGATTCCCGGTCCCAGCCCACCGCATGGATCCATTCCCCGAAGGTTTTGAGGAATGGGTAGCTTGCATGTAACGAGGGGACGTCCACTTCATATCCCTTTTCCCGGAACCAGGTGAACATCTTCCAGGCTTCGGGGGCCGATTCCCTGAGGGTATCCAGCGGAATCTCCTCGGATCGGATTTCCCGGTCCAGGCCTTCGGAAAACAGTTCGGCCGCCTGTGCGGGGCTGACTTCCGCCGCCGCGATTTCCAGGGTCTTGCCCAGAAAGGCCTCGGGATCCACGAAGGCCAGGGTCGCGAATGCTCCGACATCGTCCGCCGCGATCATCTGCACCTTACGATCAGGCGGCAGGGGCAGGCGCAGGCGGCCGTTGAGGATTTCCTCCCGGTTCAAATCGAAGTTGTCCATGAAGAACACGGGACGGATGATCGTATACGGCAGTCCGGAGGATTTCAAATGCTCCTCGATGATGCGCTTGCTCTCGAAATGGGCAAGGCCGGTGTCCCTGTCCGCGGAGGCCACGGAGGTATAGACGAAATGCCGGATGCCCGCATCCTTGGCGGCGTCGATGAGGAGCTTCCCCTCCCGGATCTCGCCTTCCTCGCCGTGCTCCCAATAATTCTGCACGGCGAAAACCCCCTGCATGCCCTTCAGGGCCTTGTCCAGGGAGGCTCGGTCGTCCATGTTGCCCTGAATGATTTCCGCGCCTTTGCGGGCCAGCAGGTGGGCTTGCGCTTTGTCCGGGTTGCGGGTAAAGGCGGAAACGGGAATGCCCTGGGCCAGCAGGTGCCGGGCGGTGGCGCCCCCCTGCCTGCCGGTGGCGCCGGTGACGAGAATCTTTGCGTTCTTGTTGTTGGCCATGATTGCCTCGCGGTAGGCGGATACTTTTAAAATACCTGTACCGGCCGGGGTATCCAAAGCAAAAGTAGGGAGCGGCGGCGGACCGCTTGGGAACGGCGCCGTGAAAAAGCGGGCGAAAAAAAAGCCCCGCGGCGAGGCGGGGCTTTCAGGAACCGGAATGTCCGGGAGTGTCCGATGAAGGGAGCCTCAGTAAACCGCGATGCGCTGGGAAACCTTGGCGGTCTTGGAATCCAAGGTGACCACGTAGATTCCCGGTTTCTTGAACGGGGCAAGGGCATAGGAGCGTTTCCCATTGCCCGACACGGAAGCCAGCCTGCGGCCTTCAGGAGACCAGACCGACAACCGGTAGTTTCCGGGGATGTCGATGGCAAGCGCTTGGCCGGCGGCGATGTAGGCCGAGGATCCCGAAAGCAGGTTGGATTGGGTTCCGGGGGTGATTACGGAGGTGACCGGGTCGCCGGAAACGTACTCCAGGGCCCGCAGGATGAGGCTCTTGAACCAATCCGAATTGGCGCCGTCCGCGGTATGTCCGAAGGGCGTATAGAAGTAGCGGACCTTGTTGGCGTCCTCCCGGAACCAGGCGACCGGATGGATGGGGCTGGGCAGGCGGGGCGGGGACATGGTGGACGCGTTGCTGAGATAGAACATGACCTTGCTGCCGTCCGTGAACACCTTGGAATCGGTTTGGTAGTCGTACCATTCGTCCTGGGCGGAGTAGGTGGAGGGCAGGCCTTCCATGATGGGGCTGGCCAGGATCGCGGCGTCCGTGGTCTTGCTGATGATGCCTTCCGGCGTGCCGCTGCCGTGCAACGCGTAGCGCATGCCGGTGACGTTATCCTGGTACCAGGCCCATTCATCCTTCGCGTATTCGTTCGCGCCGGAGGTATGGTAGCCCACGTATCCCTTGCCGGGCTTCTTGAGCCAGGCGATGAACGCATTCTTGGACGCATCCGGGAACACGGTGTTCAATTGCGTTTCGAAGAAATAGTTGAAGATGATGATGTCGAAGCCGGCCAGGTAGGCGTCGGTGAGGTTGAGGGGATTTCCCACGGTCATATTGAAGGGGACCTTGGCCGCCAGGGCCTGCAGGTTGGTCAGGGTGGCGTCTTTGGCAGGACCGTGGGCCTGTGGCTGGCCGCCGGACAGCAGCAGGACCTTCTTGGTCTTGAGCGGGCTGTTTGGATTGGGCGCGACCACGGCGGCCTGGGTCAATACGGCGCCCATCAACACCAGGGCGAATGCCAGGCCGATCCGCTCGCGAACCGTCTTCAATTTCATTTTTCCACCGGGTACTGCTGCATTCTGCATAGACTCTCCTTATCGCAAATTGAATTCCAACCGGAGCACGTAGTACCAGTCGTGTTTCCACGATGTGGTCAAGGGAATGGTGCTGGGGTTGTATTTACCATCCGTCAATCGGAACTGATCGCTGGCGGCCTGGGCGTAGATATTGCACAAAGTGTTGATGGTTTTCTTGCCATAGATGGACCATTTGAGATCGTCCCCATGGGTGGGCGGCGTCTGGCCGGAAGGCGTCGAACGCGTTTGCGGGATGGGACGGGATTCACTGATGTACTTCAGTCCGTCGCTGTAGGGTGACCCGTAATATTCCCCTTGGATGGTAAAGACATCGAGCAACTTGGCGGTCGGAAGGGTGATGCCGAACATGACGGGAATTCTCTCGGAGCGTTTTTCATAATATAAGGGGTAATTCTTCACTCCAAGCAGGGCTATTTCCGCGAAAATCCGGAGATCTTCCGGGCCGCGGATGTTTTCGGGCAGCAAAGAACCCAAATTCAGGGCGGCCCTGGCCATCAATTTGATTCCCTGCACAGTCCAATGGTCCAAAGTATCGGTTTCGGTAGGGTTTGCGACGGTATTCTGGATTTCGCTCAACCGGCCCGTGGCCACGGTGTCCACTCCGGCGGAGTTGGTGCCATGGATGGTCGCGTAGGTGTTTTCCGCGTCCTTGGCTTCCAACAGACTGGGCCTGAGCGGCAGGTAGCGGTAGAAGACGCCGCCGGCTCCCACGTCGAGCCATTTGGACGTCAGGCTGACATCGTATCCCGGGGAGAAATCCCCAGTGGGGTAGGTGACCGTTTCCATGAGGAGGGAGAAGTTGTGTTTCACGGATCCGCCGAACTGGGTGATGGTGGCCATCAAGCCATGGCTGTTATTGCCGGCCCGGTTCATCATCAGCCAGCCCTCTCCGGTCCAGATGAGACCCGGATAGGTGCCCGAGCGGTACAGGTATTCGCCCAGGTTCTTGGCGTCCGGGTTGTACTTGTAATTGAAGGTTCCCAGCATCACGCTGCCCGCGGTCGAAGCCGGATCCCCGAATTGCCAGCGGGCCCGGGCCACCGGCACCATGGGTTTCACCTGCATCACCTTCTCGGTCAGGTCCGCGTCCTTGCCAAGCCCGTATGGCCACCAAATCAATCCCGACAACCCGGCGGAAACGTCGAACCTGCCGATGGCCACGTCCTGGGTCACGCTTACATTGAGGCGGTTGAGAGGGAGCCAGGATATATCGTATTTCTGATCCGGATCGTAGTAGTTGTATCCATTGACCACATGGCCGTAGTCCACGTAGGCCTTGACCGTGAGCTTGTGCTTGTCGATACCTTCGAATTGCGCATGCACTTTGGGCGGGAGCCAGCCCGACAACGAGCCGAGCAGCAAGGCCAGCGTGGCAACGCGAGGTTTAGCCGTCATCATATTCCCATCTCCATCCGCACCAGGTAGTACCAGTTTTTCGGTTTGAGCGTCATTTCATATTGGTGGGAGCGCTCAAAAGGTCACGCAGCCGCAGGTGATCGCTGGCCACCTGAAGGTGGACGTTCAGAATGCGGTTCAGGGATTTCCGGCCGTGCAAGGACCATTTCCAGGGGCTGTTCACGTATACA
>JAQBPN010000053.1 GCA_028287505.1 Fibrobacterota bacterium | reverse complement strand
CGGTCCCGTCGGCGGAAAAGGCATTGGGGTCGATGAGCACGCGCGGCGTCTCCTCCAGATCCGTCATGGTATACAGAACGCTCTGGTTCTGCAGGCCGTCGTTCTTGAAGAAGAAATAGCGCCCGCCCTTCCGGAAAGGCGTTCCATAGCGCTCATAGTTCCATAGTCCCGTCAGGCGCTCCTTGAAGTGCGAGCGCGCCGGAATCGCTTCCAGGAACGCGAAGGTCACCCGGTCCTGCGCTTCCACCCAGGCCGCCGTTTCCGGAGAATCCAGGTCCTCCAGCCAGCGGTAGGGATCCGCGATCCGGACCCCGTGAAGGGTATCCACCTGGTCGGATTTGCGGGTGGCGGGATAGGTGAGGGGTTGGATGGAGGCGTCTTGGGAGGCAGGGCGGGAGGATGAAGTCATGGGCTTAATATAATTTGGACCGGGCCGCCCCCGGTCCAATAGAACCTCCGGCTACCGGAGGATTGTTATCGTTTGAACCGGAAAAGGGACAATCCCCCTATCCAGGCTGCCGCGCCATGAAGAAGAAAGTCCTTTTCATCTGCTCCCAGAACAAGCTCCGCGGCGGCTCCGGGACTCATAGAAGTATTAAGAACGAAGCTGAAAGGCTTGGAGGCGGAATAGCATGGGAATCAAACAATCAATCATGGGCCTGGCGGTCCTGGTATTCACCGCCTGCGGCACGGACAGCGGAGAGGATGCGAGAAGCATCGTGGGAGGGGTCTACAAGAACAACTCCATCGGCTTGACAATCTCTTTCCCGAGTTCATGGCAGATCAGGAAAGATCAAACGTTCGGGAGCACCACTGCGGACATCGTCGCAGTCGCTCCTCCCATAAACAATTTCTCGCCGAACATGAGCGTTATCATCGAGGCCCATTCGGGGTCCGTGAAAATGTCGGAAATCCTGGCGTCCATAAAAATCCAGATAGACAGCCATGTCGCCGATCTGAGCCAGTATCATGACAGCATCTATTCCATCGATGGGACGGAAGTGGGTGAAATGCAATATGAATCCTCGACAAACGGAAACCTGCTGCATTTCCTGCAGCTGTTCTTCATCAAAAACGGCAAGGATGTTTCCTGCACGATTACGGACAAGGCGGACGATTTCCAGGTCAACGGAGACATCAGAAGCGTCAGGGCTTCCATTTCCATCCAGTGAAGGGGCTTTACCATCCCGGCATGCATGGCCGCCCCGTCCGCATGGCCCATCCTCAATAGCTCTTATACGGCAGGAACTTGCCGCTCATCACGATCCTCACGCGGTCGCCCTTTGGATCGGGCTCGCGCGCCAAGTCCATGCTGAAATCGATGGCGCTCATGATCCCGTCCCCGAATTCCTCATGGATGAGCGCCTTGAACGTCGTCCCGTATACGTTCACCAGTTCATAGAATCTGTAGATCAGCGGATCGGTGGGCACGGCGGTGGGAAGCGATCCCTTGTAGGGGACCGTTTGCAGCGCCAGGATGGCCGCCTCGGAAAGCCCGAACAGGCCGCCGAGGATCCCGGCCTGCTCTTGGGTGAAGGTCATCTGGCCCAACAGGCCGGCCGTGACCCACTCCTTGCTTTTCCCCACCGCCTTGGCGGCATCGGACCACTTGATGCCTTTGCGGATCTTGGCTTCGACGATTTGTTCCGTGACTTCGAGTCTATCCATGGCGCGCGACCCCGCTTTTCAGAAGTTGAAGGTGGGCATGAAGTACAAGTACACGCCGGTTTCGGTATTGCCGCCCTTGGCGAGCTTGGTCCCCGGCTGGTTGATGGGGCCGGCGCCGGCCGTGGTCGCGCCCGGGATCAGGTAGAAGCCGTCCCCGGGCAGGAAGAAGCCCGCTCCGAATACGATGTTCGACTTGGGATAGAGGACCACATGGGCTTCCAAGTCGATTTCCTGGCCATAGGGATCGTCGAACCCGGAAGGAGCCGCTTGAGGCGTGAAGAAGTGGTACTGGGGCTTGAGGGTCAGCCTGGGAATGCCGGAGGCATTGGGCAGGAAGGCCAGGTCCGCATCCAGGCGCCAATCCATTTCCCCATACTTGGGATTGACATCCAGGTAATCCATCCAGCCGTAAAGCGCATGGCCGAAGTAGTAGTTGGCCCTGTAGAGATGGGTATCGGTATCGGTGGAATCGTCATCACCGCTCATCATGTCCAGGCCGACGTTGATCTTGATGTTGTTCGTGGCGCCCAGAACCACGCCCGCGCGGGTTCCCAACTGGAAGGCCTTGCTGTCCTTGGATCCCTTGGGGGTGGCCATCTCGCCGCCCTGCCAGATGAATTCCTCGTCCCAGGCGAAAATCCCCACCTTGCCGAAGGTCCGTTCGCCGAAATACTGGAGATCATAGTTGAGCGCGGTCTCGCCGCTGTAGGCCTGGGGCAGCCGGTTCTGATCGTAGAACACATAAGCCTCCGCGCCGATGTCCGGCGTGATGGCGTGGCTGTAGTACAGGCCCGAAAGGAGATCATGATCCTTCACGGTGACCGTGTTCGTGTCCTTGACGAGGAACGCGACGGCGGTCAGGTTGCCGTCACCTCCGGCCAGCTTCAGGTTGGCGGACCATCCGTCGAAGGCCCTGGATACGTTGTTCCATTCCAGGGTGCTCATGAAGCGTCCCGCGCCCAATTGCATCTTCTGCCTGCCCAGGGCGGTCTTGAAATTGCCTTCCTCGATGGCGGCATAGCCCTGCAGGAGATCCAGATGCTCGAAGTTTCCCGTGGTGGCCGAGGCCGGGTTGTTCGCGGCCGCCGGCTCCTGGCCGTAAAAGCGCGAGTCCTGCATTTCCACCTTGATCTCCACCGCGGGGTTGGGCACCGCGACGAATCCAAGGCGCGTGCGGAGCAAGGTGTACATGAGGCCCTTTTTGGTGGTGGTGTCCGCCAAAGCGCGCAGATCGTACTCGGTCCGCGAGCGAACCTGTCCGAAGAAAGGAGGTTGGGGCGTGGTATAGGGCGAACCCTCCGGGACCGCTCCCCAGGAAAGGCCCAGGGTCAGGCAAGGCAAAAGGTGGACGATGGTCTTCAGGGCTCTCATAAATCTCCTCGGAGTTTTCAGGTTAATGGACAATCCTCTCCCTAGGGCGGCTTGCGGGCCGCATTCGGGACAATGTTTCGAACAGGGTCGCATGGGAAACCACGCGGCCCGAAGCACGGCCAAATCTTTTGGACTGCCGGCCGGGCGGACCGGTCCGGCTTTTCGCGGCTCTTACGCCGCCGCTGAGTGCATTCCCGTTCCAATCAAGTAATGCAATAGTTCCTTGCGGATTTCCAGATAGTGGGAATCCTCGAGGAGCGCTTCCCGTGTCCTGGGACGCGGGATGGGCACCTCGACCACCTTGGCGATGGTGGCGGCGGGTCCGTTCGACATCAGCACGATGCGATCGGAAAGGAAGACGGCTTCGTCCACGTCATGCGTGATCATCATGACCGTCTTGCGGTTCTTTTCCCAGATGGTCGTCAACTCGTCCTGCATGCTGCCGCGCGTCAAAGCGTCCAGGGCGCCGAACGGTTCGTCCAGCAACAGCACCTGCGGGTCCGCCGCGAAGGCGCGGGCGATGCCCACGCGCTGTTTCATGCCGCCGGAAAGCTGGGCCGGCTTCTTGTTGACGTGCGCGGTCAAGTGGACCATGTCCACGTACTTGCGGGCTTCTTCCATGCGAAACTTCTTGTCCTTGTCCGGGTACACGCTGTCCACGGCCACCAGCACGTTCTCCAGCACGGTGAGCCAGGGAAGCAGGGAGTGGCTTTGGAAGACCACGGCGCGATCCAGACCGGGTGCGGAAACCTCTTTGCCGTTCACGGCCACGGATCCGGTGGTGGGCATGTTGAGCCCCGCCACCAGGTTGAGCAGGGTGGACTTGCCGCATCCGGAATGGCCGATGATGCTGACGAACTCGCCCTTGGCGATGCGGAGATCCACTCCCGCCAGGGCATGATAACGGGATTTTCCCGATCCGAAAAGCTTATGCACGCCGGAGATGTCCACGAACTTGGCTTCGTTCTCCGCTATTTGATCGTTCATCGCTTCGCTCATTTCAATCCCCCCTGGTCCCGAACAGGGACGCGATTTTGGCCACGATGCGATCGAGGGCGAGTCCGACCATGCCCACGTAGAACACCGAAACGATGATGTCCGTAAGGCGGGACGAATTCCACGAATCCCAGATGAAAAAGCCGATGCCCACGCCGCCGGTCAGCATTTCCGCCGCCACGATGGCCAGCCAGGCCATGCCGATGGCGATACGCAGGCCGGTGAAGATATAAGGCGCGGCGGACGGCAGCATCACCTTGAAGAAATACCGGGACCCGCGCAATTGGTAGACCTTGGCCACGTTTTCATATTCGACCGGGATGCGCATGATGCCCACTGAGGTATTTATGATGATGGGCCAGATGGCCGTGATGAAGATGACGAAGACGGCGGACGGATTCGCCTGGTTGAAGGTGGCGAGGGCGATGGGAAGCCAGGCCAAGGGCGGAATGGTCCGAAGCACCTGGAAGATCGGATCCAGGGCCTTGAAGGCCATCGCCGATTTCCCGATCAGGATCCCCATCAGAACGCCCACCACCGCGGCCAGGGAATATCCCATGCCTACGCGCTGGAGCGAAAACAGCAGTTGCCAGCCGAGGCCCTTGTCATTGGGCCCGTTGTCGAACCAGGGATGGGCGATGAGCTTCCAGGATTCCGTGATGGTCTTGATGGGACCCGGAAGTACCACGCCCTGTCCGGAGGAGTAAATCTCCCAGAACAGGCCTACGAAGAAAATCGCCACCAGGGGCATGATGAAAGTGCGCGCGCGATCGCGGATGCGCGCCGTGCGTTCCGGATCTTCCGTCGGGATCGGCAGGATGGCCGCCGGCCTGGGTTTGGAAGTCATCTTGGTCATCACCGTCTTGAGACTGGTCACCATGGGCTTCGGCCGTTCCGAAAGGACCTGGTGGCCGTTGCCATTTGCTTTCAGCGGGCTCTTGCCGGTTTCGGACGGCTTTTCGGTATTCATGATCATTTCCTCGCTCCGGCGCCTTTCTTGCCGTCGATGTTCTTGATCTTGAGCTTGGCCAGGTAGCCTTCCGGATCCGCGGGATCGAAAGTGGTTCCGTCGAAGAACTTCTCCACGCCGCGGGAGTCCGTCGCGGGAATCGCGGTCTGACCGATTTCCTTGGCGCATTCCCGCCACAGGTCCGCGCGGTTGACCTGGTCGATGACCTTATCGTATTCCACGCCGTTGGGAAAGAAGCCCCAGCGGCGCATCTCGGCCAGGAACCACTTGTCATGGCTCTTATAGGGAAAGGAGGCGTTGTCCTTGAAGAACTTCATGAATACGCCTTCCTTCTTGGGACGGCCGTCGCCATAATCGATCTTGCCATTGATGCGCGTAATCAGATCTTCGTAGGGCGCGTTGATCCAGTTCTTGGTGGAAAGGATGCGCGCCATTTCGTCGCGGTTCTCGGGCTTGTCGCACCAGATCTGCGCTTCCATCACCGCTTTGATGAGGGACTTGGTGGCGATGGGATGGGCGTCCACCCAGTCTTTGCGCATGCCCAAGGCCTTCTCCGGATGATCGTTCCAGATCTCCTGGGTCATGCAGGCGGTGTAACCGATGCGCTGGTTGATGAGCTGCTGGCCCCAAGGCTCGCAGACGCAGAAGGCGTCCATGTTGCCCACGCGCATGTTGGCGACCATCTGAGGGGGCGGGATCACGATGGTGGCCGCATCCAAATCCGGGTCGATGCCGCCGGCGGCGAGCCAATAGCGGATCCACATGTTATGCGTGCCGGTGGGGAACGTCATGGCGAAGGTGAGCGGCTTGGCGTTCTTCTTCTTGGCCGCGTCGATCCAGGGCTTGAAGCCGGCCGAATTGAGGTTGATGCCGGACTCCTTGTATTTCTCCGCCACGGAGATGGCCTGGTTGTTGTAGTTCAGGCGCATCAGGATGTACATGGGCGTGGGCTTGTTGCCTTTGGTGTTGAGGCCGAGGGTCAAGGCGTAAGGCATGGGCGAAAGGATGTGCGCGCCGTCGATGCCGCCGTTTCCGGACCCCAGCTCCAGGTTGTCGCGGGTGGCCCCCCAGGAAGCCTGCTTCAGGACTTCCACATCCGGCATGCCGTACTTGGCGAACAGACCCTTCTCCTTGGCCACCGCCAAGGGCGCCATATCCGTCAGGGCGATGAACCCCAGCTTGGCCTTGGTGGTTTCGGGCTTATCCTGCGCATGCGCGGACGCAAAGGCCAGCGCCAATGCGAAGCAGGCCGCAGCCATTCCCGCCAACCTGCGGAAAGGACGTTTGGAAGGATTGAATGCGGGAATCGCGGGAATCGTAACCGATTGCATGATCGAGCTCCTTGTTTTAATTCGGGTGGTCCGGTCTTGAGGTTCCGGACGGAAAGAGGTGCGGTCCCCCGGTAGGAGGGGACATGCGGGGCATGATCCTACCGGGGGATTGGGATGGGGAGCATCCCCTCCCGTGGCCGGGAATGCCTTTCCGCGGTTGGACGGAAGGGCGGCCTCGGGAGTCCGCTGGGGCTCGATTTCGCGGCCCGCGCGACCCTCTGGTCCGCGCAGGACAACGCTTCCGATTCCGATCCTAACTTCCGACCACATTGGGCATACTCCTTCGGCTTTTTGAGCCGTGGTTCGTATGTCCAAAAGCCCGGGCGGACCGGAGTAAGCAGGCCCCGCTTGCGCGGATGCCCGGACGCTTTCGCGTCCTTGCCTATCGCTTGGGGCGTTGGCGGAAGCTCTCGCTCTCCACCGAATCTGGTCCGTCTAAACCAGCGCCGCAAACAATCAGTTGGCGTTTGACACAGGATAAAAAAGCAAACGGCGTACCAAAGTATTCGGGGGTGAAAAGCGCCGATTTCCCCGGATACGCTCCGGTCGCCCGCAAAATTCCGTTCGAGTGACAGGTTGTGTTAGGAATTGCCCGACAAATGCTGACAAAATTAGAACGCGTCAGCGTTCGGCCGCCAGCCCAGTAACGGCGGGGGCTGCAGGGTATCTCACCATTCCAGAAGTCACGGAACGGTGAAAACCCTCGAGGCAGACGGATGAGAGATCGATCGCTTCCACTGAGGTAGCATCCGCGTGACCCCACCGCCGCATTTGATCCAGATACCAGCGGGCATGGGCCTGGGAAGGGAAGTCGGGCGGACCGCCATGGAACAAGGGGTCATGGGCGGAATCGTCGGGCCGGCCGCGGTCGGCGGAATCCTTGAGGGCCGCCTCCACCACGTTCTTGGGCGTGTTCACGTACCGCTTGGAGGCGATGATTTCGGACGCCCTCTCCCGGTTGGCCGGATCCTCCAGCCAATCGGCGGCCTGGGACATGGCGCGGACCAAGCGGGCATGATCGAGGGTGTTGCGGCGGTGCCAGGCTGAACGGACCCCGAGGATCTTGTCTCCCAGGCCGGGAAGCAGCACCCCGCTTACCGCCACCAGACGCCCCAGCTTGGACGCGGCCGCCCGGCGGCTCCAGGGCTCGGCGACGCAGAATCCGTCGATGTCGCCCTTGCGCAGCCATCCCACCATTTCCTGGGGAGCGACGGTGACGAAGGTTATCCGGGTTTCCATTTCCACGCCGCCCAGGGCCAGCCACGTGCGCGTAAAGTATTCCTGCGGGCTCCTGGGAAAGACCACGCCCAGGCGCAGGTTTTTTCCCGGACGTTCCGCAAGCCAATGTGCCAGGGATGTCGCGTCTTTGATTCCATCGTTCCAAAGGGCGTTGGAAAGAATGATTCCATTTCCCTTGTGGCCCAAGGTGAACGCGTACACGATGGGAGGTTCTTCCCAGGGAGCCTCCATGGCCGATAGCAAAGGCGTGGTGAGGAGAAGGTGGGACGCGTCCAGTTCGCCGGCAAGTAGCTTGTCCCGGGCCTGCCCCCAGGATTGGACCTTGCGCAACTCCACATCCAACTGGTGGCGCTGGAAAAAGCCGAGCTCCTGGGCGATTGCCAGCACGGAACAATCCACCAAAGGCACGAATCCAATCCTCACAAAATCCTCTCGGCCGCCAACCTGCGGTACCTGTCCAAAAGAGCAAAGCCTGAGCCATCCCGGAACCGATCCCGTGCAAGGGTGCAATCCTTCCGGATCCCGCTTTCCCGCCAATCTTCGCGCGCCCTCTCAACGCCATCTTATATAGGCGGTCCCGCAATTCCGTTCTTTCACCCCTCGGACCCAAGCGGCCGGAACTCCAATAAGATCTCCAGAATTGGGGTTTGTTGTAACTCGGCACATGACACATCTTGACCAATGGGAACATTGCAACGACAATAAGCCCGCCCTCCCCCGCCGGAACCCTCAAGAATGGGACATTCCGGTTCACGAGCCCGTTGGTACGCGCTTTGCGATTGTTCACCATAACACGCCAACTGTCACCGGTCCGTCCGAGCCTTTGGCCATTGCGAATTCCCCTGGAAACAGGAGGAGAGGGCTATGGCACAAAACCGGATCGGCGTCCCCATCACGTCGGAACCCATTCAATCGCTGCCTGCGGGAACGCCCGGGGAAGCTTTCACCTTGGAGCAAAAGGAATACCTGGACGGGTTCCTGCGCGCCCTGAGCGCTCCATCCGCCACGGCCGACTCCCCCGGACCCGCGCCCGCAAAGGCCGGATCCCAGGCGACTGACGCCTCCCAGTTGCCTCCCGGCAAACAGGCGCAGTTGGCCTGGCTCGCGGCCGGGAAGCGGCTTTCCAAGGAAGAAAAGATCAAGTTCGATGCGGATCCGCTGGATGCGTGGCCGCGCATCGCGGATCTGTCCACCCAGGATAGGCTTCCTGAAGGCGACGATCTTTACCGTTTCAAGACTCACGGAATCTGGAATGTCTCACCAGCCCAGGAAGGCGCCATGTGCCGGCTGCGCCTTCCCGGCGGCATCTTACGGGCCTATCAGGCGATGGCGGTCGCCGATGCGGCGGAAGCCTACGGCGGAGGCTATGTGGACATCACCACCCGCGCCAACCTGCAGATCCGCGAAATCCCGGGCAGGCACATGGCGCCTTTGCTGACCGACCTCCACGAGGCCGGCATCGTTCCCCGGGGATCGGGAGCGGACAACATCCGCAACGTCACCGGCAATCCCACCTGCGGCATCGACGCCCACGAGTTCTACGACGTGCTGCCCCTGTGCCGGCAATTGCACCACCACATTCTCCATGATCGCAGTTTCTACGGGCTGCCGCGCAAGTTCAACGTCGCCTTCGACGGCGGCAACTCCATCTCCGCCCTGGAGGATACCAACGATATCGGCCTCAAAGCCGTCAAAGTGGACTCGGGACGGGGCGTGGAGGAAGGCGTCTATTTTCGCGTGGCCCTGGGGGGAATCACCGGCCACGGCGATCTGGCCAGGGACGCGGGCCTGGCGTTGAAACCGGAAGAATGCATCCCCGTCATCGCGGCCATGATCCGCGTGTACGTCATGAACGGCGATCGCGGCAATCGCAAACGCGCCCGCCTCAAGTACGTGCTGGACACCTGGGGCTTCGCCAAGTTCCTGGAAGAAACCGAGAAGTTGCTTCCCTTCCCCCTGCGGCGCCTGCCGGAAGCGCAATGCCGCTTCGCCCCTCCTGTCGATAAAGGCGGGCATCTGGGCATCCATCCCCAACGCCAGGCCGGACTCTGCTACGTGGGCGTGGACGTGCCCGTGGGACGCTTGACCGCCGCGCAGCTCCGCGGCCTGGCGGCCTTGTCCGCCGCTTTCGGATCCGGCACTCTACGCCTGACGGTATGGCAGAACCTGCTCATCTCGGACATTCCGGAAGAACGGTTGGAAGAAGCCTTGCGCGATCTGGGCCGGTTGGGATTGACCCATGAGCCCGATCCCATCCAAGCGGGCCTGGTAGCCTGCACCGGCTCGGAAGGCTGCAAGTTCGGCCAGGCGGCCACCAAATCCACGGCGCTGGCCATCTCGGCCCATCTGCACGGCCGCCTCGCCCTGGACCAACCCGTCAACATCCATCTCACCGGCTGCCCGCATTCCTGCGCCCAACATTTCATCGGCGACATCGGCCTGATCGCCACCGGCGTGGAGACGCCCGCGTACAAGGGACCCGGATTCCATGTCTTCATCGGAGGCGGTTACGGCCGCGAAGGCCGCATGGCCGTAGCCGCGCGCCGTTCGGTCCCCCTTCCGGAAGTCCCGCGGGAAATCGAGCGGATCCTGTCCCTCTACTTGGATAAGCGCGCGCCCGACGAATCCTTTACGCAATTCGCTGCGCGGCATCCGGACGCCGAATTGGGATCCCTTTTCTCGGGAACCGAAAACCTCGTATCCGCGGGAAACGTTTCCCTCGCCGCAGTCGCGGAGAAGCAGCCCTCATGAAGCCTCCCGTCCTTCCCGATACCGCTCCTTTCAGTTCCGAACAACGGATGTGGCTGAACGGCTTCCTGGCCGGCCTCTCCAATACCGGACTCACTGCGTCCGCTGGGGGCCAGGCAACCCCGGCGGTTACGGTCCCCGCCGCGCCCCTCGCGCCTGCGATACCCGTGCTGGTGCTGTATGGATCGCAATCCGGCACCGCCGAAGGGTTGTCCCATGCCTTGGCCGACAAGATGAAAGCGTATGCCACCACGGGCGGCCGGGCGCGCCTGGAACCGCGCGTCGTGGGCATGGAGAAATTCAAGGAAATAGTTTGGGCGGAAGAAGCCCGGGTGTTGATGCTTTCCAGCACGTGGGGCGAAGGCGATATGCCCGATAATGCCGTGGCCTTCTGGGACTGGCTCAAAGGCCCCGCGGCGCCGGCCATGACGCACCTGTCCTTCGCCGTGCTCGGCCTGGGAGATCACAATTATGCGCGCTTTTGCCAAGCCGGGAAAAATCTGGACGGCCGCTTTGCCGAGCTCGGGGCCAATCGCCTGATTCCCCTGTGCGAATGCGACACCGATTATGAAGCGAAGGCGGATTTCTGGATCGACGAAGCCTTGGGGGCCTTGGAGTCCCTCGCTGGGTCTTCTTCCATACCCGCCACGCCCGCCGCCCCCGCCTCCGGCCTCAATGGACATGCGGCCAACGGCAACAGCGTCCACAACGGCCACGCCGTTCCCGGCCTGCCCGGCTCCCTGTCGACGGCGGCAATCCCGCCGGTTTCCGCTTCGGCCTACGGCCGCAAAAACCCCTTCAATGCCTCCTTGCTGGAAAACCATCCGCTCAATGCCAAGGGTTCCGCCAAGGACACGCGCCACATCAGCATCTCGCTCCTGGGCAGCGGTCTGGAATATCGCGTCGGCGATGCCTTGGGCATCGTGCCCCGCAACTGCTATGAGCTGGTCGATCGCATCATCCTCACCCTGAATTGCCTGGGCAACGAAAAGGTGCGTCTGCCCGGAGGCGAGGATCTCGCCTTGCGCACGGCCCTCATTTCCAAACTCGATCTGCGCCGCGGCTCCGACCGCCTGCTCACCGCCCTGCACGAGGCCACCCGCAACCCGGGCGAAAAGCGCCGCCTGGCCGATCTGCTCGCCGATACCGGGGCCAAGGCCAAACCGTACCTGGCCGATCGCGATCTGCTCGACGTGCTGGAGGATTTCCCGCATACCCGCCTGGACGCCGGCCGATTGGCCGCCACCTTGAACAAACTGGCGCCCCGTCTTTATTCCATTTCCAGCTCGCCCAACGAAAACCCCGGCGAAGTGCATTTGACCGTGGGCGTGGTGCGCTATCAGGCCGGCAACCGCTTGCGCCGCGGGGTGGCATCCACCTTTCTGGCCGAGCGCGTGCCCTTGGGCATGACCCTGCCCGTATTCATCCAGCCCGCCACCCATTTCGCTTTGCCGGCGGAACCTGGAAAGCCCATCATCATGGTGGGACCGGGCACGGGCATCGCCCCCTTCCGCGCGTTTCTGCAAGAGCGCCGCCACCAGGGCGACCCCGGCAGGAATTGGCTCTTCTTCGGCGACCAACGCCGCAAGTACGATTTTCTCTACAGCGAAGAATTCGTCGCCATGCAGACTTCCGGCTTCCTGACGCGGCTGGATCTGGCCTTCTCCCGCGATCAAGAGGAAAAGGTCTATGTGCAGACCCGCATGCTGGAGCGTTCCCGGGACCTGTTTGCGTGGCTGGAAGAAGGCGCGCACTTCTACGTCTGCGGCGATGCCAAGCGCATGGCCAAGGACGTGGACGAAGCCCTGCAGCAAGTGATCGCCAAGGAAAGCGGAAAGGGATTGGAAGAAGCCCAGGCCTATCTCGCCCGCATGAAAGAGCAGAAGCGCTACCAGCGGGACGTGTACTGAGATGAAGCCCCTGCCTTCCTCCGCCTCCTTCAAATCCATCGGCGCCGGGAAACCCTCCCTGGCGCGCTTCCTGGGCGACGGCCCATCCCTGATCGACTCGTATCTGGAAGAACAACAGAACCTCACCGCCGTGGAGCGGTTCTCGAGCGCGCACGATCGCATGCACGATCTGGCGCCGGGCGCGCCGCGGCTGGAAAGCCATTACAAGGATCTGCTCCCTTTTGAAAAGCCCCGGCCCGGCCAGCAATACGCCTTCGAGGTGGATCTGGATCGCTGCTCGGGCTGCAAGGCATGCGTCACCGCCTGCCACAATCTCAATGGGCTGGATGAGGATGAAACCTGGCGTTCCGTGGGCCTTATCCACAACGTGCTCGGCAAACCGTTGCAGCAGACCGTCACCACGGCCTGCCAGCATTGCCTGGAACCCGCGTGCTCCCACGGCTGTCCCGTCAAGGCCTATGAGAAGGATCCGGTCACCGGCATCGTCAAGCACCTGGACGATCAATGCATCGGCTGCGAATACTGCATTCTGAAATGCCCTTACGATGTGCCGCAATACCACCATGGCAAGGGCATCGTCCGCAAATGCGACATGTGCGTCGGCCGCCTGGAGGTGGGCGAGGCGCCCGCCTGCGTGCAAGCATGTCCCACCAAGGCCATCCGCATCACCTTGGTCGAGCAGGCCCAGGTGCGCGAAAACTTCTCCGAATACGCCGCGTTGCCCGGCGCCCCGGATCCCGCCTACACCTTGCCCACCACGCGCTACAAGACGGTGCGCAAGTTCCCGGACGGCATGGAAGCCGCCGATGCCTACAAGGTGAAAAAGGAAAAGGCCCACTACCCCCTTGTCTTCATGCTGACCCTTTCCCAGATGGCCGCCGGTTTCGCCGTCGCCCTGGAAGCGGGCACCTTGACGGGATTGCTTCCGCTCGATCCGCTTTTCCAGGCCGTGGCCCATATCCTCTGCGCCGCCCTGATGCACCTTTCCATCGCCATCAGTATCACCCATCTGGGCCGTCCCCTGTATGCGTTCCGCGCGGTTCTGGGTTTCCGCCGTTCCTGGCTCAGCCGGGAAATCGTCGCCTTCGGCGTCCTGGGAGGGCTCGCCGCGGCCCTCGCCTCGGCCACCACCCTCTCGGCCTTGACCGCCTTGCATGTCGGCCCCTCGACGGTTCCCGCGCATTGGGGACCGGCCCTGGCCCGTTGGGGCGCTTATGGATCCGCGACCTGGATGCGCGTCACCCTGGCCTTTGCGGCCCTCGTCGCCGTGCATTGCTCGGCAATGGTCTACCGGGATACGCCGCGGGCCATGTGGGCTTCCCGCATCACCTCCGGCAAATTCCTGCTCTCCGGCGCCCTCACCGGCCTGGCGGGGCTGTTGCTGCTGATAGCCGCTTTCGATGCTTCCGGGGCGATACCGGCCATCGGCGCCTTGAAGCACCTGGCGTTGGGACTCACCCTGGCGCTGCCCTTCGCCCTCATCGCCAAGCTCGGTTGCGAGGCCGGCATCCATCGCCACCTGGACGATCAAGAAGCCAACCCCCTCAAAAAGGCCGCCCTGCTTTTACGCGGCGATCTGCGCCTGCAAAATATCTGGCGTTTCAACGCCGGCCTGGCGGGCGGATTCCTGTTGCCCGTGCTCTGGCTGTACCGGGGTTATACCGGCATGGGATCGGCTGACGTCGTGTTCGCGGCCACGGCGCTGGCCCTGATCCTGGCGGGAGAGTGTCTTGAACGTTACCTGTTCTTCGCCGCTTGCGTGCCGCCCCGCATGCCCGGCGCATGAACCCCGGAGATTCCCGTCACGTGGCCGGCCGCCGGCAAAAAGACTATACTCCGGTCAGCGGAGGGATTTCCCCACCATGGATTTGAAAGACAAATTCTCCGAATTGATGCGCCAGCGCCAAGGCCGTCTCACCCATGAGATGGTCCTGACCCCGGGTCGTTTCGGATTGGGCAGAACCCCTGAACGCCTCCAGCCCGATTCCACCACCTCCATGGTATGCGGTTTCTGCTCCACCGGCTGCGGCCTCAAAATCCATCTCAAGGACGGCAAGGCCGTCAACCTCACTCCCGATCCGGAATACCCCGTCAACCTGGGGATGGCCTGCCCCAAGGGCTGGGAGGCATTGACGCCCCTCAAGGCCGACAACCGCGCGACCGTTCCCATGATCCGGGGCGGGGACGGCAAGCTCGCGCCCACGGACTGGGACACGGCCCTGCGCCTGTTCACGGACAAGCTCAAAGACACCATCGCCCGGCACGGTAAGGAGTCGATCGCCTTTCTGAGCACGGGCCAGATCCCTATGGAAGAGCTTTTCATGCTCGGGATCCTCGCCAAGTTCGGCATGGGATTGGTGCATGGGGACGCCAATACCCGGCAATGCATGGCCACGGCGCACGTCGCCTACAAGCAATCCTTCGGGTTCGATGCCCCGCCTTTCACATATAAGGACTACGAAGACTCCGACGTGCTGGTCTTCTTCGGGGCCAATCCCTGCATTGCGCATCCCATCATGTGGGAGCGGGTGATGATGAATCCCCGCAAGCCGGAAATCATCGTGGTCGATCCCCGCCAGACCGAGACCGCCCTGGCGGCCACCAAACATTACCCCCTGCTGCCCAAGTCCGACCTGCCCCTGCTTTACGGCCTCGCCCACATCCTCATCCGCGAAGGCTGGATCGACCGGGACTATATCGATGCCCACACTTCCGGCTTCCAGGCCTTCGCCGATCACGTAAAAACCTACGATCCCGCCGCGGTCGGCAAACTCACCGGCCTGGGTGAAGCCCGCATGCTCGAGTTCGCCCAATCCCTCAGGCCCGGCAAGCGCGTCTCCCTGTGGTGGACCATGGGCGTGAACCAGAGCCACGAAGGCGTGCGCACGGCGCAGGCCATCATCAACATCGCTCTCATGACGGGCAATATCGGCAAACCCGGCACCGGCGCCAACTCCATCACGGGCCAGGTCAACGCCATGGGCTCGCGTCTGTTCAGCAACACCTCCGGACTGCCCGCCGGCCGCAACTTCCAGGATGCCGACCATCGCAAGGAGGTCGCGGACATTCTCGGCATCGATGCGGCCATCATCCAGCAGAAACCCGGCCTCGCCTACGATCAGATCCTGGACGGAGTGAAAGAAGGCCGCATCAAAGCCCTTTGGGTCATCGCCACAAATCCCGCCCATTCATGGATCGACCAGGAGGAATTCCGCCGCGCGGCCGAAAAGCTCGATCTCCTCGTGGTGCAGGACATGTACCACGACACCGACACGGCCCGCCTGGCCCATCTGGTGCTGCCTTCCGCCTGCTGGGGCGAAAAGGAAGGCGTGGTCATCAATTCGGAACGCCGCCTGGGCCTGTTCAAGAAGGTATCTCCCGCGCCCGGCCAAGCCCTCGCCGACTTTTACATCTTCAAGCTCATCGCCAAATATTGGGGATGCGATTCACTCCTGAAGGACATGGACACCCCTGAACAAACCTTCCAGGTCATGTCCAAGCTCACGGTAGGCCGCCCCTGCGATATCTCCGGAATCCGCGATTACAAGATGATCGATGAAGAAGGCGGCATCCAATGGCCCTATCCCGCCGCAACGGTCCCGGCCGCATCACCCACCGATGCCGCGCCAGCTTACCCTGCCGCGTCTTCCGCTGCGGTGTCTTCCGGCCCCGTGCGCATCGACAGGGAACGCCGGCTCTTCGAGGACGGACGGTTCTACCATCCGGACGGCAAGGCCAAATTCCAATTCGGACCGCCACAGCCCATTCCGGAGCCCGTAACCCCGGCGTTTCCTTTCGCCCTGCTCACCGGACGGAGCTCCTCGGCCCAATGGCACACCAACACCCGCACCGGAAAATCGGCCGTGCTCCGCAAACTCTATTCCGCCGACTCCTACGTGGAGATCCACCCTGAAGACGCCTCGCGTCTCAAAATCGCCTCCGGCGATTGGGTGATCGTGCGCTCCCTGCGCGGCCGCGCCCGGGCGCGCGCATCCGTGGCCTCCACCGTCCAACCCGGCCATCTGTTCATGCCCATGCACGACGTGGAGGTCAACCGCCTGACCTTCCCTTCATTCGATCCCCATTCGCGCCAGCCGTCCTACAAGCATTGCGCCGTGAACGTGGAAAAGGAGGGCTAGCCATGAGACGGTTCTTCGGATTCGAATCCGATTTCGTGGACTCGCTCCGCTGCATTCCCATGCAAGTACGGATGCAATTGGACGTCTCCGGCGTAAAACTCAAGCTCAACGAATGGTCGAAATTCAAACCCGAAGACCGGCTCGCCCTTTCGAACCGCGATTGCGGCACACCCGAAGCGATTTTTGCATATCGATCGGCCCTTTTCGATCTGGTGGCCAGAACCTCCGGCGCCCCACCCTCCATGCTCTCTGAATTGCCGGAACCCGTTTGGGAAGACGCGGGCAGGATTCCGGAACAAGTTCTCATCCAGGCCCACGGCCTGGGACTGGAAATCGGATTGGAAGCCTGGTCCCGCCTGGACCCGCTGGAACGCTTCGCCCTGGTCAAGCTCAGCCGCGCCGGCCATGAAAACCGGAACTTCCTTCCGGCCATGAAAGAATTCGGCTTGGCCTAGCTCCCGCCAACCGCGTGCATCATCTCCTCAGGAACAGTTCGCCGAACTCTTCCAACGACTCCAGGATCCGGTCCGCAATCGCATATTCCTTCCGGCCCCGGTTGTGCGCTTCCGGCACCGCGATGCAATGCATCCCCGCCGCCTTGGCCGATTGCAATCCGAATACGGAGTCCTCGAACGCGATGCAGTCGCCCGGATCGACCCCCAGCTTTTTCGCCGCCGCAAGGTATACCGCCGGATGCGGCTTGCCATGCGCCTCCCCCTCCGCCGATACCAGGGCCTGGAACATGCCGCGCGCGCCCAGACGATCCACGGCCGCTTCGATGATTTCCGGCATGGAAGACGACGCGATGGCCATGCGGCATCCCGCCTGCCGGCAAATCTCCAAAGCCCGGAGCGCGCCTGGCTTGGGCTTCCCTGACTCTCGAATCCGGCCGCCCACAAGCTCCATCAGCCGCAATCTTATCCCGACCGGATCAATCTCGATTCCTTGGAAGAATCCGCGCCAAAGCACGATTGTCTCATGCATCCGCATACCGGTAGTCTCCAGCTGCATCGATTCCGTTAGCTCCACGCCCAACTCCCGAAACGCTTTCGTCTGGGCCCACATCCATACAGGCTCACTGTCGATCAGCAATCCGTCCAGATCGAACACAGCACCTTTGAATCGCCGGACCTCATCCATTTCCACGCCCATGACTCCAAATGTAGTCGGGAACGACCCAAATAAAAAAAGGCCGCCCCTTGGGGCGGCCTTCATTGGAATTCCACAAACAAGAACGGCCGTCCCCTTAGGGACGGCCGCTTGTACTCCTATTGGAGTGATTTATACCCTGGCATAGACCCACTCTCCCACGGCAAATGACCGTAGTACCATAGGCGCGTTGAGTCTTAACTTCTGTGTTCGGGATGGGAACAGGT
>JAQBPN010000122.1 GCA_028287505.1 Fibrobacterota bacterium | reverse complement strand
GACGAAGACTTCCGTTGGTTAAACGGAAGAAGCCGTCTCCGTGAATACGCGCCGCCTTGGGGTTGAGACCGGGGCGGCGTTTCTGTTTAAAGACCTTCCGTTATTCCTACGGGTGGTCTAAGTGCATCTTTCGATCGGGGTACCTTCGGGGGGTGGTCTCGGAGGTGGCCGGGAGTCCCTTTGGGGTACGGTGATCGGTGCCGCCGTGGTTAGCGTTCCGCGGCGGCTTGGGTGATTTCGTCTCCGGAGCCGGTGGAGAAGATGCGGAATTCCGAGAAGTTGGAATTTTCGTCTTCGACCAGTTGGATGCGGATGTTGTGCGAGCGTTCCCAGTACTTGACGATCACGCCGCGGTTTTCGACGACGTGGGCGATCATCTGGGGGTGGAGGGCCATGGTGATCTCCTTTTCGCCGCGCTTGGCGCGGAAGCGCCGGAGCCAGCGGTCGATGGAGCCGACGACGGTTTCCATGGACGGGATGTAGCCGTCGCCTTTGCAGGTGGGGCAGACGTTGCTCTGCTCCTTGACCACGTTGGGACGGACGCGCTTGCGCGTGATTTCCATCAGCCCGAATTGGGACAGGTTGGAGAAGGAGACCGGGCTCTTGTCGATGCGGATGGCCTTCTTGAACTCGCGGACGACGTTTTCCTTGTCCTCTTCCGAGTCCATGTCGATGAAATCGACCACGATGAGGCCGCCCAGATCGCGGAGGCGCATCTGCTTGGCAACTTCCCAGGCCGCGTCGATGTTGGTCTCGACGATGTTTTTGCCCTGGTCGCGGCCGCGGACTTTGCCGCCCGTGTTCACGTCGATGGACACCAGGGCTTCGGTCTGGTCGATGATGAGATAGCCGCCGCGCTTGAGCTGCACGCGCCGGGCGAAGGTCTTTTCGAGTTCTTCTTCGATGCCGAAATGATCGAACAGGGACAGGTCGCCTTCGTACAGCTTGACCTTGTCCACCATGTCCGCGGAGAGCACCTTGAGGAAGCTGACCACGGTCTTATGCTCGGTCTTGTCGTCGATCCACACGGCGTCCACGTCTTCGGAGAAGTAGTCGCGCAGAGTGGTTTCGCTGGAGTCCGACTCCTGATGGACCAGGGACGGGGCCTGGACCAGTTCGGACTGGGCTTTGCAGGTTTCCCATTTGCCTTCCAGCTGTTTCATCTGGATGCCGAATTCGTTTTCGGATTCGTTGAGGCCGATGGTGCGCACGATATAGCCGCATTCCGGGGACTTGAGGTCCCGGATCAGCTTCTTGAGGGTGCGGCGCTGCTGGGGATCGCGGCTTTTTTTGCTGACGCCGATGAAATCCGTGCCGGGCATGCAGACCAGGAAGCGACCCGCGAAGGACAGGTGCGCGGTGAGGCGCGGTCCTTTGGTGCTGATGGGCTCCTTGGTCACCTGGACCAGGATTTCCTGGCCGGTCTTGAGCAATTGGTCGATGGTTTTGCCTTCATCCTGGCGCGGGGCCGGGCGGGCATCGCCTTCGTCATCATCGTAATCTTCCAGGTTGGGCCGGCCGGCAACGTCTTCCACATGGAGGAAGCCGGCTTTTTCCAGACCGATATCCACGAAAGCCGCTTGGAGGCCGGGGAGAACGGCGTTGACCACGCCTTTATATATATTGCCGACAAGTCGATTGCTTTCCGGCCGTTCGTACACGATTTCCGCGAGGCGTCCGTCTTCGAGGATTGCGATGCGTTTTTCATAAGGCCGGACGTTGATCAGGATTTCGCGTTTGGATTTCAGAGGGCGATTAAGCTGGTTAGAGGTTGCCCTCCCGCCCCTTTTGATGGCTTTCTCCATTGGCTCCACTGGTAGTTCGGGTGTTGTTTGGATAGTGAAATTCTTTCATAAAGCAGAAGAAACCAAGCCCTTAGGGCCCGGTCTGGTTCGGCGTGTGTGGTAGTAAAGGTAATATACTAGGGGCCGGACAGGGGAACCGCCGCCCAAAATCAGGCGGATTCGGGGATCCGGGCCCTGATTCACTTCCCTTTGGCGCCTATCGCCATGTATTGGCCGGGATATCCCGGCCTGCGTGGCCGGAAGCCACCAAGAGACGCCTCGATTCCCGGACGCTTTCTCCCGGGTTTGACCTCATTCCGGTCCCGGCTTCCCACAGGATTTCCCGCGAGCCACATCCTCTCGTTTGCGCCCAATAGGCCTCTGTTCCACCCGAATGCGCTCACGCCCAGGCAGGTCATTCCCCGCCGCAGAATGTTGGTCTGCGCTCCAAGTCAGTGGCATGCCAAGTCGGGCGTCTCAATTGACAAGTCCCGGAGCTTGCTTTTTCTGATGAGCGATCGGCAGCCTTACGGCGGATGTTCTTGCGGGGTATGCGCGGGCCCCGGCCGACGATTCAGGCGGAGGTGGGTGAGCAGGTCGATCGGCGCGGGCGAACGCGAGCAAGTCCCGCGACCCAGTGGGTTCGGCTCAGGTTTGCGAGCGTTTGCGTCCGACTCAATGTATTTGCAGGGACGAACGGCCATCGACCACACGAACGGAAGCGAACCCACCGGAGCCGGCTAGTCGGCCTGGGCCCGCGCATACCCCGCAACCCCGTGCGCCTAAAAGCGCATGGTGAACTCCCCATGAATTGTGAGCTCATGGGTGGATTCATCGTTGGGAGTATGCCAAAGCTTGTCGTACTTGTACTGGGTGAAGAACAAAGCGTCCACGTTGTTGGTGAAGTTGTACGAGACTTCCGGCCTGGCGATCACGGTAAGTTGATTCTGATCCTTCATCGGGCTCTCACCGGGCAGGGTCTTTTCCGTGACGATATAATTGGCGCTGCCCGTCACCTTCAAACGCAGATTATTCTCCAGCTTGATGTAGTAGCGCCAGAACTGCAGCCCCTTTTGGGTCTCCACATCGTAGGAGATGGAACCATCACCCCCCACATTGAAGGCATCCCGGTTGGTGTGCTTGCCCGCATCCCTGGTATAGGCCGTAAGGAGCGTATCCTTCAGCCAGAATCGGCTGTACTTCTGCCCGCTCGCAGCCTTGTCGTAGTCGATGGCGTTTTCCAGGCCGCCTTTCAAACTGAGTTCGCCCCGGACATCCTTGTTGGTGGTGGCCGCCAGGCGGACCAGGGGATCGAATTTGTAGGAGATCTTTTCCGTTTCCGGGGTGGAGGAGAATAAGGCATGCTTGTCCTCCTTGCGCAGGTTGAAGGTGGTGGTCGAGGTCATGGAACGGAAGGTTTTCCGGAGAAAGGGGAGCTTGCTCGCGAAATCGTTGAAGGTACCCGTCACGGTGAGGTCCGGCCACACCACCGAGGTGTCGCTGGGAGTCAAGGCGCGGAACAGGGTGTATTCCTTTGTGTATTTGACGTTGAAGGACATGCTCAAATCGATCCAGGGCACGGTAAGCCCGGTCCCGCCGTCCCAGGCGCGGCTGACGCCGTGGTTGAACTGGGTGTTGGTGTGCAGGCTGGTATCCGGCGCCTGCAGGTAATCCATCCAATAGGGATCCGGCTCGCCTTCGAACAAGGTGCGGAACATGGAGCCGAAATCCTTGTACATCCACCCCAATTGATAAGCGTAGTAGGAAGCCCAATCGGGATTGTGGTCGTAGAGGTATTGGTAGGTGAACTCTTCGTTGTTGTACTTGTGTCCCACGGAGTAACTGACGTCGAAATTGCGGAGCCGCCAATCCTCCATCTTCTTTCGGAATATGCCCAGGATGCCCTTGCCGTCCCCGGACGGGCCGATGAGGGCCGGCAGGCTCAAGGAAGCGTTCAGCTTGATATCGTGATCTGCGTCGGCGCGGAAATGCTCGGGACTGGTGACGCCATTGCTGTACCGGTCCTTCACGGAGTCGGCCCGCGTCTGGCGATAGCCGGAATTGAAATTGGCGCCCATGGTGAGCCAGGAAAAGATATTGGGATTGAAATCGGTGTGGAAGCTTTCGGTGCGGTTCCGCTCCCGGTAGAGGATGCCGTACCAGTCGCCAAGATGGCCCTCATGATGGTCGCCGTCGTCCAATGCGAAAATAAGATTGTGGGCGAAGAAGCCGCCCGCTTGTCCGGTGCCATCATCGCACCCGGCATCGTTCCCGATGTGGGCCGAATTTTCGTCCTGTCCGAAAAAGCTTTCATCGAAGCACTCATGATCGTTGTCGTAGGACCGGTCCACCGCGATGCGATAGCCGAAGTTGAAGAACGTAAGCAGGCGCCATTCCAGATCCACGCCATGGGTCATCTCCACCGTATAGATGGGAGGCACCGCCACCGGGATATCCGTATCGGTGCGCGGCTTGTCCACCGTTTCGGTGCGCACGAAGGAGAGATCGCCCACGGTAAGGTTCAGCTTGTCGGGATAGGGCGTGAAGTCCACTCCCGAGAGGAAGGCCGGCATGAACTTCCATTTGTCCGTGAAGGCCAGTGGCTTGTAGGCTTTGTTCTCGAAAGGGGACAGGCTGTACATCACCTTGGTGTTGTAGTTGCGGGACTGGTTGCTGGTGAAGAATTCGTTCCGCTTGGAAGAGGAATAGGAGTACTGCAGGTCCGGGCGCTCGAACAGGATCTGGTTGATGAGGTTGGCCGAGCGGTGATCCTTCTTGTAGGCCGCGGACAGTTTCTCCTCGAACACGGTCGTCTGGTAGACGCGCGAATACTGGTTGGCCACGTCGTTGGCGCTGTCTCCCGCGCCCAGGATGGTCAGGTGCTCGTCGGCGATATCCCGGACGATGTCCATGAAATCGGTTCCGCCCAGGTTCAGATCGGAAGCCGGTTTGGTGAAGGGCCTGGAAATGGAACCGTGGTATTGCAGGGACAACGGCAGGCTTACGGCCCATTGATCCGGGAAAACCTTGTTCGCGAATACGCTCAGGTTGGTGTTGTAGTCCACGGTGGTCTGCGAATTGGCCGGCGTGGCCTTGGTTTCGCTCATGGTGGTGAAGCCGCCGTTGCGGTAGGTGAGATTGCCGGACACGTTCACGAAATCGGAAAAATCGAGTTGCAGCTGGGTGCGCATGCTGCTCCCCAGGGAATGGTCCACGCCTTCCAGGCGCAAATCGTTCACCCAGATTTCGCCCGACTGCGCCGTCACCCCCGCGCCCGAATCCACATAGATGACCAGGCTCATCCAGTCCACGCGCGAAAGGGTGGGGTTGCCCACCACGGACAAGGTCAGCGAGGAATCCTGGCGGCCGGAATGCCATGCCGGGCGGCTGACCGGACGGCCCGTGAAGGCGAGGTATTGCTTATCGTTCTTCAGGCTGGTGAGATCCTGCATGCGGATGTCGAAGGAGTTCCTCTCCCATAGGGCCACGTGCTTGGGATCGTAGGTTCCCGCCGTATCCATATGGAGCCTGATTTCGTAATAGTCCTTGGAGTCCCGGTTGCCCTGGTCCTTTCCGATGCGGAGACCGAAGCTGATCTTGTTCTTGGAGGGATCGTAGTTCGCCACCCCGGGGACGGAAGAGGAATCCGGATGGATCTCCATGCGGATGCGATCATACAGGGTCAGATCCTTGGGATCGCTTCCCAGCAATCGCGTGGCATGCACGGCCTCTCCGCGGTGGAGGTTGTCGTAGCGCAGCACCAGGGAGCGCTCCGGCAAGGGTTCATCGGTGCGCGTATCCCGTTCGATCTTCGTGTTCGGCGAAGGCTGGTAGCCTTTCACTTCCTGCTTGTTGATGATGGTGACCTTCAGGCGGTTGCTGTCCGGAACGGACGGCCCCACCCGGATGGCCGCGCTGTCGCTGAGATCGCCGGTGGCGAAGCGGTCGGCGTCTATCTCGAAGTCCTTGTTGCGATCGCCCTCTTCCCAATTGTTGCCCACGATGTTCAGCCGCGCCAGCAGCACCTGGCTGCGCGTGACCCGGGAAGGCAAACGGCCCATCCATGCGCGCACGATTTTGACGTTGGAAAGGATTTGGGTTTCGCTCTCGCCCGCTGTCGCTCCGATCCGGTTCCCGGTCCCGTACAGGGGAATCTGGTATTTGCGCCAGCCGTTCTTCATCTCTTCGCAATTGAAGCGGGCCTCGCACGCGCTGTCCAGGTGCATGACGTAGCGCAGGTACACGTTTTTCTGGTCCAGCACGCCGGAGCGGTCCAGATCCTCCGTATCATACGAGTAACCCTGGGTGCCCTTGTTGTTCCCTTCAGTGCCGTTGACCTGGTAGGATTCTTCCGTGGCCCCGACCGGCTCCTTATAATTGTCCTGTCCCGGGTCCAGGTTGTTCTCGTCAAGGGGGATGGAGTAACACGTGGGCTTGCACTCCCAGCGCACGCCCTTCTCGTTGGGCGTGCGGGTGCCGTCCAGACCGTTGTCGTCCTTGTTGATGGTTTCGCCCGCCAATACGTCTATTTCGGACTCCAGTTTTCCGTCGGGCTGGCCGTTGTTGAGGCCGGGCACGCTGATGTCTTCGGAAATCTGCCCCATGTCCACCGTGAGGGCCCCTTCCCTGCCGAAGACCACCACCTCCAGCGTGCGCTTGCGGCTCTGGTTGAACAGGCCCGGGCTCAGCGCGCGCATCACGCCGCCCCATGAATTGCCTTCCAGATTGTCGTTGGGCAGAAGGCTCATCTGCAGCACGGTCTGCTCGCGGCTGTCGGTATAGCTGTTGCCGGTGGTCCCGTAGATGCTCGAGTACGGTTCCTTGCGGCTGGAGTGCCAGATCAATTGGCCCTGATGGCGGAAGTCCAGCGTCTCTTCGGGTTTGCCGTTGTCGTCGAAGCCGGGCGGGGAAGCCTTGAACCAGCTGTAGATGGTCATGGGCATGGACAGGATGTTTTCGCTGCCCTCGAAATTGTCCAGGTAGGCGCTTTCCTTGGTATTGGGATTGTACATGCTCTGGGCCACTTCGAATTCGAAGTTGGCCTTGGAGGGAGCTTCGGTCTGCACGAAGGGGAAGAGATTGGCCGCGCTGGTCATCCACTTGGGATTGCCGGCCAGGCGCGCGTTGAAGCCCCAGAGGAACTGGTTGAAGGGCTCGCGGCCCAGTTCCGGACGCTCGGAGGTGGTGCTCTGGCTCTTGTAAAGCAGGGTGGCGCCCAATATGCTCTCGTCGGAGATCCCGTCCAGCTTGTACTCCAGCCGCGTCCCCAGCAGGATCTTGTCCTGGATCTGGAAGGGAGGATTGCACTCGTAGCTGACGTCGATGTCCGCGTTGGGATCTTTGGCGCGCGGGGAGAGCAAGGTGATCTGGCCCGTCTCGTAGAGGACTTCGTAATCCACGTTGCGCACCAATACCGTCGAGCCGTTCAGCACCAGCTTCTCCGTATCCTTCTCGATATCGATGCAGGATGAGCCGCTCACGGAATGGGAGGTTTCCCGCACGTCGAAGGTGGATTTGCGCTGCTTGCCGGTGATGACGAACTTGTAGACCGTGGACCCGCTCTGGATCTCGTCCACATTGTCGTCGTAGACGCGGGTCTCCGGGTTGACGCGCTTCATGGGCGTCAGGCAGTTCTTGGCGTCGTCGTCCTGGCTGATGCCGCCCAGACAGGGCAGCACCATGTATCCCTGATCCAGGTTGAAAAGGGTCTGATCGTCGATGTTTACCTGGCCGGGCTTGTCGGACTTTTCCAATCCCAATTTGCGGATGTAGGTGATGGTGTCCCCCTGGCTGCGCTCCAGACTGTCCGAGTTCTTCACCATGCGGATGCGGAAACTTTCCTTGTCCTGCTTGGAGATGCGGCTGATGGCGTAGACGTTCCGCCACATGAGGTTGTCCAGTTCCGCCACCCCGATTGCGGACCGGGAATGGATCAGGATCAGGTTCCTGAGATCGGTGGTGCTTCCCAGGAAATCCCCCTGCCAGCGCACGGCGATGGACATGTTGCGGTTGCCGCTGGGCACCGTGAGCATGCGCATGCGTTCATCGTAGAAGAAATCCGTGCCGTCCTTCATCGGCTTCCACCGGCCGCGTTCGCAGCGCTCCGTCATGGCCGCTCCGTCCTCCGTGTAGGGGCAGGCGTTGGAGGTATCCTTGAGGGTGGGCTCTTCATTGCCGGCCAGGAACTGGAAGACCTGGACCGGGCGGCGGCCCTGGCCTTCGTTCAGGTAAAGGGGATTGGAACCCTGCCAATTCTTGGAGTCCCCGTAGGCCTTCCGATCGGTCAGCTTCAGGAAGAAGTGGCGATGCAGATCGATGTCCCTGTCCTCGCGCGCGACGTCGGTGAGTACGGTTCCCACGCCCAGTTTCTGCCGTTCCTGGGATCCGCCTTCCTGGGAAGCGATGGTCGTCACCTCCAAGCCGCCGAACTTCATGCGCATCTTGAGGCCGAAAAGCCCCTTGTGGCTTTCCGTATATCCGGTCAGGCTGGTTCCCGTGAGCGCCAGGGACGTGTTGCCCGCTTCAATCTCCTGGATGATGTCGTCCTCGAGCTCGTCCCCTTCTCCCTTGTAGGTGATCTTCAGCTGCTCCTTGAGGTTGGTGCCGAAACCCTCTTCGCTGTTGATTTCGATGTTGATCAATCTGCCGATGGAGCCTTTCACCGAAAAGGCGGGCTGTTGGTCCATGTGCAGGCTGGGGAAAAAGGTGTCCCCGCCGTTGGGCGCTCCGCTGCCGGAAAGGCGCGTGCCTTCCACCACCAGCTTGTAGGATCCGTTGATACGCAGGCGCGGCTTGTCCACGCCTATGCGCTTCATCCAATCGGGCACGTTCACGGGCAGCACGATGTCCAGCATGCCGGGCCCGCCCGCCTGGGAGGCATCCTCCTTGCCGATGAACTGATTCAGCCACAAGCGGCGCAGGGCCAGTTCGCTCATGTCCACGGAATAGGAGTTGAGCTCGCTGTAATACGACTGCCACACCGGCGTCGAGTCCTGGGATCCGGGTTGCGCGTCGCCCGGAGGCAGGCCCACGTACCGGATGATCTCCACTTCGCGCGTTTCGAAATTGACATTGTGGCGGCGCTTCATGTACACGCTGTTGACCTGGAGCATGCCGCGTCCGCCCGTGCTCTCCACGCCTTTCTGGGGCAGCAGCTCGTCAAGCGGCTTGGCCGCTTCGGGAACGTTCAGGTAGGATTGTTCTTCGATGTAGATCGCATCGCCGGGAACCGTTCCCAGCACCAGGCAGAACAGGGTGGAAAAAAAGCGGCGGAAGGAGCGGAAATCCGAGCGGACCCGGGGCTCCGGATGGGAAGGGTGTTCAGGCACGAAAATGCGTTCCACCCTCCGATAGCGGATATGGGCGGCAATCTACCGCGGCGGCGGGCGCCTGGCCTTTCAAACCCAGCATGCAAATTCCTCACGAACCTGACCCGGTGTGCATTGGAGCTCCCCGGGAGCTTCCGGGCCGGACGGGTTCAATGCCGGCCAATTCGCCGACAGCCGGATTATTATACGAAAAACGCCGATTCAAACCTGTCGGGTCCGCAAATTTTTTTTGTTGCAAGCGGTTGATATTACTGGGGGTAAGGTATGCTTTTATTACCTTTCCTCCCCCCAGCAACCAGGGGCCTCGCCGGCCTGCTTGCCTTGGCTGAAACTCCGCGGCAAACACTACCATAGAATGCGAAGACCCGAACCCGAAGACGATGACCGGAAAAAGCGCTGGAAATTCGGCCAGAATTTCCTTATCGATGAGACCGTCATCCGCCAAATCGCCGAGGACGTGGCGCCCCGCAAAAACGACTGGGTGATCGAAATCGGTCCGGGAGCGGGATCCATCACCCGCCGACTGGTGCCCGAATGCGCAAAGCTCACCGCTCTGGAAATCGACCCCAAATGGGTGGAGCATCTCCAGAAGAAGTCCGAATGGGGTAACATGGAAGTCATCCAGACAGACGCCACCCGCGTCGACGTCGAGGAGCTTCTCAACCGGGATCCCACCCGCAAACCCATCGTGGTGGGCAACCTGCCCTACAACCGCGCGGCTCCCATCCTGTTCCGGTTCCTGCCCTTCATCCAGCGGTTCCAGTCCATGAACATCATGGTCCAATACGAGGTGGGCAAACGCATCTGCGCCAAGCCCCACACGCGCAACTTCGGGTTCCTGTCCGTGTTCATCCAGAACTACGCCGAAGCCACGCTTCTCCAGAAAATCGGGCAGGATTCCTTCCGTCCCAGGCCCAAGGTGCTTTCCGCGACCGTGCGCCTGACGCCCTTGCCCAAACCCAAGACGACCGATCCCCTTTTCCTCCGGTTCGTGGAAATCGCCTTTTCCCAGAAGCGGAAAAAGCTTTCCAACTCGCTCCTGTCCTTCTACCGCAAGGACAAGGTTGTGGAGGTGCTCAACGCCCTGGGGGCGGCCGCGGGAACCGTGGGCGAGGACGGGGAAGAGTTGGTCGCCATCAGCGAGAATTCGCGCGCGGAAGACCTGTCGGTGGACCAATTCGTGGAAGCTTTCAGACTGCTGGGGCCGCCACCAGGCGTGCTGCCGAAACCCGGACAAGGCATCGCCGTTCCGGATGACCTGATCGGTGACACAGGGGAAGAAGAAGAAGAAGAGTAGGCGGTTTTCCTTGCGCCGACGCCCGTCGGGCTTTTATTGAGGGTCCCGACCCCGGCGTAAACAAAAAACCAGGAGGGCTTCTCTTGGTTTTTTCTTTACGCCCGACTCCCGACGGGGGACCGCAACGCTTTGTTTCCAATGACTTCCCGCACCCGACGACGGAGCATGGACCCAGGGAGTCCGCCCCCGGGACCGGACCCGGCGCGGCGGGCGCATCTTACCGCCGTTTGGGAGGGTGCCGGGACCGGCCGCGGGAGCGGACAGTGGGCGGCCGATTCGCCGCCGGGCCCATCCCCGGTCAAAGCCCCGGGGATTGCCATGTAAAGGTCGCGCGAAGCGCGCTTCAGTCCAACTGCACGATAAGCTGCGGGCGCGGCGCCCGGATATAAGCCCTCACGGCATTCTTCCGTTCGGTGTGGGACGCCAGTTCCTTGCGGAGCTCCGTCATCTTGGCCTGCATCTGCCTTATCATCTGGTGATCGACGGCTTGGATCCGGGCTCCTACGTCGAGGATCAGATTGCGCTTCTCCTCCACCAGGGCCGTCTCGTTGGAAGGAATCAGCTTCTCTTCCCTGAATGCCTTCAGCAGGCCCGTCAATTCCTTGCTGGCCTTGTCGGTGTGGTCCAACACCTTCTGCCGCGCCTCCAGCACCCGCTGGGTGGTGGCCTCGTCATCGGGGCGGATACGCTTGGTCAGGTCCACGGCCATCTGGTAGAGCCCGTAGAGCATGTCCAGCTCGGCGACGATCTTCTGCGTTAACGGATGCATGTAATCCTTTTTCCGCTCAGGAAACCAGGGAAAGTTGGGCGACTGTCTTGTCGGAAAGGGAGGTATGATCTTCCCTGCGCACGTTCTCTATGGCCACCAGCCACGCTTCGCGCAGCATGCTCATCATTCCCGCCACGTCCCGCAGGCACTGGGCGGAACGGTCCTTGATGGCCTGGGTCAGGTGCCGGGAATAGAACTCGTACAGGCGGAAAAGGTTCTTGGCGATGTCGCCGCCCTTTTCCATGTCAAGCGCGCACATCAGCTCCGTCAATCCGTTCTGGACGCGCTGGACGCCGCGGACCATCGGCTCGAGACGGCCGGCCGAGAGCTCCTCCTCCGCCTTCTTCGTCCACTTGATGCAGTGGTCGTAGATCATGATCACCAGCTTGCCGCGATCGGCCGTGGTGATTGCGGCGGTTTTATAGCTCTGATGCGCGTAGGACATCTTCTACCCCTCTATTTTTTCAGCTGGCCGCTGAAGGCCGCGCTTTGCGATTGCAGTTTGGAAATGGAAAGCTCCAGGTTCGCGAACTGCTTGGTCAGCCGCTCTTTCACCGACGCCACTTGCGCCTCGAGACGGGAGATTTTCGTGTCTTCGTCCTTGATCCGGTCATTGTATCCCTGGACCGTGGTATTGACGAAGCCGTCCACGAAGTTGTTGATCTTGTCGTAGAAATCCTTGATCTGGCCGGCTACGCCGCGGACGAAGACCACCTTGCCGGCGCCGCTGCCGGGAGCGGCCTTGACGGCCATTCCCTTGGAGTCGCCGTTGTCGGAGTTCATCAAATCGCCGTCGCCGGTAATGGAAGCGGTGGCCCAGGCGGTGCCCGTGCCCTTGTCCGTATCGAAGTTGCCGGTGGCGGGGTCGATGTCGTAGACGCCGGTCTTGGTATCCTTGGTATAGGTACCGAAGGTGTGGGCCGAATTGGTCATGTAACCGTTGGTGACGAACACGCGTTTCACGCCTTCGAAATCCTGGTCCAGGGCGTTGTTGAAGGCGGTATCGTCGATCACCAGGAAGCCGGTCTTCTGCTCGGAAGTGATGCCCATGGAGGCCAGGCTGGAGTACTTGGCCAGACCATTGTCGGTCAGCTCCGAGATCTTGCTGGTCATCATCCCCTGGATCTGGGCCCGGAGTCCCAGTACCGAGGAGTCGCCGGCGAAGGGGCCTTTGTTGATGGTGGTCTTCTTGCTGGTGGCGGTAACGGTGGCGCTGGTGTCCTGCTTGACTTCGATCTTGGATTTTTCATCGATGAACTTGAGCAGTTGGTTGTAGGTATCCAGGTAAGCCTGGACCTTTTTCTTGATGCCGTCTTTGTCGTATCCCAGGGTGAGCTTGATGTTCTGGGTGGCGTCCACCCTTTTCAGCTCGAACACCGTGCCCGCCACGGTGGTATTGTCCTTGTTGGTCTGGGACGACACGGACATGTCGTTCATCAGATAGAAAGCCTTCTTGCCGTCCGCGATCACGTTCTTGAATTCCGAACGCGCCTTGCTGGTTCCCACGCCCAAAAGGGAGCCGGAGGAATCCGCATCGTTGAAGGTCATGGTCATGGCCATGTTGGTGGTGCCGAGGGTCTTGTCGGTCACCACGATTTCGCCGGATGCGTTGAGGGTGACGTCCACGGCGGCCGCGCCGCCGAAAGCGGTCTGCACCGCCGTAATGAGGTCGCCCACGGTATTGGTGCCGGGAGTGGCGATGTTGAAAACGGCCGCGACCGCGGTTCCGTCCGCCTTGGTTCCCGTGATGTTGATCTTGTCGTTGGCGGTGATGGCGCTGGAAGCGCCGATGCTGTTGAACAGGCTGGAAAACGTGCTGGTGGTGGCCGCGGCGCCGCCGGCGGCCAGGCGGAAATCGAAGTCCGTGCGCAGGGATTCGCGGGACGTGGCCGCCGTGGATTCCTTGACCATGTCCAGGCCGTTGGACAGCACGCTCTGGCCGGAAACCGGTTCCATGGTGAAAGCGCGCGAGCCTTCGTCCGTGGCGGTGACCATCAGGCGGAAATCATTGGTGCCCATCTGCACGACGGAAGCGGTGGCTCCGGTTCCCTTGGTGCGGTTGATCTTCCCGGCGATGTCCTTCAGCGTGTCCGTGGCCGAGATGTCGACCTGGACGCTGGTCACGGTAGGGTCGGCCTTGAGGGCCGCGGCGGAAACGGAAAGGCTGAAACTTCCCGTCATGGCCAGCGAGGTGTTGGACGCCGTGAAAGATTTGGAGGCCACCTTCAGGGAGCTGGCCAGGCCCAGGACCTTGACGTCGTAGTTGCCTTCGGTCGCACCTGCTTCGCCGCTGATCTTGGCGACCGCATCATCCGAGGAGGTGGAGGCGAACACGTCGAAGGAAGTGAGCTTGTCCATCTCCTTGGCCTGGGTATAGAAGTCGGTCAGCTTGGTCTTTAAATCGTTGAACGTCGAGAGTTTCAACTCGACGGCGGATTTCTGATCTTCTTCCCGGGTCACCCGCTGGGTTTCGATGGCGATCAGCCCGTTGATAATGGAAGTGGTGTCGAGCCCTGAAGCCAACCCACCTACTGATAGCCCTTCTGCCATGGATCTCCCGTTATCCTAGACCGTGTATCCATATGGGTTATCGACAGAAGAAGGGGAGGGCTTTAGCTCCAATCCAGGCTTAAATAATGAGCTGCCCAGGCCCTTTGTCACAGTTGATGACTAAAAGGCATCCTTTTTTGGCTGATTTTGCCGAAGGTGTTGAATTTAGGGTTGAAGATCCCCAACATAAAGTTCAAAAAAGCTTTACTTTGTCACACTAGATGACGATATTCACAGTTTCGTCACAGGATATGACTTTTCAAGAAATTGTTTGAAAAAACCTTTACAAATTCTCTTGAAAATAGCACCCACTCGCTGGAACGGCTATTGCTTACGGTTAATTCGGAACCCACAACTACAAGGACAGGTAAATGACCTTTGACACCACCGATGAGACTCTGAAGCGTTATCTGGAAGACATCCGGAAAACCAGCCCCATCGACCGCAAAGATGAGCACCTGCTCTTCAAACT
>JAQBPN010000112.1 GCA_028287505.1 Fibrobacterota bacterium | reverse complement strand
CGCGCGGCCGAAACCATTTTCATGGCCGACGTGATCTTGCTCGTGTTCTGTAACGACTTGATCCGAAGGCGTAATTCTTTGATTGTCGGCATGGTTCAGTCTCAGGCAGCGTCGAATTGCTTGCCGAACTCCTCCAGGGCCTTCTTGATTTCCGCCGTCAGCTTGTCGTCCAGTTTCTTCTCGACTTCGATGGCGTCGATAAGCTTGGGGTACTTGCTGTCGATGAACGTGAACAGTTGATCTTCGTAAGCGGCCATCTTGTTGACCGGCACTTCGTCGGCGTAGCCGTTCATGCCCGCGTATACGATCATGATGGTTTTGCCGATGCGGTAAGGCACGTACTGTCCCTGGCGCAGGATGCGCATCATGCGCTCGCCGCGGGCCAACTGCTTCTGGGTCGCCTTGTCCAAGTCCGATGCGAACTGGGCGAAGGCGGCCAGGTTGCGGTACTGGGCCAGGGTGATACGCAACGGACCCGTTACCTGCTTGGTGGCCTTGATCTGGGCGTCGCCGCCGACGCGGGAAACCGAGAGACCCACGTCCACGGCGGGACGCTGGCCGGCGTTGAACTGGTTGGTGTCCAAAAAGATCTGGCCGTCCGTAATCGAAATCACGTTGGTCGGGATGTACGCCGAAACGTCGCCCGCCTGGGTTTCGATGATGGGGAGGGCCGTGAGCGATCCTCCGCCTTCCTTTTCGGACATCTTGGCGGCGCGCTCGAGCAAGCGGCTGTGGAGATAGAACACGTCGCCGGGAAACGCTTCGCGTCCGGGAGGGCGGCGGAGCAAGAGTGAGAGCTGACGGTAGGCCTGGGCCTGCTTGGTCAAATCGTCGTAGACGAGCAAGGCATGCTGGCCGTTGTACATGAAGTACTCGCCCATGGTGGCGCCGCAATATGGGGCCAGGTACTGGAGCGGGGCCGGGTCGGAGGCGTTGGCGGCGACGACGCAGGTATACTCCATGGCGCCGGCGGCCTTGAGGCGCTCGACGATCTGAACCACCGTGCTCTGCTTCTGGCCGATGGCGACGTAAATGCACTTTACGCCTTTGCCCTTCTGGTTCAGAATGGTGTCGATGGCGATGGCGGTCTTGCCCGTCTTGCGATCGCCGATGATGAGCTCGCGCTGTCCGCGGCCGATCGGGATCATGGTGTCGATGGCCTTGATGCCGGTTTCCATCGGTTCGCACACGTTCTGGCGGCGGACGATGCCCGGGGCCTTGTCTTCGATGGGGCGCATGTGCGTGCGATCGAGGGCGGGACCGCCGTCGATGGGTTCGCCCAAGGCGTTGATGACGCGGCCGAGGATGGTGTCGCCCACGGGAACCGAGGCGATGGTCTTGGTGCGGCGGGCGGTGTCGCCTTCGCTCACGGCGGCGGCGTCACCGAGAATGGCCACGCCCACGTTATCCGTTTCCAGATTCAGCACCAGGGCCGAAACGGTTTTCTTAAGGCCTTTGATCTCGATAAGCTCGCCGGCCATCACCTGGGACAGGCCGAAGATACGGGCGATGCCGTCGCCCACCTGCAGCACCGTGCCGGTCTCATAGGTATCGGCGGAGGTGTTGATGGACTCCAACTGCTTTCGCAAAATGGATGTGATTTCGTCGGAACGGACTTCAGCTGCCATGATTGATCCTATGCCTTCCTATGCGGCTAATTTCTGCTTGAGCAGATCGAGTTTATGCTTGATGCTGGCGTCGGTGATGGTGTCGCCTTGGACGATGCGGAATCCGGCGATCAGGGACGCGTCGATTTGATTGGTCAGGATGTATTTCTTGCCCGGGCGCTTGGCTTCCAGGCCGCGCGTCAGCTTTTCGATCTGGTCCTGGGTCAGGGGCCTTGCGCTCACCACGTTGGCGCGCAGGATGTTCTGGCGGGCCTCTTCCAGGGCGATGTATTCGTCCGCGATCGCGCGCAACAACGCGAAGCGGTTCTTGGTCTGCAACAGCTTGAGGAACTGTTGCGAGAGCGGAGCGAGCTTGACGGCCGCCGTGGCGATGAGCTTGGCCTTCTCGTCGGACTTGCGCACCGGGTTCGTGAGGAACTTGTGCAAAGCCGGCAGCTTGCGGAAGGTTTCCGCCAAGGCGTGCATGTCCGAGGAGACGGCATCCGCGGCCTTGTGATCTTCCGCGGCCTGCAGCAGCATGCGGGCGTAAATGGCGGCGGCTTTTTCCTTTTTCATGATCCTTGCGTTTCCCTTAGGCTTTCGCCGCCGAGACTTCGGTGATGAGCTGATCGACCAAGGCGCGCTGCTTGGAGTCGTCCAGGCTGGCCTGGATCAGCTTTTCGGCGATGCGGATGGACAGATCCGCCGTGGTCCGCTTGAGTTCGGCCATGGCGGCGCGCTTGGACGCGTCGATTTCCTGGGTGGCGGAAGCGATGATGCGGGCCTTCTCTTCCTGGGCGGCCTGTTCCAGTTTGCGGCGGAGGTCTTCCGCGGCCGACTTGGAGGACTGCAACAGGGAGCTGGCTTCGTGCCGCGCCGCGGACAGGATTTTGTTCTGTTCCTCGGTGATGCGCTTGGATTCCTCTTGGATGCGCGCGGCCTGATCCAGGCTCTCGTTGATGGTCCTGTCGCGCTCTTCGAGGGCGTCGATGATGGGTTTCCAGGCCATCTTCTTCAAGACGAGGAGCAGCAGCACGAAGACCAGGAAGGTCCACATCCATACGCCCGGATCGAATTGAAGGAACGGAGGCAGTTTCCCGCTTTCCGCGTGGGACGCAGTTCCGACTTCGCTGTGGGTTTCCCCCGGGGCGGCCTCGGCGGCTTGCGCATATTGCTGCCCGTTCAGTTCGGCGCTCATTCTCTCATCCTCTCCCATGGGAAGGCCAAATGCCGTCCCGATTCCATAACCGGATTACTTGAAGGCCACGATAAGGCAGATGACCTGCGCGAACAGGGCTACGCCTTCCACGAGGGCGGCTGCGATAAGCATGGTGGTGCGGAGAACGCCCACGGCTTCAGGCTGGCGGGCGATGCCCTCCAATGCCGAGCCGGCCAGGCGGCCGATTCCGATGCCCGCGCCGATTGCGGCGAGGCCGGCGCCGATGCCGGCGGAAAGAAAACCCATGCTTGCAGATTCCAAAGCCATTTGTTGCTCCTTGTGTACTGGTTTGATTAATGCTCTTGGTGGAGGGCCATTCCCACGAACAGGGCCGAAAGCAAAGTGAAGATGTACGCTTGCAGAAAGGCGACCAGGACCTCGATCAGATAGATGAAGAGGGTCATGGGCACGAAACCGAACGCCACCAGGGTGGTCTTGAAGACGATGATGAGGCCCGTCAGGGACAACAGCAGGATATGGCCCGCGGTCATATTGGCGAAAAGACGGATGCAGAGGGCGGCGGCCTTGGTGACCAGGCCAAGGAGCTCGATGGGAACCAGGATGATCATGATCGGCCAGGGCACGCCTTTGGGAAACAGGTTCAGCACGTAATTGACGGGGCCGTTGTGGATGATGCCGGCCACATTGTACGTGATGAAAATGAGCACGGCCATGGCGGCGGTGAAATTCACGTTGCCGGTGGCGGCGGAGAACCCCGGGACGAGGCTGATGAGATTGAGCGCCAGGAAGAAGAAGAAGATGGTCAGGAAAAAAGGCATCCAGGCCGGGGTATCGTGTTTGCCCAGGTTCGGTTCCACCACTTCATCCCGGACATAAATGACCATGGCTTCCAAGGCGTGGCCCAGCTTGGAGGCCGGAGCATTGCGCTTGCGACGGGAGCCGAAGGCGAACAGGACGATCAGCAGCGCGGCGGCGATGAACATCATCAGCACATGCTGGCTGGGGGAGACGTCCACCCCGAAGAGTATCCATCCGGTCGGCAGATGGAGGGCGGGCAGGAAAGGGATGGGTTTCCACTCATGGGAGTTGGAGATATGGTGGGTGAGGAATTCGCCCAGGCCTTCTTCGGCGCGCAGGGGCAATCCGGAAAGGAGGAGGATGGCGGCGAAAAGCGTCTTTTTCAAGTGCATCAGGTTGGGCTCATCAGGCTGGCGTTATGGCGGAGGAAATGGTGGATTTCCACGGCCAGGTAGGCGACAAAGGATACCATGGCAGTCAGGGTGACGGCGAGCAAGGCGGATTGGCTCAGGCCTCCCGCCAGGATGACGGCGATCAGGACCATGCCGATGATGGCCATGCGGACCACCATGCCCGCCACATAAACATTGAAGGGATTCATTTTGCCGCGGAAGCGGTAGAGGGGGTAAATCGCGGCCAAGGCGTTCAAGGCCATGAAGACCACGGCTCCGGTCGCGAACGCAACGGGGTATCCCTCGATACGGGAGGATACCAGGCCGGCGGCCACGGCCAACAGGACCATGACGAGTGCGATTTTTTTGGAGTAGATGGACAAAACAGAGTGATCCGTTTTCCCCGAAAAAGATTTTGCCGGGGGTTTTTTACGCGAGGGAATCATAGCAAAATCCACCTCACCTTTAAAGGCCGGGCGGCCTGGCAAAACCTGATTTGGGCAGTTAGGGATGGGGCTTGCCGGCTTCGTCACGTTCGAGTTTTTTCACGGCCAGATATATGGTATAGCCGCTCCCGAAGAATCCCAAAAACACGCCTATCAGTAATAGAATCGGCGCGGTATTGAAATGCTTGTCCAGCCACAATCCGCCGCCTACGAACAGCAGCATGTTGCCGACAATCAGCCAGCCAAGATTGAGCAGGGCCATCCATTGGTTGGCCCCGTCGGTTTGGGTTCCCTCGGGATTACTTTTTTTCATCCATCTGCATGGAGCAATTGCCCTGGAAAATCGCCCCCTCGTTGATTACGAGTTCCCGAGTCTGAAGGTCTCCGACCAAGGTGGACTTGGATTCCAGGACGATTTTATCGATCCCTTTGATGTTCCCGATGATTTTCCCGGCAATGGTGGCGGCGCGCGCTTGCACCTGGCCTTCGATTTTTCCCGTGGGACCAAGAATAAGGATCCCGGCAACCTCTATGGTTCCTTTGAAGTAACCATCTATCCTCAGGTCGTGTTCTACCTTGATATCCCCCAGAAAGTTGGCTCCATCGCAAATGTACGTCTGGGAGGCGGCGGCTACGGTTTTGGACATAAGGTTCCTCTGGTTACTTTAAGTATTGTTCCGGGTCGACGGACTTGCCTTTGACCAGGATTTCGTAATGGAGATGCGGCCCGAAGCTGTTTCCCGTGTTTCCCACCGCTCCGATGCTGGTTCCCTTTTCCACGTGGTCCCCGGCTTGGACAAAGCTCCGGCTCAAATGCGCATAGAGACTTTGCACACCGTGATTGTGGTCGATCTTGACGAACCGCCCCAGGTCCCGATCCTGTCCGGCCTGGATGACGATGCCGCGCGCCGCGCTCAAAACCAGGGCGTTGCTTTCGGCGATGATGTCGATGCCTTCGTGCCGGGCTTCAGGAGCGCCGCCGTTGTTGAAGGGCTGGCTGATGATTCCGGCCACGGGCCAGATGTCGGGGATTTCCTCCCGGGACGGGAACAGGGATGGTCCGCGTTTCCGCTTTTCGATCGCCCTCACGTCGGCGATGAACTTGTCCAGGTCCGCTTGGGAGAGGCGGCTTCCCCGATCGGAATCCTTGGACGAATCGGCTCCCTGTTCGGTGATGAAGGTCTGGACGATGCCGCGGATCTTCTGCTCCTGTTCGGCAATCCTTCCCAGTTCCATTTCCAGTAGGGTCATCTTTTCCTGCTTATCCATCAATTGGCGGTTGATGGCGGCCAGATGGGAGGCGGTGAGCACCTTGCCGTTGATTTCCGTGATCTTGACCGCCGCAAGGGCTATGGCGAACAGTGCGATAATAATAGCATAGAAGAGGAACTCGAAAAACCGATAGCGCAGCTTGATGGTCCAGGCGTCGCTCGAGTCGTCCGGCAGGATTTGGATGGTAATGTAACGCTTCTTAGACATGGAACCCGGACCGTGCTATTAAGGTCCAAAAATCTCCGGCGCGGCTTTCAGCCCGCCGCGCTCTTGGCTTCTTGGCCCTTCTCGAGCGTGTCCGCCAGCGTTTCCAGATCCTGGCGGCTCATGTAATGGATTTCCAGCACGCCCCGGTTCTCATTCCCCTTGAGGGTGACCTTGGTCCCCAGCAGGAAACGCAGTTTTTCCAGGAAGGCCTGGGCATTGGGGTTTAGGGCTTTCAGCCCCTCGCCTTTGCGGCCGCCGGACTTTTCCGCGCGCCGCACGTTCAAATGGTCGTCCACTATTTTCTGGGCCAGCTTGGCGCGTTTTTTCGGATCGGTTTGCAACAAGGCGCGACCGTGGCCGGCCGTCAGCTTGCCGTCCTTGATCATCGCCTTCAGCTCATCGTCCAGCTTGAGAAGGCGCAAGGTATTGGTGATGGCGGAGCGGCTCTTCCCAAGCTTCTGGGCCAGCTCATCGTGGGTGATGCCGCAATTGTTGATCAATTGTTCGAAGGCGATGGCCTCTTCGATGGCATTCAGCTGGACGCGCTGGATGTTCTCGATCAGGGCCATTTCCATCATGTCGCGATCGGAGAGCTGGTCGCGCACCAACGCCGCGATCAGGGGGCGGCCCAAAAGCTGCATGGCGCGGAAGCGGCGTTCGCCGGCTACAATCTGGTAGCCTTGATGATGCTTGCGGAGAAGGATGGGCTGCAACAGCCCTTTCTCCCGGATCGAGTTCGCCAGCTCCTGGATTTCTTCCTGACCGAAATCCGTGCGCGGCTGGAAAGGATTTGGAGCTATTTTGGAAATTTCAATTTCCAGGGTTGTGGATCCCGTCTTGGGATGCACGACTTCCTGGCCCAGATTCCCGAAAATGGCTTCCAGGCCTTTGCCCAGCGCTTTCCTAGTCATTCTGGATAATCTCCTTGGCCAACTCCATGTAGCGCATGGCTCCGGAACTCAAGGCATCGTAAAGAATGATCGGCTGGCCGAATGACGGAGCCTCGCTCAGCTTGACGCTGCGCGGGATGATCGTCTTGAAGACTTTTTCGGAAAAGGTGCTCTGCACATCTTCGGCAACCTGCTTGGACAGGTTCAGCCGGCTATCGTACATGGTGAGCAAAGCCCCCTCGATGGAGAGCTTGGGATTCAGGTTCTGCTGCACCAGGCGGATCGTGTTCAGCAGTTCGGCGAGACCCTGCAATGCATAGTACTCGCATTGGATGGGAATCATTACCGTGTCCGCGGCGGTGAGCACGTTCAAAGTCAGCATGCTCAGGGACGGGGGCGAATCGATGAAGATGAAGTCGTAATCTTCCCGGACCTTTTCCAGGACCCGGGTCAGGCGCTTTTCCCTCAAGGGCTGGGTGATGAGTTGCACTTCCAGGCCCGCGAGGGATCGGGAGCAGGGGAGCACTTCCAGGAAAGGCATCGTGGTCGGCTTGATATAATTACGGACCTGCGCCTTGGTGACTTCGCCTTCCGCCTGGGTCAGGATATCATAGATATCGTCTTCGAAATCCTGGGGACTGAAGCCAAGACCTTGGGTGGCGTTGGCCTGGGGATCCATATCCACCAACAACACCCTCTTCTCCATTGCGGCCAGCGCTGCGGAGGTGTTCACGCAAGTCGTGGTTTTGCCTACTCCACCCTTCTGGTTGCAGGCGGCGATAATCCGGTTCACATCTCTCCAGTTTTGGTGGCGATGACGATGTAGTACTTGCGGGTATTGCCGGGCAGATGATACGGGTAGTTGTCGACCTTATCATAGCCTTGGGGGATGTTGTTTTCTTCCGCCGTCTTGAAGGTCATGAAGAGACCGCCGGGTTTCAACATCTTATAGGCAAGCCGGGCATCGCGCGTGAATTCACCGAAAGCGCGACAGCAAACGACGTCCATATGAGATAGAAAAACCTTCTCGACCCGTTCGGAGAGGACGTGCAGGTTGGGAATGCGGATCTCCCGGATCAGCTCCGCCATCAAGGCCGATTTTTTCTGGCGGGGTTCGATTGCGAAGACATCGATGTCCGGGCAGGCGATGGCGAGGGGGACCGCAGGCAATCCGACGCCGCTTCCCATATCCGCCAGTTTGTTGACTTCCTTGAAAAATGGCATCAATTGAACCGAGTCCACGATGTGCCGCTCCCAGACGGTCGGCTCATCCGCTTCGCTCACCAGATTGATGTTCTTGTTCCATTTCCGCAGGAAATGTTCCACTTCCCTCAGTTTTTGAAGGGTTTTGTCGTCAAATTTTGACGGATCCTGTAAAAGGTTTTCCATAGGGTAGGTAAATGTATCATAAACTTTTCGGATTTCAATGACTATCGACCGCAGGGAAGGAAGATCCGTGGAGTTGAGGGCTGCGCACTGAGAGTGGTTTGAGAGCTTTGTAGCAGCGTCCCGTCGGGCGTACGGGCCTCCCTCTGGTTCGGCCGCTTCGCCCCTCGGCGTCGGGCGTCGGGCGTAAAGAGGGGAAAGGAGGAAGATGATCTTGGGTGCTTCCGGGCGAAAAATCTAGGTCGTAGACTCTTTCGGATTTTTCGCCCGACGCCCGACGCCCGACGCCCGACGGGATCTAGCCACGTCCTCCTCCGCTTCATCCTTCGCCTCACTCAGTCCGACCACTCTTCTCTCTTTGGTTTCACGTGAAACCATAACCCCTGATGGCACCGATGTTTCACGTGAAACATGAGTTGGCCCCTTAGACTCGACATGATTCTGAAAGCGCCCGTGGGCAAGCCCGTACCAAAGATTCGGATGGGCTCGTACCAAAAGTTCCAGGACCCGGTGATAACGTCGGGCAAGATGCCGATAAGGATCGCTCGCGCGATTGGGATTGGCAATTTGGATTAAGCGAAGTTGCCCGCCGGGAAGCAGAGCCCCAAAGAAAACCGGGACGGTCACATGGCTGACCAGGAAGTGGGGGATGGGATCGACGGGAAGGTTATGTCCAAAGAGAGGCGCGGAAATGGGGGAGCCTACCGCGCGCTGATCCCAAAGCAGAGCGAAGCAACTCCCTGCTTTCAGATGGCGAACCGCATTACGGGGGACCGCCTTGAATACCACCCTCATTCCAAGCCGCCTACGAAACCAAAGGAGCAGTGCCTGACTGAGAGGGTTGGCCATTGGCTGGGCTCCGCTTAAAAGCGGGATGCCTTCCCGGGTCATCCAGGCTCCCATCAGCTCCCAGTTGTGAAAGTGGGCTGTCAGATAAAGTGACGGCCCGGTTCGCAGTGCTTGCAGCTTGGCGGCATCCCGGGATCGGGAAACAATGGCCTCTCCATATCGCCCATGGAGAAACTTCAACAGATCGGTCACGGCGGCATGGTAGAAGCGAATGCGAAACGCGAAGGAATAGGGGAGTCCACAAAGCGCGGTGTTGATCCGAAGCTTGTCCCGTTTCCAGCTTATTATAATAAGGCTCAAAATCCAGGGTAGGGTTAACCCCCCGATGTACAGTTTATATAGATATTTCTTTAACAATATATTTTTGGCTTATTTTAGACTTTTGAGTAATATCCTTAGGAAAACATCAACTGAATTGGCCTAACCCTTGAATTTTCAAGGGGATGAAAACTAAATTGATCCCCTCACATCCAAAATGGATTTTCCATCATGAAAAGAACGTTTCAGCCTCGCAATCGGAAAAGAGTCAACAAGCACGGTTTCCGGACCCGCATGGCTACCAAAGATGGTCGCAATGTCCTGGCCCGTCGTCGCGCCAAGGGCCGTCACAAGCTTACGGTCAGCGACACCATGACCTACAAGGACATCTGAGCTTTCAAACTCTGCTTTTGACCGGGGGGAGTTTCGCCTTTGAACGCAAGCTCGACCCCGCGGCCGGGGCAGACCCGGCCCATGAAATTCCCGCTCAATAGACGCCGGCTCAACAAGCCGTATATGTATAAAAAGGTCTTCGAGGGCGGGAGGGTGCTGAGAAGCACCCCGCTGACGGTCCGCTATTTCCATGTGGATCAGGAATGCTCCCGCCTCGGTTTCATCATCCGGAAAAAAGTCGGCAACGCTCCCATGCGAAACTCCATCCGCCGCACCTTGCGCCAATGCTTCGTGGCCGCCCTGCCCCGCTTCCCGGAAGGCATGTGGATCATTTTCGACGTTCCCAACCATGCTTCCCAAGCCACCCGCGGGGAGCTGAAGGCCCAGGCCGACAAGATGCTCGCTACCGTGGGCGGACCGGGGATCGGAAATCAGGCCATGGAGAAACAGGCCTGACATGTTCGTCGTGAAAAAGATCGCTATCTTCATCATCCGCATGTACCAGGCCTTGCACGGCTCCTTCTATATGGGCTGTTGCCGCTTTGAACCTTCCTGCTCCCACTATGCGGTGGAAGCCATCGAGACGCGCGGCGTCGCCAAGGGCATTCTGCTCGCCGCATTCCGTATCGCGCGCTGTCAGCCATTTTGCAAGGGAGGCTGGGACCCTGTTCCACCCGCCCCGGCGAAACGGGATCGGCTCCCGCCTTTCGCCCGAGTACCACTTTTGCGCCTTTCCACACTTAGGAGATTCCCTTGAATAGAAATAGCCTTATGGCTTGGGTCCTGCTGCTGGGACTGATGTTTGTCTGGACCAACTACAAGCAAAAGCAGGCCACCACCGAACACAATAAGAAGGTCGAACAGCAGAAAAAGGATTCGGTCGAGAACGCCGCCAAAATGCCGGCGCCTGTCACCGCTTCCGATTCCGCCGCCATCGCCGCGGCCGCCAACCGCTCCCCGGCCACCCTCGGGGAGGCGCCTTCCGCCCCCGGCGCGAAAGCCGGAGCCAAGGTCGATTCCATTCCCTCGGTCAGCCACCGGATCATCACCGTGGAAACCAACAAATTCGTGGTGAGGTTGGACAACCAGGGCGCCAAGATTGCGACGGTCTATCTCAAGGACCTCGCCGGACACAAGCCCTACAATCCGGTCATCATCCCCGAGGACGGAGGGGCCCTTTCCCTTTCCATCGACAACCAGGATCTTTCCAAGGTACTGTGGCAGGTGGACGGACAGGACAGCGTCGCCGTCAAGGGTTCCGAGACGGCCACCGTCACCTTCAAGGGCGCCACCCCGGACGGCAAAAAGACCCTGGTCCGCACCTTCACCTTCTTCCCGGACAGCACCAAGATCGGCCAACACCTGGAAGCCTCGGCGCCCATCACCACCTACTCCATAAACTGGCTCTCGGGCCTGTCGGAAACCGAGAAGATCGCCCACGGCAAGGGCGTTGGCCTCATGAACACGTTTTTCAGCGAAGTGGTGCTCGACGACGGCGTGAACGTGGAACGGACCGCTTTCGTGGGAAGCAAGACTTTCAACGAGGAAAGCGGCGTGCTCAAATGGGCCGGCCTACGCCGCCGCTACGTGGCCGCCGTTGTGAATTTCAACCGCGAGACCACGAACAAGGTGGTGGCGATCGGCAAGATTCCCGAGGGCGAGGAGAAGAGCTATCCCCATGAATACGAGATGCGGATCGTCGGGAACAACGTGGACGAGAAGACGCTGGATTTCGACTTCCTGGTCCTGCCCCTTTCCTATGACCAACTGCTGACCTACCATCAGAACTACGAGAAGATCATCTTCTCCGGTTGGGAGTCCTTTTTCCGCGCCGATGTCTGGTACGTGGCATTGTGCGGGATGGTTCTGCATCTCCTGAAGTTCTTCTACGGGTTCGTCCACAACTACGGCGTGGCCATCATCCTGCTGACCTTGTTGGTCCGCACCATCACCTTCCCTCTCACCATCGCCCAGACCAAGCAGGGCGTCAAGATGCAACAGCACATGCCCGCCATCGCCAAGATCCGTGAAAAGCACAAGGGCCAGCCCCAGAAGGCCAACATGGAAATCATGGAGTACTACAAGAAGGAAGGCGTGAACCCCCTGTCCGGCGTGATGGGTTGCTTCCCCGTGGTCCTGCAGATGCCCATCTTCATCTCCCTGTTCAACGTGCTCGGCCGCTCGGTGGAATTGAAAGGCGCGCCCTTCCTTTTCTGGGTCAAGGATCTGGCCCTGCCGGACGTGGTCTACGAAGGATTGAAGATCCCCTACGTCTTCCCCCTGGGCGTCACCATCCTGCCCTTCTTCATGGCGGCGACGATGTTCTTCCAGATGAAGGCGACCATCAAGGATCCCAATCAGAAGTTCATGGTCTGGATGATGCCGGTGATGATGTTCATCTTCTCCTGCTCCTTCCCGTCGGGACTGGTGCTCTATTGGACGGTGTCCAATCTGTTCACCATCGGCCAGACCCATTTCTACACCAATCGGCTGAAGCCGGCGGTCGCTTCCGGAGATCAGTCCGGCAAGAAGATCCCGCCGCCCCGCAAGCCGGCGAAGACCTGAAGATTTGGACGCGGCGAGCCTGGAAAATGATGGAACGCGACGAGCGTGGAGTTTACGCAAGTAAACCCCAGAGCGAGAAGCCTGGAAAATGATGCAACGCGACGAGCGTGGAGTTTACGCAAGTAAACTCCAGAGCGAGGAGCCTAACTATGGCGATACTATCGTTGCGCTTTCCACGCCCCCGGGCACATCGGGCCTGGCGATTCTCCGCCTGTCCGGCCCGGCCTGCCGTTCCGTAGCCCAGACCCACCTGGGCCGCGCCGCGCTTGAGCTCCGGCATGTCTATTACGGCGCCTTCCGGACCCGCCCCCCGGCCGGACGGCCGGAGGCCGCTTCCGGTGAAATCCTCGACCGTTTGAACTTCGTTTTCTTCCAGGGTCCCGCCAGCTCCACCGGCGAAGACGTGCTGGAACTCTATCCCCACGGCAACATGCTGCTGGTGGACCGCCTGCTCAAGACCCTCCTCGATTTTCCGGGCGTGCGCCTGGCCGGTCCCGGCGAGTTCACGCGGCGCGCTTTCGAAGGCGGGAAAATCGATCTGCTCCAGGCCGAGGCCGTGGGCCAGCTCATCCACGCCCAGACCGTGGAAGCCCTGCGCAACGCCCAGCGCATCGCGGCGGGCGGCTTGAGCATTCCCCTCAAAGAACTCCGGGACTCCCTGGTGGATTTGTCGGTCCGCCTGGAGTTGGACGTGGACTTCTCGGAAGAGGAGGCCGATCCCGATTATGCGTCCTGGGCGCCGCGCCTGGAAGGCGTGCGGGCCGCGCTGATCAAGCTCGCCGCCGGCTTTGAAAAGGGGCGCAACCTGGCCCGGTCCCCGCGGGTGGTGATCCTGGGCGCCCCCAATGCGGGCAAGTCCAGCCTCATCAACGCCCTGGTGGAAGAGGATCGCCTGCTGGTTTCCGATATCCCCGGGACCACCCGGGACTACGTGGAGGTAACATTAAGGTTACCCAGGGGGCTGGTGCAGCTGGTGGATACCGCCGGTCTGGGCCGGCCCGTGGACGGCCTGGATGAATTGGCGATGGAGCGGACGCGCCGGCAATGGGAACAGGCGGACGTGCGGGTCTGGGTCCAGGACGGGACGGCCGCGCCGGGCGCAACCCTGGAAGGGGAGTTCGCCCTGAAGCTGCTGACCAAATCCGATTTGCCCGGCTTCGCATCCGCGGACGGTTTCGTCGCGGTTTCAAACCGGACCCGGGCGGGATTGCAGACGTTCCGGGAAAGGTTGGACGCCCTGGTTTTTCAGGACCGCGGCGTGGGAGAAGACATTGTGCTGACCACGGAACGGCAGTTCCGGGCGGTGGAGGCGGCCCGGGAGCGCGTGGACGCCGCATTGCAGGGGATGCGGGGCAAGCCGGCGATCGAGATCCTGGCCTTTGAAATCCGCGAGGCGGCGGGGCATCTTCAGGAATTGTTGGGGGAGATTTCCACCGATGAGATTCTGGGGAAGATTTTTTCGGGATTCTGCATCGGGAAGTGACGTAGAGTGGCTGGGGTGCGGGGGGCCTAGGAGCAGGCTCGCTTTGGTCCCGGGGCTCCAGGCGGTGGGGTTTCTGAGTCGACCCTTTCAGTAGTTGAAGTCGATGGCCCTGGGCCGCAGATGGACGCCGCGACTCCTGCGGTCGCGCAGCCGCGTCCCCGGGCCTTCGGGTCGGCTCGTTTGCTTGGCTCGCCTGATACGGCCCCCCGCACCCCAGCCACCCCAACGACCGGCGGGGCGAAACTAAAACCAATGCGACGGGCTAATTCGAAGACAAGGATAGGAGACAATACGAAGAGGAAGAGAATACGGGGTTGGAGCTAGGGGTACCTTCGGGGAATAGAAGAGGGGAGAAAGATCAATAGTTGTTGAAGACTTCTACCAGATTGGAGTCTGTGAATTGGGCGGCGGGGGAGATGACGGTTTCGTCCAGGGGGATGTTTTGGCCGTAGCGCTCCCGCAGCTTGGCGGTGACGTGGGGTTCGGTGAGGTCGAAGTCGCGCAGCTTGGCGGTCTTGCCGATTTCGATTCCCAGGGCGTTGCGGTAGATCTTGTAGATGAGCTCCGAGCAATAGATTTTTTCATCGCTCCAGCCGAAGTATGAATCGTAGGGGAGGCCGTTGAATTTTTTCCCCGCCTCCGCCAGCTTCCCCAGGTTTTCCGGAGTCAGCAGGCTGTCCGCGTTCCGCGATCTTTTGATGACGAACTTTTTTCCTTCCCCTTTGCCGACGAACCTCTTGAAGGGCGAGCGTTTGACCTTGGTGCTGGCCTCGAAGACGTAGATCGATCCCGAATGGATAAAGATCAACCCGCAATGGCTGTATGGGGAATGGGTGGCCGCTTGGATGGCCTGGCTTTGGCCGGAACGGGAGGTCTGGAAAATGATGTCTCCGTTTTTCAAAATCCCCGGATCGAAATCCTTCCCGGCCGCGCGGCCCGGAGCGGCGGAAAGCAGGGCGCAGAGCGCGGCAGCCATGAAAAGACGCTGATGGTCGGCGCGCATCACTTGAACTCCAGGGTATAGGCAGCCAGGTCCAGCCTCTCCGGAATTTCCTCCATGAATCGGGCCAGCAGGCTTTTGTCATATTTCCCGAACGCGGTCGACTTCCCGTGCAGGATGAGGTTGTGCAGCCAATGTTGCACCGTGTAGTATCCGCCTCCGTGCACCTTCCACTCCTTGGACAGGATGTGGCACCCGCTGCTGCTCACCGCCTCCACGTCGCCGCGCCCTTCCACTTGGAGGTATTGATAGACGATGTTGGCATGATAGGGCGTAAGCGTTACCGGGGACAGCACCAGATGGATGCCTTTGCCTTTGGTGAGAACGACGAATTTCCCCTCCTCCTCGGTAACCTGGGAACTGCTGCGGGAGTCGGAATCGCCGCGGTAGAAGGCGGTGATCAGGGTTTTGGATCGGGCTGGGCCCGATGCCTTGGGTGGGGTCATTCCAGTGAACGAACGCGGGACAGGATTTCCGAAGTGGAAAGGCCCGGGATCTTTTCGATGATGTGGATGCGGCCACCGTTGGCCTGGACTAAAGGCGCTTCGATGCAATCGGGTCCGTACTCGGATCCGTTCACGTGCACTTGCGGTTTGATTTCGGCGAGGAACGGCATGGGTTCGGTTTCATCGAATATATGCACGAAGTCAACGGCGCGCATGGCCAAAAGCATGGTGGCGCGTTGGGCTTCCGGGATGATGGGGCGATGGGCGCCCTTATAGGCGCGCACGGAAGCGTCGCTGTTGAGCCCCACGATTAGGACATCGCCTTGGGCGCGGGCCTCATCCAGGATGTGGACGTGTCCGGCGTGCAGCAGGTCGAAGGAACCGTTCAGGGTGACGATGCGTTTGCCCTGGGCTTTCAGGGATTGGGCCAAAGGGGCGAGTTGGGAACGGGAAAGCATGCGGGCTTCCCCCGGTTCCGCATCGAGCAATTCCTCGCGCGTGACCGTGGCCGTGCCGAACTTTCCCACCACCACGCCGGCCGCCTTGTTGGCCAAGCGCACGGAGTCTTCCAGGCCCCCGCCGGCGGCGCGCGCCAGGGCGAAGGTGGCCACCACCGTGTCGCCGGCGCCGCTCACATCGTAGACTTCCCGCGCCTGGGTCGGCAGATTGAAATGGGTTCTTGCGTCGCGATCGAAGAAGGTGATGCCGCGCGCGCCCAGGGTCAGGATCACATGGGTATGCAGGGCATCGCGCAAGGCCGCGCCGTTTTCCAGGATCAAAGATTCGGTGGGATCGCTTTCGGTCTGGCCCAGCAGGCCTTGGGACTCTTTCCAGTTGGGGGTCACGTAATCGCAGCCCGTGTAATAGGACGCATGCTGGGGCCGCGGATCGACCAGCACTTCCTTGCCGGCCGCATGCGATTCCTTGATGATGGTCTGCGTCATGGCTTCCGTGAACAACCCCTTGGCATAGTCCGAAAGGACCACGATGCCGCATGCCGGCAGGTGCTTTCGGAACATGGCCAGGATTTCCTCCGCCTTCGAGTCGCTTACCGTGGGCGTTTCCTCATAGTCGAGACGGAGCAATTGCTGCCCCTGACCCACCAAGCGCGTCTTCCGCATCGTGGGCCGGCCATCCCGGATGGGCGCGTACAGGATCCCGTTTTTTTCCACCAGGTCCCGGAAAAGGGTCCCATGCCAATCGTCCCCGTCGATCCCGATCAAAACCGCTTTCGCCCCCAGGGACGCGACATTGGCCGCGGTATTGGCGGCCCCGCCCAAAACCCGCCGGGTTTTCAGATCGTCCACCTTCAGCACCGGAACCGGCGCCTCCGGCGAAAGCCGCGAACAATCCCCGCTCAGGAATTCATCCAGGAAAACATCCCCCAGAACCAGAATGGTCTGGGAGGCGAAGCGGGACAAGAGTTCGGTGGAATCCATCACACTATTGTAGAATGCCACGGACACACAATCCATGGCGAATTTGCCCGTTTTTACGTTCTTTTGAAGGGTTCAAATTGTACAATCCATTCTTCTGAGGTCGCAAAATGTATATACTAGGTAGACATTTTAAGGAAAAAACCATGGACGCTTCCATCCTCGATCTGCGCTACAAGATGAAGGACGTGCTGAAAGCCCTGGAGAGACGGGAATCTGTGCGGATTCTGTATCACGGCAAGGTGAAGGGAACGATAATCCCCGTGGATTCAAAACCCACCAGACGGATCCAGGATCATCCATTGTTCGGCATGTACCGCAAAGACAAGCGTCCGGTGGAGGAGGTCATGCGGGAATTGCGCCGGGGCCGATATCATGATCTTTGATACCGATATCATCATCTGGATGCAGCGCGGGAACGAGGCTGCGGCCGAGTGGGTATACGCTGCGGAAACCCGCTTTCTTTCCATCCAGTCCTATATGGAATTGATCCAGAACGCGGGCAACAAAAAACAGATCCGGGACGTGCGCGATTTCCTGACCGAATTCAATTTCACAATCCTGCCCTTGACGGAGAGGATCGGACACCGTGCCTCCATCTATATCGAAGAATATTCCCTCAGCCATGGCATTCAGGCCGGCGACGCGTTGATAGCAGCGACCGCGACGGAAAACAACCTGACGCTCAGCACTTCCAATGCGAAGCACTTCAAACCCATCCGGGACTTGGAGCTCAAGGTTTTCAAACCCTGAAATTAAAGAGACCACCCGGGAGAACTGGGTGGCCTCTTTGTTGATCCGGACGGGGGCAGGCCCATCCGGTTCAACATCTCGTGGGGAGATTGTCAGTGGCTCGTCGCTATGGAGTTTGCCTGGGGCAAACTCCACGCTCCTCGCGGAAAGGCGCTTAGCTCGCGATGGTCAGCTCTTGGATATCTTCCATGGACCGGAGATTGGCCAGGCCCTTTTCCTTGATCTGACGCACCCGTTCCTTGGAGAGGCCGATGATTTCACCGATCTCTTCCAGGTTCAGGGGTTCATGGTGCGTGATGCCGAAATACATGCTGAGCACCGTGCGTTCCTGGTCGTTCAGCTTGTGGAGCAAGCGGGCGACGAACTTCTTCTGGGACGTCTGGGTGGTCATGGTGTCCGGGGCTTCCGTATGGCCGTCTTCGATGACGTCCATGATGGAGCTGCCTTCTTCGCCATTGATGGGCTCGTCCAAGGAGGAGTGGCGCAGGCCCATCTCCATGATCTTCTCGATCTGGCGTCCCGAATATCCCATTTTGCCGCCCAAGGCGTCGGTATCGATTTGCGCCCCGCCGCCGATAACCTGGCGCATGGGAACGTTGTATTTGGAGAACCGACGCAAAATCAGCTCTTTTTCGGCCGAGATGCGGACCATGCGGGCCCGTTCCGCGATGGCGCGGGTGATGGCCTGGCGGATCCACCAGACGGCATAGGAAATGAACTTCAGCTTGCGGTTCACGTCGAAGCGCTTGGCGGCTTCTATCAGGCCGATATTGCCTTCGTTGATCAGCTCAGGGAGCGAAAAACCCTGATTTTTGTACATAAAAGCCACATTGATGACGAACTTAAGGTTCGCGCAGACCAGCTTATGGATGGCCTTCTGGTCACCGGACTGGATTTTCTGGAGGACCGCGATTTCCTCATCCTTCTTCAGAAGTGGGTACTTCGAGATGTCCTTGATATATTGATAGTAGAGTGAGGCTCCGTCCCACGATTCTACTGATTGATGAGTCATGGCTTACTTCCCTGTTGAGTTCCTGTATCAATAATACCCCCGGCCCTTAGAGGTTTTGTCACGGTTGTGTCATGCCTCCGTACTTGTTTAGCCCCGCTATTTTCATGCTTTTTGCGCGAATTTGGCCGGTTTCTTCCAGGAAATCGTTGGAAGTACCTCCATTCCATCCTACAAACTCCCCGCCTTATTTGAAGCGATTGGAGGGATGCGTATTTATCCGGGAACCGGAAGCGGCAATGGGCCCCGAAGCCCGCGGCAAATTCCTACTTTTCCCATCCTCCCGTCCTTTTCAGGGATCCTTACCGGCATTTCCAGGAGTCTAATGTGTCCTTTGTCGAACTGATCGCATCCGAAACCAAACTCAGGGCCGAGCAGGTCCGTAATACCCTGGCTCTTTTCGACCAGGGTTCCACGGTCCCGTTCATCACCCGTTACCGCAAGGAAGTCACCGGCTCCTTGGATGAAAACCAGCTCCGCCTGATCGAGGAGCGGTACATCTACCACAAGGAACTGGCGGATCGCAAAGAGACGATCCTCAAGAGCATCGAAACCCAGGGCAAGCTCACGCCCGAATTGAAGGCCAGGATCGACGCCACGGATTCCAAGACCGTGCTCGAGGATCTTTACCTGCCTTACAAGCCCAAGCGCCGCACGCGCGCCATGGCCGCGAAAGAAGCCGGACTGGAGCCGCTCGCCCGCATACTGCAAGCGCAGGAAGCGCCCGTCGCCGGCCAGACCCCGGAACAATTGGCGCAAGCCTACGTGAACGCGGAACTGAACGTGGCCGATGCGGCCGCGGCCTTGCAGGGCGCGCTCGATATCCTTGCCGAGGAACTCTCCGAAGACGCCGCTATCCGCGGCCAGATCCGCGAGACGGCAATGAAGACGGGCCTCTACACGGCCAAGGTGCGCAAAGAGCATGAAGGCAAGCGCACCAAGTTCGAGATGTATTACAACTTCAGCGAGAAGGTGAGCGCCTTGCCTTCCCACCGCATCCTGGCCATGCGCCGCGGAGAGAAGGAAGAAGTGCTCCGCACGGAACTGGTGCTCGAGGACGACAAGATTGTGGGCGGGCTCGCCGCCAAGGCCATCAAGACGGGTTCCCCTTACAAGGTGGAACTGGAGAAGATGGTGAAGGACAGTTATGATCGTCTGATCAAGCCCTCCATCGAAACCGAAGTGCGCATGGCGCTGAAGGAACGCGCCGACGGCGAAGCCTACGTGGTGTTCCAGAAGAACCTGCGCGACGTGCTGCTGGCCCCGCCCGGCGGCTCCAAAGTGGTGATGGGCGTGGATCCGGGCTTCCGCACGGGCGTGAAGCTGGCCGTCATCGACGGTACCGGCAAGCTCCTTGAGCATCGCACCATCTACCCCATGCCCCCGCAGAACCAGACCGATGCCTCGACGACGATTCTGTTGGCCATGATCGAAAGCTTCAAGGTCGAGATCATCGCCATCGGCAACGGCACCGCCTCCCGGGAGACGGATGAATTCATCGGCGAAGCCTTCAAGCAGCTGGAGAAGGCGCCCATCAAGGTAGTGGTCAGCGAAGCCGGCGCTTCCGTATATTCCACCTCGCCCCTGGCCGGCAAGGAATTCCCCGATCTCGACGCCACCATCCGCAGCGCCGCCTCCATCGCGCGCCGCATCCAGGATCCCCTGGCGGAACTGGTGAAGATCGATCCCAAGTCCATCGGCGTGGGACAGTACCAGCACGACGTGAACCAGAACGAGCTCAAGCGCAAGCTGGAGCAGGTGGTGGAGTCCTGCGTGAACTCCGTGGGCGTGGACGTCAACAGCGCTTCCGAAGCCCTGCTCGGATACGTGGCCGGCATCAACAAGTCGCTCGCCAAGAACATCGTCGATCACCGCAACGCCAACGGCGCCTTTTCCGGCCGCTCCGGCCTGGTGAAGGTGTCCCTGTTCGGACCCAAGGCCTTCGAGCAGGCCGCGGGCTTTTTGCGCGTGCAGGGTTCCGACAACGTGTTGGACGCTTCCGCCGTGCATCCCGAGCGCTATGACCTGGTCAAGCGCATCTGCGAGGACACGGGCACGCCCCTCAAGGAACTGATCGGCAACAAAGAGGTCATCACCAAGATCGATCTCAACAAGTACGTGAGCGAAGACGTGGGATTGCCCACCCTGCTCGACATCGCCGCGGAATTGGAAAAGCCCAGCCGCGATCCGCGCGCCGAGTTCGTGTACGCACGCTTCGACGCCAAGGTGCAGGGCCTGAAGGATCTGACCCAGGGAATGTGGCTGGAAGGCATCGTCACCAACGTGACCAATTTCGGCGCCTTCATCGACATCGGCGTCCATCAGGACGGCCTGGTGCACATCTCCGAGATGGCCGACAAGTTCATCGACGATGCCAAGAAGCTGGTGGCCGCGGGCCAAATCGTGCAGGTGCGCGTGCTGGACGTGGACGTGGGCCAGAAGCGGATTTCCCTGTCCATGAAAAAGGAATCGACCGCGCAGGCGGGCGGCCAGCGCGAAGGCGGACCGCAGAAGGGCCAGGGCGGAAAGGCGGGTCAAGGACCCGGCGGTCAGGGCCGTGGCGGACAGGGCCAAGGACAAGCCCAAAGGGCGCCCAAGAAGCCCCATGCCACCGTGGATCAGCTCAAGGACAAGTTCGCCGGCGACGAAAAACAGAAGAAGAACAATGTGAAATTGGCCTTCTCCCTCAAAGCGTTGATGCGCTCAGGTCGCTGAGCGCCGAGGTCGGGCCGGTAGGCCCAGGCGCCTCCGGGGCCGAAAGCTTGGGCCGCCATTGAAATGACGGCCCAAGCTGATTAATTTTGCTTCTCAGGTTTTTTCCCCGGCTTCGGCGCCTCGCTGAAGCCTTGATTTTGGGGCGGGTTAGCTCAGTTGGTTAGAGCAGAGGAATCATAATCCTTTTGTCCGGGGTTCAAATCCCTGACCCGCTACCATTTCTTCCTTCTCTCCAAACCCCGATCCTCCTTAGCGTGCTCCAAGCACCCCCGAAGCGATCCACCGAATCCATCATAACCGCGACGAGCGTGGAGTTGCGAAGCAACTTCAGAGCGAGGAGCCTATCTCCCGAGGAGCCTAGTCCATCTAAAATGCATCGAGCGTAGAGTTGCGCAGCAACTCTGGAACAAAGAGTCTAGCTCCCGAAATGCCTAGTCCATCATAAACGCGACGAGCGTGGAGTTGCACAGCAACTCCAGAGCGAGGAGCCTATATCCCGAATTGCCGGAAATGATGATCGAGATGCTTGCGCTGCAATTGCAGCCATTGCGCCATCGACAGATCACCGAAGAGGGGATGGTCCTTGAGCTGAAACCCGCCCGTCAGGAAAGCCTTCAGCTTTCCGGCCAAAGCGGCCGCCTCTTCCTGAACGCTGCGCACGGGCAGGCTCATTTTCAGCACGTTGAATTCAACATGGGTTTCCGCCTTGCCTTTGGGCCAAGGCAGTTTCATGAGCAAGGGAAACACTACCCGGCGCATGAAGAAATTGCCTTTGAGGGTGACGGTCCTTTCGCCCATGCCGGCTTCCAGGGGCATGCGGCAATGCACAAGCATCTGAGCCAGGTTCATCTTGCCCCAAAGGGCCTTGGCGTTGGGGTCCAGGCGATTGAGGCGATCGGTGAGTTGGGGTAAGGTGGGGGATTCCATGGGCTTTCTCCAGGTTGAGGTGAGGGGATGGCGGAGCGGCAGGCTTTCCGGACGCTCCGCCTTCCGGTTGTTCGGGCTATACCATATTTAAGTAGAAATTGAACGTTCGGCGCGGGCGGTTGCGTCACGGACCCGGCGCATTCCATCGTATTCAGCCTCTCACTTCTTTGAGGAGGCGATGGATTTGCGGGGCAGGGGGTTGCACGCCATTCTTGACCAGGATGGGTATGAGTACGCCCGCGAAGCGTTCCAGCTTTTGTTGCGACTCCCAAACATCCACCACCACCATGCCCCCTTCCTGATCCGAGGCGAAATGGTTGCAGCGTCCTTCCGGAGTTTTTTCGCCGGACTGGTCCAGGTCCTTCATGACCTGACGGTACTGGGGGTTGGACATGCCTTTGACATTGAACACGACGACTATCTTTTCCACGGCTGCCTCCTGTGTTTTGGTGCCTGGTTGGATAGAAGATACTCCGAGGACCCGGCCCGTTTCATTCACCTAAGTTAAGAAGCGGGACCCTCTACGGAGAGTTTCTTACGGATGCGGCTCAGGGATTGCGGCTTGATGCCCAGGTAGGAAGCGATGTAATGCTGGGGCACGCGTTGGAACAGGGACGGGGATTTCCTGGCCAACTGCAGGTATTTCTCTTCCGCGGATAGGGCCTGGAATTGGATGTAGCGATCGGTGATGGCGCTGTAGGCTTGCTGGGTTTTGAGCCGGTAGAACCTTTCCCAGGCGGGACAGAGGCGGCAAAGCTCGGGAAAGGTTTCCCGTTCGAACAGCAGCAGTTGGGCGGCCTCCAGGGCCTGCAGGTTGTAAAGGCTGCGGGTGCCGCCGTTGAAGCTGCCCAGGTCGCCTACCCACCAGTCCTCGACGGCGAAATAGATGATGCGCTCTTCGGCCTGATGGTCCAGCATGTAATAGCGTAGGCAACCGGAATCGACGAAGCCGACCCAGCGGCAGACTTCGTCCTGTTTGAAAAGGTGTTGCCTGGGGAGAAGGCGGCGGGGTCGGATATATCCGCACAGGGTGGCATATTCGGCTTCGCCCATTTCCACCAAGGGCGAAAGGGCGCTGCGGAGGCGGGGCCATTCCATCCCCGTTCCCGCTTATCCGCCGATCAGGCTGTCGGGCACGTCCGCGGCGTAGTCCACGCCCTTCATGCCGAATCCGTACAGGCGATGGAAATCGCCCCGGTAACCGGCGATGTCCGCATGGCCGGGACCATTGTCCGTGTTGACGAGTTGCCAGAGGAAATCCACTTCCCGCTGCACATCCTCGCGCAATTCCCAATCGTCCATGCGGATGCGGTTCTCCGCGTCCACGGGAACGGGCTTGCCGCTATAGAGCTTGCTGCGGAAGAGGCGATCCATCTGCTCCAACGTGCCCTCATGGATGCCCTTGGCCTTCATCACCTTGTAGAGCAGGCTGATGTAGAGGGGCATGAAGGGAATGGCGGAACTGGCCTGGGTGACCAGGGCCTTGTTGACCGAGATGAAAGCGCGACCGCCGGTTTTCTTGAGGCGTTCGTCCAGCTTTCTGGCGGTCTTTTCCAGATGGTCCTTGGCGGTGCCGATGGTTCCGTGGCGGTAGACGGCTTGGGTGACCTGGGGGCCGATGTAGGAATAGGCCATGCTGACGGCGCCGGGGGCCAGCAGGCCCTCCTTCTGAAGCAGATCCATCCAGAGCTCCCAGTCATCCCCGCCCATAACGCCTACGGTTTGCCGGACTTCTTCCGAGGTGGCTTCATCCAAGGTGATGGTGGTGACCGCGCCGGTGTTGAAGTCCAGGGTCTTGTTGGTATAGGACTTGCCGATGGGCTTCAGCACGGACTTGTAGACCTCGCCGGTCTTGGGATCCGTGCGGCGGGGAGCGGCCACGCTGTAGACCACCAGGTCCACGGGGCCGAGTTCCTTGAGCAAGGCCACCGCTTCCGTTTTGATGGCTTCCGAGAAGGCGTCCCCATTAATGCTTTTGGCCCAAAGGCCGGCCTTGTGGGCGGCCTTTTCGAAGGCTTGGGTCTGATACCATCCGGGCGAGGCCGTGCGGCCCTTTTCCGGCGGGCGTTCAAAGGCGAGGCCCAGGGTTCCGGCGCCGCTGCCGAAGGCGGCCGCGATGCGGGAGGAAAGGCCGAACCCGGTGGAGGAGCCGATGATCAAGGCCTTTTTAGGACCCTTGGGGATGGGGCCATGGGATTTGACGTAGTCGATTTGTTCCAACACGCCCGCCTCGCAGCCGACGGGATGGGAGGTGGTACAGAGAAAGCCGCGGATTTTCGGTTCAATAATCATATGGGTAGGGGAAAAAGTAGCTACCCCCCGATCGAATTCCAAACACTATGGACGCCCGGCGGCACTGGAAGCCTTGGGAGGGGATTTCCAGAGACTATCTTTTTGGGCCCGACCGGGTTTTCCGCCGCCCAACCAGGCGTGCGCACATCCGGCAGGAAGGGACGGTATGAAGTTCGAAGCCAACAAGCCGGTTTTCCTGGACGCCCTGCAAATGGCCAGCAATGCGTCGCCCACCAAAACCACCTTGCAGATCCTGTACAATTTGTTGCTGAAGCTGGAAGGCAACACCTTGGAAATCCGGGCCACGGATCTGGACATGACCATCGTGCTGCGTTTGCAGGTGGAAGGCCATGAGGACGGCGAAATCGTCATCAATTCCAAAAAGCTCCTGGAAGTGGTCAAAGAGCTCCCCGATTTCCCGGTCCTGCTCTCCGTCGACGAATACATCGTGACCATCAAATCCGAATCCGGCTTCCAGTGCAATCTGACCGGTTTCGATGCCAGCGAATATCCGGCCCTTCCGGATCTGGGGGCGGCCAAATCCTTCAACATCCCCATCAAGGATTTCCGTTTCCTGGGCGAGAAGACCACCTTCGCCGTCTCCACCGATTACAGCCGCATGAGCCTGACCGGGGCTTATTGCGAGTTCAAGGAAGGCAACCTGCAAATGGTCGCCACCGATGGACACCGCCTGGGCAAGGCCTGGACGGCCGCTTCCGGCCTGCCTACCCAGCCCGGCGTAATCCTGCCGCCCAAGGCCTTGTCGCAAATACTGCGCATGTCCGAGGACCCGGAACAGATCATCCAGGTGGAAATCGGCCCCGCCAACGCGCGCTTCTCCACGGAAACGATCGTCATCTTCACGAAACTGATCGAAGGCCCTTACCCGAATTACGAGAACGTGATTCCCAAGGACTTCTCCAAGAAGATGAAGGGAAACCGCGAACATCTCGGCTCCGTGATCCGCCGCGTGGCCACCATGGCCAATGCCAAGACCAAGCTGGTGGTTTTCGGTTTCCAGGAGCGCCAATTGGCGCTCTCGGCCAAGAACCAGGATCTGGGCGGCGACTCCGAGGAATCCCTGCCCGTGGAATACACCGGCGAGGCGGTGGAGGTGGGTATCAACGCCAACTACGTGTTGGAAGTGTTCCGCCTCATCCATACCGAGGAAGTCCAATTCAAGTTCAACAATCCCCTGGGCGCCATCATCGTGGAACCGGTGATGGAAAAGCCGAACTACTTCTTCATCGTGATGCCGTTGCGGATTCTGAAAGACGGACAATAATATAATCCCTGGGTGAAGCTCCTCTCCCGCTTGGGGGCCTGCCTTTGGCCGGCCCTTTTTCCGCTATGCGCCCTTTCCCGGCCCCTGCTGCCGGAACCGCCGCTGGGCACGGGTTCCGCCTCGTTCGCCGGAGGCGGGGCCGCGCATGCCTCCGGAGTCAACGCCGTATTCGGCAACCCCGCGGCCCTTTCCATCAGCGATGCCTTGCAGGTGGAAACGGGCATGATGGGATTGTCGGGCGGTTTGTCGCCCTATGTCCTGTTGGGATCCAAGGGAGCCGGAAAATCCTCCTATTCATTCGGCTATTTCTACGACGCCCGGCCTGGCAATCCCCCGGATCCCGTCCCTCCCCGACAGGGCATGATCGTCGGGGCCTCCTGGGAAGCGCTGTCCTGGGCCGTGCTCGGAGCCTCCGTGCACAGCACAGGCACGGGGGCGGGAGTGGGCATGGATGGATTCGGCATAGACGAGGATGCCGGAGCCTTGCTGCACCCGTGGAGCGCCTTATGGCTGGGCCTGGCGGCGCACAATCTGCAGGAATCCGGCGTGGGACAGGAGCCGGAAGGATTCCGGACGCGCCGGAATTACGCGGCGTCCCTGGGCTCCGGTCTGGCGGACATGCATTTGATCGGGATAACCTTCCATGATCCCGATGCCTACTATGAATTCCGATCCGCGGGCCCGCCCTTTGCCGGTGGCTTGTCGCAGGCATTCTCGCTGGCTTCCGCTTTCACTCCCGGAGGCAAGCTGGGATTCAGGGGAACGTTCCTGTTACCCCCTTCCGGCAAACCGGGACTCGCCCTGGGCACTTTCCTGAACCTGCCCCTGGGCCGCAGCGCGCTGGGATGCGCCTACACATTCCAGACCGGCGGATCCGAAGAGACCGGCGAAGAACTGGCCTCCCACTCCATCTCGATCAATTTCCGGTTGGGCAGCAAACTGGATCCGATTCCGCCCAAGGTGGAAGTCCGGGCGGACCCTGTCCGGGCGGAGAGTGTCCGGCCCGACATCGACAGCGCGGACACAGCCCTGGCCGTGCCGCGGGACAGTTCGTTTCCGGCCCAGGTGGATTTCCGTCTGACCGCCACCGACAAAACCCTGGTTCCCGGCCGCAGCGAAAGCGAGGGGGGGCGGAATAAGGGAGGGGCCGCCCATTGGGCAGGCCGCCAAGCGTCCTTGGATGAAGGCCGCACCTTGTCCGAGGGAGGGATCAAGGAATGGACTTTGATCATCCGTGCGGTGGGGGCGGATGGCGTGGCCGGCCCGGAGGTAAAGACCTTCCATGGCCGGGATTTGCCCCCGAGGGTCATCCGCTGGGATGCCGTCGATGCGAGTGGCGGAAGGTTACCGGTTGGTTTCTACTCCTTCCGCCTGGATGCGATGGATTTGGCGGGAAACCGGGGCGTGACTGCCTGGCAATTGCTCGAAATAGGGGCCTCGGCCCGATAAAGCTCCCTCCTTTTCGCGAATCCTGGATTTCCAGGCCCATTTCCGTACATAGCGCCGGGGTCGCCGGGTACGTACAGTTTGTACTGAAATGGGTTCCGTGCCCTAAACCTGGCATACCCTGGCGCTATTTCCGGATGGTAAAATTCAGGGAAACCGTTTCTGCTGTATTCATCAGGTGCAAGCATGTCTGAAGTCATGGACCGAAAACCAGTCTCGCCTTTTTTTCAGATGCGGGGAAACGAAACGGAGGCCTCACATGATGGATAGGCGCATCCGCATTCTGCACCTGGAGGACAATGACCAGGACGCGGAACTGATAACCCACACCTTGCAATCCGAAGGCCTGGACGTCTCCGTGCAAAGGGTGCAGGAACGGGCGCCCTTTATCGAGGCGCTTGGCGCGGACCGGTTCGATTTGATCCTGTCGGATTATTCCCTGCCTACTTTCAACGGCCCGGCGGCCCTCGACCTGGCGAAGAAAATCCGCCCCGAGCTGCCGTTCATTTTCGTCTCCGGAAAAATGGGCGAAGATTTGGCCGTGGAATCCCTGAAACAGGGCGCCATGGATTACGTCCTCAAGAATTTCCTTTCCCGTCTGGCCCCGGCCGTGACCCGGGCCCTTAAGGAAGCGCAGGCGAAGAAGGAAAAGGCCATTGCCGAAGCGGAGTTGAGCAGAACCCAGGAAAAGCTGGCCGTGATCATCGAAAACTCCAAGGATTCCATCTGGTCCGTGGATAGCAGCCTGCGTCTTATGACCTTCAACGTCGTCGCCGCCGCGCGGTTCTGGGGCGCTCGCGGGGTCATCCTGCAACTGGGCATGCGGATGGATGAGCTTATGGTGGCCGAGGAGAAGTCCAAATGGATGGGGTGGTTCGCCCGGGCCATGTCCGGGGAGGACTTCCATGTGGAACTTTCCTACAGCACACCGGGCCTCGAAATGGAAATGGAGCTTTCCATCAATCCCATCCGGGCCGACGGGACCATCACCGGCGTGGCCATCTTCACCCGGGATATGACGGAGCGGAAAAAGGCCGAGCGGGAAATCCTCAAGCAGCGCGACGAATTGGAGAAGGTGAACACCCGCCTGGTGGAAAACCAGGCCCAGCTCATCCAATCCGAAAAGCTGGCCTCCCTGGGGCAATTGTCGGCCGGCGTGGCCCACGAGATCAACAATCCCATGGCCTTTGTGACCAGCAACCTGCGCACGCTCGCCGACTATGCCCAAAGCATCAAGGAGATTGCGGCCGGATACGGGGGATTGCTGGCCGCGATCCATGGCGTTCCCGGGTCCGCACTCGGTGAGGCGACGGAGAAGGTTGAAAAGCTGGTCCGGGAAAAGAAATTCCAATCCATCCTGGACGACCTCGAGAGCATCATCGCGGAATCCCTGGACGGGGCCCAGCGCGTGAATGAAATCGTTCACAGCCTGAAGAGCATGGCCCGCGTCGACGATATCTCCCTGCAGCCCACGGACGTCAACAAGTGCCTGGACGACGCGCTGAAGCTGGCCTGGAACGAACTCAAGTACAAATGCACGGTGGAAAAGAATCTCAGCCCCCTGCCCATGCTGCAAGGGCATCCGGGCCAATTGAAACAGGTCTTCATCAACCTGCTTGTGAACGCGGCCCAGGCCATCCCGGAAAAGGGCGTCATTTCCATCCGCACCTTCATGGAAAAGGAAGCCATCACCGTCGAAATCGAGGACACTGGCTCGGGCATTACGGATGAGAACCTCCCCAAGCTGTTCACGCCGTTTTTCACCACCAAACCGGTGGGCCAGGGAACGGGCCTGGGATTGCCCATATCCTATGGCATCATCCAGAATCACCATGGGCAGATGGATGTCCGCTCCAGGGTCGATCACGGGACGACTTTCATCATCACTCTCCCCGGCCAGGATTGGACTCCGTCCTAGCGGCGGCGGGGAAAAGGGAACCTGATGGAAAAGATTTTATTCCTGGACGATGAACAGAACGTTTTGAACGCTCTGCGGCGGGTTTTCAAGGATGAGGATCATTCCGTCATCCTGACCACCTCTCCTGAGGAGGCGCGGGAACGTCTGTCCAAGGAAAGGATCGCCGTCGCGGTTTCCGATCAGCGTATGCCTACCCTCACCGGGATCCAATTCCTGGAGGAAGTCAAGAAGGCCTCTCCGGAAACCGTCCGCATTCTGCTCACCGGGCACGCCGACATGAACATCGCCATGGAGGCCATCAATCGCGGATCGGTTTTCCGGTTCCTGTTGAAACCCTGGGACGACGATGAATTGCGCGCCGTCCTGAAGCAGGCGGCAGCCCACTATGCGTTGGTGACGGAAAACATCCGGCTCACCGAGCTTACTTTCAGGCAGAACCAGGAATTGCAGGGTCTGAACGAAAATCTCGAGAACAAGGTCCGGGAAAGGACCCAGGAAGTCGAAGAGTTGAACAAGCGGCTGGAAAAAAGCTTCCTGGGATCCGTGCGGGTGATGGCCGGCCTGGCCGAAGTGCATAGCGCCGTGATCGGAAGCCACTCGCGCCGGGTCGCGGCCCTGTCCAAGGGGATGGCCAAGAAGATGGGACTGTCCCGGGAGGAGGCCGTTCAGGTGGAGGTGGCCGCCCTGCTGCATGACGTTGGAAAAACCATGCTGCCTTCGGAAGTCCTGAACAAGGCCGAGCATGCGCTCAAACCCGAGGAACGGGAACGGCTCAAGCGCCATCCCGTCATGGGGGAAGCCCTGGTCCGCATGGTGCCCAACATGGAAACCGCCGCGCGCCTGGTGCGCCATCACCATGAACGGTTTTACGGCGGGGGATTTCCCGATCGGCTCAAGGGCCAGGAGATACCCCTGGGTTCGCGGATCATCGCCGTGGCCGACGCCTATGACAACGCCCTGAATATCCGGTCCGAGTACCAGGCGAACCTGCCGGAAAGGATTTTCCAGCAGATGGTCGCGCGATCGCCCGGCGAGTTCGATCCCGAGGTCCTGGAAGCCCTGGGGCTCTTCCTGCGGGAAGGGGACAGGATTGCCCAGGAGGCTTCGGAACTCGAAATCAAGGACCGGGACCTGAAGGCGGGGATGAGGCTTTCCAGGGACGTCCGCAACACCCAGGGCGTCCTGCTGATTCCCGCGGGCACGGTCGTCACGGAGGAAATCGTCAGGACCCTCCAGGATTATCCGGAGGCCAGCCGATCCCTGGACGGCATACACATCTTCCGCAACCAGGGCGAGCCCAAACCCCAAACGAACCCTTAGGGCAAGAAGCAGGATTCCATGACCTCGATTCAATCAAAGGACGAACGGATTTCCATCCTCCATCTGGAAGATGATGCCGTAGACGCCGAATACTTCGCGGACGCCCTGCGGGGGGCCGGCCTGCAATGCGATATAACCTTGGCGCAGAACCGGGAAGCCTTCCAGGCCGCCTTATCGAAATCCGGTCCCAGGTTCGATTTGATCCTGAGCGACAACTCCCTGCCCGGGTTCAACGGGATAGAGGCCCTCGCCATGGCGAAGGCCAAGAGACCGGATCTGCCTTTCCTCTTCCTGTCCGGTTCCATAGGGGAGGAAGCGGCCATCGAAACCCTGAAAAACGGAGCCACCGATTACATCCTCAAGTCGCGCACTTCGCGGTTGCTGCCGGCCATAACCCGCGCCCTGAAGGAGAAGCACGAGAGCAAGGAACGGAAAAGGGCTGAAGAGGCGCTCAGGATCAGCGAGGAGCGATACGCTCTGTCCGCGTTGGGAGCGAACGACGGACTTTGGGATTGGGATTTGAAAACCGGAACGATCTTCTTTTCCACCCGCTGGAAAACCATGCTGGGATACAGGGAAGAGGAAATCGGATCGGATCCGGAGGAATGGCTCAAGCTCATCCATCCGGAGGAAGCGGAAATCGTCAGGCTCCAGATAGACCGCCACCTGAAAGGGAACAGCGCGAAGCTGGAGTGCGAATACCGGATCCGTACCCAGCGGGGCGTATACCTGTGGGTGCTTTGCCGGGGCATCGCGGTCAAGGACGCGGAAGGCGTCGCGTACCGGATAGCCGGATCCCAGGGAGACATCACCGAAAGGAAAAGGGCCGAAGAGCAGTTGCTCTACGATGCATTCCATGATTCCCTGACGGGCCTGTTCAACCGCAGCCTGTTCCTCAATCGCCTGCAGCGGTTGCTGTGGGTGGCCAAGCGGAAGGACAGCATCCAATTCTCCATGCTCCTGCTGGGCATCGACCGGTTCGGGGGAATCAACGACGGCCTGGGCCGCGAGGTGGGCGATCTCATCATGAAAGAAGCCTCGCGGCGCATAGAAAAGACGATGCGTCCCGGGGACACCTTGGCCAGGATGGGCGGGGATGAATTCGCGATCCTGATGGAGGACGCGCGCTCCCAGAGCGATACTATCCGCATGGTGCAAAGCATCCAGGAGGAGTTCCAGACCGCTTTCCTGGCGGATGACAGCGAGGCTTTCCTGACTATCAGCGCCGGCATCGTGAACGGGACGGATAGCTATCAAGCCCCTGAGCACATCCTTCGGGATGCCGGAATCGCCTTGGGCAAAGCCAAGTCCCAGGGAAAATCCGGTTTCACCGTCTTCGATCCGGGCATGCACGCCCAGGCTCTGGCGGTTCTGAAATTGGAAACCGATCTCCGGCGCGCCATCGAGAGGAATGAATTCCGGGTGCATTATCAGCCCATCCTCTCCCTGGCTTCGGACAAAATCACCGGCTTCGAAGCCCTGGTGCGCTGGCAGCACCCCACGCGCGGACTGGTCCCGCCCATGGAGTTCATTCCATTCGCCGAGGAAAGCCACTTCATCAACGAAATTGGAAAAATCGTTTTGAAAGAAGCTTGCACGCGGATGAAAACCTGGCAGCGCGGATTTCCGCAAAGGCAGGACCTGACCATCAGCGTGAACGTATCGGGAAAACAGTTCAAGCAACAGGATCTCATCCGCCAGATCGATCAAATCCTCTCCGCTTCGGGACTGGATCCGAAATGCCTGAAGCTGGAAGTCACGGAAACGGCCATCATGGACGATCCCAATGCGGCGGCGAAAATGCTGCTCGAATTGCGGGAGATAGGCATCAGCCTGCAAATCGACGATTTCGGGACCGGCTTCTCCTCCTTGGGGTACCTGCACAAATTCCCCATGCAGGCCCTCAAGATCGACCGATCCTTCGTCAACATGATCGGCCAAGAGGGCGAGAACGCGGAGATCTCTTCCACCATCATCACCATGGCCCACAATCTGGGGATGCAGGTGATCGCCGAGGGGATCGAGACGCCCATGCATCTCCATTTCCTGAAGGAGATGGGTTGCGAGTTCGGTCAGGGGTTTTATTTCTCCAAGCCCGTCGACGAGGTTTCGGCCGAAAAAATGATTTCCATGGCCTGAATTTCCTTCGTTTTCGGCAAAAACGGGATTTTTCCGCCCCCCAAGGACAATCCCCCAAATGTCCGGTAAAATCATGGGTTTAGCGATATATTTGAAATTGGCGGCGGTGACCCGGTTCCGGGACGGTCGCTTTGGGGAGGTTTTCCGATGCCCAGCTTCAAATCGTGGATCCTGATTTTGCTTGGAACCGCGGGGATGGCCGCAGCCGATGAGGTCCCGGGATTGCTGGCCCTCAACACGGGAACGAGCCTTCCGGCCTCGGCAGGTTCCATTTCGGCGCCCGCCGATCACGGAGCGTATTTCGCCCCCAGCATGCGGTTCGACGCGGGAGCAGGTAGCTTGGAGGTTACCTTCGGGATCGAAGAGGGCGCGCGCGTCTCCCTGCTGGCATTCGACACCCAGGGCAAGCTCTTGGCCACCCTGTTGGACGGAAACCAGGGATCGGGATTCCACCATCTCTCGCTTTTTTCCAATCGCCTCCAAGGCTATCAAGGCCACGTGATTTTCCGGCTGCGGGCCGGACAGGCCGTGCTGGCCGAGACGCATTCCCGCCCCCGCTGAACAAACGCCTTTCCTCTTGAGGAATTTTGGGGGCCGGAATGGCCCCGCTGGAAGCCCCATTCGTGCGCGGGCCTCCTGCGCGAACGCGCCCGCCTGCCGTATACTGGATCTGCACCCGTTTCCGACGGGAGTTGCGCATCACCAGGGGAGGGTTTATGCGAAGCTTGTTGCGGATGGCCATGCTTTCGATATCCATCGCTTTCGGAGGCGCGCTCGCCGCCGACACCTTCAAGTTCCAGGATGCCGCAGGGGATTTGGATCTGCTCTATGGAGACAAGCCGGTCTACCGCCTCATGACCCGGTACGACGGCAAGGACTCCACGAAGAAAGTGTTCCACCACGTCTACGGCTTCCACGGGGAAGGGTTCATCACCAAAGGGGCGGGCCGTCTCTGGGGGCACCACCGCGGCATCTGGCTGGGCTGGTCCGACGTGACCTCCCAGGGCAAGACCGATAACTTCTGGGAATGCCCGGACGGCAACCATCAATCCCACAACCGCTATCTGCCCGAGCGGGAGGCCGCCAACGGGGTGTTCGCCCGGCGCGCATCCCAGACCGATTGGATCGACGCGGCGGGAACGCTCATGGGCCAGGATATCCGCGAGGTGACGGCCTGGTTTCCCGCTGACGGCATGCTGGCGCTGGACTTCGCGGCCCAGGTGATTTCGCCCAAAGGGGAAATGACGGTCAAGGCCACGCCCGCCCATGGCGGCCTGCAATTCCGCAGCGACTCCCAGGACGATACCGCCACCGCCATCCTGCCCAAGGACGCCGTCCTGCAACCGGCCGACGTCATCGCCGTCAAGGACAGCAATTCCTGGGTGTTCGAGAGCTTCAACGTGAAGACCAGCCGGTACGGCGTGCTGGCGATGGATCATCCGGCCAGCCCGCGCCCCACCAAACAGAACTTCAAGGGATACGGCCGCATCGGCGCATACTACGGGGACAAGGGCGCCGTGATCACGCCGGAAACCCCCATGAAGATCTGGGAGCGCTTCCTGGTCTTCGACATGGCGAAATATCCCAAACTGGATCAGGCGGCCCTGCAAGGCTATTACGACGCCTACCGGAAAAGCCCGCCCGCGGCAACCTTGCCTACCGCCACTTCGGCGCTGTTGGATTGGAACCGGGGGAAGCCGGACATGGGAGCGGCCCGGGCCCGGGTGCTGGTCTGGTCCCAGGGTAACCTTAAAGCTACCTATGGGGAGTGGCGCGGTTTGGTGGGAGTGGACGGAAAGCGGATGATGCCCGGGTTGCGGGCGTTCGCCGGAGTGGCGGCGGTGGCGCCCTAGGCGCAACCCGAAGCGGCCTTGGCCGCCAGGTCAGCGGCAGGCTATTTGGCCTGGAACTGGCCTTCCACCAGGGCTTCCATTTCCTTTTCCTGCGCGGGCGTGTATTCCGGCATGGCCTTGAGCAGGGCGCCGTCCCGTCCGAACACGTAGACGGAGGGTAGGCCTTGGAAGCCGAGCTGTTTGGATAAGGTGTCCTCCGAGTCCCAAAGGATCCGATAGCCCATCTTCATTTTACGGGCGAACTTGGCGACCTTCTCCTTGGGCCCTTTGTCCACGCTCACTCCGTTGACCACCAGTCCCTGCGGTCCGAACTTTTCCTGCAAACGCTCCATGACCGGGATGGTGGCCCGGCATCCCGTGCACCAGGTGGCCCAGAAATCGAGGACGACCACTTTGCCCTTCCACTCCTTGGAGTCATGGATTTTGCCTTCGAGATCGGGAAGCGAGAACGCGGGAATGGATTTCGGTTCGGCGGCGGATACGGAAAGGGCCGCGGCCAGGAAGACGGAGAGGCCTAGGGTGGATACGATCGAACGCATTTGCTTCCTTTTCAAAAATCGAAACCGAGTCCGGCCATGAAGGTGCCTTGGATATAATACTCATTCGGCGAGTAAAGTTGGTAATGGTACAGGGGGTTAACGCCATCCATTTCGCCCTTGGTGTCCCGAACCCCATGGTCATAGCCGATATCCCAGCGATCCGGCAGTAAAGCCGACTCGCCCCAGCTGTCCGGAAAAACCGAACCCACTTTGAGACCCAAGGTGAGTGCTGAGAATTTGTAATATCTGACATCCGGCGAGCGGTAGATCTCATCGCCCGCGTAGGCATCTTTGGCGAAGGCGGCCGCGTCCTGACGGTAGCCGCGGGCGCGAAGCCGGAAATAGGTTCCTTCCGTCAGGTATTGGTACCATTGCAAATCCGCGGTGTTTGAAACCAATTTCCAATCGTCGCGGTAGTGCCGCGCTTCCAGCCGGACGGAACCCAGCCGTTCGCCGATGTGGAAACCTTGGATGAATTGCCCTGAAACGGCCACGCTGTTCTTGAGTCGCGGGAGGTTTTCCTGAATGGCGGATCCCCCGGACGTGATGACGGGATTGTACATGTGTCCCAGGTAACCGGAACTGTGAATGGCGTTCACGGTCAGGCCGGCCAGCGAGAGAGGCGTAACCGCTTGGGCAATGGTGGCGGTGTAGGACGCGATAGTGCGTTTCCCGCCCAGTCCCTGGAACGGGGCGCGGGGCCTGAAGTCGTCGAAAAAGAACGCGGCGCCGCCCCCCAAGGTGGTGTTTCGATCATTGAAGTCCCAGGAACCGGAGAAGGAGGGCGAATAGGACCGGTAATCGTTTTCGTCGCTGAAGTAGAGGGACCCGGAACCGACGCGTCCCTGATTGGAATAGACAGCCGCTGCCTGCTCCGAATGGCGGAGCTCCCGCTTCGAGGCGCCGGAAATGCCGTCCAATTCCGCGTCATGATCGCCGAGGCGGCCGATGTTGCGCAGACCCAGGCGCCGCGATGCTCCGGAAACCGCGTCCAGTTCCTGGTTCCACTGGAACTTCCAAGTGGTCGATAGCTTCTTGAAGAACTCAATCGCGGGGGTATGGTTCCAGACGCCATTGCGATCCCAGTAATACATGTATTTCATTTCCAGGCCGTTGTCGGCGCCGGAAGCGGCGGCGGGGTTTGGTGGCGCCACGGCCATGAAGCCGCAGACGACGAGCAAGGATCTGGCGCCCATGGATCTCAGCACCCGCAGCCTCCGCCCGACCCTGAACTGCCCCCCGAAGATCCTTCCCGGCGGGGCAGGTTATGGCTTTCCATCCCCGATCCCAATTCGTCCGGAGTGCGCTGCATGATGGGATCGCTGAGGTACTCCCGATCCTTTTGGGCCACTGCGGCGCAACCTTGCAAGGAGGCGCCGAGCATCAGAACGGAAGTCCCCGCCAATGCGAGGGAGAGGATGCGATGGATCATATCCGTCTCCTATTCTTTCATCTCGGGCAAGTGCTTGGAAGGCGCGGCGAAGCGATACGGTTTGTCTCCGGGGTGGCAGGCTACCGCCGAGCACGTTTCTTCCGTGGGGTTGAACCCGGCCTTCTCTCCACCGAAGCGCGCGACATCGGAGATTTTGGGATCGAACTCGACATCGATGGCGCCGTTCAAGTGGGCAAGCCCGGTCACGTATTCGGTGAAGCTGGTGGGCGGGCCGGGTCGCTCGGGAAGGGGAATGGGCCGGTGCTGATGCAAGGTATCGATGCGCTTGATCGTGAAGGTACGGATGGTGTCCTCGAAGGTGAGGCGCGGGTCCCGGTCGGGAAAGTCGACGGTGGACCAATTGCCGGGAAAGGAGTCCGTGGTATCGACGTAAATGGTATCCACCAGGGTTACGATGTCGTACTGGAGTGATCGGTTATGGCAGTCCAGGCAGGTAATCGGCCCATTGAAGCGCTTGTTCTCATCGGTATGGAACAAATGGAAAACGTGATTGGTATCCTGCAGGGGATACCCATGGCAACTGGCGCAATTGGCGCTCTCGACGGGCGCAGCGGTACGGGCGGTCAACCCGGAGGAATCGGCTTTCCACTCGCCGCAGGCCATCAGTAGGCCTGTCAGCGAGGCGATGGCAATGATGCGGTATCCCGGATCCATGGGGAAAAGCTATAAAATTAACAAATCCGGCCGTTCTTCAAGCGGAAACCGGAAGCCGGCATTTCTTTCTTTGAAACGGTTTTCCTTCTGGTGCATGGTGGAACGGCCTGTTTGGGAATATATTCTAGGGCAACCGCATGGGTTTCGGTGGGTTACCCTTGGTTCGAATCCCTATCCAGGAAACAAATATGAACTATCTGAAATCTTGCCTGATCGTCACTCTCTCCATCGCATCGCTCGCCGCCGCCCACTTGGAGCAAGGCTCATTGAGCATCCATGGCGGCGAAACCTTTACGGTCGGCCAGATCGTCAAAGTGACCCTCGTGCAGACTGTAGGGCACAATAACGGGAAATACGATTTCTATTTCTCCAAAAATAACGGGACCGCCTGGACGGAAATCATCGGCAACTTCCAGGGACCGAAGGAAGACGGCGCGACGGTTACCTACAATTGGACCGTGCCCAATTCGGTGACCGCCCAGGGGATGTTCCGGGCTTGCCAATTGGCCGGCGGGGAATGCACCGATCCCATCTACATTCTTAAAAGCGGCGCATTCACCGTCGTAGCGGCGGGCACCGGCATCGGCGCGGTCGGAACCGCTTCGGCGACCGCCCCCTCTATGACTTATAGCCCCGAAACCCGCAGCCTGGAAACCTCATTCGAACTGAGTTCGGCGGAAAAGGTGACCTTGCAGGTATTCGATGCGCGCGGCCAAGTCCTGGCCACCCTGCTGGACGGCTCTCAGGAAGCCGGCGTCCACCACCTCTCCCTGTTCTCCAACGCGCTGGACGCGGCATCCGGGCATTTGATGTTCAAGCTTACCGTGGGCGGCGAGACCTACACGCGCTTGTTCAACACCCTGCGCTAATCCCCTTTCAACCCCGATAATCCCTTCGATGGCGCCGCCCATCGATAGGGGTTCTCCCGCTCGTGGCAGGCTACCGCGGAACAGGTCTGCTGTTTCGCGTCGTACCGCGCCTGAGCGCCGGAATACTTCACCGAATCCGTTATCCGGGAATCAAAGACCACATCCACCACATTGTTGCAATGCGCCAAAGCCGTGACGTATTCCTGGTAGAGCGGTTTCGCGCCCGGTCTGGCGGGCAAAGGGATGGGCCGGTGTTGCTGCACGGTATCCACCCGCTCCAGCCGGAAGGCCCGGATGCCGGCGCTTTTGGGATAGTCCAGGGAAGACCATGTGCCGCCGAACGAATCGACAAAGATCGAGTCCAGGATAGGCGACACCCGAAAGGCGATGGCGGTGGAGTGGCAATCCAGGCAGGTGACCGACCCGTTGACGGCCTTATTGCTGTCGGCTTTGAGCAGGTGGAACAAGTGGTTGGAATCGTTAAGGAGGTAACCATGGCAGCTTGCGCAATCCGGACCCGTTTGCGCAGCCGTGGAATGGGCCGTTAGCTCCGTGGAACCCATTTTCCACTCGCCGCAAGCGAAAACCAGGCTTACGCATGCCGCGAATAGGATGTGCCTCAGAAAACCCCGCATTGGATAAAAGCTAAAAACCTTTGCCCGGGACGCCGGATTTCCGCGGTACCGGGGGATTGGGCGCGTCGGAGCCGGATGGAAAAAAGCGAAATCGACTGTAACGCTTTTCCGCCACGGGAGACAAATGCGATTGCGGTGGGGTCGATTTGACCTGATCGCGAGCCAGGATAAAGCCGGGGAGGGGCTGGCAAATGGTTCAATTTGCGAGTCGGAGTGCCGGGGAAAACCCACTGAAAAGGAGACGGGATTATGTTGAATAAGAATTGGCTTCGGGCAGGTTTGGTAGTAATGACGGCCGCCGGCATGGCGAGCGCGCATTTGTTCGCGGACGGACTGAAGCCTACTGCGGGCGAAGCATTGAGCGTTGGCGCCACCTATAAGATTACCTGGAAGGAACAGTTCAACCACGCGAAGGGTACGAACATCGACCTTTCCACCGATGGCGGCAGCACTTGGACCACCATCAAGGAGAATTTCAACGACGCGCAGGGCGACAACAGCTTCAACTGGACCGTTGCCGGAACCGCCACCGCGACCGCGAAAATCCGCATCTGCCAGCACGACGGCGGCACCGTGAAAGCCTGCGCGGACGCGGACAACACCAATTCGCTCACCAGCGCCCCCAATGGCAATTATGTGCTGGTCACCAGCGCATTCACCATTGGGTCGAGCACCGGCATCCATTCCGTTTCCGCCGCATCGGGAGCTTTTACGGTGGACTTCCGCCCCGAGACCCGTAACGTGGATGTTTCTTTCGGCCTTTCCGAAAGCAAGCCGGTCCTGCTGCAGGCCTTCGACACCCAAGGCCGCCTGTTGGCGACCCTGGTCCAAGGTGACTTCGCGGCCGGGAACCATAAGCTTTCCCTGTTCTCCAACCGGCTGGACGCTTCGGGGAACTCCCTGATCTTCAAGCTCAAGGTCGGCAATCAGGTCCAATCCCATACCTGGAACGGAATCCGCTGAACGAACCCCGCTTTTTTCAAAGCATGTGAAAGGGACGCCATGGGCGTCCCTTTTTTGTTTTCTGGGAAGAAGCGAAGTTCTCACCTGTGAACTAAAAGATGGCCCGGCAACGGGCGAATCCCATTCCGATGGGATATATTGGGTGCCTGAGGACTCCGTGCCCCGTCAGCATGGATCGTCCGGATTTCGAAAGAGGAGCATAGCATGATGAACTGGAAAAATCTTTCGGGTCTCGTTTTTCTGGCCGCCGGGATGACGCATGCGCATCTCAGCGCGGGATCCCTGCTGCCCGCCGGCGGTGAAACCCTGACGGTGGGGCAATCGGTGTCGATCACCTGGAATGTCGAAGAAACCCATGGCAAGGGAATCGATATCGCTTTTTCCAAGGACGGGGGAAGCACCTGGACCAACATCAAAACCGGTTTCACCGATACCCAGAAAAGCGACATGTTCAAATGGACCGTTCCCGGCACCATGGCGACGGCCAATGGAAAATTCCGGATTTGCCAAAGCGGCCCATGCACGGATCAGAACGCATCCAAACCCGGAGGCGAGTCTCCCTGGATCCTGGTTAGCGGCGCCCTCACGGTCAAGGCTTCCACGGCCATCGCGTCCCCTGCCGGCGCAACGGACCCGATCTCCCTGGATTTCAATCCGGAAACCCGTAACGTGGATGTAACGTTTGGTCTGGCTGAAAGCCGGGCCGTCCTGCTCCAGGCCTTCGATACCCAGGGGCGGCTCCTGGCCACCTTGATCCAGGGGAACTACGGTTCCGGCACCCACTCGCTGTCGGTATTCTCAAACCGCCTGGGCGCAGCCTCCGGATCCCTGGTGTTCAAGCTCAGGGCGGGCGATCAGGTCAAAACGCATACGTGGATGTCCCTGCGCTGAAAAGCGCGGGCCGGCAGGTCACAGGTCGAAGGAGAGACCCACCATCAGGGTTCCCTGGACGTAATACTCGTCGTTCGGAAACAATTGATAATGGTATGCGGGACGGACGCCGTCCTCCTCCCCTTGGGTATCGGTCATGCCGTGATCATAACTGATATCCCATCGATCCGGAAGCAGGGCGGATCCGCCCCAGCTTTCCGGAAAAACGGATCCGATCTTGAGGCCCAAAGTGAGCGAAGAAAAATCGAAGTAACGGATATCCGGAGTGCGATAGACTTCATTGCCTTCATAGGCCGCTTTCGCGAAGGCGGCGGCACCCTGCCGGTACCCGCGCGCGCGCAATCTCAGGTAGGTATTTTCCAGAATGTATTGGTACCACTGGAAGTCGGCGGTGCCGGATACGAGCTGCCAATCGTCGCGATAATAACGCGCGTCGAGGCGCACCGAGCCCAGGCGGTCCAGGATATGGAAGCCCTGGATGATCTGCCCGGACAGGGCGACGCTGGTCTTTCTATCCGGTAGGTTTTCCAGCAACAAGGTCCCTTGCGAGGTGAGGACGGGATTGTAAGGATGCCCCAGGCGTCCGGAGCTGTGGATCACGTTGGCGGTGACGGCGCCCAGGGTCAAGGGCGTGAAAATCTGGGCCAAAGAACCGGTGAGGGAAAGGATATTCCGTTTGCCGCCCAGTCCCGTAAAGGGGCCGGTGGGATGCAGGTCGTCGAAAAACTCGGCCGCGGCGCCGCTCAAGGTGGTATTGCGTTCGTTGAAGTCCATCGATCCGGACACGGAAGGCGAGTAGGATCGGTAATCGTTTTCATCGCTGAAATAAAAGGAGGCGGAAGCATTGCGGCCCTGGTTGGCATAGGCGGCCGTGGCCTGTTCGGAATGCCTGATTTCGCGTTTGGACGCGCCGCTGATGCCGTCCAATTTCAGATCATTGTCGGCCAGGCGGCCGATGTTCCGCAAGCCGAGCCGTCGGGATGCGCCGGAAACCCCGTCGAATTCCTGATCCCATTGGAGTTTCCAGTTCGCGGCTATCTTCCGGAAATAGGCGAAGGCGGGCGTATGGTTCCAGACGCCGTTGCGATCCCAGTAGTACAGGTACTTGAAGTCCAGACCGTTGTCGGATTCGGAGGCGAGCACGGCCGGGGGAACGGCGGCAAGTCCGCATAAAAGGACCGCAAGGAACTTCAGCATCCGCATCCGCCGCCGGAGCCGGAGCTTCCGCCCGACGAGCCTTCCCGTCGCGGAAGATTATGGCCTTCCATGGAGGCGCCCAACGGATCGGGCGTGCGTTGCATGATGGGGTCGCTGAGGAATTCGCGATCCTTCTGGTGGACCATGGCGCAGCCGGAAAGAGCGGCGCCCGCGGCCATCAACAGGCCGGAAAGAAAAATGCCGGAGAGGAACAAGCGGAGGAGGATTTCTAAAGGGATGCGTTTCATGGTCATGGATTCCCCGGGTCTTTGTCTTTCAGTTCCGGCAGGCCCTTGGCGACGGAGCCCCAGCTATAGATCTTGGGACCGGGATGGCATGCCACCGCGGAGCAGGTTTCCTGGGTCGGATTGTAAGAAGCCGAATCCCCTTCGAATTCATCCGGCCGCGAATTACGGCTGTCGAAAACCACGTCCACCTTGTTGTTCATATGCGCCAGGCCCGTGATGTATTCCTGGAATTTCGGGGCGGCTCCCGGCCGGTCTTCCATGGGAATCGGTTGGTGCTGCGGCAACGTATCCACCCTGACGAAAACCATGCTGCGGATCACGGTCCCGCCGGCGGTGGTGTCACCCGGTCCGGGATGGGCCAGGGTTCCCCATCTCTCGCCGGTGGTATCCTCATAGACGGAATCGAAGGCGGTTATGGCGTGGAACCGGATGGATTGGCTGTGGCAATCCATGCAGGTGATTTTGCCGTTCAGCTCCTGGTTGACTGCCGTCTTGTTCAGATGGTAATCGTGGTTGCGATCCATGAGAGGGTATGCGTGGCAACCGGCGCAGTCGGGACCCGCGCCGGTGGAGGCGGAGCGCGCGGTCAATTCCGAGGAATCCACCTTCCATTGGCCGCAGCCCGTCAGCGCGAAAAGGCCGAAGGAGACGGCGAGGATCCGGCGTGCGGAAAGCATGAAGTTCATCTCGATCCCAAAATTACTAATTGCTTGGTCTTTGTCCGCCCGAACATGTTACGGAAACGGGGATTTTAAAGGTCCCGCCAGCGGTAAATACGCCTTCCGCCATGGCAGGCTACGGCGGAACAGGTTTGCTCCTCACGATCATAACCGGCGAAGGTTCCGGAAAACCTCGCCGTATCCGAAGAGCGCCAATCGAAAGCCACGTCCACGACCATGTTGAGATGAGCCAAAGCCGTCACGTACTCCCGGATCCCGGGCATCGCCCCGGATCGCGCCGGCATGAGGATGGGGAGTTGCCGGCGTAGCGTATCCGCGCGAAGCATGGGATAGCCGTGGATGGAAGGGTCATAGGGATTATTCAACAGGGACAAGGTGTCGCCGAAAGAATCCAGGAAAATGGAATCGATGATGGGGCTTTCCGTGAATGCGATGGCGGTGGCATGGCAGTCCAGGCAGGTGACCGGACTGTTGTCGGCGTGGTTGCGGCCGATCTGGAGGAGGTGGGAGTAATGTTGGTAGTCGATATCGGGATAGGGATGGCAACCGGCGCAATTGGGACCCGCCTGCGGTATCGCGGTCACGGCCGTCAAGTCTTTGGAGTCCAGATTCCCGTCGCAAGCGAGGATCAGGGCCGCGCCGTATGCCAGGCAAATCCGCAAGAAGGTCCCCACGGACTCAATTTAAAAAAAGTCTCCCGGGGTACCGGGCTACTGGGCGGGCTTTTGCGTGGCGTACACGGAGGCTATCCAATCCGCGGTCTTTGCCACCGACAGGTATTCGAACTCGTCGAGATCGCCCTTCCAGCTGATGCCCGGATCCTGGTCGGATCCGATATGGATGTCCGATTCGAAGAGATGGACGTTCCGGGGTATGCTGCCCTGGGCGACGTGCACGGAGACTTCCTTGCCGTCCAGGTACAGGTGGATGGAACCCTGGTTGTAGGCGGCGGCGTAGTGATGCCATTGATCGAGGTTGGGCACGGCCTGGGTACTGTTGACGTTACCCTGGATCTGGCCCATGCCATCCCCGAATTCGAGCTCGAGCACGCCGCTGGGGAGCACGCGGAAGTGCCATTCCCGCGCGTTGGGCTCCCATTTGGAGACTAGCACCTGCTCGCGCCCGGGATTCGCCTTGAGGGCCCGGGCCCACAGGGACAGGGTGAAGGACTTGCTCACGTCCAGGCTGGGTTGTTGCCGTACGTTCACGTATCCGGAGGTGGTGTCCAAGGCATAGCCTCCGCCCAAGACGCCTTCGCCGGACCGCACCGTGGCCGGATTCGCATCCCCGATGGCCATCAGGAAGCCCGTGAATACGCCGCGCGCGTCGAAGGCCTTGAAGCCGTCGCCCCGTTCGGCCAAGTGCCATACGCCCACGAACCCGTTGTCGGCGCGGAACACGCCCGAGCCCTGGGACAAGGGAAGCGGTTGGGCGCGGCCCCAATGCAGCACCAGGTTGCGGTCGCTTTTCCGGGCGGCCAGGCTGTCCAGGCGCACCCAGATGACCGCTTTGCCGAGGGCGGCATTCCAGCTTTCGATCTCGATGGGAAGCAGGCGGCCCTTGCCGTCCGAGACCGCCAGGTCGCTGCCGTCGGCGGCGGCCTTGGAGAAGTCGAAACGGGGCGCGGTGAGACGGATGGGGACCGGGAAGCCCGCCAGGGGGGCGGCCAGATCCGGCGCGTCCGCCACGAAGGCTCCCTGCAAGGCGGAAGAATAGCGCCATTGGGCCAGGTAATCCTCCGGCTGCGCCTCCTTGAATGCGTTGCCGTCGTTGAGGATGAAGTAGCGGACGCTGTCGAAGGCTTTGCTGTTGTACCAGGCGGGCTGGGCATTGTCCGGATAGGCCACCGGCAGGCCGGTGAAACTGTGTTCGATTTCGGTGGGATAGAAAGTGTAGGGAAGCCGGCCGTCCTCGGCGGATTCGCCCACGGCGATGTCCCGGATGAAGGCGGTGTCGCTGCCGCCGGTGGCGGCGGAGTTGGAAGGCCGGACGTCCAGGGCCACGTATTGCACCGAGCTGCGGGAAAAGACCACGGCTTCATAGCTGCCCAGGGGGGCGCCGGAGATGCGGTAAATGCTGTCCGGGCCCGGCCGCGCGCACAGGCCCACGCCGGGAATGCAGGCCATGGTGTTGCGCACGTCCTCGTCCGCCGCCGGAAGGATACGTCCCACCAAGGTTACCGTGCCGCGCGCCGTCATGTCCGGGAGCCCCAGGTCTCCCGAGAGCTTGTGGATGCGCGTGAGGAGCGCCGACATGCCATCGGTCCTTCCGGGGGCGTAGACGGCGTATCGTCCTTCCGGCATGGAGTCGAACCGGTAGCGGCCGGAATCGTCCGTGGCCACGACCTTCTCGGACAGGCTTACCGGCCCGTCGGCGGTGAGCTTCACCTCCGCCAGGATCATGTCCGCATGGGTGATGGGGCGGCCCGCATCCGTCAGCACGCGGCCCGTCAGGGAACCGGTATTTCCGGTTTCGATGCCGCCTCCGGCGACCTGATCCGGCTTGTTTTCGAAACAGGCGGACAGCAGCAGGGCCGAAGCCAGGGTGAATGGCGCGGCGAACGCCGCGGTGAATGCGGGAAAAACTCTCATTCGATGGGAGTCCACTTGCTCAGGGGAAAGGCCAGGATGTTCAGGTGGAACACCGTGTCGGTATCGTCATCGGCCTTGGCCAGTTCCAGGATCTCCCGGCGGCATGCGCGGATCTTCTCTTTGATCCTCGGAAAGTTGCGGCGGGAAACGCTGATGGTCAGGGTGGAAATGTCCCGCGCTTCCAGGGGAAAGGCGTCGAAGGCGCGCTTGGCCAGGTCCAAAGTGGTTTTCTGGAATTGCACGATGGCCATGGAGCGGGTTTCCTCGCCCGTGGTCACCAAGGCTTCCACCCGTTCGTACACGCCCTTGGCGTTCTTGCCGATCAGGCCCAGGGTTTCCAGCACCACCACGGCACGTTCCGCCTCCTTGGCCGTGACCGGCGGAGAGACCATTTGCGCCAGCTCGCGGTAATCGCCGCGGAAGGGATAGAAGTCCAGCACTTCGCGGATGGCCACGTAATACCAATGGCTGAAGAGTTCGTAATAGCTGGCGTCCAGGGTTTTCATCTTGGACTTTTTGACCTTGAGGATGCGATCGAAGAGCAGGTTCTTCTCGTCGTGGGTCTTGGCCTGGTTGAAGAGCACGAGCAATTCGAAGTAGTCCGCTTCCGCCCTTTTGAGGGCGAAGAGCTGGGACAGCTTCAGGACCACTTTCAGGGAGATGTTGCTTTTGCCGGCCAGCACGTTGGAAAAGTATCCCGCCGAACGGATGCCGGTCTTGAGGCAGATATACCGATAGGAAAACTTGGGATCCCGGCCTTTGCGTTCCTGGTAAAGCTCCTTAAGCAACTTGCGATAGTCGAAATACTGATAGATGTCGATCATGATCCTTCGCCCCCTCAGGGCCGGGCCGGAAAAGTCTGCTATTGACCGGCTTTTTGGCCGCCATTTCAAGGGGCGGACTAAACATAATACCAGTCCCGGAATTGCACCCCGGCTGTTTCCTCGTAAACACCATTTTCGATTGAGGGAATTTCAACCTGAGGTCCCGGAAAGGCCGTAGCCAGTGGGGATCCGGGTTTTAGGGTGTTTTCTGGCGCAAAACGGAATCGGTCCAGGGCGCGGCCGGAGCCGGAGGCATGACGAGGACAAAAGGCCGGGATCCGGAACGTGGCGGAACTACTGGGAAAGCCTCGGAAATCCCGGAAATACCCGGGAACCATGCGGGTGGATTGCGGCGGGTTTGCATATATTCGTTTCGGTGCGGGCGGGAGGATGCGGGCTCTGCTGAAATACGTGATGTCGGAAAGGGCGCTCCCGGGCCTCTTTATACGCCGCGCCCGCCGGGGGGCCGCCCTGATTGCCATGGCCGCGTCCCTGGGTTGGAGCCAAGCTTCCGGAACATGGGTGGAAGGCACCGTGGTCGATCCGGACGGCAAGCCCTTGGCCGGAGTCCTGGCCGGTCTATCCAAGGCCAAACTGTCCGCCGTCTCCGGGAGCGATGGGGCTTTTCGCATCGGTCCGGACGCCGCGCTGCTGTTTCCCGTTCCAACGGGTCCGACACTCCGATCGGAACCCCTCGGTCCGGTCCCGGGCCTCGACCTGCGCGGCCGCACCGTACCCCGTCTCCGCTTCGCCTGGTCCTTCCCGACCCGGGCCGCCCGGGCCGAAGCCAGGAAAATAGCCCTGGCCAAAGCCGCCGCCGCCGTAGATACCTTGACTCTCAATGCGGCGGGGTTCGCCTCCAAGAGCGTGATCCTGGACGCCTACGGCAAATCCCTGGGCCGCATCGAACTGGCCCGCGAAGCCGCCTCCGATGACACCGTCCTCTACCGTTCCGGTTCGCTGGAGGTCCGTCAGAACGGCACGCAGGTGAGCCTGCGCGGTTCCGCCTATACCGTCTGGATCGATTTGGCCAAGGGCGTCTATCATGTCCAGGCGGGCGGACGGCGGGTGATCAACCAGGCCTTTTCGGACGTTCTGCTGGAGGACGGACGCCGGCTCCAAGGACCCGCGTACGCAACGCATCTGTCCGGCCGGGCGTTCCTGGAACCCCTCGCGGACGGATTCGGAAAGGGGCTCAAGGTTTCCGTGGAGCATCGCACCGCCGCGCTTCCCACCCTCAAGGAGCGGTTCTTCCTTTACGAGGAAAAACCATATTTCATGGTGCAAGTGGAAGTCTCCGCGGCCCAGGCCCTGGGCACGAATTCCATCTCGCCCCTGACCATCGCTCCCGGGCCGGGAGCCGGTCTGGACCTGGGCGCGGGCGCTTCGGCGCGGGTCCTGTCCATGCCCTGGGACAACGACAAATACCTCCGCCATGCGGTGAGCGGCGGCGGGGACGCCCGGGAAAGCTACGGGGCCGCGGCCGTTTTCGACAACCTCTCGCGGCAGGGACTGGTCCTGGGAGCGGTCGATCATGATGTGTGGAAAACCGGCCTGCGCCTCCAGGGCATTTCCGGGAGCAAGGTGGCGCAGGTGCGCGTGTACGGCGGCGCGGCCGGGGTGGATACCCGCGACTTCGAACCCCATGGCATGGTGCGCGGCACGGCCGTGGCCTCGCCCCGCATCCTGGTGGGGTCCTTTCCGGACTGGCGCGCGGGCCTGGAGGAATACGGGCGCGCCTGCGCCATCGTCGCGCCGCCCCTGGTCTGGGACAAGGGCGTGCCCTTCGGCTGGAACAGTTGGGCCGCGGTGGGCACCGCCCTGAGCATGGACAACGTCATGGCCGCCTCCGACTTCCTCAAGACCGAACTGATGGACAAGCAGGTGGGATTCGGCGGCGGACCGGCGGCCTCCGCCGGCGAGGTCTACGTGAACATGGACTCCTATTGGGACAACCTGGACGAGACGGGCCTGAAGGAAGCCGTGCGGCGCATCCATGCCAACAAACAGAAGGCGGGAATCTACTGGGCTCCCTTCACCTATTGGGGCGACACGCCCTGGCATGAGACCCAGCCGGTGGAGGGGACGGGCGGTCAATACCTGTACGGCGCAACCTACCTGCGCAACTCCAAGGGAGTCCCCGTTCCGGCTCCGGCGGGCGGCGTGGCGATGGATCCCACCCATCCCGCAACCTTGGCCCGCATCGATTGGGAGCTGCAGCGGTTCATCGACTGGGGTTTCGACTTCGTAAAGCTCGACTTCGTGACCTACGGGGCCATCGAAGGCGTCCATTTCGACAAGAACGTGACCACGGGAATAGGCGCCTACAACGTGGGCATGAAGCGCATCCGCGATCGTCTGGATCCCAACCGGATCGGGCGTCCCTTTTTCATCCACCTGTCCATCGCGCCCCTTTTCCCGCACCAGTACGCCCATGCCCGCCGCATCTCCTGCGATGTCTACGGCAGCATCAGCGCGACGGAATACCTGCTCAACGCCCTGACCGGAGCCTGGTGGCAGCACCGCACCCTGTATGCCTTCAACGATCCGGATGCGACCGTGCTCTCCAAGCCCTTCAACGAGCCCGCCTCCACGGAAAGGGTGGCGCGCACCCGCCTGAACGCCACCGTGATTTCCGGGACCATGATGCTCATGGCCGACGACCTGCGCGACGCCGCCGCCCAGGACCGCTACCGCCTGCTGCTCAAGAATGCCGAGGTCAACGCGCTGGCTTCGCGGGGGAAAAGTTTCCGCCCCGCCGAGAACGACACCGGCACACGGGCCGCGGACGTCTTCGTGCTGGAAGACAAGGACAAAGGCGATGTCCACGCGGCGATATTCAACTACGATACCACCGCGGCCGTGAAGACCTTGTCCCCGGCGCGCCTGGGGCTCTCCGGCGCGCGCGGCTACCAGCTTTACGATCTGTGGACGAAATCCCGCATTCCCCTGGTCCCGGGCATGACCATCCGCCTGGAGGGCGCGGAGTCGCGCCTTTACCGGATCGAGCCGCAAGGTCCTTGATGGGCGCGGACGGCGGCCGCTCGCCTTTTTACCTTTAGGCCATGCCGCAAACCCCCACCCGCCCGGAGCTCATCCTTGCGCTCTTCCTGGCCGCCTCCCTGCTGCCGGGATGCGGCCGCGGGAAAAGCGCGGAGGGGACGATGGGGCCGCCCGGAAACGGCGAACCCGTATCCATTGGCCGGGGACTCTATCGAGGAGCCTTGAACGGCAGACAGGGCCTCCTCTTCTTCGCCGCCTCTGCAGCGGCCATGACCCTGGTTTACGACACCGCGCGTTGCGGACTGTACATGGCGTGGCGGGGTCCCGTCCCGGGCAATGCAAGCGCGACGGACAGTGCCTATGTCCCCCAAGGCCCCCTCTACCACCTTCAGGAAGCCGACACCTTGTGGCACGTGGATGCCGGGGGAGAAACCCTGCCCTTGAAACCCATGTTCCTGGGCTTCGAACAGGATTCCCTGGGCTATCTGATCCTCCGCTACTCCCTGGATCTGCCGGGGGGAAAGACCCTCCGCGTAGAAGAACATCCCGCCTACGACGACCACTACGGCGACATCGCCCTGCGCCGGGAATTCACTTTCAGCGGCCTCCAGCCCGGGATGACGGCCAGCGTGCGCCTGGGCGGAAAATCCTTCACGTGGAAGGAACTCTGGTCCCAGAGCGCCGACGGTTCCCTTGCAGGGACCCCGGGAGAAGAGACCCTGACCCTGAGCGAAGACGGGGTGGCGGACGTGAAGCTGACTTTCGAAGGCTCGGCGCTCTGATGCATCTCGAGACCGTTTCCCTCACGCATTTCCGCAATTATGAAAGCCAGGAAATCTCCTTCTGTCCCGGCCTCAACCTGCTTTCCGGTCCCAACGGCCATGGCAAGACCAACCTTCTGGAGGCCATCCATTACGCGTGCCTGGCGCATTCCCAGCGCACGCGCAAGGACAAGGAATTGATCCAGTGGAACCAGACCGCATTCGTATTGCGCGTCATGGGCCGCATCGGCGGGCAGGAGCACGCCCAGTCGGTGGAGTACACGGAGACGGGGGCCAAGCGCGTGAAGGTGAACGGACGCGAGAGCAAGCGCCTGTCGGACCTGATCGGGCATTTCGAAGTGGTCTCCTTCAGCCCCGAGGACCTGGATCTGATCCGTTCCGGCCCCCAGATCCGCCGGCGCTACCTGGACATCCTCCTGTGCCAGTTTTCCCTGGATTACCTGGATACCCTGCGGCATTACAACCAGGCCCTCAAACAGCGCAACAGCCTGCTCAAGCAGATGGGCGCGGGCTCCCGCGACTTCGGCGGCGACGTGCTGGCCGCTTATGACGCGCCTTTGGTGGAAACGGGGGCGCGCATCACCGTGATGCGGCGGGGCGCCCTGGCGGACCTGGCGCCCTTGGCGGAGGCCTGCTACCGGTCCATCTCGGACGGAGGCGAAGCTTTGAGCCTGAGTCTGTCCGGTTGCGTCTCGGAAGCCGGCGACGAGGCTGCCATCCGCGAGGATTTCCAGCGCAAGCTCATGGCCATGCGCGTCCCAGAACGCGAGGCCGGCCTCACCCTGGCGGGGCCGCACCGGGAGGACCTGGCCTTTTTCCTTTCCGGCAAGCCGGTGCGGGACTTCGGATCCCAGGGACAAAAGCGCTCGGTGGCCCTCTCCCTCAAGCTGGCTTCCGCGGAGCTCCTGGAGCAAAAAAACCACCGTCCGCCCATCCTGCTTCTCGATGATGTGTTCGCGGAACTGGACGAGGCCCGGCGGCTCCGCATCGGCGAAATGATCCGGGGCAAAGGCCAGGTTTTCATAGCCAATCCCCGGGCCGCGGATCTGCCTTTCCAAGCCGAAAAAATCATCACTTTGCAGCGCGGCAGGGTGGTCGTTTAGATAGCCCGGAACGGGCTATTTTTCTACCTTTCATAGCCTGGAAAAAGCAAGCGGAAACCCCTCGCCAAGCGGTATAATCACAACGTTCGGCAAGGGGCTTTCCCGCGACCGCCAAGGGCGGAAATTCGGGCGTATTATCGGGCGAGAGTGGCCGGCATAATCGATGGCAAAACGCGCGGGAAGACAGTTGGCGGGCATCTCCCAGGTTCTGGGCGGATTGCTGGATCGCGCCGGACTGGGCCACCTCATCTACGAGGAAAAGCTGCGCGGGAACTGGGCCACCCTGATGGGCCCCAAAGCCTCCGCCATCGCCAAGCTCGAAAGTCTGAAGGGTTGGACCCTGAAGGTACGGGTGGAAAGCGCCACCTGGCGCAACGAGTTGCATTTCCAAAGGGATGCCATCCGCAAGCGCGCCAATGAAATACTGGGCGCGGATCTTGTGAAGGAAATCCAGTTGGTTTGAGTCCGGTATTTCGGTCTTGCTGTATTTCGATCTTTAGAAGGATGTGAACGTGGAAGAGAACAAAGCCGTGCAGGAACCCAAGGAACATACGTACCAGGCGAGCGATATCAAGGTCCTCGAAGGCCTGGAGGCCGTCCGCAAGCGTCCCGCCATGTACATCGGTTCCACGGACGCTCGCGGCCTGCACCATCTGGTCTACGAAGTGGTCGACAACTCGGTCGATGAGGCCCTGGCCGGCTATTGCACCCAGGTCGACGTGGTCATCACCGCGACCAACGGCGTGAGCGTCCAGGACAACGGCCGCGGCATTCCCACCGACATCCATCCCACCGAAGGCATCGGCACCGTCGAACTGGTCATGACCAAGCTCCATGCGGGCGGCAAGTTCAACCACGACAGCTACAAGGTGTCCGCGGGCCTTCACGGCGTGGGCGTCTCATGCGTGAACGCATTGTCCTCGGAGCTCGTCGTCACCGTGAGCGGCAACGGCAAGCTGTTCGAACAGACCTTCCATCGCGGCGCCCCCCAGGCCCCGGGCAAGACCATCGGCGAGACCGACAAACGCGGCACCAAGGTCTTCTTCCAGCCCGACGCGGAAATCTTCTCCGAACTCACCTTCAACTTCGACACCTTGAGCTCCCGTCTTCGGGAACTCGCGTTCCTGAACAAGGGTCTCACCATCACCATCCGGGATGAGCGCGACGACAAGAAGTTCCACGAGTTCTTCTTCCCCGGCGGCGTCGCCGCCTTCATCGAATACATGGATCACAACAAGAAGCCATTGATGGACAAGCCCGTCCACATCGTCAAGGAACAGGACAACACCCCCGTAGAAATCGCCTTCCGCTACAACGAAGGTTACGTGGAAAGCCTGTTCTCCTTCGTAAACAACGTGAACACCGTCGACGGCGGCACCCACGTGGTCGGTTTCAAATCCGCCCTAACCCGCGTCATCAACAACAAGGCCAAGGACATCCTCCCCAAAACCAAGAAGGACGGCATCGACCTCACGGGCGAAGACGTGCGCGAAGGCCTTACGGCGGTGGTCTCGGTCAAGGTGTTCGATCCGCAGTTCGAAGGCCAGACCAAGCACAAGCTGGGCAACCATGAAGTGAAGGGCATCGTGGAGACGGCCGTCTTCGACATGATCACGAACTTCTTCGAAGAGAACCCGGCAATCGCCCGCAAGATCATAGACAAGGTCTACAACGCCGCCGTGGCGCGCGAAGCCGCCCGCAAGGCCCGCCAGCTCGCCCGGCGCAAAAGCGCCCTGGAAGGCGGCGGTCTGCCCGGCAAGCTCGCCGACTGCTCGTCGCGCAATCCCGCCGACTGCGAATTGTACCTGGTCGAGGGTGATTCCGCAGGAGGCAGCGCCAAGCAGGGCCGCGATCGCACGTTCCAGGCCATCCTGCCCTTGAAGGGCAAGATCCTGAACGTGGAAAAGGCCCGCATGGACAAGATCCTCGGCAACGAGGAAATCTCCACCATGGTCCAAGCCATCGGCACCGGCCTGGGCGAAGAGACCTTCAACGTGGACAAGCTGCGCTACCACAAAATCATCATCATGACCGATGCCGACGTGGACGGATCGCATATCCAGACCCTGCTGCTCACCTTCTTCTGCCGTTACATGAAGGCGCTGATCGACCAAGGCGTGCTATACCTGGCCCAGCCTCCGCTGTACAAGATCAAGTCCGGCAAGATCGAGAAGTACGCGTTCAACGAGCAGGAGCGAGACAAGATCCTCGCCGAAATCGGGGACAAGAAGGGCATTTACATCCAGCGCTACAAGGGCTTGGGCGAAATGAATCCCGAGCAGCTCTCGATCACCACCATGAATCCCGCCAACCGCGTACTCAAGCGCGTGACCATGGAAGACGTGGTGGAAGCGGATCAGATCTTCACCATGTTGATGGGCGAAGAAGTGGAGCCGCGCCGGAAGTTCATCGAAGAGAATGCCTATCTTGTCAAAGAACTCGACGTATAAGGCTTCTCGCTCTGGAGTTTGCTTTGCAAACTCCACGCTCGTCGCTTGAATAGGCCTACCGGTTCGTCGCTGCGCTCCTCCCTTTTTTGGGCAGAGCTATGGCCCGGTGGCCATTCCAGTCCCTTTTCCGGCCGCAAATCCGGGCATAGCGGTTCCCCCGCTGCCGTGCGTTTCAGGGTAGGCGGAAGGCATCGGTCCCTACGCCGGAGTGATATGCCGCGCCAATTCCGAAAAGCCCATTGTCCTCGTTCTCGATCCGGCAGGGCCACCGGCCTGCTTTCCCTGATTGCCTGGACCCTGGTGGCGGCGCTGGCGGCCCAGGCCGCGGAGCCCGGGCATCTTCCGCATCCCGTCGACAAGGATTTCTCCCCGGAAGCCCAGGGCCCCACCGTTCAAGACCTGCGCGCCGCCTTCCCCGGGCGCACCCTGCGCCAAGTCGATCCTCTGGAATTCCAGCGGCTGGCCTTGGCCAATGCCCGCCATGGCCGCCTGCTGACGGGACCCGCCCTGGCGGCGACGTTGGCCGCATCGGCTCCGGAACCCCTGAAGAACGCGGTTCCCCGCGCCGATACCGTAACTCAAAAGTTACCCAAGGCGGATTCGGCCGCGGACCGGGCCTCGGGCGTCCGTCGGGAACCGGAAAGCAACTCCGCCGCGCGCCAGGACGATTTCGACCGCGATTCCCTGCTGCGCCAGGGAGCGCGGAATTCCGGCGGGTTGTACCTCCCGGGGGATCCGGAACCCCGCGCCCATGCGGACAGCCTGATCGCCGGACCCGGGCGGGAAGCGGATGAAGATGCGGAAGCCGATCATACCGCCATCGAAAAAGACCGGGCCAAAGGCTGGTTCGTGAATTTCTTCGCGGACGTGACCGACGGCGGCGGCGGGGGATGGGACGCGCACGAATTGGCCGCCGTCATCTACGTGGTGATAGGCGTGGTGGTGGTGGGCGCTTTCATCCTGTACGGCGCACAGACCCTGTATGATCTGGCCACCAACCAGGAGGACTATCCCGTTTTCATGGAAGCGGGCGTGAGGGTTTCCTATTCCGGGAAGGCTCTCAAGGATCCCGACGGCGGCTCGGACCTGTATCGCGACGCCTATCTGGCGGGCCTGCGTTTCGCCATCGGATTGGACAAGCCGGGGATGGGCCTGGGCCTGACGGTGGAGGGCGGCTATATCGACGTGCGCTTGCGCGGCATCTCCGATCCCAGCCGCAGCTTCGATTTCGAGGGCGGTTACCTGGTGGCCGGCCCCTTGCTCCGCTTCGGCGGGAACGATCCCTTTTCCTTCAACCTGGAATTCCTGAACGGAACCTCCGACCACGCGTCCATCGGCTGGATCAGCAAATCGCGCATGGCCGTGGAGGCGAAGGTATCGCCGCATACCCTGATCGGCGCCCATCTGGGAGCCGTCTTCTACGACCTGCATTTCCTGGACGGCCTGGGCTGGCGCAAGGGGAACTTCAACCGCGATCTCAGCCTGATCTATGGCTTGGACGCGGGTTGGGAATTCTAGCTGTAGGGAGCCGGGACTAGCGCTTGTACCACTTCGCCCCGCGGAACGGCGAGGACTCCATCACCTTTTGCACCGCAAGTTCGAAGGACTTCATCCAATCCCCTGTCTCGGGCTTGAATCGGTATTCCCGGGTCGGGCGGAAGCGTCCGTTGGCGATGGGCTTGCCGGAGGCATAGTCCCAGATGATGTACCAGCCTTCCAGCACCAGGAATTTCTCCTGGAGGGAGCCGCCGGTTTTCGGGGAGATGATTTCGGTTTTGCCCTGGGAGGATTTCAAACCGGCCACCACCAGCACCACGTCCGCCTCCACGCCATGGGAGCGCAGGAATTCGCGGCTGGGGATGGCGTAGGTGAAGCCGGGGAAATTCAGAGTGGCTTTGCGGGAGTAGGCGATGCGCTGGTCTTCCGCGGGCCTGGGCAAGGTGTCCGGAACCCGGAGCGGCTTGACGAAATCGATGCTCTGCGCCATCTCGTTATAGAAGTATTCGTTGAACTCGCGCGCGAGAACGGCGTTGGCGGACATAATCTGCGGACCGGGAAACGCGATCTCCAAATCATCCGGGTTCATCACCTCCACCTGGGAGGTTTCGGGAAGCACCATCGCCAGGGTTTTGCCTTCCAGGGATCGGCCCGAGAATTCTTTCGAGATCTGGGTTTCGTTGCCGGCGCAGGCGGCGAGAAGAAGGGCGGCAAAGGCGGCGGCGATTTTCGAAATTCGAGGCGCTGACCGCATTGGCATTCTGCGAAGATAGCTTTTGCCCTATGGGTGCGCTCGCCAAAGCCCGGCGGCGCCTTGACTTGGGATCCGCATTGCAACGGATAGACGGAAAGTCAAGGAAACCTCAAGTCCAATTTCGCTTTTGAGGGTTATCCAGCCTCTTTGAGCAGCTTGGGTTTTTATAAGCTAACCTGTTGATTTTAAACTGGATCGCGCAAAACCGGCCCTGATACAATAGCTCTTGCCAACGTTCACGAACATGGGGAATATGCTAAAGCGCCATTCAGACGAAGACCTTACCCGGAATCATTTCGATTGGACCTGCGGAAACGATCGCGAACGCATCGCGCCCGCATTCACCTCCCTGCGGCGGTTGCTGCAGGGGCGCGAGCTTCCGGAGGCGGAGGCCTTGAGCGAAACCGACCTCATCGGTCTCCTCAACGAAATCGAATTCGATCTGATACAACGCCAGGTGCAGGTGGATTTCCTCGATACGCTTCCCGTCCGCGTGGCCTACCGCGGCATCCTCCAGCTTCTGGATTCCCCCCTCGAAATGGACGCCTCTTCCTACAAGATCACCCACGTGGACGGTTGCGACAGCGCTTGCGAATCCTGCTTTCAATTGGCCCATTGCTCCGTGGCCCGCGAAATCCTCGGGAACGAATGGCGCGTGGCCGTGGAACAGGCCGGCATCAATCCCTCCTGGTCGGCTTTGTTCGCCCAGGAAGAGGACGAGTAAAAGCTCCCTGTTTGCAAAGCTGACGTCGTCGGGCGTCGGGCGTACAGGCCATCCCTCCGCTTTCACGGCTTCGCCCTTTGGCGTCGGGCGCAAATGCAAAATGCGTGCATTTTCTTGGATTTGCGCCCGACGCCCGACGCCGAGGGGCGCAGCGGCAGGCCTCGGGGGCTGCCCGTACGCCCGACGAGAGACCCCAAAGTAAGGCCCGCGTAGACCCATTCCCCCATTGTGGGCGACCGGCCTTGTTTTTACCTTTCGCCCCTGGCCCTGTCGGGTCTTTGGCCCGTTGGGCCTGGTGAAATAAACAGGGTCCCCCGGGCCCTCATGAATTAATATGGCCCAAAGGGCCATGGTGCGGGAATACAATGCCGAATCGAGTCGTAGTGGGCGCCCAATGGGGTGATGAGGGCAAGGCCAAGATCGTGGACTTTCTGACCGAGGAGGCGGATCTGGTGATCCGTTTCCAGGGCGGCGCCAATGCCGGCCACACGGTGGAAGTGGGCGATCAGAAGTTCATCTTCCATCTGATTCCCGCCGGCATCATGCACCCGGGCAAGCAATGCGTAATCGGCAACGGCGTGGTGCTGGATCCCCTGCAGTTCCTGAACGAAATCGAAGAAGTCCAGGCCAAGGGCATGGACATGGACGGCCGCCTGTGGGTGGCCGAGAACGCCCAGGTGGTTCTGCCCTATCATAAGGTGCTGGACCAGCTCAAGGAAAAGGCCGCGGGCAAGGCCGCCATCGGCACCACCGGACGCGGCATCGGACCGGCCTATTACGACAAGGTCAACCGCAGCGGCATCCGCGTGGGCGATCTCCTGGAAGAGGCCGCCCTCAAGATCAAGATCCACGCGCAAGTGGCCGATCGCAATGAGCTCATCCAGAAGATGTTCGGCGCCGAGCCTTTGTCGGCGGAAAAGATCTTCGAGGAATACCGGGAATACGGCCGGCGCCTGGCCCCCTATGTCGCCGACACGGTCGCTCTCATCAACTCCGCCCTCAAGCAGGGCAAGCGCCTCATCTTCGAGGGCGCGCAGGGCACGGTCCTGGACGTGGATCACGGCACTTATCCGTTCGTCACCTCGTCGAACACGGTGGCCGCGGCCGCCTGCATCGGCTCCGGCGTGGGACCTACCGCCATCCAACAGGTGATCGGCGTGGTCAAGGCTTACACCACCCGCGTGGGCAACGGCCCGTTCCCGACCGAGGAAGTGGGCGAGGTCGGCAAGCGATTGCGCCTGATCGGCCATGAATACGGGGCCACCACCGGCCGCGAACGCCGTTGCGGCTGGTTCGATTCCGTGCTGGTCCGCCGCGCCGCCATGGTCAACGGCCTCAC